>MTOU01000034.1 GCA_002011745.1 Nitrospirae bacterium JdFR-85
GTATTCCTCCTTCCTTAAAGTTTTAAAACCTATAAATTATATGGAGGATACACCCTCTTTTCTTTGAATTTCAATTTTACACAGAAGATTTTACATTACCGCCTGTGGAAGTGTTTTAATTTAACTAAAACAAGGAATTAACTAATCTATAGTAAGAATAAAGTTTAATTTTAGAACGAAATGTATTATAATAATTTCATTAGGTGTTTTATATTTAATGGAGTTAAAATGAGGATTATATCTATAGAGAAAGGCTTTACACTTGTTGAATTAGCGATTGTATTGGTTATTATTGGGATTATTCTCGGTGCAGTACTGAAAGGACAAGAGTTAATAAATAATGCAAAGGTGAAAAGGATTCAGAGAGACCTAAAGGGTCTGGAGGCGATGCTCTGGACATATTATGACAGAAAGAACTTCTTTCCAGGAGATTGCAACAAGGATGGGATTATAGGATTTAATGCATTAAATAATGTAACAGGTACAATACCCAGTAATAATACTGACCCTACAGTGGACAATTGCAGTGCTGGTGGAGATGATGATGTAAATAGAGCCTTTTCTGACATGAGGACAGCCAGGGTAGCCCCTTATCAGCAACCCAATGTGGTACTTGCCAGACATGCTGCTAATGGCTTCTTCAATATAGGATACGACACAGTGGCAGGAGTGGACTACAATGCCATATTTGTATATAACATTCCTGCCTGGATGGCAAAGATGATAGATATCTCAATAGATGGAATTGAGGATGGAACATCTGGAAGGATTAGGAGACATGATATCATGGATGGGGGTGACCTTTGGCCCCCTGATACACAGAATGATACCCTTGTATCCTTGGCTTATTATTTTGATAATACTCCATAGAGGTACTGAGTTCATGAGCATCTTTTTTACATTGGGTGACAATTTTTTGATAGACATTAAGATTTAATAACATTATTTTTTAAGGAAATAACTAAAATCAGATAGCTGGCAAGAAAATTGCAAAACTCTAAAAGGAGAAACTCCTGATTCTCAGGAGATAAATAATTTTTGAGGAGGAGGTTGAAATGAGAAGGAATGAAAAGGGTTTTACTTTGATTGAGCTGGCCATAGTGATGGTCATAATCGGAATTCTTATTGGTGCGGTGCTTAAGGGACAGGATCTGATCCAGAATGCAAGGGCAAAGAAGTTTGTTAATAAGGTAAGGGCCTGGGAAGTAGCGGACTGGACATTCCTTGACAGAAAAGGCAGGTTCCCTGGAGATGCTGACAGTAATGGAAAGATTGGGGATGGTGATTATAAGACTGATGTTGTCAATGCCAATTTTATAAATCCACCATATGAAGGGTCTGGAGGGTCCGAGGCAAATACCATTACCATCGGTTCTTACACATTTTATGTGTTCCATGGCACAGACGGCGGTGCTAATGCAGGCAAAAATGTGATCACAATTTGTAAAGATGCTACCTGTTCAGCCTTTACCCAGGATGAATTGATGTACATAGAGGCCCTTGATGCTGCCCTTGATGGTACTGCTGATGGTAGCAGTGGACAGGTTATAGGAGTCAGTGCTGCACCAGATGCTATTACAGCAGCGGAATGGGAGGCTATCTGGACAGCAGCACCAACTGCAGCAGCTTATTCTGCTGGTACAACTCAGGCAGTGGTTTACTATTTTGATGCAAAGCGATAAGGGGTGAAAAAGACAAAAAGTGAGAGTTCAGAAATTTATGAAAAGGGGAGGGGGTTAATACCCTTTACCCTTTTTCATAAATTATTATAAAGAATGTCTTTAGTTGAAAAAGATAAAAGGGGCTTTACACTGGTAGAGCTTGCAATAGTCCTTATTGTTATAGGTATACTCCTTGGACTCGGTATAGCCCTTTTGGGACCTCTCACTAAACAGGCAATTTTTAAACGATCCCGCGAGAGGGTAAGAGCATGTAAAGAGGCGATAACCGGATTTGTAGTCACAAGCAGGAGGCTTCCCACTCAACAGGAATTTCAGGGTATCTGTAATGAGAAAGATGCTTGGGGACGCTCTCTCATATATATACCAGACGATTCCACAGTAAACTATGATGGTAACAATGACAGGGCAGACCTTACCAGTCAGAATACGTGTTGTTCTTCTCTACCTTCTGATATGGCAGTAAATGACAGGGCATTTACAGGTGGTACGGATAATTATAAAGAAGATGTAGCCTTTATTGTTCTGAGCGAGGGTGAAAACCGGAGTCAGGATGGCTCTCTTGTTACAGGCCAGGATGTGAATGGAGTCATATATGCCCTTTACACCATAGAAGAGTATACAGACGCCTATGATGATATAATTGAATATGCCACAGTATATGAACTCAGGGATGCCATAAATTGTGAACCCCTGCAGATAGTGACCACCTCTCTGCCTGATGGGACTGAGGATAGTTCTTACAATGCAAAGATATTAGCTACTGGAGGATGTCCTGGTTATAATTTTACACTCTCTGGAGGTGCTCTTCCCTCAGGACTTAGTCTTTCCACAGATGGGACTGTATCAGGTACAGTGAATGTATGCTCAGTCTGTCCTTCAGGGACACTGGAGGCATGTACAGAGCAGTCAAATTTCACTGTCCAAGTGACAGATGCCATAGGGGCATCTCTGACACAGGCATATACCATTAATATCAATCCTCAATTATTAAAAATCCTTACATCCACCCTTGCAGATGCTACTATTAATATTCCCTATGCTGCTAATGTGATAGGTGCTGGTGGAAACATATCTTCTTACAGTTTTACAATAAATGGACTACCTACTGGTCTTACCTCTACCACGTCTTCTGATTGTAATACAGATGGATACAATGAATGTTCCCAGATTACTGGTACCCCTTCTGGTGCCTGTGGAGATTACTCTGTCAGTGTCCAACTGAATGATGGATGTACTTCCAGCTCTAAGTCGCTTACATTGCATCTTTATAATCCACTGTCTTGTACCCTTACTGGTACTGGTACGGACAATGGTGATGGCACTTGGACTTATACACTTAATTGGACAGTAACAGGAGAGGATGTCTTGGGACAAATAAATGGTCTATTTTCTCCCCAGAGTGGTACCTGTACCACTATAAATACTTCAAGCACTACAAACACTACAAGTGGCTCCTGTACTACAGACCCTCTAAGTAATGATACCACCTTTGTACTCCGAGTAAATGACACCTGTGGAGATTCTGCAAAATGCGAATATACAGCCATGGTAAGTACTTCCGGGGGTGGTGCAGCATGTTCAACTCCTTTAAGTTTAAGTCCACCTGATGGGACTGTGTTCAATGCTACGGTTGGCTCTGCCTTTAGCCAGACAATTACAGTATCAGGAGGTTTGTCTCCCTACACAAATACAGACTGTACCAATAACTGCGGTGCCTATGGGCTTGCCCTTAATTGTACCTCTACAGATGCAACTATATCGGGTACTCCTACCACTTCAGGCACATGTACATTTACTGTAGGTTGGCAGGACTCCTGTTCACCACCAAACACTGTAACAGGCACTTATACAGTCAATATTGCCCCTGCCTGTACACCCTTTACTGGCTGGTCATCAAACCTGCCTGACGCAAATAACTGTGAAGCATACTCTGGCTCTATAACAGTTATCGGGGGGGTGTCTCCTTATTCCTGGTCCCTGATTTCAGGCTCTCTGCCTAATGGAATAAACTTCTGTACTGGCAATACCTCAGCCACATGTGATCTCACAGGTACTCAGGTTCTTGACGCCCCAGGAACTTATAGCTTTACAGTTGAGGTTCAGGACAGTTGTACCACACCTGGTCCTCAAAGCACTTCCCAGAGTTTTTCTATAAATGTTGTGGATGCCTGTTATACCTCAGGTATTTCTGTCAGAAACGAAACAGGTGTGGATAGATGTTACTGGAGAGAAGGTGATACTTTTGCATTTATATGGAGGAGAAATAGGACTATCACTATAAGTCCTACCATCACCACTTATTATATAGGTAATATTGTCGGATCCAGTTGTGTACAACAATGTACTACCAATTATTGTGCACAGAAGGGTTATGATACTGATGGAGACTGTCAGACCAGAATGCGTCCGAATGTGTGCCAGTTTCAGGACCGTTGAGGGGTCTGCTCATGCCGATGTCTTTCAGGTTTGCAGAAAGATTTAAGGATAGACTTTTCTCCAATCAAAGTTTTTTAGCTAATATAAATATTCAGTTGAGAAATTATAAAGAAAGATGCCAATGTTAAATATCAACCGTAAGGTGGCAATAAGTATTGAAGAGGGTTCAACAAAGGTGGTTTATGCTACCCAGAAAAGGGGGACTACCTGGGTAGAAGAGATGTTCACCATTTCATCTGAAGAGATAGAGGAGTTTCTCAGAACAGAAAGGACAAAGAGTTTTTATATTAATATCCATTTCCCAGAACTGCTGCAGGAGACTTTCCTGTTGCCTCTTTCAAGTGACAGACATTTAAAGACTCTTATACAGAGGGAACTGAAAGCCCAGTATTCTGATGTGGATGACTGGCTGTTCTGTTACTTCATAATTGGTGAAAAAATAGAGGATAACAAAAGACTCCTTGAAACCTTGGTCTTTGCTATTCCGAAGAACTCTATAGACAGATATATACAGCTCTTTTTGAGTTATGGAAAGATGGTGGATTCCTTAGTGCCAAATTATCTACCTCTGTTGAACTTAATACCATGGATGCAGACACCTGCTCTTTATATGTATAGAAAGGCCTCTGAAAGGGCAATCCTTCTCTGTTGTAAGGGAGAGATTTATTTACTGAGAAGGCTTACTGGTGATCCTTGTTGTATTGATAATACTGATATTCAGAACCTCAATATGACGGTGAATTATGCAAGACAGAGGCTGGGTATGGTTCCTGAGACCATCTACCTCATAGGACAACAGGATGTTTCTCAAGAACTTACTATAATGCCTGTTGTACCACTGTCGACTCTTGTAAATCCAGCAATAAAGTTGTCTCCTTCTGTACAGGCTGCAGAGTTTAATGAATACATACTCCCTATAGCCATGACTCTTAGAAATAGAGGTTCCTTCCTCTCAAAAGGAACTCAGGGTAAGACAGAAAATTGGCAAAAGAGATTCATACCTCCAGACTATAGATTCTACAGAGGTGCAAAGAATTATTTATCAGGAGCCATATTTGCTATGAGTATAATCGGCATATTTCTTATAGGTATATTACCATTTCAGTATAATGAACTCAATAATATTAAAAAGTCCGTAAATACTTTGAGATCAGAAGTATCTGATATCAAAACAATAGACAGAAGATATACAGCAGAGTTCCAAAGATGGAAGATATATGAAAATAAGATTCAGATGCTTCAGCTACTTAATAGAGAGTTGTCTCCAGAAGAGTTTCTCATTCAATTATCCAAGGCTGTTAGTAAAGACACAGTTATTGATTCTGTGAGGATAAATAGATCTAAAGAGAGTATAGAGTTCAATATAAAAGGCAGAGTAGCAGGAGCGGACCTCCTGCAGAGACAGAGAAATTATAGAAGATTTATAGAGTCTCTTAAAGGGGTTAATGGCATCCTCATTGTCAATGAAAGTCTCAGGCTTGAGGAGGGCCTCTTTACAGTAAAAGGAAGCCTAAAAGGCATGAAAAGGATATGAGGGTATGTACTTTATTCTCATAAAAAAGAGACTGATAGTATATCTTATTGTTGGGATTATGCTTGCTGTTTTAGTGGGTATTAATACAATAATTGTTTATGAGATAAAAGTTTTAAAAGAGTATACACAGGTTTTACAGGTAATTGCAGGTAAAAGACAGCATATGTTACGGGAGATTCAGAGGATTAATAGAAATATAGAGAGGGCTGCTACTATAGTACCTGTTAATGCTAATCCCGAGGATATGATTTTAAGCAGGGTAGATCTGATAAGGTTATTACCTGGAGTAAAGCTTCATCTTGAGACCTTTATGAGGGATAAAGAGAACTTGATGTTGCCTATAACAATCACATACAGTAGTAATGATTTCCTTAAGGTAGTAAAATTACTCCACAGTCTCAGATTCAGATCTTATCCACTCTTCTACTATAAGAATATATATATTGGGATTGACAAAGGCAGAAACAGGTTGGAATGTAAAATAAAAGGGTATATCTTTACTCCCTTGTTAAGAGTTCAGGAAGGAGAATGAGATGAGAAGGGCAGAGGTGGTGAAGATACTGATATTAATAGTTATACCCTTTGTGCTAATCAGTGTTATCTTTATTATCAGTAGAGGTTTAATCATAAAAAAGGCGATTGCTGAAGAAGAAAGAAGGATATATGGATATCTATCGGAGGTGAGCGAAGTCCCTGATATACCAGAGATACCTTCTTTAAATATTCCGACAGTTATTAAAGACCCATTTTCCATAATAGAGAGAGTGATTAGAAAGATTCAAAAAGAGAAGCCCCCGAGGAAAGTAATAGAAAGAAGATATACCTGGGACTTGAAGCTTATTGTAATGGGCCGTAAAAAAAAATTTGCACTCTTGAACAATATACTGGTAAAAGAAGGAGACTATATAGACGAGTTTCTTGTTAAAGAGATAGGCTATAACTATGTAGTTCTGAAGAAAGGAGAAAGGATTGAAAAGGTTTTTATAAAGACTGGAGGTTAAAACAATGAAGAAAGGATTGTTAATTCAGGCAATATTTATACTCTTGATTGGTATATTTAACCCTTCTTGTACCACTGTGAGAGAGGAAGGGACGAGCGAGAGGCTTCTGTCTGAGACGACTATGGAGTTTCAGAAGCCCGAGAAGCAGATCCAGGCATCTCAGACAACTGCTGTCCAGAAAGCCCCAGAGTCCCTTCCTGCTGAAGGTGAGTTTATACCAGCAGAGGAGGAGATATCTCCACTGAATGAGACTGTATCAATTTCTGTAAGTAGTGCACCCTTGAAGGATGTGCTTCGGTCAATTGCAGATACAGTGGATCTGAATCTTGTTATGCAGAAAGGGGTAGATCCCAATACCCCAATCACCCTCTCATTAAGAGATGTTACTGCCCGTGAGGCGATTGATATTATCCTCTCTTCGACTGACTATTTCTACGACATAGAAGGAAATATTCTATATGTTAAAGCTACAGATACTCGGGTATACGAATTCGGGCATACCTCTGTTATCCAGAGGTATGATATTGATGTTGGTGGGGATATACTTGGAGGAGGTGGAGGTACTGAGACATCCCAGATCACCGGAAAGGTATCACTAAGAGGGACATCAGCAGAGGAGCATATGGATATTTGGAAGGCGGTAGAGAAAGGATTGAAACAGATTTTAGATTCCTCTGACTCAGGACAGTCAACTACTGCCTCATTTAGTATAAATCGTATGACAGGAACTATTGTAGTCACAGGAACAAAGGTTCAACTTAAAAAAGTGGAGAAGTATCTGAACAGACTTAAACAGGTTCTTAACAGACAGGTGATTATTGAAGCGAGAATTGTAGAGGTAAGACTCAATGAAGGACTAAGGTATGGGATCAATTGGGATAGTCTCGGTAATCTTACCTACGGGTTCAGAGCAAAGTTTAATAACTTTGCAGAGATCGTAAAGTCAGAAGAGCCCAATATTGAACTCTCTATCACCAGATTCAACTTTAATGCACTAATGAGGGCTCTTGAAGAGATGGGAGAGGTGCGAGTACTCTCTAATCCGAGAGTGAATCTTATGAATGGCCAGATCGCACTGTTGACTGTTGGCAGAAGTGTAAATATCATCTCAAGGGTGGAGATTACTACAACTGCCACAACAGCAGCAACTTCCCAGACCACCTTTTCCACTGAGACGGAAAACCTCCTCTCTGGCATAATTATAGGCATTGCCCCCTATATACATGAAGATGGCACAGTTTCGATGACAATCACGCCTATAATATCAGAGCTGGTCTCACTGGAGCGAAGGCAGATAGGTGAAGTGGGACAGAATAAGATTGAACTTACCCTGCCCACGGTTGACCTAAGAGAGTTGAGCACCACTGTGCGGGTGAGGGATGGTGAGATGGTATTGATAGGTGGTCTTATTTCTACCAAGGAGGAGACTAAAGACTACCAGGTACCTTTTTTTGGAAGAATACCTATTATTGGTTCAATATTCAAGAGTCATAGTTCTGGGAAGAGCAGGAGTGAACTTGTCATAATGCTTAAACCAACAATTGTATCAGGGAGAAGGGGTGTCTAAGAAGAAGATAGGGGAATTACTCAAAGACAAGGGTCTTATAACAGACAGACATATCCAGATTGCCCTGTCCCAACAGATGGTTACAGGGAAATTCCTTGGCGAGACCTTGATAAGTCTTGGGTTTGTTACTGCAAAGGAGATCAGTGAGTCACTGGCAGAACAGTATGGTCTTCCCTATCTGGATTTGAGAGAGCATCCTGTTTCTGAAGATGCCCTTAGGATGATACCAAAAGATATGGCAGAACGTGGAGAGTTTATTCCTATTGAGATTAGGGATGGTAATTTCTGTATTGGAGTAATTGATCCAAATAACATTGTTGCTATAGATACTGTCTCCAGAGTGACAAAACTACCGGCCAAGGTATATCTTGTTGACTCTGAGGCATTCTTTGATACCTTAGAAAAGGCATATTTCTTTCTTGAAAATCCAATACAGAAGAACATTGATAAAACTATTGATAGGCTGAAGAATGAGGTTTCCGCTACACATATCTCGACCCTTACAGAATTGATCCTTATGGACGGTATTAGAAAAAATGCCACAGATATACATATAACTCCTTCTGCTGAGAGTGTACATGTCTTTTACAGGGTAGATGGTGTATTACAGCATGCCTTCTGTTTCCCAAAAAGGGCACACTCAGGAGTGGTATCAAAAATAAAGGTCCTCTCTGAACTGGATATTGCAGAACAGAGACTTCCACAGGATGGTTCTTTCAGATTCTCATTTCTTGGTAAACAGTATGATATGCGTGTGTCCACTGTCCCTACCATCCATGGAGAAAACCTGGTCATCAGGATACTGATGGGCACATTGCCCCTCTTGAGACTTGAGAAACTCGGTTTTGAGCCTGAAGAGACCAGAAGACTGAGATATCTCTTTTCTAAACCCCATGGAATTATCTTGATTACAGGGCCTACTGGTAGTGGAAAGACCACAACACTTTATGCTGCTCTCAGAGAGATAGACCTTCTTGAGAAGAATGTGATAACTGTTGAGGACCCTGTAGAGTACAGAATCAGCCTTATTAAGCAGACTGAGGTGAATCTTAAAGCAGGCTATGACTTTGCCATTGCAGGCAGAAACTTTATGCGGCAAGACCCTGATGTTATGTTAATAGGTGAGATCAGAGACCAGGAGACTGCTACTATTGCTGTGAGGGCCTCTATAACTGGTCACCTTGTGCTGAGCACCCTTCATACAAATGATGCTGTGACTGCTATACCAAGACTGCTTGATCTTGGTGTAGACAGTACTCTTCTTTCTTCAACGCTGCTTGCCATTGTTTCGCAGAGGCTTGTGAGAAAGATATGTCCTGATTGTAAAACCGAAACAGTTATCACAGAAGAGCAGATAAGGCGACTGGAATTCTCTGGTATAAAGGACTACCCTGATAAGGTATACGTAGGGCAGGGCTGTGAGCTTTGCAATCATACTGGATACATAGGAAGAACGGCCATTGGTGAGGTTCTTATAATAGATGGTGAGATTAAAGACCTCATTTACAAAAGGGCATCCGCAGGAAGAATCCTGGAGAGTGCACTTAACTTGGGCATGAAGCCTCTAATTGTAGATGGAATGATAAAGGTTAAGAGTGGTATTACTACTGTGGAAGAAATTCTCAGAGTAGTGGGCTGAGATATGATTTTTTATGCCATACTTTAGATACAGGGCAATAGATGAATCTGGCAGACTGGTGAAGGGGCTTGCAGAGGCCTCAGACCCCTCCGCAATTGAATCCTCAATAAGAGGTGCTGGCCAGTATCCCCTTATGATAAAGAAAATTAATCCCTGGCTTGGACAGTTTATAGGACTTTTTCGGGGTAGGGTCAAAAGAAAAGATATTATTGAATTTTCTAATAACCTCTCTGTAATGCTAAAGGCAGGTATCCCTCTGCTTACTGCCCTTGAAGATATTGCCTCAACCACAGAGAATAAGTACTTTAGAGAAAAGATTCTAGCTATCTCGAAGATGGTGCAGATGGGTTCAACATTTTCTGATGCTATTGAGGCTCATAGAGATATCTTTCCAGATATCTTTGTGAGGCTGGTGAGGGTAGGGGAGGAGACAGGAAGACTGGATCAGAGCCTCAAAGATATCTCTGAACATTTACAGAGGATTGAAGCCCTTACATCTGCTGTGAAAAGGTCCCTCATCTATCCTATCTTCACCATAGTTGCAACACTTTCTGCCATGGCCTTCTGGCTCATATATGTGCTGCCAAAACTGGCTAATCTTTTTAGAGAGATGAACCTCTCTCTTCCTCTTATTACAAGAATAATTATGGGTGTGAGTGATTTTACAAGACAGAACTGGTTATTTATAGTTTTTACTCCATTTTTAATTTTTATGTTGTATAAGCTTCTTACAAAGAACAGAAGAATAAGATTCAGATGTGATAAAATGAAGTTCTCCTTGCCAGTAATAAGACTCATTGTTCACAATAAAATTCTTGCTATCTTCTCAGAACAGATGAGGATTCTGCTTATAGCAGGTATAGGAATAGACAGGGTATTTGAGATCGTTGCAGAGGTGCTTGGTAACTACTATGCAAAAGAGGCAGTTCTGGTTGTAAGAGAGGATGTGCTGGCTGGTGCCAGCATTTCAGAGGCTTTAAGAAAGCATGATGTATTTCCTCTTATGCTTGTGAGAATGGTTCATGTGGGAGAGCAGACTGGTGCCCTTGACGAACAGTTCTCATTTCTGTCAGAGTATTTCATTAATGCCCTTGAGGACATAAGTCAGAAGATTGGCAAGTTACTTGAGCCAATAGTGATTGTGATCTTGGGATTATTCTTTATTTTTATCATACTGGGTTTGCTTATTCCTGTATATGATCTGGTTTCAAAGATCGGAATGGGGGGATAAAAGTGAATTTTCTTGACTATTATGGACTGAAAGAGGACCCTTTCAGGCTCACTCCTGACCCAGACTATTTCTTTCCTTCTGAATCCCATAACTTGGCTTTAAAAACATTGGAGTATTCAACAGAACAGTCTGAAGGGTTTTGTGTAATTACTGGAGAACCTGGTACAGGAAAGACCACTCTCCTTAATGTCTTTCTACGTAGCTGGATTGATAAAGCCATAATAGCCCTTGTGCTTACACCAAGACTATCACCAGAAGAGTTTCTTGCATCTGTACTGGATGAGATGGGCCTGAATATAAAGGCGGAGAATAAGAATGAACTCCTGAAGGCTTTTAGGAACATCCTGATAGAGAATGTACAGAGAGGTAAAAAAATTATAATAATTGTAGATGAGGCCCAGAATCTGCCAACAGAGACACTGGAAGAACTGAGACTATTAAGCAATCTTGAAACAGAAAAGGAAAAGCTCCTGCAGATTATATTAGTGGGACAGCCAGAGTTGGAGCAGAAACTCAACTCTCCACTTTTAAGACAGCTTAATCAAAGGATATCAACAAGGGTTAGACTTAAACATCTTGACAAGAAAGAGACCGGTGAATATATAAACTTCCGTTTATTGAAAGCAGGTAAGAGTTTTATTAGGTTCTCTGACAGAGCAATTAGAGAGATATACAGAATAACAGATGGTAATCCAAGACTGATCAATATTATAGGACTAAGAGCCCTTATGTGTGCCTACATGGATGATGCAAAGGTGGTACAGAAGGGGCACATCAAAGATGCTTTCAAAACTCTTAATACTGAAGGTTTTAAAAGACGGTGGAGACCCTCTCCAGTACTTATATCTGGGTTTGTAGCAATTGTAGCCTTGCTGGTTTTTGGTCTTTCTGAGATGAATATAATCTCTTCTGATAAGGTCTCCTTTAGAGGGCAAGAGTTTTTTTCACCTGTCCAGTCCAAGAAAGAATCACCAGAAGAGGTATCACCAGTTGTTCCGGAATCTCCTCAGTCCTATATCCTTGTGACTGCCTGGGAGGCTAACCTGAGGGTGGCTCCTGGTATCGGCTCTGACAAAATTGGTACTGTGAGGAGAGGAACAAAACTCAAGATTACTGGCGAACAGATCGACAAAGACGGGATTAAATGGTATAAAGTGGTTGTTTTCAATAACATGCAGGCATGGATATCTGCCAAAACAGGAAAGGTGGTTACAGAGTGACTATTTAGAAGTCCTTAGGAGAGTCACCAGTTTTTCTACCTTCTGTCTTAGATTAAAAGGTAAGTCTTTCTGTTGTAACAACTCTCTGCAGATTCTGTATGCCTTCTGTAGATTACCTCTGTCTTTTTCGATCTTTGCAATAGCGAATAGGGCGAGCAGACGGGTTTTTCTACTGCCGAGCTCTACTGTTCTCAAGTAGTATTTATATGCAGAATCACTGTTTCCCCTGTGTTCATAAAACACTCCGAGATTATAGTTTATATATCCATTATGTGGTTCAATGCTTAGAGCCCTTAGAAGGGTCTCTTCTGCCTTTTTCAACTCTCCCTGCCTCTGCTGACATACAGCCAGATTTACCAGAGCCTTCACATAATCAGGGTTACTTTTAAGTACTCTCTGTATGTATTTAACTGCTTCATCACACCTGTCTATCTTTATATAAAGCGAGGCCATCTTGTTTAAAAGCCTCTGGTCAGATGGGACAATAGCAATCGCCTCTTTTAACTCAGCTATTGCATCCTCTATCATACCCTTCCTTTCGTAGTTCTCAACACGGTACAGATGTGAATAAAGTCTCTTTTTATTTGATTTTTGTTGTACCATTGGCTCTTCAGGTTGGGTTAACTTCTGTCCATCAGGTTTTGGTTTGCCCTCTCTGTCTGCCTTATCCTCTATTTTTTGGTCCTTCTTGTTCTGTTGAGTCGTTTTTTGAGGTATCAATTTCTTTACATCATTATCCATATTAGAGGTGTTCTGTTGCTGAATGCTCGTAGATATAGTGACTTTGTTATTCTCTGCTTTGGAAGAGATCTGATTGACCGGAGTTGTTGATGTTTCTTTTTCTGATTCGGATACTTTGGCCTTAATGGTTTCGTTTTCTATGGAGAGTGTTGGAAGTTGAGCCATCTCTCTGGTGTCTTCTTGTTGTATAGTTTTTTTCTCCTGTAGGAGATTGACCAGAAGTATTCCTCCCAAGGTAGTGAGTACTAACATAGAGATGATACTATAACCTATGAGTTTCTGTCTTCTTTTTTCCTTCTGCCGCGTATATTCAACAACAGGGGAGATGGTTTTTTTTGTCTTTGCTCTTTTTATCTTTGTAAGCAGCTCCAAGAGGTTGCTCATAATGAAAATTATACCTGAGATTGCATTCTAAAACCAAGAAAAAAGGGCAGAAGGAGTAATCCTTCTGCCCTTTCCGGTTTTTTGTCAGTTAACTCTATTATTTCTGTTCTTCTACTGTCTTTATAAAGTCATCTATTACATCTACGGTCTTTTTCTGAATAATGAGATCGAAGATCTTATCCTTAACTTCTCTTGGCAGCAGCTCGATGCTCTTTGTGGTAGCACTGTCAAACTTTGCCATTGGGAAGAGCTTCAGAATCTTGTCTTTCTGTTCCTCATTTGTTGGCACTGCGAGCACCTTCAGTCCAGCCATCTTCTCTTTTGCCATATGTGCAAGACCAGCCTGCTGCAGTTTTTCGTATCTCTCTTCATTAATCCATATGTTGATTGGATAAGTCTCAGCCATGGTCATCCTCCTATTCCAAAGGTTCTATTGTGAACACTGGAGTTCTCTTCTGCAGATACTCCTCTGTTACAAATGGGGAACCAAAACCGTATTTCTCAGCACACTCCATTACCACATCAAATACCTCAGGCCTCATGATCAATCTCGGTGGTTTTACACCATCAATAATTATACTTCTGATCAAGGTACCACTGTATTTCTGCCACTCATCCTTGTGGTTACAGAGACCTTCGTAGGTAACCTCACCACAGTGTGGACAATAGAGCCAGTTCATAGAGAATGTAGGAGTGATTCTGAGGTCATCTTGAACTGACATTAGTAGATTATGGGCATCATAGGGACCATAGTAAGTACCAACCCCTGCATGGTCTCTACCATACATATGATGAGTAAGACCAAGGTTGGTTCTCAGGGCTGCGTGGAATATTGCCTCTCTTGGTCCAGCATACCTCATGTCCCAGAATGTTATGGAGGTCATGTGGTTGTGTTCACCAAAGTATCCAGCCTTTCTCAGCATATCATGGGCAAGTAATATGGCCTCATCAATATAGTCACCAAGCCTCTTTTCACCAATTATTGCGTTTACAAGCACTCCTACATAGGGTTTGTCTATAGGCAGTTCTGCATAGGTCTGAAACCATGCCCCTTTCATTAGCCATTCATGGCCTGTATGGGGGACATTCCTTGTCTGGTGAGCAACAATTCTCTTCCATCCCTTTTCTTTAAATCTCTTTCTCATCTCAAGAGGAGGGATAAAGAATGGCTCAAACACAGGGTTAATCTTTGGAGGATTTAGCAGAGTGATCTTTCCACCGAGGAATTTATCCTTATATGCATATGTTCTTTTTACCCCAGGATGTTTATCCTCAGTGGTTCCATAAACACTCTGTGCCATCTCCTGTTTGTCGTAAGTGAAAATCTCTGATACCTCAAACACTGCCAAAGGATTGCCAGTGTAAGTGAGAAGAATCTCGTCATTTTCTTTGATTCCCTCTGCCTCTTCATCTGAGACATCAAACACGATAGGGATACTCCATACAGTACCATCTGTGAGTCTCATGTTTTTACAGACAGACTCTACATCTGCCTTTGTCATGAAACCTTCAAGAGGGCAGAAGAACCCATAGGCAATATCAATGATCTCGGTGGCAATCTGACGGCGTACCTCAAGCTCCTTTGCCCCCTTTGCTTTTAATTCTTGAACCTTCTTTATCGCCTCGTCCCTCGGAAGGATTCTCTCTACTATTTCTTTTCCACCATGACCAATATTCTCCATTCTCTACCTCCCTTAATCTTAGGATTTAGTATCTGACAGATTTATCCGCAATATCAAGAACAGGGGAAGAAAGATCTTCCCCCGTTCCTGTATTAACTTTTACAGTGCAATTAATGGGGCGATAACCAGAGCAACCACACTCATCAACTTTATCAAGATATTCATAGAGGGTCCAGATGTATCCTTGAAGGGGTCTCCTACAGTGTCACCAACAACTGCTGCCTTGTGGGCCTCTGAACCTTTACCACCAAGATTACCCTTCTCGATATACTTCTTCGCATTGTCCCAGGCACCACCACCATTGGCCATCATCAATGCAAGCATAACACCTGTTACTGTGGCACCAGCAAGCATACCACCCAAGGCTGCTGGTCCGAGAATGAATCCCACGAGGATTGGGCTGATAACAGCGGTCAAACCAGGCAGGATCATCTCCTTAAGGGCTGCTGTAGTAGATATATCAACACACTTCTTTGGATCAGGTTTTACACCAGGTTTGCCCTCTAAGAGACCTGGTATTTCCCTGAACTGACGCCTGATCTCATTGACCATCTTGAAGGCTGCCCTACCAACAGCGGTCATTGTGAGTGCTGCCACAAAGAAGGGCAGAATTCCACCAAGAAGAAGACCTATAACCACCATAGGCTCGGTGATAATAATGGACAGCTTCTCGAACCCCTTCTCCACCCTTGCATGGTTTATAGTCTGTGTGTATGCTGAAAACAGGGCCAGTGCTGTAAGGGCAGCAGAACCTATAGCAAATCCTTTACCTATAGCAGCAGTGGTATTACCAAGTGCATCAAGACTGTCAGTAATTGCCCTTGTATCCTCTCCCAGACCACTCATCTCTGAGATTCCACCTGCATTGTCTGCAATGGGTCCATAAGCATCCACACTCATGGTGATACCTATTGTCCCAAGCATACCAACAGCTGCAATTCCTATTCCATAAAGCCCTGCCACTTTGTTTGCAACAAAAATAGCAACACAGATACCAAGCACAGGAAGAGCTGTACTCTCAAGACCAACGGCGAGACCGGTTATTATGTTTGTACCAGGACCTGTCTGAGATGCCTCAGCTATCTTTTTGATTGGTCCTCCAGATGTATAGTACTCCGTTAGCAGTCCGATAATGATACCACCTATGCATCCTGCAACAACTGCCCAGAAGATATTCTGGCTGACACCAAGAGCGGCTATCGCAAGGTATGACAGGGCCAGGAATATACCTGCAGCAATAAAGGTTGAGTATCTTAGTGCTGCCGCAGGGTCCATCTTCTCAAGGATTCTCATACCCAGTATACCCAGAACAGAGGAGATTATACCCATAATAGCCAGAAGTACAGGTAGTGCCATCAGATGGAGAGTATCTCCAAGACCTGCCACTTTTGAACCCACTGCTGCTGTAGCACCTATAGCTATAGTAGCAATAATAGAGTTAACATAGGATTCAAACAGGTCTGCGCCCATGCCAGCCACATCCCCTACATTGTCACCCACATTGTCTGCAATAACACCAGGATTACGAGGGTCATCCTCTGGGATACCTGCCTCTACCTTACCCACCAGGTCTGCACCTACGTCTGCAGCCTTTGTATATATTCCTCCTCCAACACGCATGAATAGAGCGATTGAGGATGCACCCATACCAAAAGCACTCATTACAAAGGCTGTCTTTGGATCACGTCCAAAGAGATAATAAAATACTCCCACTCCCAGGAGACCGATTCCTGCTACTGCCAATCCCATAACCGCACCACCATAAAAGGCAACTGAGAGGGCCTTGGAATGGTCTGGTTTGTACTGGTTTGCAGCTTCTGCGGTCCTCACATTTGCCCTTGTTGCTGCCTGCATTCCAAGGAATCCTGCTGCAATTGAACATATAGCTCCACTCAGAAAGGCTATTGAAGATTCGATGCCCAGATAGAAGTACATAGCTACAAACACAACAACAATGAATATAGACAGGATAGAATACTGTCTCTTTAGATAGGTCATAGCACCTTCATGTATCATTGCAGCTATCTCGCGCATGGTCTCATTTCCTGCTGGTTTTCGCGCGACAGAAGCATAGATTAACAATGCAAGAATCAGTCCCCCTGCCCCAAATACTGCTGCAATATTAGTTAAGCCTTCCATCCACCATACCTCCTTTCAGAAGTTTTTAAGTTAACCTGTCTTTTTCTTTGTTAAAAATACTTATCAGAGATATATTCTTTCAGAAAATGTATCTCTGCCTTTAATTTTCTGACATGGGTCTTTACCACGTCTCTTATGGAGAGTATACCTATCAATTCACCTCCTTCCACAATCGGAATATGTCTTATCGCATTCTGAATCATTACTGCCATTACATACTCCACTTCATCCTCTGGCTCTGCCACCACAAGATTATCACTCTCCACCATAATATTCCTTACAGTTATATCACCCATATCACAATTCGTTTTGGCAAGGATCTTGACAATGTCCCTTTCTGTTATTAGTCCAACAAGCTTCCCCTCTTCTTCTACCAAAAGGGCTCCAATATTACGGGACATCATCTTGTGCGCAGCATCTGGGATTGATGCATTGGCACCAATCGTGATCAGCTCTCTACCCTTTTCATTTAGTATATCCTTGACCTTCATTTTATATCCTTTCCTGTCATCTTATAATGGGTGATTGCCAGGGCCCTATAACCCATGTGGGCAAGTTTGGAATAGGGGAAATATACTATTGTGTAAAAGACAAACATCAGGTGAATAAGATACATAGGATATGCCAAGGTTCTTACGCCAGCAACCCTTATAAGTTCTGTAAGAATTCCTGTTATTGTGAGCAGTAGGATTATAGTGACAAAGGTCCAGTCAAAGGAAGAACTCTTGGTGTTTATACCCTTGTCTTTTAATCTATTGGCAATGATAATCATAATTCCCACAAGAAGTGATAGGGCACTCAGATTGGCAAGCCATTTCATCGGATCAGACAGCGCAATAGGAGACTCTATACCCATTATATAGTCATAGAAGGTTAGCCAACAGGTTACAATAAAGAGTCCTACAAAGCCATAGAATACCAATAGGTGTCCATTTTTTCTGTCTGCATTTGCCTCGCATTTTGTAAACTTTTTATGGCTGAGAAACTCCAATATCGTTTCTACAAAGGCATCTCCAAACCCCATTTTGTAATCTGTTCCATTGACCCTTTTGAGAGTCTTCCAGTATTTGTTGAGACTTATGAGGTATGAGAGTCCTGTCAGACCCACCAGGGTTATAAAGATTGCCTCAACATAGAGAATAGGGAAGAAGTGGGAATAGACTATTTTGCCTTCTGGTATATGTAGGTGGCCTGTGAGTCCAAGCACTACGAGAAATATCACCAAAGGTATAGCAAGTGCAAAAAGGGTCATCTTAGTGTTTGTCACAATAGAACCCATGAACTTTGGGATAGCATATTCTTTAATAAATCTCTGCCTCATTGCACCAAGGACATCACCAGGTCTTGCTCCTCTTGGACAGTATTTGGAGCAGTCATTGCAGTTATGACAGTACCATATATCTGGGTCTGCCATTATCTCGTCTTTTAAACCAAGCTGACCCATTATCATCTCTTTTCTTGGGAAGGGTTTGTCCTCAGGTGACATGGGGCAGACCACTGAGCAGGTGGCACACTGATAACATTTCTTGAGAGTTTCACCGCCTGCCTGTCTTAATTCTCTTATAAATTCTATATCGGGACTCAGTACTGTCTCCTCAGCCATATATACCTCCTTTATTTGATTATTTAGAATCCCTTGTATGGATTTGGTCCAATCTCTTTTACTTTCTCAAGGAACTGGTTGAGTATCTCAGGCAATCTGTAGTACTCATTTATTGCAAGCTGCTGTAGTTCCACTCTGTCAGCCTCGAGCATCAATCTGTCAAGGGTCTCCTGTACCTTACCGAGCCTTTCATTTGCCATCTGACTACCCTTTATAAAGTGACACTGATAATCATCTCCAAATTTACATCCTATCAGAATCACGCCATCAACACCCTTGGAGAGGGCATCTGCTATCCATACGAGGTTCATACCACCAAGACACCTGAGTCTGATGAAACGGAAGTTAGGTGGAAACTGAATTTTATTTATACCTGCCAT
Source organism: Nitrospirae bacterium JdFR-85 (assembly GCA_002011745.1). Taxonomy (GTDB): domain Bacteria; phylum Nitrospirota; class Thermodesulfovibrionia; order Thermodesulfovibrionales; family JdFR-85; genus JdFR-85. The sequence continues at coordinate 19,240 of MTOU01000034.1, forward strand.
ATCTAAGGCAGGATAAGCATCATTCTCACAGATAAACCCGATAATATATGGAAAGTCCTGGTCATCTGGAACCTGAATCTCCTTCAGCATAGAGGAGATCATATCAACACTGTAGTCTTTAAAGGATATGATCCTCTGTGGACAGGCACCCATACAGGTTCCACAACGACGACATCTGTATGGATGCTCCTGAGGAGTACCCTTCTCATCTTCATCCAGTACCCCAAAAGGACACTCTACTGTACACCTACGACACTGGGTACAGTTTGCCAGATAAAACTCTGGGAATGTCATATCCCCAGCCCTTGGATGTACTGCCTTGCCCTCTGAAGTAAGCTCTATACACTGGATCGCTTTAAGGGCTGCTCCTGCACCATCCATCTCAGCCTGAGCAGCATCCATGGGATGACGGGTAGCACCTGCTGCATAGATTCCTGTCCTTCTCGTCTCATAAGGAAAACAGATGAAATGTGAATCAGGGAAACCATACTTGAGATGAGGCATCTCAGGTCCCTGCCTGTATTTCAGATGAAGTGCAATTGGTACAGGAACAAGTTCCTCCACAGGTCCACTGTCTGTCTGTTTTGTTACAATGTCTCCAATGAATTCAGGAGTAAGTTTATTGGGTTCTCTATCTTCAGGAACCATATTTGTTACCATACCAGTGGCAAGTACCACAAGGTCTGCATTTATCACATCTGTTCTGTTAAGAAGCTTATTCTCCACCTTTACTTTTATGGTTCCATCCTCAGCTTCCTCCATTCCAAGAAGCTCACCTTTCAGTAAAAATACTCCTTCATCATCCTGCATTGTTTTATAGAAGTTTTCATAGAGTCCTGGAGTCCTCATATCCTTGTATATTATGAATGCACCTGCGTCACGATTTGCTTCTCTTATGTATTTGGCCTGCTTCAGAGAAGTGAGACAACATACAGAAGAGCAATAGGGTAGGTGGTTTTCATCCCTCTGCCCTGCACACTGTATAAATACAGCATTCTTTACAGCTTTGCCATCCGAAGGCCTCTTTATACCACCATTTGAGGCCATTTCTTCCAGTTCCACATTTGTTACCACATTTTTGAATTTCCCATAGCCGAGGTCTTCGAGCTTTGAAGCATCATAGGGTTTCCAACCTATGGCAAATACAATAGCACCTACTCTGAATGTCTCAGGTGCTGAGCACTCAGGCAGTGGATACCTTGTAGGACCAGCCTCTTCAGAGGCCTCTTCCTGTTTTGCCTCAGCTTTGCCTTCTTCACCCTCACCTTCAGCTTCAGCCTCTTCACCTTCAGCCTTCGGTTTTTTTATCTCAGGCATCTTTACAGCCTCATTAGAACATACTGTTACATCAAACATCCCTGGTTCACCCTCTATACTAACCACTATGGAGTTAGTATAGACCTTAATATCGGGATGTTCCATTACAGCCTTTATCTTTTCCTCAATGTTGCTCTTTTCAGGTTCTGCATAGGGTGGTTTTGAGGGCAGTGTCTTGTACATCTTTCTCATCCATCCACCCAGCTCAGGAGCTTTCTCTACTATTACTGCTTTGTAACCTGCCTTTACTACCTCAAGGGCTGCACTAAGGCCTGCTATACCTCCACCAACCACCAGGATAGTCTTTTCCAGTTCAGCAGTTTTTGGTTCAGGTGGTTCTGCCTTCTGAGCCCTAATAATTCCCATCCTAAGATAGTCTTCTGCCAGTAACTGGGTCTTCTCATCATTTGGTGGCTGTGTCCAGACTACATGCTCCCTCAGGTTTACCCTCTCTGTTACATACTTCATTGGATCAAAATTAAATACATCATGGTTTACCCTCATGGAACATGCTGCAATCACAAGTGTATTTATTCCTTCATTCTGTATATCGTTTTTTATTTCCTGTACACCCTCTTGGCTGCAGAGAAAGGAGTGGACTTTACATACAGCAGGTTTGTACTCATTTGCTACATTTTGAAGTTGCTCTACATTTAATGCCTCGCCTATGCCACAATCAGTACATATATATACACCGACCTTCTTTTCCATCTCTATTTACCTCCTACAAGGGTTTGTATGCATTTTATTGCCTTTGCAGTAGCGTCCTGGTTGGAAGTATTCACATCAAGCGGTCTTGTGGCCACTCCTGTAGCAAAGACCCCATCAGGCTGGTCAACCTTGAGAAATCCATTCTCCTCATACTCCACATTTCCAGGAAGTTTATTTCTTCTTGTCTGTGGTTCCATACCAGTGGCAAGTACCACCATATCAAAGGACTCTACAATCTTTTTAAGATTTGCCACATCCTCCACTGTAACCACAGGATCACCAGTGGAGGGGTCCTCTTCTATCTTTGCCACTTTACCCTTTATCATCTTGATCTTTTCATCTGCCTCTACTTTTCTATAGAAATCTTCATATTTACCAGGTGCCCTTAGATCTATATAAAATATTGTTACCTCTGCATCAGGATTCTGTTCCCTTATATATGTAGCCTGCTTCAGAGAGGCCATACAGCATATTGCAGAACAGTAGTTCAGATGATTCTCATCCCTTGAGCCTGCACATTGTACAAAGGCGATCTTCTGGACCTCCTTTCCGTCAGAGGGCCTTACAATCTTTCCCTTGGTAGGGCCATTGGGAGCAGCCAGCCTCTCCATCATCATGTTTGTTATTACATTTCTTACTTTACCAAATCCGAGATTATCCATCTTTGTGGCATCATAGGGGTTCCAACCTGTAGCGAAGATAATTGCTTCCACATTCACCTCAAAGGTCTTCTCCTTCATATCAAGATCAATAGCTCCATATTTGCATGCCTCTACGCATTTTGCACATTCCTTACCTTTACAGTAGCTGTCATCAATAACATACCTCATCGGGAAGGCCAGCTCATGAGGCAGGTAAATAGCCTTGGTATTGTCCATGCCAAAATTAAATTCATTTGGCCTTTCTACAGGACATGCCTCTACACACTCACCACAGGCTGTACATTTTTCATTCACATACCTGGGTTTCTGTTTGATTGTGACACTGAAATTTCCTGCTGAACCAGAGATATTATCCACCTCTGCCAAGGTATAGAAGGTGATGGCAGGATTCTGTTTAATTCTTCTGAAGTTGATCTCCAGACCGCAGTACGGTGGACAGAGTTTTGGGAAATACCTGTATAACTGGGCTACCCTGCCACCGAGATAGGGATTCTTCTCCACAAGAACTACTTTGGTACCGGCTTCAGCAGTCTCTACTGTGGCAGTGAGACCACTGATGCCTCCACCCACAACAAGCACGGTTTTGTCAGGAGCGATTGCCATTTATATCCTCCTTTTATCTTGAATTGGTTGACCGGATAATTGGTTGACCCTTCCCTGGTCAACCAATCATCCACTCAACATCATTTTTATAGAGTTCTGAAGTCTAAAATTAAAAAATGGGGGGCAGAGCCCCCCATTTTTCTATTAATCAGGAATAATCTGTTTGTAAGGTACTTTCTCGAACTCCCACTGTCCTGTCTCTGGATTGATCCTGGAGACGGTGAAGCATTTCCAGTTTTCGTCATCAATGTTGGGGAAGTCACCTCTGTAGTAGTAACCAGGATATCTGGTCTCCTCCCTAAAGAGGATGTGTCTTGCATGGGCCTCTCCAGTAAGGATCCTGTGGTAGTTCTCCCAGCAGCGCATCAGCTCGTGATGGTCAGCAGCAGCCATTCTTACAGCATCCTCCTTCAGGAGCTCGAGCTGTCTCAGACCTTCCTCGAGCATGGTCTTACTGGTCATGTACCAGTAGCTTGTACCAGCCACATACTCGTCCATGATCTTCATCAGCCTCATCTGCAGCAGTCTTGGCCTGATGTAGTGTGGATTCACCTGAGGATCAGTGGTGTAGTTCTTGTACTTCTCGTATATCTCGAATGGGAGGAATATCTCTGCCACATACTCTTTTGCAGGCTTCTCAATCTCGGGCTTGTAGTCCATATGGTCAAGGACATATCTCACCATCTCTTTACCAGCAATCCTGCCCTCTGCATGGGAGCCTGAGGAGAACTTATGGCCTGATGCACCGCAACCATCACCAGCAGTGAACAGACCATCTACTGTAGTCATCCTGTTGTAACCCCAGAAGTACTCGTCCAGACCGTGCTTCTTGCAGATGTCTTCAGGACCGCTGCACCAGAGTCCTGCACAACCTGCATGAGAACCGAGCAGGTATGGCTCTGAAGGCATCAGCTCTGAGGGTTTTTCTTCAGGGCGGATGTTATTTGCAGCCCACAGGCCGGCCTGTGCAATGGTCATGTCAAGGAAGTCTTCCCATGCCTCTGCCTCAAGGTGTTTCAGTTCCTTGGCATCCATGTGTTTCTTTGCCTCTTCAAAGGCGAGGTCTGTTCTCATCCATATTGGACCAAAACCAGCCTTCATTTCTCTCATCATTGCATCATTACGGAGGGCTGTTCCCAGAACCTCGGCATACTTACCATACTGCTGTTTCAGTGCTTCATGGTGCTTGGCACAGTAGTCCTCACCAAGAGCATTGGTTGCCTTTGCCTTGAAGAAGAGGAACCATGCACCAACAGGACCATATCCGTCCTTGAACCTTGCTGGGACGAATCTGTTCTCCATAAGGACCATCTTGGCACCAAGCTGTGCTGGCATTGCATAGGTGGAACCTGAGTTCCAGACCGCAAACCATGTCCTACCCATACCCTCACCAATGGACCTTGGCCTGAAGACATTCACGCAGCCACCACCTGCAATGAGCATACATTTTGCCTTAAATACATAGGCCTTATGCTCACGGACACTGAAGCCTACTGCAGCAGCAACCCTGTTAGGGTTGTTCTTGTCAGGAACCAGCTTCACAATGAAGACCCTCTCAAAATGATTCTGCTCCACACCTGTTGCCTGACGGTTGTACTCAAGGGCCTTCTTTGCAGCCTCTGCTACTATTACCTTATAGGATTCACCATTTATCATGATCTGCCAACGACCGGAACGGACAGGCTTTCCACCATCCTTCAGACGTTTTCCTACCTTAAGACCCTCTGCACCGTCAACCTTCTTTCCATCCTCCAGTGTCTTCCAGATAGGCAGACCCCACTCTTCAAACAGATGTACTGAGTCATCAACATGCCTTCCCAGGTCATACACAAGGTCTTCCCTGATGATTCCCATCAGGTCGCCCCTGACATAGCGGACATAATCGGCAGGGTCATTCTCACCCATGTAGGTGTTAATTGCACTGAGACCCATTGCCACAGCACCTGAACGGTCAGTTGCGGCCTTATCAACCATAGTTACCTTAATACCTTTTGGTGTTGCCCAATAACATGCCTCAAAGGCTGCTCCACAGGCTGCCATACCACCACCTATAAGCAGAATATCTGTCTCAACCTCGATTATTTCGGGCTCGGCACAATATGAAAAAGTGCAAGTTTCCTTTTCCATGGTTTCCTCCTTTTTATTGAGTTTTTAAAAATTTACTACTAAAACTTAACTCCAAAACTTTAAGGAGTTGGAAGCTCTGACTCATGAGTAAAAAAGCCGGGTCCTTTGAGTTTGTTGTAGTCCGGTTCAGGTCTTCCGGCATAGGGCTCAATTGAACCTTCTGGAGTAGTCCTGATGGGGAACTTAAACCTCTTGAGAGAGCCATCACGGAACTTGATTGTCCACATGATAGCATCTGTACCTCTCAGAGGAATAACATTTGCACCCATAGGACAGAAGTCCTGGTATCCTCTTACCTCAACTGCCTGCTGTGGGCATATCTTTACACAGTTATAGCACTCCCAACACTGCTCAGGTTCCTGATTATAGGCCTTCATTCTGTCCCTATCAAGCTTCATCAGGTCATTAGGGCAGATGTACATGCATGCTGTTCTTTCCTGACCCTTGCAACCGTCGCATTTCTCATTGATTACATAGCTTGGCATAATCTTACCTCCTTTGCTTTGATGTTGTTAGAAAACCATAATCCCTAAACCTAATAATTTCTACTGAACAGAGAGGCTTTCCCCTGCCTCTACCCACCTCCTTTCTTTGTTAGTATTTAAATGATAAAGTGTCTCCGTCAAGTTAATGCTACTAACCACCCTCTGCATATTTATGCAGTTTTATTTCAACCTTGTCTGATAGACTCTCATAGTATTCTCTGAGAATCTTTAATACCTCAGGACGACTGAACTTCTCTGGAACCTCTTCACCATCAGAAAGCATCTTTCTCAACTTGGTTCCACTCAAAATCAACCTGTCCTCCTTTCCATGAGGACAGGTCTTCATAGAAGCCATTCCATCACACTTATAACAGTAGAATGTCCAATCGATTTTTAAAGGTTTAATCTCAAGGGCATCTTTTGGGATCTCATCAAATATCTTCTGAGCATCAAAGGGACCATAATAATCACCTACTCCTGCATGATCACGTCCTACAATAAGATGGCTACACCCATAATTCTGCCTGAAGACCGCATGAAGAAGTGCCTCTCTTGGTCCAGCATATCTCATATCCAGAGGATATCCTCCAATCATAATTGTGTCTTTAACATAGTAGTTTTCTATTAGGGCATTTATTGCCTTCATCCTCACATCAGCAGGAACATCGCCTGGTTTGAGTTTCCCAAGAAGCATATGGATGAATACCCCATCACATATCTCAATGGCTATCTTGGTGAGATACTCATGACTTCGGTGCATAGGATTGCGGGTCTGGAATGCTGCTACAGTTGACCAACCTTTCTCCTCAAAGGCATTCCTTGTCTCTGCAGGCCTCATATATATACCTTTAAATTCAGCAGGGAACTTGCCCTCACTCAATACTTTTACAGGGCCTGCCAGATTCACCTCACCCTGGGACATGACCTTTGCTACACCAGGATGCTCAAGATCAGTAGTTTTAAAAATCTGCTTGCATTCGTATTCTTTATCAATAGTGTATTTTTCCCTTACAGTCATTACCCCCATTATTTCACCTGTCTCTTCATCCACTAAAGCCACATCTTCACCAATCTTTATGCTGTCAGCCTGTCCTTTTGTTGTGGATAGAGTAATAGGAATAGGCCAGAAAGTTCCGTCAGCCATTGTCATCTCATCACAGACACCCTTCCAGTCATCATATCCCATGAAACCCTCTAAGGGGGTGAATCCTCCTATCCCCATCATGATGAGGTCACCGGTTTCCCGAGAACTCATTCTCACCTGTGTTAGAGTTTTTGCCCTCTTTTTCTCTTCAAGTAATGCCTCTCCTTCCAGCAGAAGTGGCTTCAACACTCTTTCTTTACCATGGGGACTGACTAACGCCATCTATTCAATCATCCTCCTTTCAACCCTACCTTAGGGTGTCCAGTATTGCACAGATGTTAGCAAATATCTCATCAATATTACCAACTCCATTAACTCTTTTCAATATACCTTTTTTATCATAGTATTCGATAAGCGGGGCTGTTTGAGCCTCATACACTTCAAGCCTCTTACGGATTGTTTCTTCCTTATCGTCATCTCTCTGATACAGCTCTCCTCCACACTTATCACAGACTCCTTCCTGTTTTGGAGGATTATAGTATATATTGTACATCTGGCCACACTGCCGGCATGTTCTCCTACCTGTAAGCCTCTTCATAAGGACATCAAAGTCTACATCCACACTTAAGGCCACCTGAAGTGGCACACCCATCTCTTCCAGTACCTTATCAAGGGTTTCTGCCTGGGAGGTGTTTCGGGGAAACCCATCCAGGATGAATCCTTTCTTACAGTCATCCTGGGCGAGTCTTTCTTTAACCAGTCCTATAACTACAGAATCAGGTACAAGTTCGCCTTTATCCATATATTGTTTTGCCTCTTTACCAAGGGGGGTTCCATCTGCTACTGCTTTTCTCAGGATGTCTCCTGTGGAGATCTGGGGGATGCCATACTTCTCGACCATCTTTTTCGCCTGCGTGCCCTTTCCAGCCCCAGGCGCACCCAGAAGTACTATTCTCATCTATAACCTCCTATCACGGAATTTTGGCTTTTTAATGAGACGCAATATACTACATAAAGTTAAAATTATATTTCAAGAAAAAAATTAAAATTGAAATATAAGATTTTTTTATTACTACAGAGACAGGAGAACCAGAAATGCTATGCCTTTGAAGAGCTCGATCCAGCCGGTAATTTTCAGTCTAACATTATATAGAAGAATTGAGAAAAGAAGGTTATCTATTAAGGGTAGGGAAGCGATTAAGGGAAATTCAAGAAGAGGATATAATGCCACAACCAGCAGGCAGTAGATACCCATAATCCATCTATACAGTGGCTGTTTTCTCAGGTGAACTCTTACTTTAAATACACTTGCTGCAAAAAAGAGCCAGACCCCCAGATAGGTCTCTATATTTAGGGCACCTGTAGCTTTATACAGTACAAGTGTTGTGGGTAGACAGAGTACTCCAAATCCTACCAATTCAGTTGACAGATGGTGTTCACCATATCTGTAAAGCAGAAGTGCGTATGAAAGAGGGACCATTGCTAAGGGTAGAAGCCCCAGTATGTTTTTCCCAAAAACTACCACGAGAAGTATGATGGATATAAATATCTGTATCATAAAAGGCAGAAAGGAGTTCTTTTCACCCCTTTTTATCCATCCCACAAGGGATAATTTTGAGTTTACAAAGATCATAACTCCTAAAAACAGAGGGATACTTATCCATTCAAAGACCCACCCTGCCTCTGACATTCCGGCAAGGAATGATAAGAATACCACAGTCCAGGAACCATACTCTTTCAGGATAAACCTTTTCAACATGCGCTCTCCTTAGTGAATATCAATTCATACCTCTTTAAATTGACCTTATCCCATACACCTGTCACATAGACACTTATAAGGAAAAGACACTATCGGGCTTTCAAATACCGTTGAAGTAAAAGAAGACCTCCTCAAACCTGATAGTGGATAGGACAATCTTTTTCTTTTCAATAATAAGCACATAAATCCTTATGTATAATCTCCTCTGGCTTTGAAAAAAGTCACAACCAGAGGAGATCGTCTCTCAGAGTCTTTATCAGATTTTTACAGTCCTGTAGGTTTTAATATGGCTAATTATACCACACAATTAATCAGTTGTATTTTTCAATATATTATGATATACTTTTTAAACATTTTCTTTAAATATTCTTCACCAAGAGGAGGGAAAGATGAGAAGAAGGTTTGTTGTGAGTCTGTATGTTGGTCTATTTTTAATCAGTCTTCTCCTTCAACCTTCTGACTCAGAAACGACAAAAAAGGATATCAATAGGGCTACAGTAGAAGAGCTGATGGCTATAAAGGGGATTGGAAGAAAGAGGGCAGAGTCTATTGTGAAGTATATAAGAAAGAAAGGTGGTATTAGTAGGATGGATGAACTCCTTCAACTAAGGGGTATTGGTGAGAAGACTCTAAATAGATTGAAGAGATTCTATGAGGTAAAAAGGGGTGATAATAGACAGCACTGATATATTTTTTTGACATTTTACGACAGGAGATGCCAAATATTGTCAGAATGCTGCCATATATTTTTGAGTTTGTACAGAGAATCCTATGTTTTTAGTTCTGGCATGAAAAATGCTATATCTTAAAACAAAAGAAAATATAAAACACAGCAAAGGGGGTGAGAAAAGGGAATTTAAAGCAAGGAAGAAGAGCAGTTTTACTGCTCAGTGAAATTTAGTCAGGGAAAGGAGGAGCAAGCATGCTTCAGAAGATAAGAGAGAGAATGGATAAGAAAGGTTTTACGTTGATTGAGCTGCTGGTAGTGGTAGCGATTATTGCGATCCTGGCGGCAATTGCAATCCCTCAGTTTGCAAAGTATAGGGTGAAGGCATACAACTCTGCTGCTGAGAGTGACCTGAGGAACCTGAAGACGAATCTCGAGTCTTACTATGCAGACAATCAGGAGTATCCTGATCTGTAATACTTGAGGATATAATTTGAAAAACAAATTAACAAAACTAAAAGGGGGTTAAAATGAAAAAGGTAGTAATGCTATTGATTATATTAACCTTTGTGTTTGTTGCAGGAGCAGTTTATGCAGTTACAGAATGTACCAATGGATGTACCGGTATCGAGGATTACCGTGCCTCTAAGAATGTGAAGGTGTTTGTGGAGGTAAGTACTGGATTAGACACCTATGCTGCAGTTTCTGGTCATAAAAATGGTGACAGGATGTTTGCTGGTGGTTCCTCTTCACCCAAGATCTACTATAAGAGTAAAGACACAGGGACTGATGTAACCAGTGGTGATTGTCCAGATGCTCCAGCAACTACTACAGACACCTCTGTATTTAGTGGATGGTCAGAACTATAAAACACAAGAACAAGATATAATAATACAGTAGGGAAGGGGCGACAGCCCCTTTTCTTTATCTTATCTTAAAAAATGAGACAAGAAGGGTTTACCCTTATAGAACTGATGATTGTGGTGGCAATTTTGGCGATTCTCGCTGCTGTATCAATTCCTCTTTTTAGGAGTTATATAAAGAAGGCTGATAATGCCTCAGCTATAAGTGATTTGAGAAATATAAGAACTTTAATGGAGTCCTACTATGCTGATAACAAAGAGTATCCACCACTCTAATTAATGAATGAAAGAATTAGGCATCTCAGAGAAGACTCAAGTATTATTTATCATCTTTATTTCACTGGGCATATATTATCCAGTAATATATGCTGAAATTCTCTCGATAGATGATTTTCCTTTGATAAATTACCTTATAAACGTTCAGCATGTAAATCTGAAATCCCTCTTCTTTCCAGAAGAAGTAGGAAGTTATTATAGACCTCTACTTTATCTAACTTTTCTTTTTGATGGTAAATTTTTTGGAGCACATCAGTCATTTATGCATCTGCATAATCTCTTAATCCATACATCTTCAGCTATTCTGGTTTTTTTTCTATCAAGGGAGGCCCTCAAATTTTTTAATATACACATCCATGAGTATTTCCCATTTTTTGTCTCTCTTATGTTTACATTACATCCTATCAATGCTGAACCTGTATGCTGGATTTCTGGCAGAACTGACCTGTTAGCAGGATTTTTTGTCTTTCTTTCTTTAGTAATAATTCTAAAAAAAGGCTTTAAAAGTTATACCTGGACTACTGTAGCATCTTTTTTTTATCTTTTGGGTCTGTTATCTAAGGAGGTTGCCATCGGAATGGTACCAGTAGTGGTCTTTATTATTCTCTCCAAAAAAGAAGACTTTCATATTAGAAATAAACTCTTTTTGTTGTTTATCTTCATTATGGTAACACTTTTTTATTTTTATATGAGGAGTGGATTTGACTTAGCCCATGATTCAGGTTTAAAGAATATCGCACATATAAGTAAGAGAGATGTTCCTATATTAATTCAGCTCAGGGGGGTAATGAAGGCAATGGGATTCTATTTTAAAAAGGTATTTATTCCTTATCCATTAAGTTTTGCTATTACCGAAATCTCTACCTATGTATATCTACCTGTAGGAATCATGGTTACCCTATTGGGTATGGTATTGATTGTACGTCGAATTTCATTTGTTTCATTCTGGGTATTATTTATCATTTCTTTCTATTTACCCGCCGTCCCTTTAGTTTTAGCAAAAATTACCTGGACTCCTCTTGCTGAAAGATATCTTTATGTAAGTAGTCTGGGAGCCTCAATTTTAACTGTCTTAGTAATAAGTAAGGTGTTTAAAGAAAAGGTATATATGGTCTTAATAGTAATGCTTCTTGTAGTTTTTGGAATTACTACTTATAACAGGGTCCATGTATGGCAGACCAATCTTTCGCTTTTTGAGGATACTGTCAAAAAGAATCCCAATTTTGCACCTATTCGTAACGAGTATGCAGTAGCCCTTTTTAAGAAAGGAAGGAAAGAAGAAGCTATGAGACAACTTTCAATTGCTATTAAGCTTGCAAAAGGGACTCCTTATATCCTTCCTGAGCTCAACAAGGCGATTCTTGAAGGTCAGTCCAGGGATGAACTGAAGGTTTTGAAGGAATCTCTGGGTAGAAAGGATATAAAGCCACGACTTAAAGTGCAGTTATTAGAAAGGATAATTTCTATTTATCAAAAGAAACTGATCTCCAAAGAAGAGGTGATTGATAGAAAACAGAGACAGGAAATTTATGAAAATCTTATCAGCTATTATACGGAATTATACAGACTTACCCAGAAGGGTTTTTATCAGTATCGTCTTGGTCAACTTTATCTTACCCTTGGTGATAAAAGACGGGCACTTGAGAGCTTTAAAGAAGCTATAAGAAGCTCGCCCAATGAATACTTCTCACCAGCAGCAAGGAAGCTGATAAACCATCTCCAGCTTGAAATAGAAAGAGAAAAGATACATTAGCCTATTTTTAATTCTCTTTGATTCAAAGTTGAGGTATTATAACCACAATTTTTGTTTCCCTATTTCAAAGTTTATGATATAATCATAGTCTTATGAGGATAATTATAATCGGAGCAGGTGAGGTAGGCTACCATCTTGCCAGATTCCTCTCAAGAGAGAAGGATGTTGAGGTGGTTGTAGTGGATACGGACAGCCAGAAACTCAAGAGGATCAATGAAGAGATGGATATTGCAGTAGTGGAAGGGGAGGGTGGTTCTCCTGAGGTTCTGAAAGAGGCAGGGGCTGATATGGCAGATATCCTGCTGGCAGTAACCAATAGTGATGAGACCAACATGATCGCCTGCCTTGTGGCAAAGGCACTTTTTAATATAAAGAGAAAGATTGCAAGAATCCGGAATCATGAATACTATACAAACAATGTTCTGCTGGCACCTCAAAACTTAGATATCAATCCTGCAATAAACCCTGAACTGGAGAGTGCAAAGGCAATTTTAAGGATTATTGATGCCCCCTTTGCATATGATGTTGAGGAGTTCGAGAATGGTCAGATACAGGTGCTGGGATTCAAGGTGGAAGAAGACTCAATTATAGCAGGCAAGAGCCTTATGGAATTCAGAGAAAAGATAAAAGAGAATCTTCTTATCGGAATAATTCAACGGCAAGAGAAGGCCATTATACCCAGAGGAAAAGACAGGGTTTATCCTGGAGACATTATCTATCTACCTGTGCACAAAGAGGATGTATCTAGGCTTGCCTCAATTCTTACTAAAGGCCCAAGACATGTAAAGAAGCTGATGATTGTAGGTGGAGGAAGAATCGGCTTTATGGTGGCCTCTGAGCTTGAAGGCAAGGATATTACTGTTAAGATAATTGAGAAGAGCCCAGAAAGGTGTAAATATCTGAGTAGAAGACTGAAGAATGCGATTGTTCTTCATGGGGATGGTTCAGACAGAACTCTTCTTGAAGAGGAGAATATACAGGATATGGACATGTTTGCAGCCCTTAGTAATAACGAAGAGCTGAATATTATGTCCTCTCTTCTTGCCAAGAGGCTGGGTGTGAAGAAAGTGATAACCCTTGTGAACAGAACTGATTATATAAATCTTGCCAACAACCTTGGCATAGAGGTGGTTATAAGTCCGAGATTGATTACTGCAAGCAGAATACTCCGCTATGTGAGAAGGGGTGATATACTCAGTCTCACTGCGATTGCAGAAGATATGGCTGAGATTATAGAGGCAAAGGTTGGTAAGACCTCTAAATTTCTTAATAAACCCCTCAGGAAATCACATCTCCCTAAGACGGCCCTGGTTGGGGCTATAGTAAGAGGAACAGAGGTTATTATACCTGGTGGTGACGATTATATAAAAGAGGATGATAGGCTAATCATATTCACTCTAAGGGAAGCGATAAAACAGGTTGAAGAGTTTCTTGTATGAGATACGGGAGTGTACTGAATCTTATAAGTGTGGTTATTCTGATTATCTCTTTCTTTTTACTCCTTTCTACTTTCGTTGCCCTATACTACAGAGGTGATGATTTTTATCCTCTATTTTATTCTTTTCTTATAACCGTACTGTCAGGGGGACTTCTCTATCTACTCACAAGAAAATCCAAAAGGGAAGATCTAAGACATCGAGAAGGGTTTCTTACGGTTACATTGAGCTGGATCACGGTTGCCTTTTTTGGTTCTATTCCATATCTGCTTGCTGATACTTTTGGTAGTTTTACAGATGCCTATTTTGAATCAATGGCAGGCTTCACCACCACAGGTGCATCTGTTATGACTGATATTGAGTCTAATCCTAAGGGAATTCTCTTCTGGCGGTCTCTTACACAGTGGCTTGGAGGGATGGGGATTGTGCTTTTTTCTCTTGCAGTTATGCCCCTGATAGGGGGTGGAAGTGTTCAGCTCTTTAAGGCAGAGGTGCCTGAGATCACAGTGGAGAAACTGAGGCCGAGACTGATGGATACAGCTAAATCTTTGTGGTATATATATACAATCCTTACGGCAGTTGCTGCATTGCTGTATCTTCTCGGAGGCATGTCTCTGTTTGACAGCATCTGTCATGCCTTTACCACTCTTGCAACAGGGGGATTCTCTACAAAAAACCAGAGTATAGCATACTTTGGAAGTACCTATATTGATGCGGTTGCCACTGTATTTATGTTTCTTGCAGGAATTAACTATACCCTCTATTTTTATGCCTTTAAAGGGAATTTTTCGAGATTTCTCCGTAGCGATGAATTCAGATTCTACATCTGGGTGAGTGTGGCTGCTGTTGCGCTTGTAACAGTTAATCTCTGGGGGCGTCAGTACAGCTCTGTTTTGGAGGCACTTAGGTATGCATCTTTTCAGGTGATATCAATTATGACCACCACTGGATATGCCACCAGCAACTATGTCCAGTGGTCATATTTTGCTCAGATACTGCTTGTTATAATGATGTTTTTTGGTGGGATGATAGGCTCTACAGGGGGAGGTATGAAACAGGTGAGGGTGCTTCTGATACTCAGGCAGATATACAGGGAATTGTATCAGCTTATTCATCCAAGGGCAGTGACAGTGCTCAGACTGGATAACAGACATGTACCGAAGGAGATACTCGGAAACATTTGGGGTTTTGTGTTTCTCTTTATAATCATCTGGGCAGGGGGCACACTGCTGCTGGGGTTGCTCGGATTAGATATTGTTACATCAGCTTCAGCAGTCGCCTCTGCCCTTTGTAATGTAGGACCTGCTCTTGGGACTGTTGGCCCTGCTGATAATTATCAAGGGATACCTCTGCTCGGTAAATGGGTGTTAATATTCTGTATGCTTACAGGCAGGTTAGAGGTATATACAGTGATCCTGTTGCTTGTTCCCCATTTCTGGAAAAAATAATGAAAAGAGTACTTATTATAAGTGTGTTTGTAATGGTTATAGTCTTAATGTTTCTGTATTTTAAGCAAACAGAGTATGTGAGTGTGAAGGCACTGAGGGTGAAGAGACAGGACTTTTCTGTAACAGTTACCTCTACCCAGACAGGCATTGTAAAGACAGACCAGATATACCATATTTCTTCAGAGAGGACAGGAAAGGTTCTTAAGGTCTCTTTTGAAGAGGGAGACTGGGTAAAAAAGGGAAAGCTAATGGTTGAGCTTGATACCGAAGAACTGAGGTTTAAGAAGGAGGCTCTCTTGAAGAAGATCGAGGCTAAGGAGAGAGAATCTCAGGCATTGAGGTTTCTTATACAGGCAATGCAGGAAGAGACAGAAGCAGAGACAGCTAGGGCCAAAGCAGTGCTTGAGGAGGCTGAGATGAGATGGAACCGCTACAGAAGACTCTATGAGAAGGGTTATATCTCAGAGTTAAACCTAAAGGAGGCTGAAAGACTCTACAAGGTTGCTAAGAACTTCTATGAAAAGGCACTGGCTGCCAGGTCCCGCCTTAAGGCAAAAGAAGAAGAACTGAAATCAACAGTCCAATTACTGGATTCCTTCAAGGCAGAGCTTAGTATTGTAGAGAAGGCTCTGAGAGATTCTTATATAAAGGCTCCTGTGGATGGAATAGTACTTTCTCGAGCAGTAGAGCCTGGTGATACTCTCACAGTGGGAAGAGTGATCGGGAGTATAGCTGCTCCTGCAGAGCTCTATGTAGAGGCAAAGGTAGATGAGGCTGATATATACAAGATTAAGAAGAGCCAGGAGGCAAATATTCTGATGGATGCATATCCTGATAAGGTATTCAAGGGAAGGGTGGTGTTCATATCACCTGTGGTAACAGGTAAGAGGCTTGAGGCGAGGACATTTGTGGTGAAGGTCTCTTTTCTGAATCCGCCTCCCACTCTTAAACCAGGGATGTCTGCTGATGTGGAGATAGTTACAGGTAGAGTTGAGGATACAATAGTAGTGCCCACGCAGGCTGTTATTGAGGATGGTCAGAGGAGACTTGTCTATGTGATAAAGGATGGCAGGGCTTTATTGAAGGAGGTTAAAACAGGTCTCTTTTCTTGGACAATGACAGAGATACTTTCTGGTCTTGAAGAAGGAGAGTTGATTATAATAAATCCTGATGTTCCAGGCCTTCATGATGGTGCAAGAGTGAAAATTGTATATGAATCCCGTTGAGGTATACAAACTTTTACCAAAGAGCAACTGTGGAGAGTGTGCTTCAGCAACATGTATTGCCTTTGCAGTAGGTATAACAAGAGGAGAGGCGAAGGTTGAAGAATGTCCATACCTGGATGAGGAGATTCGGCAGAAACTGAGAAATGTGAAGCCTGTTAACTGGAGGGAGGAACTCGTAAAAAGGCTTCAGAAAGAGGTAAGACAGTTAGACTTAAGGCAGGTTTCCAAGGACATAGGAGCAGAGATGGAAGGAGACTCCTTAAAGATTGTATGTTTGGGTACAGAGTATACAGTCTCACCTGAGGGTGAGATTACCTCAAAGGGATATATAAACTCCTGGATAAAGGTCCTGCTGCTGCACTATATTAGAACATGGGGTAAGGGGAGAGTAGTGAACAGTTGGGTATCTTTCTCAGAACTCAAGTCAGGTATGATCAAGGCATCTTCTTTCAGTAGGGATTGTGAGGAACCATTGAGAAGGCTATTTGATACACATCTGTCTTCAATAGATCCTGTATTGGCCAGATTTGGGGCAAAAAGAATAGAACACGAGGCTACTGAGTATGCATGGAAGTTGTATGTCCTTCCCAAGATTCCCGTGCTGATACTTTATTGGAAGTCAGAGGATGAGACAGACAGTAGTGCTCTGAGAGTACTTTTTGACAGATCAGCAGACAGGTTTCTTGATGTTGAGTCACTAATTTTTTTGATTGAAGGCTTTGTGAGTATATTATCCAGATACTTAGAATTTTCAAAAAAGCATTAGAAGGAGGTCTACATTGGTGAGAGGTTATGGTGAGAGAAGGGGCAGAGGCATAAAGAGGCTCTTAATTATCAGCCTTCTTCCAATAATACTAATAGTTATCTCTTATGTAATTTACAAGGTTTTTTTAATACCACCTCCTATGTTAAAAGGTACTGATGAGTTTAAGTTTCTGAGTGCTGAAAAAACCATTGTGTTAGAAGGTGAGAATATTCGGGATATTGAGATCAATATCAGGCAAGGCAGTAGAGTGATTACCATTCTTAAAGACCGACCCTCAAGGGCAGAGGTGAGCTATAAGCTCAACATAAAACCAGAGGAGCTGGGACTGCATGATGGAAGAGCAAAAACCGAGATCAAGGCAAAGTCAGGAGTGATAAAAAAGATACAGCTTTCTGTAGAGACTATTGTTGATACTGTGCCTCCTGAGGTGTCAATTGTTTCTTCACCCCAGGCGGTCAAGCCAGGGCAGGCAGCCTCTTCCCGATTTAGAGTAAAGGGGGCTGAATCTGTGTATCTTCAATTTGGTGATTTTCGATTCAAGGCTATTCCCTATCCTTCACGTAAAAAGGCAGATATAGCCAGGGCCCATAACAAGGACGAATATATAATTATCTTTCCAGTACCCTACTCACTTCCAAAAGATACTGTTTTTTATGTGGTTGCAGAAGATAGAGCAGGTAACAGGACTATTAAGGCATTAGCCACAAAGGTCAAGTCCCAGCGATTCAGAAGTTCAAGGATCACCATAAGCGATGAATTCTTAAAAAGGGTTGTATATCCACTGTTGGATAAGAATGATTCTGATACTCCTGTGAAAGATTTTGTCACTGTGAATGAGAAATGGAGGGAGAGGGATGTGGGAAGGCTTTATGAGATAGGCCAGAGGAGTGTGCCTAAAAGACTCTGGGATGGGAGATTTATTCAGATGAGAAACAGTAAGGTAATGGCAAGATTTGGAGATCTAAGGACTTATTATTACAATGGCAGGGCAGTAAGCAGGAGTGTGCATCTTGGATATGACCTTGCTTCAACAGCACAGGCTCCTGTAGAGGCTTCAAACTCTGGGGTGGTTGTATACGCAGGTGATATGGGAATATATGGTAATACAATAATAATTGACCATGGATTGGGTGTGATGAGCCTGTATGGACACCTTTCACAAATACTGGTTGACAAGGGTCAGAAAGTAAAGAAAGGAGAGATTATTGGTCGGACAGGTTCAACAGGTTTTGCTGGAGGTGATCATCTGCACTTTGGGATACTGGTGCAAGGTATAGAGGTTTCACCCCTTTACTGGTGGGATCAGCAGTGGGTGAGGAATCATATATTGGATGTGATTGAAGGAGGTGTCTGAGTTAAAGGGTTAGTGTCTCAGATTTATACCGTAGGATTTGATCTTTCTGTGGAGATTGCTCCTTTCGATTTCGAGCATCTCCGCTGTTTTTGTGATATTGAAATTGTTTTCCTGTAGTTTCCTCAGGATATAGTCCTTCTCAAATGCCTCTTTCGCCTCTTTAAGAGTTTTAATTGAGAAATAGTCCTTCTTACTGATTTCATAGAAGATTATATCTTTGTCTGTTATCACATCTGATGGTGTCATTATCACCAGACGTTCTATAATATTTCTCAATTCTCTTACATTTCCAGGCCAGTCATACTGTTGCAACATCTCTAATGCCTTTTGTGTTATCTTCTTTTTTGGTCTACCCAGTTCCTTCGAAAGAGTATCAAGGAAAAACTCAACAAGCACAGGTATATCCTCTTTCCTCTCCCTCAGAGGAGGTACATGTATAGGTATCACATTAAGTCTGAAATAGAGGTCTTCTCTGAATTTACCTTCCTGTACGTGTTTTTTAATATCCTTATTTGTAGCAGCAATTATTCTCACATCCACCTTTATATTTTTGCTACCACCGACTCTCTGAAACTCCTGGGTTTCTATTACCCTCAGGACCTTGGCCTGAGTAGGCAGAGACATATCTCCAATCTCATCAAGAAATAGTGTACCTCCGTCTGCCAGCTCAAATTTCCCCTTTTTCCTTTCATATGCACCTGTGAAGGAGCCCTTCTCATGACCAAAAAGTTCACTCTCAATAAGTTCTTGAGGGATGGCTGCACAGTTCATCTCAATAAAGGGTCCTTTTGCCCTTGGGGATTTTTCATGAATCAGTCTTGCAACCAGTTCCTTGCCCACACCACTCTCGCCAGTAATCAGAATCCTGCTGGAGCTTAATGCCACCATCTCTATCTCTTTCTTCAGCCTTTTTATTGCTTCAGAATTCCCTACTAACTGCCATCTTTTGCTAAGATCTGCCTTAAGTGCATGGAATTCCTTCTCAAGGGTTCCACGCTCAAGGGCCCTTTGGGTGGTCAACAGTACCCTGTCAAGAGAGAGTGGCTTCTCCAGAAAGTCGTAGGCACCCAGTTTTGTTGCCTTTACAGCCTGTTCAATGGTTCCATGACCTGATATCATAACCACTGGCAACTCTGGTACTTTTGACTTTATCTCCTCGAGCACCTCTATACCGTCTCTGTCTGGTAGCCATATATCGAGAAATACAAGATCAGGAGAGTATGCATCCAAAAGCCTAATGGCCTCTTCAGCGTCAGATGCCTTTATTACTTCATAGCCTTCATCTTCCAGGATATCACCGAGGCTTTTTCTAATACCCTCTTCATCGTCCACTATCAGCACAGTATAGGCCATATCTGTCTCACCCCCTAATAGGCAGTTCCAATATGAATCTGCTACCTTTCGGTATATTATCACTCACTGTAATGGAACCTCCATGTTCAGTAACAATTCTGTGAACTATCGCAAGACCTAAGCCAGTACCTTCTTTTTTGGTTGAGAAATAGGGCAGAAATAGTTTCTCTTTAGTCTTCTCATCTATACCTACTCCGGTATCTGCTACTTCGATAAAGAACCTATTACTCTTGGGGTCTGCTTTTGCTTCCACAATAATCTTGCCTCCATCTTTGGTGGCTGAGATTGCATTGTCTATTAGATTGATAATAGCTCTTTTGAACTGTTCTCTGTCAACTTCTACCTCAGGTAGATTATCATCTATTTTTAAAACAATTTTATCTTCAAAGTTTGAATACAGAGACATAACCTCTCTAAGGAGAGAAGAGAGATTTACTGAAACCTTCTTTATGTCAGGCAATTTCCCGAATCTGGAGAAGTCATTAACCAGTTTCTGCAGTGCCTCAACCTCTCTTATTATAGTCTTTGCAGAGCCGTCGAGTACCCTACCGAAGTCTTTATCCCCTTGATGCCATTTTTTCAGAAGTCTTTCTGTAGAGAGCTTTATTGGTGTAAGAGGATTTTTAATTTCGTGGGCTATATTCCTGGCCACCTCCTGCCACATAAGTGCCTGCTTTGCCTTGAGGAGTTCTGTTATATCGTCAAAAACTACAAGGAGCCCTATGGGTTTGTTTTCGCGGTCTCTTAACTGGGTTATAAATGTACGAAGAATTACCCCCTTGCCATTGATTTTTACCTTAAATTCTCTTGTTACTGTGGTAAACTCTCTGATTCTTATATTCTTTATAAAATCTTTTAGTTCTTCTGAATCCACATTCTTCAGAAGGACTTCATAAGAGCCATTGATTACATCCTCTTCTTTTATTCCCAGTATTCTCATTGCAGCGTGGTTTACAGTGAGGACTCGTCCTCTGCTGTCTACAGAGACTACACCTGAGTTTATTCCCTCGAGCATATTCTCGAGACATGCCCTCCGCCTGTCTGATTCAATATACGCTTCTTCAAGAGATTTCTTGCTCTCCTTCAGTTCTTCAACCATCTTGTTAAAGGAGTTTACAAGGAGACCAAACTCGTCATCTCTTTTTAAGTCAATCTTTATATTGAGGTCACCTTTGGCTACTGCCTCAGTAGCATGGGCAAGCCTCTGAACAGGATCAGATATCCATTTTGATATCTTTATGGATGCCCATAGGGCTGTGAATATTATCAGTAATGTGAAGAAGCCAAGAGCAAGAATATAATTTAACTTCAGAGGTAGCTTAACTCTATAAAGGGAGATGTAGTGTTGATAGGATGTTCTTATCTGTTCTGCCTGACTGACAATGGAAAGAGGCAGTATCTCCTCTACAATCAGCACACCTCTTACTTTTTTTCCTCTCTTTATGGGAACAACCGCTCTTATAATATCTCCTTCTCCAGTAGTTATAACCTCTACCCCTTCCTTCCCCATAAAGGCTTCTTTTAGTGTTTCCGAGGCATTCTCAGGAAGCTTGTAAAGTCTCCTTACTTTAAAGGTTTCAGGTATTTTCTGTCCTCGTAAGGCCCTTCTGGCCTCTTGCAGGGTTCTCTGCATCTCTCTTTCATAGAGTGTTTTTGCTATCTCGAAAGAGAGTTCCACGGGTTCTTTTATGTTTGGACTTAACCAGTGGTCTATATAGGTGGTTATTAGTCCGCTTGCAACGAAGAACAACATCACTGTAGGTATCAGCACTATCACCACAAATATGGCAACAACCTTTGTTCTGAATCGATATCCCAACACCCTGTTACGATTTTCTACATAGAGCCTAAAAAGGTTTTTGAACACCAAGAATATAAGACTCAGAAGGGCCACTGCTGTTAGAGCGATCACAAAGAGCAGGACTATTTTCAGTGTAATATCATTGTTCATTTTATTACCTCAATCTTTCCCTTTCTCCATTTAAAATAAAATGTTTTCCTCTCTAATTTAAACTCCCTTGAAGGGAGAAAAAAGAAGAGTTCACTTATAATAGAGGGGATCCCCTTTGCCTTTGCCTCGGCAGTTATCTTCACAAAATACACTGCCTCTGGTAAAGGTTTAAGATCTGCTACTTTGATATCCTTGAAGTTGAATGCCCACTTTAGCATTGTCTCAAAGCTCTTGAATCTCTTCTGTAGAAGAATATTCCCATCAAAAGAGGTAGCAATAAATTCCTTTTTCATGGGATCGGAGTAGACATGTCTTATGATCTTTAAACCAGTGATAAACTCATCAGGAAATACTTCCCAGTAACGGAACAGATCTATATAGAATATTACCTCTTTTTCACCACCCTTTCTTAGAATCTCTTTCTCTTTTTCTCCAAACCTGAAAGAAAAGGATACAAATACTTCAGTGGATTTAAACCTTAACTCTGGAGTGTCTATCTGAACCGCATATACTGTATGGGACAGTAGAAGTGAGATTAAAAGAAGTATATATAACTTGAATTTATTTAAAATCATACTCGATATTCTGATGAGAAGTTTCTGTTTGCAAGCCTTTAAGATTTAAAATACCCATCTGCCAGCAAGCTGTCTATGAATATTATGCTTGCCTGAACAAACAATAACATTATATCATATTCTCTATAACATTCTCTTAGAATTTTAGAGGAGAGATAATGAAAAGGAGGTGTTTATGGAACTCAATGTGGTGAAATTAGATATACCAGAAGGATGTAATATAATACTTGGACAGACACATTTTATAAAGACTGCTGAGGACCTCTACGAGGTGATCGTTACCTCTGTACCACAAGCAAAGTTTGGGGTCGCCTTTACTGAGGCATCAGGTCCCTGTTTGATAAGAAAAGAGGGTAACGATCCAGAACTGGTTGATGTATGTGTTAAGAATCTGCTTAACATAGGAGCTGGACATGTATTCTGTATATTAATCAAAGATGCCTATCCAATAAATATTCTGAATCAGATAAAATCCTCTCAGGAAGTCTGCAGGGTTTATTGTGCTACTGCAAATCCTGTGGAGGTGATTGTTGCAAAGACAGAACAGGGTGGGGGTATATTGGGTGTGATTGATGGGTTTAGCCCCAAGGGGGTTGAGACAGAGGATGACAGGCAGAAGAGAAAAGAGTTTCTCCGTAAGATCGGATATAAATTATAGGAGGCTGTCTGGATGTTGGAGGTTAAATATGATGAGAAAGGGCTTATACCAGCTATAATCCAGGATATAGCCTCTGGTGAGGTGCTCATGATGGCATATATGAATGAAGAAGCCCTGCGGAAGACAATCGAGACAGGTTATACCCACTTTTACTCAAGGTCAAGACAGAAGCTGTGGAAAAAAGGTGAAACCTCAGGACATGTACAAGAAGTCAAAGAGGTTCTGATTGATTGTGATAAGGATACATTGCTTATAAAGGTAATACAACATGGTCCAGGGGCGTGTCATACAGGTCATAGGAGTTGTTTCTTTAGGAATCTTGAAGGTAGAGAGGTCTCAAAGAAAGTATTCTCTGAAGAGGAGGTGTATGGAAGCAGAGATAATCAATAAACTGTATAGTCTTATTTTAGAGAGAAAGAAGGAGCTTCCTGAGGGTTCTTATACTACAGAGTTATTCAAGAGAGGAGAGGAAGAGATCCTTAAGAAGGTAGGTGAAGAGAGTATTGAGGTTATAGTAGCCTCTTCAAGGAAGACAAAAGAGGATGTAGTCTATGAGATTGCAGATCTGCTGTATCACCTTCTTGTATTAATGGCATATAGTAATATTTTACCTACAGAGGTCTTTAGTGAGTTAGAGAGAAGGTTCGGAAAACCGGGTATAAAGGGAAATTATGGAGGTTAAGATGGATTGTATCTTCTGTAAGATTGCCTCTCGTGATGCAAGGGCAGAGATACTCTATGAGGATGACCTTGTGGTTGCCTTTGAAGACATTAATCCACAGGCTCCTGTGCATGTTCTGATTATTCCAAAGAAACATATTTCTAATAATCTCTCCTTAGAAGAAACAGACAAAGAGCTGATAGGTCACCTCTTTTTAGTAGCAAACAGAATAGCCAAAGAGAAGGGTATTGCAGACAGGGGTTTCCGTCTTGTTAATAATTGTAATAGAGAGGCTGGTCAGACTGTTTTTCATTTACATATACATCTGCTCGGAGGCAGACAAATGTTCTGGCCTCCTGGGTAGTAATTTCAATGAAACCTGAAATTTTAAATAGAGAAGTCCTTTGGGAAGGGAATTTCCTTAGAAGCCTGCTTATAACCTACAGGAATAGGAGGGGTAGAGTTATCCGTTGGGAGGCATATCAGAGAATCGGTACCCAGGGGATAGTTGCAGTAGTGCCTTTCAGTAGAGATGATGAGGTTATTCTAATTAAACAGTACCGTCCCCCTGTCGATAGATATGTAATAGAGTTTCCAGCGGGTTTGAATGACAAGAATGAGCCACTTGAGACGGTTGCAAAGAGGGAACTCCTTGAGGAGACAGGCTTTGCTTCAGACCGATTAATACCTCTTATGAGTGGTCCCTTATCCTCTGGAGCATCTACAGAGATCTTAACTGTATATCTTGCACTTGATGCTGTGGACACTGGTGTCCAAGGTCTTGATGAGATTGAAGAGATTGAAGTTCTGAGGATTCCTGAGAAGGATTTTTATAAAATCCTCTTTCTGTTGCCTGATGATGAGACATATGTTGATCTTAAGGTACCAGGGCTTTTTGAGATAGCATTGAGGAAGAAGAATGAGATTGAAAAAGAAGTTTGATATAGCCGTATTAGCTACTTTTGTCCTTCTGGTTACAGTGGTTGTTACCAGCCTGTATACAACTCGGGTTCTTTCACAGAAGACCTCAAAACTTGCAAATGTCTCTACAGACATGAATTTTTACACCATCCTGGCCACTAAGCTGACAGACCTGAGACTTAAACTCCGAATATACGAGAATATGCCTTCTGAAAAACTGAGGTTAGAGATCGAAAAAGATATAAACTCTTTATCCAGGTTTACTGCTACAGTTAAGGAGAGTATATCAGACAAAGATGCAAAAGAGAGGATTGTCCTTTTAAATAAAGAGATTTCAGAATTAAGAAGCATAATTTCAGATATACTTAAATCTCCTGAGGAGGACTCCTACAGGAGGTTCTTAATTGATGTTGAGGATAAGTTATTCATACCAGTTTTGGAGACAATAGAGGAATACCGGGATAGAGGATTTTCAAAGATTGAGAAAACCAAAAAAGAGGTAGAGATAGCAAAGAGGTTTGTTATGTTTTCTTTCATTCTCACCTTTGTTGTGATAGTGATAATATTTGGCTTTATGAGGCAGATTGTGGTTGGCAGAATAATTAGCCCAATTATAGATATTAATAAAACGAGTGGCCTAATGGCAGAAGGTGATCTTGATAAGGAGATCAGAGTCTCCTCCAGGGATGAGCTTGGAGAACTGGCAAATAATTTTAATTTATTAGCAGCTTCTCTAAAAGACAAGATTGCCGATCTTAAGACTTCTATCCAGAGAGAGCAGAAGGTGATCAGAGAGTTGACAATACTCAATGAATTTATCGGATATATATCCTCAGAGATTGAGATAGAAACACTTTTTGAGAGATTTGCAGAAAGGGCGAGAGACCTCTTGAAGGCAGAACATGGTTTTTTTGTAGCATATGATAAAGGAGTCTGTAAAATTTTTGGAACTATTAAAGGTATTGATGAATCAATGATCTGTAAGATTCTTAATGTAGACACCTTTGAAACCATATTTTCAGAAGAGTTTTTTAGGTTTAACCGAACTTTGCAACTGAAGCTGGATGGCATAGAGGTGAAGAATGCGGTTGCTATAGGAGTGAAAGCTACAACAGGGCTACAGGGTCTTATTATCCTTATCAATAAAGAAGAGGGATTTACTCAGGATGATGAAGACAGTCTGTTTAACTTTGCCTTTCAGGCCTTTCATACCATATCCCTCCACTCTGAATTAACACGGCTTGCCACCACTGATGGACTCACAGGTCTCTATAATCATAGAATGTTCCAGGAGAGGCTTACAGAGGAGATATTAAGGGCCAAAAGATACAAAAGAAAGCTTTTTATTCTCATGATTGATATAGACCATTTTAAAAAGTTTAATGATATGTACGGGCATCAGACAGGAGATGAAGTCCTTAAAACAGTAGCAAGAATTATAAAGGAGAATATAAGGAGCATTGACTTTGCAGCGAGATATGGGGGCGAGGAGTTTGTAATAATTCTGCCTGATACAGAATGTAGGAATGCATTAACTGTTGCAGAGAGACTGAGGAAGGCTGTTGAGAATTTTTCTTTCTTTTTGAAAGATGGGACAAAGACAAAGATAACAATAAGTATAGGCATAGCCTGTTATCCAGAAGACAGTGTTGATAAGGATGACCTTATTAAGAAAGCGGACAAGGCCCTTTACCATGCAAAACAGACAGGAAGAAATAGAACTGTTCTGTATAAAGATGTTTGTAAATCAGATGAAACCATTTCGACAGATAAAGATAAGAAAATTCAATGACAACAGTATAAAAGAGATTAAAGACCCAATAGCTGTAGAGCAGAAACTAAGGATTTTTGTTAATGGAAAGGAGATATTAAGTCTTTATTGTACTCCTATAATGATAAGAGAGCTGGTAGTGGGTTTTCTTATGACAGAGGGGATTTTTAATGGAGTCTGGTGTGCTGAAGGAATGGACATAGAGTATAAAGAGGAAGAGATTAGAGTAAATATAGCTGTTGAAGGTGAATTGGTCCTGGATAAACATACAATTACTTCTGGATGTGTGGGTGGTATAACATTTGAGAAGAATATGGAAGAGATACCCGTTAAGAAAGGTCCTTTCATCTCTGCAATAAAGCTTTTTGAGCTCTTTGAAAGGTTTCAGAAGGCTTCAAAATTATATCATCTTACAGGTTGTGTCCATAGCGCAGCACTGGCTGACAGGGAAGGCATTGTGATCTTGACAGAGGATATCGGCAGACATAATGCAGTAGATAAGGTGATTGGATATTGCATTATAGAGAATATACCCCTTAATGACAAATTGATGCTTGTTAGTGGGAGACTCTCCTCGGAGATGGTTACAAAGTGTTCACGATGGGCTCTGCCTATTCTGGTTAGTAGAACCGCTCCAACAACAAAGGCATTAGAGATTGCTCATGCGAGAGGGATTACTATAATCGGTTTCCTGAGAGGCAGAAGATTTAATATATACTCTCATCCTGAAAGGATTTTGGTTTCTTAGTCCTCATCAAAGGAACTGATGCCATACTTAGCCAGCCTATGCCGGAAAGATCTAAAAGAGAGGTTGAGTAATTTGGCTGCCTCAGTTTTTACTCCAGAGGTAAGGTTAAGTGCCTTTTTTAGATAACCTATCTCTATCTCTTCCAGAATCTTGTCTAAATCTATTCCTGCATCTGTGAGCTCAGGCAATGTTTGGTCTGTCCTCTGTGGCTCCAGTAGTTCAGGAGGGAGGTCCTCAGTAAGGATTATTTCTCTTTCTGTTAGCAGTAAAATTCTCTCTATTACATTTTCCAACTCTCTCACATTACCCTTCCACTCATACTCTAAGAGTCTCTTCATTGCATCAGGTGAGAACCGGACATTTGATGCTCCTGATGTCTTAAGAAAGTGTTCTACAAGTAAGGGGATATCTTCCTTCCTCTCCCTAAGAGGTGGTATTCTGATGGGAATTACATTAAGACGGTAGTAAAGGTCTTCTCTGAATCTACCTTCTCTTATCTCTTCTTTCAGATCCTTATTTGTAGCAGCAATAATTCTTACGTCTACTTTTATATCTGAAGTGCTTCCCAGTCTACGGAAAGTACTGGTTTCAATAAACCTGAGTAGCTTTGCCTGAAGAGAAAAGGGCATTTCTGCAATCTCATCAAGGAAGATACTCCCTCCATCTGCTATTTCAAACAGTCCCTCTTTATTCTGGGTTGCACCTGTGAAGGCCCCTTTCATATAGCCGAAGAGTTCACTTTCAAGCAGTCCTTCTGGTAAAGTAGCACAGTTTATTGCAACAAATTGTTTATCTGCTCTGTTGCTTAGGTTATGTATTGCCCTTGCCACGAGTTCCTTCCCTGAACCACTCTCTCCAGTAATCAACACATTTGAATTGCTCTTTGCTATCTTAGGAAGTGCCTGCATCAACTCCTGCATCTTTTTACTTTTGCCGATAATATTTTCGAGTCTATAGGTGGTTTTTATCTTCTCCCGGAGTAGTTCAATCTCACGACTCAATCTCCTCTTTTCCATAGCTCTGTTAACGACGATTCTAATCTCATCCACCTTGAAGGGTTTGTTTATATAGTCATATGCCCCCAGTTTCATCGCCTCCACGGCATCCTCATTCGTACCAAATGCAGTTATCATTATCACAAGGGTTGATGGAGAGACCTCTTTCACTTTTTTGAGTACAGTATAACCATCAGCTCCTGGCATTTTTATATCTGTGATCACAATATCATATATCTCATTCTCGATATGATTAAGAGCATCCTTCCCATTGAATACAGAGGTTACACTGTAGCCCTCTGAATCAAGGAGGATCTTAAGGATCTCATTCATTCCTTTTTCGTCTTCTACTATTAGTATCTTCTCCTTTTTATACATCTTCTCTGTCTCTAAGGGGAATTGTTACTGTAAATTCAGAACCTTGGCCGGGTTTAGAATTTACACTTATATTTCCTCCATGCTCTTCTATTATCCTATAGGCTATTGCAAGCCCAAGTCCTGTTCCATCCTTCTTCTTGCTGAAGAATGGATAGAAGATCTTTTCTATATCTTCCTCCTCTATTCCACATCCATTATCTATAACTCTTATTATAACGTTTTTGCCATCAGAATCAAGGTAGACTCTAATTGTACCCTTGGCATCTGTGGCATCAACAGCATTGGTGAGTATATTCCATAATACCTGGCGTATCTTTTGTTCGTCTGCAAAGACTTTTATATTGTCCTTTATCTCCTTTTTAATCTCAAGAGATTCATATGTATGGGCGATGGAGTCTACCAATTCATTAACTGTATTAGAGAGCATAAATAGCCTTTTCTCAGGTGGTTTAGGATTAGAGTATACAAGAAAATCCTTTACAATGGAGTTTAGCCTATCCATCTCAGCGATTGCAATATCCATCAACCTCTTCTTTGTCTCATCTGGCAGTCTGTTTTCTTTCAACATTTCAAAAGAGCTCTTGATTGAGGCAAGAGGATTTCTCAGCTCATGGGCAATGCTTGCAGACAGTTGTCCAATAGCTGCAAGCTTTTCTTTCTTTTTAATCTCTTCTTCCATTCGGATAATATTGGTTACATCCTGGAATGTGCCAATAAATCCCACCTGTTCTCCTTTTGCATTTGTATAGTTAGAGATATTCATTCCAATATGGATAGTTTCTCCATCTTTGTGAATACAACCCTTTGATCTACCCGTGACAGGTGGTATTTGGAGAAAGGGGAAGACGGAATTGATGGGTAGTCCTTTCACCTCTTCAAAACTCTTTCCAGTAATTCTTTCTCCTGCACGATTAAATAAGAGAATTCTTCCATAGTTGTCAGTTGTAAACAGCCCACTGGGTATATTGTCTATAACTTCAGACTGAAATTTGGCAAGTTCTTTTAGATCAATATCTCTTTTCATTAGGGTTTCTGAGGTCTTCTCAAGGCGGGTTATAAGATACCCCATCAGAAAAGCTGTAAGAAATAGCCCCATGAGATTGACAATAATGTTATAGAAGAATTCCTCAATCTGGTAGGATGAAGTATAAGCTATAGGAATAATATGGTAATACTGCAGATCAATTAATACTCCATAAATAATACCTCCAGAGGCTGCGATTATATAGCCTCCCCTTTTGCCTGTTATTATGGATGCAAGAATGGTGAGTAGAATTAGGAGAAAAGAGAACCAACTTTCTATACCTCCTGTTAGTAGTATAAGTACCTCTACAAATATAACATCTAAGAAGAGTTGGAAGTAGGTAAAAATAAGAAGCTTTTTCCTGTCAAGCCTTATTATCTGGAGAATCAACATATATACTAAGGTGAGTAAAAGGATTGAGATTATCCATACAAAGATTGGACCTCCACGCATTACAGGTGAAAAAGACCCAAGGAAGCTTCTTAATAGCAAGAGACTCAGGGCTACAGTAAGCCTGTAGACTGCCAGTAAATAAAGTCCTCGGCGGATTGGGTAAGTATTATTCACACTGCCTCCTTGCCATAAGCCTGACCTTTGGTCAGTAAGGAAGGCAAGGAATTATGTTCCTTACATTTGGAGGCCCCGAACTTTAGCCCGGAAGCTACATTGTGTCTATTTGATAAGCTCACCCATCTTAAATATTGGCAGATACATAGAGATGATTATAAATCCCACTGTTCCACCAAGGAAAACCATCAGAAAGGGTTCTATAAGAGAAGTAAGAGCTGAAACTGCTGCATCAACTTCATCATCATAGAAGTCTGCTATTTTGCCGAGCATACTGTCAAGGGCACCTGTAGACTCTCCAACCGAGATCATATGGTTTACCATTGGTGGAAATATCTTTGTTCTCATCAATGGCTCTGCTATTGTTTTACCTTCTGCCACGTCTTTTCTAACTTCGTAGATCGCCTTTTCTATAACCTTGTTTCCTGCTGTCTTTGCTGTAATATCCAGTCCATCGAGTATAGGTACACCACTGCTGGTGAGAGTACCTAAGGTCCTCGTAAATTTAGCTATAGCAGCCTTTAATATTATACCTCCAAACACAGGCATGGAAAGAATTATCTTGTCTGTTACAAATTTGCCTTTATCAGTTCGTCGGAGTTGTATAATGAAGACAATAGTGAATATTATGGCTCCTAAGATCATTAGCCCTCCAATACCGGCCAAAAAATTACTTATTGAGATTACTATCCTTGTAGGCAGAGGTAGTATACCACCCATACCTGCATACATCTTCTGGAATGTGGGGACTACAAAAACCATGATTATTCCTATTACAATCACAGCCACAGCCATTACCACTGAAGGATATATCATAGCTCCTTTAACTTTCTTTTTGAGTTTCATGGCCTTCTCTATATAAGTGGCAAGGCGGGCGAGGATAGTATCAAGTATTCCACCTGCCTCGCCTGCAGCGACCATATTAACATAGAGTTCACTGAATACCCTTGGATGCTTTCTCAGGGCATCAGCAAAAGTTGCTCCCCCCTCTACATCGATTTTTACCTGTTTTAATATCTCTCCGAATCTCTTGTTTTCAACCTGAGTGGAGAGAATCTCCAGCGCCTGCACTAAGGGAAGTCCTGCGTCTATCATTGTGGCAAACTGTCTTGTGAAGACTACAATGTCTTTGTCTTTTATCTTTTTTCCAAAGGGAAGTGTAAAACCTTTTGCCTTCTTTTTTTCAGTTATAAGAGTAGGAACAATATTACGTCTTCGGAGCTGGGCAATAACCTCCTCCTTTGAAGAGGCGACAATCTCTCCTGATTCTATAAGTCCCTTAACGTTTTTACCTGACCATTGAAATACAGTTGCCACCGTTCCCCTCCTTCTCTAATGAAATCTTTGGGCAAAGCCCTTTAAATTGTATATTAAAAAACTGAACATCATCTTCTGGCACCTGCCTTGCCTCCCTTATGGATCATATTGAGAAGTTCATCAGGTATTGGTGAACGGCTCAGGGCATCCTCATAGGAGATCAGTCCCTTTGTGTAGAGTTCATAAAGAGATTGATTCATTGTCTGCATCCCATATTTTGCTTGTCCTGTCTGCATCATTGAGTATATCTGGTGTATCTTATCTTCTCTTATGAGGTTTCTGATTGCAGGGTTTGGAACGAGTATCTCAACAGCCAGTACTCTGCCCTTACCATCCTTTCTTGGTAACAACTGTTGAGCAATTATACCTTCAAGGACAAAAGAGAGCTGAACCCTTACCTGGTCCTGCTGATGGGGAGGAAACACATCTATTATACGATTTATTGTCTGTACCGCTGAGTTTGTATGTAAAGTCGCGAGGGTCAGATGTCCTGTTTCTGAAACCCTGAGGGCTGCCTCTATGGTCTCAAGGTCTCTCATCTCACCTATCAGAACCACATCAGGGTCCTGTCTAAGGATATACTTAAGGGCTGTATGAAAGGAGGCGGTGTCTGCTGTAACCTCTCTCTGATTTACTAAACAGCCCTTATGAGGATGAAGGTACTCTATAGGGTCTTCAATAGTTATAATATGTTCATTCCTTTCTTCATTGATTCTGTCAATCATAGCTGCAAGCGTGGTGGTTTTTCCTGAGCCTGTTGGTCCAGTAACAAGAATCAAACCTCTCGGCTTTTTTACCAACTCATTGAGAATCTCAGGTAGACCCAGCTCTCGGAATGTCATAATCTTGAATGGGATTGTTCTGAATGCACCTGCAACTGCTCCTCGTTGCATAAATATATTTGCCCTGAA
Source organism: Nitrospirae bacterium JdFR-85 (assembly GCA_002011745.1). Classification (GTDB taxonomy): domain Bacteria; phylum Nitrospirota; class Thermodesulfovibrionia; order Thermodesulfovibrionales; family JdFR-85; genus JdFR-85. Next base: position 51,607 of record MTOU01000034.1, read on the forward strand.
ACGGCTCAATCCTTTTATACCAAAGGAGAGATCAAGTTCATTGTTCTCTTCAAAACGGTGCTTCTGTGCGTCTGTGAGTATACTGTAACAAAGGGCCTTTGTATCAGCAGGTGTAAGGGGGGGATGGTCAATAGGTACAAGTTTTCCATTAATCCTGAGTCTTGGTGGGCTCCCTGTGGTAATATGGAGATCAGATGCCCCTTTGTCAATCATCATCTTCAGAAAGTCATAAAGAGTTGCCATTGTATTGCCTCCTTCTGCGGAATTCTACCTTAGTCCTCGAATGTTACTCTCAAGACCTCCTCTATACTGGTAACACCTGCTTTCACTTTATTGAGACCGCTTCTGCGGAGTGTCTTCATTCCGAGTCTTATAGCGGCTTTTTTCAGTTCCTGTGCAGATGCTCCTTCCAGTATCAGTTCTTTTAATTCATCTTTAACCGGCATTACCTCATATAGTGCCACCCTTCCTTTATATCCTGAATTATTACAAGCAGGACAGCCTTTGCCTTTGTAACATTTTATATTTTTTACCTCTTCCTCTGTAAATCCCAACTTTAGTAGGGTATTCTCGGGAAATCTTTCTTCTACCTTGCAGTTGTTACATATCTTACGAGCAAGCCGCTGAGCCAGTATGAGTATTACTGAAGAGGAGACGAGGAAAGGCTCAATACCCATATTAAGGAGTCTTGTTATTGTGCTTGGTGCATCATTGGTGTGAAGGGTACTGAGCACAAGGTGTCCGGTCAGAGCTGCCTTTATTGCTATCTCTGCTGTCTCAAAGTCACGGATCTCACCCACCATAATTATATCAGGGTCCTGCCTAAGGAATGACCTTAAGGCGGATGCAAAGGTGAGGCCTATCTCTTCCCTTACCTGTACCTGGTTTATCCCGTGAAAGTTATACTCCACTGGGTCTTCTGCTGTCATTATATTGATTCCCGGCTTGTTTAAATGGTTTAAGGCTGAATAAAGGGTTGTGGTCTTTCCACTACCTGTAGGACCAGTAACCAAGACCATTCCATAAGGTTTCTCAATAGCTTCCATAAAGTCCTGTAACTGGTCCTCCTCAAATCCAAGTTTTGTCATATCTATCTGGAGGTTTGACTTGTCAAGTATTCTCAGAACTGTCTTTTCACCAAAAAGACAGGGTAGGGTTGATACACGAAGATCAACCTCTCTTTTTCTACCCAGTTTTAATTTTATTCTTCCATCCTGTGGAAGCCTTCTTTCAGCTATGTCAAGCCTTGACATTATTTTTATCCTTGAAGTAATAGCATTTTTGATCTTGATCGGAAGGTTCATTATATTGTAAAGCACCCCATCGATTCTGTATCTCACCCTGAGAACAGATTCATAGGGCTCAATATGCACATCACTTGCCCCCTGTTTTATTGCGTTAAGGAGGATCCCGTTGACGAGCTTAACAATAGGTGCTTCTACCTCTTTGATAACCTCTTCATCTTCCTTCTCTTCAACGGTTTCAATATGGTCTAAGGCAGTATCTACCAGTTTATCAAACTCTTCCACATCCACAGTTGGTGTATCATCATCAAGGGAGAATTCGTCTTCGTCATCTTCAACTTCTTCCATCTCTGATATTGTGAAGTCTCTGGGTTGTACTGCTGTTGCAGTAGCTGCGGTTTTTCTTGCAAGTTCTCCTTTACCACTGTAGTACTTCTGAATAGCTTCCATAATAGAAGACTCGGGTGCAACAACGGCTTCTACATTGTAGCCTGTCATGAATTTTATATCATCTATAGCAAAAAGGTTGGAAGGATCAGCCATTGCCACTGTTAGTGTTGCTCCAACCCTTGCAACAGGAATAACCATGTATTTTTTTGCCATCTCAGCAGGAATCAGCTTTATAACAGAAGGGTCTATCTCATAATCGGATAGGTTTATTGAGGGCACTCCATACTGTTTACTCAAGAATTCTACAAGTTTGTCTTCAGTAATATATCCCAGCTTAACAAGTTTTGAACCAAGCCTCCCTCCTTCTTTTTTTTGAAGATTAAGAGCTTCCTTTAACTGTGCCTCTGTAATAAGGTTTGAATCAATTAACAACTGACCTAACTTTGCAGCCATAATATATAAATTATCATAAATTATATGGAATAATGCAAGCTTATTTTAAGAAATAATTTAAATTTTTTCCAGCATAATACCCCATTTTTAGGATGTAATATCTGTTTTTTGAATATTGTTCCTCACATAAGAAAGTAGACCTCCCGAAAGTATCAGTTTCTTTTCCCGTTCACTGAGGTCTGAATACACAGTGAATTCTTCTCCTGTCGATAGGTTCTGGACCTTGAATTTCTGTTCATTATTGAGTGATTTAATTATATTGGAGATCTTTACTATATCACCTTTATGGAGCTTCTCACTATCTGTAGGGTCCTCAAACACAAGGGGAAGGATTCCAAAATTTATCAGATTTGATCTATGTATCCGAGCAAAAGACCGTGCAATAACTGCCTTTACCCCGAGATACATCGGTGCCAGGGCAGCGTGTTCTCTTGAAGAGCCCTGTCCATAGTTTTCTCCTCCTATGATAATTCCTCCCCCTCTTTTTTTTGCTTCAATTGCCTTTTCAGGAAACCTGGGATCGATATTATGAAATACATACTCTGATATTGCTGGTATATTTGACCTTAGTGGGAGTACCTGAGCTCCTGCAGGCATTATATCATCTGTGGTTATATTGTCTCCTACCTTAAGGAGTACCTCTGCCTCGATTGTATCTGTTAGTGGTTCCTTCAGGGGAACCTCCTTAATGTTAGGACCCTTAATTATTCTTATTTTTGAGGTCTCTTCAGATGGAGGAATCAAGAGGTTATCATTGATGAGAAAATTGTCAGGTTCTGGAGGAATCTCGATCTCCATATCTGTGTCTGTTGGATCAAAAATCTCTCCCTTTAGTGCTACTGCTGCACAGACAAGGGGATTGGCCAAATATACTTCAGCATCCTTATTTCCACATCTGCCTCTGAAATTACGGTTATAGGACCTTACAGAGACCTGTCCTGTACCAGGAGCCCCACCCATACCGATACATGGTCCACAGGATATCTCAAGTAGCCTGGCACCAGCAGCAATTATCTCTGCAAGAGAACCATCCCTTGCTATCATCTCATATACCTGTTTTGAGCCAGGATTTATTAATAGATTTATATGTTCTGCAATCTTTCTTCCTCTTAGAATCGACGCTACTGAACGCATTACCTGATATGATGAATTTGTACAACTTCCAATACATACCTGGTCCACTTTGAGCCCGGAGAGTGTTTTTACAGGAACTACATTGTCTGGACTATGGGGTCTTGCAATTAGGGGTTCAAGGCTACTGAGGTCTATCTCTATTACTTCATCATACTCTGCATCCTCATCTGCATGGAGTTCTATCCAGTGTTCCTCTCTTCCCTGGGCTTTCAGAAAATGAAGGGTTATCTCATCGCTTGGGAATACAGAGGTTGTTGCCCCCAGTTCTGCTCCCATATTTGTTATCGTAGCCCTTTCAGTAACATTCAACTCAGCCACTGCAGGGCCTCCATATTCGAAGATCTTTCCTACACCACCCTTTACAGAGAGTCTTCTCAGAAGCTCCAGTATTATATCCATGGCAGTAACCCATGGTCTTTGGAGTTTGCCTGTGAGCCTTACAAGCACCACCTTTGGCATCTTTATCTCAAAAGGCATGCCTGCCATTACTGTGGCTGCCTCAAGACCACCCACACCTATGGCAATCATTCCTATGCCGCCATTTGTTGGGGTATGGCTGTCTGTACCAAGGCCGATCCAACCTGGTCTCGCAAATCTCTCAAGATTTACCTGGTGACATATTCCATTACCAGGCTTTGAGAAGTAGGCTCCGAACCTCTGTGCTGCGGTCTGAAGAAAGATGTGATCATCAGGATTACGGAAGTTTGACTGTATCATATTATGGTCCACATAGCTCACAGCAAGGGGAACCTTTACTCTATCTATCCCTATTGCCTCGAATTGTAGCCATGCCATTGTTCCAGTGGCATCTTGCGTATAGACCTCATCAACCCTGAGACTGATTGTCTCTCCAGGAACCAATCTTCCTTTCAACAGATGAGATTCAAATATCTTCTCTACAAGGTTTCTGCCCAATTCCAGACCTCCTTTTGGATTACTAAATTCGGCTTTATGTATTTTTTGAGAATATCAACTTAATATAATAACAAAATCCTCTCTGTTGAATTAACTTCTACCAAAATGTTATAAGAAGACAATGTATCACACTCTCAATTCTGAACAGAAAGAGGTAGTATTTCAGGAGGAGGGACACCTTCTGGTTGTTGCTGGTCCAGGCAGTGGCAAGACCCATACAATTACAATGAGAATAGCCCACCTGATTGACAAAGGCATAGAGCCTGAAGAGATTGTGGCTATTACCTTCACTACCAGGGCAGCAAGAGAGATGATAGAGAGGCTGAAGAGGTATGGATTCTACAGAGAGAAGCTTTTTGTAGGAACAATTCATGCCCTTGGAAAGAGGATTATGGAAGAGGAGGGGATTAAGGTTACACTTGTAAACAGAACAGAAGCATTAACACTGCTCAGAAGTCTTCTTACAGACCAGAATGTAGATAAGATTTTTGATAATCTTTGTATGCATAGAAATATCCTTCGGCTTTCTTCTGATATAAAACTTCAGGAAATATATTATACCTATACAGAGATCTTAAAGCAGAAAGGACTTTATGACTTTGAACACCTTCTGGAGATACCCATAGCCCTAATGAACAGACCTGAAGGATCTGCTCTGCAGAGAAGAGTGAAAGAGATAATAGTTGATGAGTTTCAGGATATAAATCCCCTGCAGTATGAATTTATTAGAGTTCTGTCAAAGAAGGGAGCCAGAGTATTGGCTGTTGGTGATGATGACCAGGCGATATATTCCTTCAGAGGTGCTAATGCGGAAAGCCTACAAGCTTTTATAAAGGATTTTTCTCCCTCTAAGGTGGTGTTGAAAGACAACTATAGAAATCCTCCTACAATCCTTACTGTAGCAGAGAAGGTTGTAAAGTGCAATACCAAAAGAATAGAGAAGGATATCAGAAGTACAAAGGACTCTGGATGTGTTGTTACCTATGTGAGTCTTATAGATGAGAGTAAAGAGGCATCATATATAGCAGATGAAATAAGAAAAAGACTTGGTGGTACAGGCTACCACAATCTTTCTTATACATCAACACGGAGAAGTCTCTCGGATATTGCAATTCTGGTGAGGATAAATGCACTGATTTCACCCATAAAAAAGGCACTGGATAGGGCAGGAATACCTTGCAGGAGTATAGAACAGAAGGCCCTTTTGGAGTACGAATCTGTGAAGGCTATTCTAAACTATCTCAGTTTCATCCTCTATCATGATGAAGAGGCTCTTAAGAGGGTGATGAATATCCCAAAAAGGGGAATAGGAGAGAAGACACTCAGCAGTCTCATTGAGAAGGCAAACTCCTTGAAGATTTCACTTATAGAAATGATAGAAAGGAATAAAAACTTAAGTAAAAACTTTAAAGAATTTATACAATTTATTGAAAATATTAAAATAAATTATTCTAACAACATTTTTAGTATGGTAAAGGGTATTATTGAGTTGTTGGGATTCATGGACTATTATAAAGGGGAGAGGGTGGCGATAGAGGCCCTTATGGAGGTTGCCTACGGGGTCCAGTCCCTTGATTTAGAAGAGGGGTTTCGGAGAATAAGAGATGAGTTGGTCTTTCTAAGAGGTGAAGATCTTTATAGGGCAGGATCTGAGGCGGTCTATATACTGACGATGCATGCCTCAAAGGGGCTTGAGTTTCCTGTAGTATTTATAGCGGGTTTAGAGAATGGCATTGTCCCATTGAAGATGGAAGGAAGAGAGACGGATGAAGAGGAAGAAAGGAGACTCCTCTATGTGGCTATGACAAGGGCATCAGAGGAGTTGATACTCACTTCTTCAAGAAGAAGGTTTCTTTTTGGAACATGCAGACACTCTGAGAAGACACCATTAATAGAGATAAATGGTAATATTAAAGAGGTGAATATTAGTGAAGAAAAAAAGGTTTTTCAAAAGTCTCTATTTTAGTTGTAGGAGTATTTGATGGAGGTATTGTGGATTCTATCGGCTTTTGCTGCAGGACTATTAGTAGGTTTGTTTATTTATCGTTTAAAGAGTCTCAAGGAGAGGGCTCTTTCAGAACAGAGATATGCACAGGAAGTTTCAGAGTTGAGAGAGCTTTACAGGGCCTCAGAAGCAAGAATAGAGGAGCTAAGGCAACAGATAGAGACAAAAGATAGAGAGATATCCATCTTAAGGGATACTCTTACAGAGGAGAAACAGAAGAGTATTGAGGCTATAACACGGCTTGAGGCTTCAGAAAAGAACCTGAATGAACAGAAGGCACTCTTAGAGGAGATGAAAAAGGAGATGAAGGACACCTTTGAGGCCCTCTCTGCAGCAGCCCTGAAAAGTAGTAGTGAAGAGTTTCTTAGACTCGCCTCAGAGAGGCTTAGTAGATTAGTAGAGGAGACTAAGGGTAGGTTAGGGGAGCATCAGACCGCTATCAACAGTCTTATAAAACCACTTCAGGACGCCCTAAAGAAGTATGAAGAACAGATTCAACTTATGGAATCCCGAAGAAGACAGGATTATGGGAGTCTCAGTGAACATATAAAGTTACTTATGAATACCCATCAGCAACTGCAGCAGGAGACCCAGAAGCTCGTCACTGCTCTCCGAAGACCCCATATAAGTGGTAGGTGGGGAGAGTTCAGTCTAAGGAGGGTAGTTGAACTGGCAGGAATGACCGCACATTGTGATTTCTATGAGCAGAGGTCTGTTTCTACAGACACAGGTCGTCTGAGGCCTGATATGGTCATAAGACTTCCCAATGATAGAATTATAGTGGTTGATGCAAAGGCACCTGTGGATGCCTATCTTACGGCAATCTCACAACAGGATGACGGACAAAGGCAGAAGGCGATGGATGCCTATGTGAGTCAGGTAAGGACATATCTTCATCAGTTGAGTTCAAAGACCTACTGGCAACAGTTTGAACAATCACCTGAATTTGTGGTGATGTATCTACCTGGTGAATCCTTTTTCTCAGCAGCTATTGAGAAAGATCCAACATTGATTGAGGAAGGCAGTAGCAGAAATGTGATTATCTCCACTCCCACAACATTTATTGCTCTTCTGAAGGCAGTGGCCTATGGTTGGCAACAAGCTGAACTCACAAAAAATGCGCAATACATAAGTAGGCTTGGTAGAGAGTTGTATGAGAGATTCTCTGTAGCAATGGAGCATTTTGCAAAGACAGGTTCAGCCTTAAGAAGCGCTGTTGATGCATATAACAGGAGTGTAAGGTCCTTTGAGAGCAGGGTGCTTACCTCTCTTAGAAGATTTAGAGAACTTGGGGTGTCTACTACAAAAGAGATAAAATCTCCTAATGAGATAGAGGATCAACCACGAACATTGAATCTGCCTGAAGAGTAGATTCTTTAAAACTTCTTGGTCAGGAAAGCCAGTACCTGAAAGGCACTGCCTGAGTTTTCTGATACCAGTTTATCCTCATATTTTTTGTATAGAAATTGTGGTTCAAAGAAAAGACCTTTTTTTATCTCTACAGTGCTTCTCATTACAAGTTCAGTTTCTGAGATTTTCAGTTTTGAGAAGGATGCAATATCAGATATCTGGGGATCTGAGGTACTGAAGCCACCTCTGGAAAGAGTATGGACTAATTCAGCATAAATGCTTATTCTGTCATTGTATTTGAAAGTGGAACCAATGCTGTAAGATACAGATTCATCAGCATATGGTACATTTCCCACAATATAAGGGTCACCTGCATCATGTGTTCCGTCTCCCTTAAATCTACTGAAGACCCATGGTCCTCTCACAGAATCTCTAAAATAGCTTATCCCTCCTGTTATGGATACTTTTTCTGAGGGTATCAATGTAACAATACAATTAAGATTATGATGGTATATTCTTCTGGCCTCAGAGAGTTGAAACACCTTGTCAAGTCCTCCATCATAGTAGGTGAGATTGTCTCTGTCTTTTGAAAGCCAGTGATATGTTGCCATAAGAATGAGCCACTTTGTGGGTTGATAATTACCCTGGAGTTTTATCCTGTGTAGTTTGTCGGGTTCTGAATTATAGAGAGGATTCTGATAGTGTTTAAAGAGATACTCTGCCCTGACTCGAAATCTCTGAATAACTCTACTGTAAAATCTTAGAGCAACACTCTGAATTGTGGTCTCTTGTTCATTCAGTAGATGCCATTCATCCAGTTCAGAACGGGTTTTATTCGTTATGGTATACTCACCCACAAAGCCTGTTCTGACGAAGGGTCTATATCTCAGGTTAAAAGACACCCTTCTTGTTATACTGTCAGGAGAGCGTCTTATAGGATATCTAATAGTATTGTTAACTCCCTTAAGTATAGCCTCCTCAGGTTCATTCTGCTCTTTCTCCAGATAGTAAAGTCTCATAAAAAAGGAGAGTTTTGGATTAGGTATATAAGTAAAAGTGGTTGAATAGTAATCTATTCTACTGTCTGCTTTACTGAATCTATTTCTGTTTTCTGCTCTCTTAATACTTAAGGAAGCAACAATTCTACCAGTATAGGATGTGTGAAGTTTTAAGATATCTGATGAACCTTCAAATTCAGGTATAAGATTATGGGGGTATATATCAGCCGGAGTGTCAAAGATCTCAGGAGTGAAGTCATACAGTGCCTGTTCTCCAGAAATATTAACCCTTCTTTCTGTATGGGTATATTCCACCTCCAGAGGACCAAAATGTCCATTACTGCCAAGCTCTATCTCCTTTGTTGAGGTTTTCATGTGTCTGGTTTTTGAGACTCTGTCTATTTTAACAGTAAAGTAACCCACCATATATCTCTGCTGAAGTTTACCACGCTGCTGATACTCCTTGTATTTCCCAAAGATATGGAGTGGATAGTTTGGAACCTTTAATCGGAGAAACAGGTCATGTCTGAAAACATCACTGCTGAAATTTCTATCTGTAGTGAGGTTTATATTTTTAAAATTAAATGCTGATACAGGGTCTGTAGAAGGCAGAGTGTAATACTCCTTGTTGTGTTGGAATTCAATAGAGATATATCTTGACAGAAGGATATCACTGTATGCATAACCTGTATCCAGATAATACTCATTAGCGAGGGAACCAAAGACCTGTAAATGGTATCTATGTGGAAGGGGAAAGAGTTCAATATTACTTTTAAAAAGAATGGCGTCTTCGTCCTTAAGGTATTCTATAACATTAAGACTATCTGAGATATCCATAATGCTGTATCCAGTGCTGAACTCATAGGTGGGTTTGTATGCATGTCTTGAGTCCCAGAAAGACTCTCCTGCAAAGACTGTTTCTGATAAAAACAGAAGAAGTACTATTATTAGTATTCTTTTCACCTTATAAACCTCCCTTTCCCTGTTGGTGAGGGGAGATCGGTTCCATGGATCTGGCTGTGGCAGTCTGTACACCTCCGATAAAAGAACTCCTTCACTCCTGAAGAGAATGTTTCTCCAGTCGGGGTGTTGATTCTGTGTCCTTCGTGGCACTGGAGACACAAGAAAGGCTCTCTCATGATTAGAAGGTTATTGTTAGGGGAGCCATGAGAATTATGACAACTAAGACAATCATCTGTGAGATCAGCATGCTCATAAATGAAAGGTCCTTCTTTTTCTCCATGACATTGGGTACAGGTCTCTTTTATCGAAGGTTTTCGTAAGAGGTATTCAACAGTGGTTCCATGGGGGTCATGACAATCTGTACAGAACATTTTTCCTTCAAGCACAGGATGATGACTTCGCAGTCTATAATAGGATTTCAGATCTTCATGACATTTGAAACACATCTCAGCAGTCTCGATAGGACGGACCTTTAGATCAGGGCTCCTGTGTACCTGGTGGCAGTCAAAGCAGGAGACGTCATTTATGGCATGGATTCCTGCATTCCATTCGTGGAGATTAAAGGTGGCATTACCTGTATGACATTTAAGACATATAAGACTCTGAGCAGGTGGGGGAAGATTGTTAATATCAATAAGTGTTTTATAGTTACATTTGGTTTTTATCCCTTTTTTGAGATTTTCCTCTACAAGTTCTTTGGTTATACCCTTAATTGCAAGGCTTCCAGGACCATGACAAGATTCACAATCCACCAGAGGAAGTCCAGACTCACGTTTTAACTGTACTCCCATTGTACTTGCCTCAAAAGAGGCTCTTATATCATCATGTTCATGACAGGCAGACAGACAGTTATCAGTTCCTACATACTCGGCATCAAGTCTACCTGCAATCATCCGTTCGTATTCCTTCAGGGGCAATATAGGTCGAGACCTCTTCAGCTCTGTGCAGCCCCATATAGCTACTACAGTGGAAAAACAGATAATTAAGAATAATATTAAAAATTTTATTTTACTTCCCATAACTGTCTCCTAAAAGCCATTCCATAAGGGCTTTCTGGGCATGAAGTCTGTTTTCAGCTTGGTCTAATACCACACTATGTGGACCATCCAATACCGCATCAGTTATTTCTTCACCCCTGTGTGCAGGTAAACAGTGCATTACTATTGCATCTTTTTTGGCATAGCCAACCAGTGTCTCATTCAATTGATATGTTTTGAATCTCTGCCTCCTCTTTTCTGTCTCGTTCTCTTGTCCCATACTTATCCATACATCTGTATACAGAACATCAGCCTTTGCAGCTGCCTCCGCAGGTTCCCTCAGTATTATTATCTCTCCTCTGCCTGTACGTGCCTCTTCAAGCACCTCTGCATCAGGCTCGTATCCTTCAGGACAGGCTATTACCAGTATAAAACCAGCTCTACCAGCAGCCTCAAGCAGGGAATTGGCCACATTATTACCATCTCCTATATATGCCACTTTAAGACCTTTAAAGTCTCCCTTTTTCTCCTTTATTGTCATAAGGTCTGCAAGTACTTGACAGGGATGATGTAAATTACTCAAACCATTTATAACTGGTACATCTGATGATACTGCAAACTCCTGAAGTCTCTCATGTTCATGGGTTCTTATTACAATACCTTGTAGATATCTGGAAAGGACCTTTGCTGTATCTGATATGGTCTCACCTCTTCCGAGCTGAATCTCAGCAGGGGTCATGTAAACAGGCTGGCCTCCAAGTTGATATATCCCTACTTCAAAGGATACCCTTGTTCTTGTGGAAGGCTTCTCGAAAAGCAGACCAATGCTTTTGCCTATAAGAGGACATTTCCCTGCATCCACCCCTTTTTTCAGTTCTATTGCCCTCTCAATTAGTGAAAAGATCTCCTCACTGCTGAGGTCCCATAATCTCAGGAAGTCTCTCTTCATGACAGCCTCCCAAGCACGTCTTTCAGCACTTCCACAAGAATATCGATATCATCAAGGGTAACTGTGAGAGGAGGGGTAAACCTCAGGGTGTTACCAGCAGTACAGTTTACGAGTATCCCCCTCTCCATACATGCCTTTACCACTGGAGCACAATCCCTGGACAGTTGCATACCAAGCATCAGGCCCATGCCCCTTACATCAACCACAACAGTGGAGAATCTATCTTTTAAATCTAAAAGTCTCTGCATAAAATACTCACCTTTGGTTTTACATTCATAGAGCATTATACCATCTTCAAGCACTGTTTCCAAGGTAGCAATCGCAGCTGCACATGCAAGAGGATTACCACCAAAGGTGGAGGCATGGCTGCCTGGAGTGAATGCTTCTGCAATTCTGTCTCTTGCAAGCATAGCTCCTATGGGGAAACCTCCTCCCAGTCCTTTTGCAAGAGTCATTATATCAGGTTCTATCCCAAATTGTTCATAGGCAAAAAGGGTTCCAGTTCTTCCGATGCCTGTCTGAACTTCATCAAATATGAGAAGTAGACCTTTTTCGCTGCATAACCGTCTCACTTGTTGAAGATACTCCTTTGAGGGAACTATTACGCCTCCTTCTCCCTGTATTGGTTCAAGCATCACTGCACAGGTATTTTCATTGATTGCCCTCTTCAGTTCTTCTATATCATTGTATCTAACATGCCTGAATCCTGGCAACAGAGGTTCAAAACCCTCTTTTACTTTATCCTGTCCTGTAGCAGTAATAGTAGCTATTGTTCTCCCATGAAAGGAGTTGTATGCGGTTATAATCTCATACCGACCTTCTCCATAACGTTGTTTGGAGTATTTTCTGGCAAGTTTTATAGCAGCCTCGTTTGCCTCTGCCCCTGAATTACAAAAGAATACTCTATCTGCAAAGGAATTTTCAACAAGGAGCTTGGCAAGTTTTATCTGAAGCTCATTGTAATAGAGATTTGATACATGCATGAGTCTCTGGGCCTGTTTCTGTATGGCTACTACTACCCTTGGATGACAGTGTCCAAGTACATTGACTGCTATACCTCCTACAAAGTCTATATACTCTTTACCCTCTGTGGTATAAACTCTACACCCTCGACCTTTCTGGAACACAAGAGGGAATCTCTGGTATGTATTCATTAAGAACCGACTTCCCTCTTCAATATGTCTCTTCAAAATATACCTCCACTGTCAAGGAGAATTAATAATACTCCAATACAGTTGCTACAAGCAAGGGGAAAAGGATCTCATGATGTCCTATGAGATAATATCCCCTTCCTCCGTCTTTTGTAGGCCTGTGCACCACATTCACCATGGGACGATAGTGTTTCTGAAAATCCATTGTCACTGTGGTGAATCTATTAAGCCTGTGGCCGAGATTCCTTACTACTGAGAGGGCCTTTAAAAAAACTTCTGGCATTATTACAGCAGAACCGAGATTGATAAAGACCCCATCTTGGAGTCTGCTTATTACAGAACAGAATATCTTAAAATCAGTATGAGTTGTAATTCCTGTGGCAGAACCATCACATTCTGGATGCATATGAATGATATCTGTACCTATTGCTACATGAACAGTTGCTGGTATCTTCAGTCTGAATGCAGAACCAAATATGCTATATTGGGGGTATTGGAATTCTTTTGAGGTCTCGATCATCTCTCCCACCACTTCTCCCATTCCTTTACCCTTTCTTGCACCTTCCACAATCGCCCTGTTGAGATATACTCCTGTCTCTTCTGCCATCCCAAACATTCCTTCCTCCAGAGCCTCATCCACATTCTCGGATGTCTGCCCCAGAAGGGCCATCTCAAAATCATGGACTATGGCAGCTCCGTTTGAGGCTATGGCAGTTATTATTCCCTTTTCCATTAGGTCAATAATAATAGGAGAAAGCCCTACTTTTATGGGATGTGCTCCCATGGCAAGTACTACTGGTTTGTCTTTGTTTCTGGCATTGACTATTGAGATGGCCACCTCTTTCAGTTCTCTGGCTGCAAGGAAATCTGGTAATGAGTCAAGAAAGTCTTTCAAGGAGATACCTTTCTTTAATGGGGCTCCGGCGCGGTCTATTTCAGCTTTGCTCTTTCTCTTACGAATACTATACCTTTTGACATTCTTCAGATTTAATGGCTCGGGTATACTCATACCTCAAAGGCCCCTTCTATATGTTTTACCTCCTTGGTATCTCCTATCTTTATGCTTACTACATCAAACCTCACAGACATATCCTCTTTACCCTTCTGTTTTATATAAAAGAGTGCGAGCTTCTTTAATCTGTACTGTTTTGTTTTATGGACGGATTCGAAAGGTTCTCCGAAGGTGTCAGAGGTTCTTGTCTTGACTTCTACAAAAACGATTTGATTTTTATCCTCTGCAATAATATCTATTTCACCCAGTGGTGTTCTGAAATTCCTATCAAGTATCCTGTATCCCTTCTTTTTCAGATATCTGATCGCCTCTTTCTCACCTGCTTTCCCGATTGATACTCTATCCAGAATATTCTTCAACACAAACAATATTATACCTCAGAAAATCAATTACTGCAAAGGACAAAAAACTCTCTTATCCTATGGAGCACCTCTATGTGTCTTGAGTCATCAGTTTTCAAAGTAAAACCATCTTCATGGAGACTTAAAGGGATTCCTTTTTGATGAAGTTCCAGAAGCTTCTCTGGACTGAGCGGGGTCTGTCCATCTACTGTGATCTTCACTCCACCTTTTAGTCCCTTTATAGAAAGGATCTTAAGTTTTCTACATAGGGTTCTCAGTTTTATCATCTCTATTAGTCTTGCTCCTTCCTCTGGTAAAGGGCCAAAACGGTCAACTATCTCTTCTGCTATCTCTTCTATCTCCTCCAGAGTTTCTGCTCTATAAAGCCTTCTGTAGAGATTTATCCTTACAGGGATATCCTGTATATACTCATCCGGCAGGAAGGCATCCACCTTCAGTTCTATAGAAGGCTCAGGAGGTTCCTCAATATCTCTACCCTGAAGGGCTGCTACCTCCTGTTGTAGCATTTCCATATAGAGGTCTATACCCACTGCATTTATATGGCCAGACTGTTCTTTACCCAGTAGGTTTCCTGCCCCTCTTATCTCTAAGTCTCGTATTGCAAGTTGAAGTCCTGCTCCAAGGTAATTTAACTCCTCTATTGCACTGATACGCCTTCTCGCCTGTTCACTGATGCTCTCCAGAGGAGGCACAAGAAAGTATGCATATGCTCTTCTGTTACTCCTTCCCACTCTGCCCTTTAGTTGGTACAGGTCTGCAAGACCTATTCTGTGTGCTTCATTTATCAGTATGGTATTTGCATTTGGTATATCAATGCCAGAGCCTATTATTGTGGTACAAAGAAGGATATCATATCTGCCTTCCATAAAGTGGAGCATAACTCTCTCAAGTTCTCTCTCCTTCATCTGTCCATGGGCCACAGCAATCCTTGCATCCGGAACAAGTCTTTGGAGATATTCCTTCATACGCCATATATCCTGAATTCTATTATGTACAAAGAAGACCTGTCCTGCCCTTTCTAATTCTCTTTCCACAGCTTCTTTAATTATAGTATCGTTAAACTCTGTAACAACCCCTTTTATTGCGAGTCTCTCTTCTGGAGGGGTCTCAATAAGGCTTATCTGTCTTATGCCTGAAAGGGCCATCTCAAGTGTTCGGGGTATAGGAGTAGCACTCATGCTGAGACAGTCCACATTCTTCTTCAACTCCTTTATCCTTTCCTTCTGGGTAACACCAAACCTATGTTCTTCGTCAATTATCAAAAGCCCTAAGTCTTTAAACCTGACTCTGTTGTTCAGAAGCAGATGTGTTCCTATAATAATATCTATCTTCCCCTCCTGAAGCATCTGGAAGGTCTTTTTTCTTTCTGCAGGGCTTTTGAATCTACTTAGGTAGTCTATTCTCACAGGGAAGGCAGAGAATCTCTCCTTGAAGTTAATATAGTGTTGTTCACAGAGAAGAGTGGTAGGCACAAGCAGGGCCACCTGTTTTCCATCATAAACAGCCTTGAATGCAGCCCTCATGGCAAGCTCAGTTTTACCAAATCCTACGTCTCCACAGAGAAGTCTGTCCATGGGCTGGTCTTTCTCCATATCAGATTTTATCTCTTCCCATGCCTTTATCTGATCAGGGGTCTCTTCAAAGGGAAAGAAGTCTTCGAACTCTTTGTGTAGGATTGTATCTTTACTGAAGGCATGTGCCTTTGTGACATGACGTTTTGCATAGAGGTTCAAAAGCCTATATGCCATCTCCTGTATCTTTTTCCTGATCCGTTCCTTCTTCTTCCTCCAAGCCTTGCTATCAAGCCTGTCAACTACAGGAATAATCCCCTCTTCAGCCCTGTATTTCTGTATAAGTCCGATATTATATATGGGTACATAGAGTCTTGCCCCATCTCTGTATTCAATAACCATGGCCTCGGTTAGTCCTGCTAAGCTTTTGAGCATCCTCAGTCCTATGAATCTACCGATACCATAGTCACGATGAACCACATAATCCCCTTCTTTTAGTTCTTCAAGACTGTCCAGGATATTCTTTATCTTCTGTTCTTTTGTCCTTCTCTGGATGGGCCCTCTACCAAAGAGGTCAGTAGATGAGAGGATCAACAGGCCTGGAAGATGTACGCCGGTGCTAAGATTTCCTATGGTTAGAGCAATTGCACCATTGTAATTGAGAAGGGATTCTGGTGGTATCTTGGGTGCTATCAGAGAGGTATCTCTGAGTATCTCTTTAAGTCTTTCAGCCTGAGACTCAGTGTTCAAGACAAATAGGATTCTGTATCCCTTTTTTATGAGTTTTTTAAGATTTTCAGATAATTCATAGATATCCTTTCGTTCTCTGTGAAGCATACCTATACCAGAAAGGGACAAAACTTCTGCCTTGTCAGTGCCTTCTATGGATATACTCTGAAGGATGAAAGAGTTTTCTGGAGGTATTATGTAACTTGTCTTCTCAATAATATAGTAGATGTTATCTTTACCAAGACTTTCATATACTGGTCTGCCAGTGGAGTCTTCAAATGCTGGCATTATCTTCATGCTTTCAATAGAATGTAAAGATCTTTGGGTATCTATATCAAACTCCTTTAAGGCCTCTATCTCATCCCCAAAGAACTCGATTCTCAATGGATATTCAGTATTTGATGGGAAGACATCAAATACCCAGTTTCGTTCACTAAACTGGCCTCTATCTGTTACAACTGGACTTCTTCTGTAACCCATTCTCTGGAGTCTTTCAATGAGTTCCTCTCTTCTGAAGGAGTCTCCCACCTTTATTACCAGAATATTCCTCTCAAGAGCGTTCTTATTCCAAGAGGGTCTTATAAAGGCATTTTCAGAACCTACAAGTAAGGCTCCCTTAAAGAATGTAGCCAGTATCTGCATCCTCCTGCCTGAGGCGCTAAGGTTATCACCTTCAGGCAGAAGAGAGACAGATCTTTCTTTAAGACCAATAATCTTTGCATAAAATTGGATATCTTTGAGTAAGGTTATAGCCTCATCCTCAGAGGGAGTGATAACTATATGCTTGTATTGTCTGTATTCTTTTGTCATCTGGACTATAAACAGTGCCTTTGAAGAACCAGAGAGGTTTGAGATCTTTCTGGTTATTGCAGATATATGAAGCAGATGCCTGAAGGGGTTTAGAATGGGTTCCTTCATTCTTTGTTACAGAATCTCTCAAGAATGGTCTCTATTATCTTTGTAGTAGAAATGCCTTCATAGTAAGAAAGGGAGTATACCTCCTCTACAAGGTCTGCACCAACAATGTTCTCCCTTTTCCAGTCACCACCCTTTACCAGTATGTCTGGTCTGAGAAGTTTTATCAAGTTATATGGTGTATCCTCATCGAATACTGTTACATAATCTACCATCTGAAGAGCCGATATCACCTCTATCCTTTCACCTTGAGGCACTATAGGTCTTCCCGGTTTCAGTCTCTTGATAGAGGAGTCAGAGTTAATCGCAACAATAAGCACATCCCCGAGTGATTTTGCTTCACGAAGGTAATGTATATGTCCTGCATGGATAATATCAAAACAGCCATTTGTGAAGACAACTTTCTTACCTATGACTTTAAGCTCAGAGACGATTTTTGAGAGTTGTTTCTGGTCTTTGAACTTACTCATCCCTTTTCTGTTGTGACAGAAGGATCTCTCTTGCCCTTTTTAGAACTACCCTGTCGCCTTTGTATTTAACTCTTTTTAGGGCCTCTTCAATAGGATACCATTTCACCTCTTCTACCTCACGATCATGTTCTTCTGTACTCCCGCTTCTGTACTCCATAAGATAATAATAGACAGTTTTATGGTACTTTGTGTTTTCATCTTTCATATAATACCAGTAAGAGATACTACCTAATTCAGCCACAATCTCTCCCTCAAGACCCGTTTCTTCTTTCACCTCTCTTAAAGCTGTTTTTATTATATCCTCATTTCTCTCAACCACACCCTTTGGCAGAGTCCATATTGAACCATTTTTTACAGAGATAAGAGCCACCTCTATCACCCTGTTATTTTCTCTGAATATTACCCCACCAGAGGAGGTCTGTCTCTTTATTGTTGGAGGTCTTGAAAGGCCCATCAGAGACTATCCAGTATATATCTTGGTATTTTTTGCAATTTAAGGTCCTTTGAGACAGAGGCGATTTTTACTTCACCTGTAACAAGCAGTTCATCCGTCTCCTTTCTCTTCACTTTATGTGAAAATCTGAGGGAAACATTACCCTTTTCCAACAGTTCTGTATCCACAAGAAGGATATCTCCATACCTGCCTGGAGAATGATATCTGAGGAATGCTTCAACCACCACAAAAAAGATACCTTTTTCCATAAGGTCCTTCAACCGGAATCCTTTAGCTTCAAGATACTCTGTACGGCCTCTTTCAAAGTATTTGAGATAGTTTGCATAATAAACAACTCCACCACAGTCTGTGTCCTCGTAGTATATCTTTACTTCAATGGTCATCTTCTGGAGAACAGACGGAAAAAGTCATTATAGAGTGCCAGTGCCATGAGAAGTATAAGTAGTAAATAACCCACTCTGTTTATAATAATTACTGTCTTCTCCCTAAGAGGTGCTCCTTTCATAGCCTCTATTCCAAACAAGAGCAGATGACCTCCATCAAGGATTGGTATGGGAAGAAGATTTAGAATTCCCAGATTCACACTAAGAAGAGCCATGAAAAACAGATAAGGGAGAAATCCTGCTTCTGCTGCCCTGCCAGATTCTTTAAGGATGGTTATGGGTCCTCCGAGATTCTTGAAAGATACCTTACCTGTAATAAGCATTTCTATTGAATCAATTATAAACAGTCCCATTTTACAGGTAGCCACCGCACCTTTTATAGGAGTACTCCAGAAAGATGAGGCCTCTATGGTTTCAAACATTCCACTTCCGAGTTTTCTTACGCCTATTCTGCCTATGGTTATGGGATTTCCATCCATGTCTTTCTCCTGAACTGCTTCTGGAATGATGCTTATCTGTAAGGTTTCTTCTCCCCTCTTTATAGTGAACAGTAGCTCCCTGCCCGGATTCTGTGAAACTATCTCTACCATATCAAACCATGTGGATATCTCTTTATTGTTGATTTTTATGACCTTGTCTCCTGCTCTAAGGCCTGCTTTCTCTGCAGGATAACCCTCTTCAACCTTGTCTATTATAGGAAGCATCCTCTCCACATGGGGGATGTTGATAGGAAGCCCTGAGGCAAGTATCCCAGTGAAAACCACATAGGCAAGAAGAATATTAAAAAGGGGACCTGCAAACACAATAAAAGCCCTTTTTAATACAGATTGTTCACTGAATGCCCTCTTTTTTTCTTTAGGAGAGAGTTCTTCACCAGGCTCCTCTCCCAACATCTTCACATATCCACCGAGTGGAAGTGCAGAGATGAGATACTCTGTTTCACCTATCCGTTTTCCTATTAGTCTGGGTCCAAATCCGAGCGAAAATTTAAGTACCTTAACCTTAGAAAGTTTTGCAAAAAGAAAATGTCCCAATTCATGGACAAAGATAAGAATTCCTAACAAGATTATTGCAGATAGTATGCTCACCTTACCTCCACTATTTCGTTAAACTTTCTTCTTGCCCATCTGTCTGCCTCTAAGACATCCTCTAAGGTGTTTATACTCTGGGGAGTATGGGCATGAAGTATCTCCTCTATTATAACAGGTATCTTAACAAAAGGTATAATGCCTTTCAGAAAGGCATCTACTGCCATCTCATTTGCTGCATTCAGTACAGTTGGTGCAGTCCCACCAAGCCTGAGAGCCTCATATGCATATCCCAGACAAGGAAACCTATGGATATCGGGCCGTTCAAATATAAGTGTTCCTATCTCTGCGAGACTACACTCCTGTAGAATATTCTCCAGTCTTTCTGGATAACTGAGTGCATATGCAATAGGTCCCTTCATATCAGGTACAGACAATTGTGCGAGTATAGAGCCGTCTATAAATTCTACGAGGGAATGGACTATACTCTGGGGATGAATAATCACCTCAATTGCATCGGGTGAGAAATCAAAGAGAAAGTGTGCTTCAATCACCTCAAGCCCCTTGTTCATTAAAGTAGCGGAGTCGATAGTAATCTTTCTGCCCATATTCCATGTGGGATGATTGAGGGCATCTGTAACATCAATATTGTTCATCTGTTCAGCAGATAGCTCTCTAAAGGGACCTCCAGAGGCGGTTAGAATAAGCCTTCTCACTGTAGAAGGGTCTCTACCCTCAAGACACTGGAATATGGCACTATGTTCACTGTCAATAGGGATCAGTCTTGAATTATAGAGCTTAAGTTCTCTCTTTACTATCTCACCTGCCATAACAAGGGTCTCTTTATTGGCAAGACCGACAGTCTTTCCTGTTCTGATTGCCTGCAGTGTTGGAAGCAGTCCTGCTGAACCAGATATGGCAGAGACTACAAAATCAGCCTCTTCTAAGGAAGCTACTGACAGAAGGCCATCGAGACCTGAAAGGACCCTTACATCACTTATGTGAGTGCGGAGTATTTCAGCCTTTTCATGATCTGATACTGCAACTGCTCTGGGCCTGAACTCCTTTATCTGTTCCAGAAGGAGTTCAATGTTTCTTCCTGTTGAGAGAGCGACCACCTCAAATCTGTCAGGATATTTTCTTATTACCTCCAGAGTTGATCTTCCGATCGAGCCTGTGGAACCAAGAATTGAGACCCTTTTCATTATTATAAATCCTCTAATAAAGTTTTATATGTATTCACAGGAGAAGAACTAAGGTATAAGGTTTTCTATCTCCCTTACTATTTTATCCATTCTGAAGGGTTGTCTTACAAGAGGGCCTTCTGTCAGTACAGGTATCTTTTCTTCCATAGTAGGTTTATCTCTTTTATAAATGATACCTGTAGGGATTTTATCACCCCATTGAAGGGCTATCTGGAAGGCATTTATTCTATCAGAAGGGTTGTATCCTTCTTCAAGTCTATAGATACGTTCAGAGTACCATTGATATGTATTAATCTTATTGAAGGTTATACAGGGCTGAAGTATGTCAAGCAGGGCAAATCCTTTATGAAGAACCGCCTCCTTCATCAGGTACTTAAGATATTCGGTGTCACCTGCATAGCCTCTGGCTACAAAACTACAGTCAAGGGCTATTGCAAGGGCTATTGGATTGAGGGGTTCAGAAAGGACTCCAAAGGGTTGGGTCTTTGTTGTCAATGACTCTACTGATGTAGGGGATGCCTGCCCCTTAGTAAGGCCATAGATCTGGTTGTTGTGGACAAATAGACTAATGTTTACATTTCTCCTGATGGCATGTATTAGATGATTACCTCCCTCTCCATAACAGTCACCATCACCTGTAACAGCAATCACCACCATCTCAGGGTTTACAAGTCTGATACCAGTAGCTACAGGGAGTGCTCTTCCGTGCAGACCATTAAAAGTGTTGCATCTTAAATAATGAGGAAGCTTACCAGCCTGTCCTATACCAGATACTATGGTTAATTGATGGGGCCTGAGCTGTATTTCCCCGAGTGTTTCTTTAAGGGTTTTAAGGATGGCAAAGTTTCCACAGCCAGGACACCATGCTGGTTTTCGCCCTCTGTACTCATCGAGTTCTGTCATGTTACCTCCTGAGCAGTTCTGGATTTAACAGCCTCCAGGAGTTCTTCAAGTACAAAGGGCCTACCATCGTATCTGTTTATTTTGTCTGAAGGGATAAAACCTGTCTCAGCTTTTAGTAGATAGGCAAACTGCCCAGTAGCATTGTTTTCTATACATATGGTCCTTTTTGCCTTTTTAAGAATCTGAAGATAGTCATTTGCAGCAGTATCAGGAAATGGATACACCTCACTGAAGTGCATCATTGCAATAGACTGTTCAGCAGAGAGTTCATCCACCACCTCTTTTACAACCCCATAGGTTGACCCCCAGCATATGAGAACCGTTTCAGGTGTTTTATCTCCATAGACAGTAGGAGGGGATATTTCTTCCCTTATAAGGGCTAATTTTTTAAATATTCTCTTATTTACCATCTTTGCTCTTGTTTCAGCATCCTCTATCATATGTCCCTCTTCATCATGTTCGTCACTGTCTGTTACTACAAGATGTTCTGAGTCTCCAGGCACAGCCAATGGGGATACTCCGTTGTCTGTGAATAGATGCCTCTTGTAAATATCCACATTCTTTAATCTTTTTCCTCTCAGTCTGTAATCCTTGTATTTCAGCCTTTCTGTGTCAAAAGGCATCATAGTCCATTGTGAGTCTGCAAGATACTGGTCAGAAAGCAGTATTGCTGGTATCTGATACTTTTCTGCAAGATTAAATGCCTTATTTGTGAGATAGAAAGCCTGCTCAGGTGTTCCAGGCACAAATACCACTCTGGGAAACTCTCCATGGCCTGTATATAGAACAAACAGCAGGTCTGCCTGTTCAGTCCTTGTTGGCAATCCCGTAGCAGGGCCTGGTCTCTGAACTTCTGCTATAACAATAGGAGTCTCTGTTATTGCTCCTAAGGAGAGGCCTTCTACCATAAGGGCGAATCCACCACCTGATGAACCTGTCATTGCCCTTACACCTGCAAAGGATGCTCCAAGTGCCATGTTTATTGCAGATATCTCGTCTTCAGCCTGTTCCACGACTATTCCATATTCAGCAGCCCTTGAAGCAATATAGTTCATAATTCCTGTCGAAGGCGTCATTGGATAGGCAGAATAGAATCTACATCCACTGAATAATGCCCCAAGCCCAATCGCCTCATTACCATTGATAAGAATCATCCTTGATGGGGGCTCTCTTCTGGGGACAGTAAATCTACACTTGAGACAGTTTGTTACTGCATACTCATATCCTGCCTTTGCAGCAGAGAGATTCTTTGAGACGATCTCATCTCCTTTTTTCTTGAAGACCTCTTTCAGAGTCTCTTCATAGCTCCTCATATCCATTCCAAGCATACCCAGTACTGCTCCTGTTGCAACAGTGTTCTCCATAAGAGGCGTTCCACCTTCTCTCAAGGCGATCTCTTTGAAGGGTACATCTAAGAATTCTTCAGAATGAAACCTCTTTTTTGTGACTTTTGAATCATAAACCACCATTCCATATCTGCTTAGTTTAGCTTTGTGGAGTTCTATGGTCTCAAGATTTAAGGCAACCAGGATATCCACCTCTGCTTTTGAACACATAATAGGTGAATCTGAGAATCTCAACTGGTAAAAGTTGTGTCCACCTCGTATGCGAGACATATACTCCTGATGGGAGAAGAGAAAAAAACCATGCTTTACAAAGACCTTTGCAAGTATTCCTCCAATGGTCTGAAGACCTTGCCCTGCTTCGCCCCCTATCTTGATTGTATAATCCATTCCCCCCTTCCTAAATTAAGGTCTGATAAAATTATACCATAATTGTCTCTGATAAAAAGACGTACCTTTGTTTTAAGAGTGTATAGGTTTTCCCCCTCTGAATGGTGTCTTAAATAAACGGAGTTTTTACAATGCCTTTTTATACTTTACAAGATAGGCACTACCTTAACCAACACCATTACAAAAAACATTAATAAAACCGTTAACAAACCTAAAGCTATAAATCTCTTCTTTCCCATTTTTGCATCCCCAGTATGAGTATTTTCACCTACTAAGTGTGTTTTTACACAGTAATTTATTAGCAAATATCATGCCTAATTTTATAATGCTTCTTGTAAAAGAATCCCGGGCCATTTCTTAAATAGGGTATGAAGGCAAAGAATAATAAAATTCTTCTTTACTGTTTTCTGTTTATGGAGGCATTGGAGGATCATCAACACCTGAGTAGTCCACACTGTCCTGCCAGATAATCCAGTCAATTAGTCCATTAAAGAGATTATTGGTATGATTATTCACATTGACACCTATGGTAAAGTCACCATCACCAGTTGTAATTTCGTCTCCTTCATATATCTTTCTGTCGTCTGGGAGTTGCGATTGATCCCAGTCAGTACAGTTTTTATATCCGGACCAGTTCTCTCCAGCACCGCTGCCGTCTGTACCCTGATCATCCACAAATATATCGGCAGGTATACAGCCATAAGGTGGTGAACTACATCCTGTTTTATCCGAATTCCAGACCACCTTTATTCTATACCAATGATCAGAAACTATGGGACAAGAGCTATAGTCTGTCATGACTACCTTCCACCATTTACCACCATGTTTATCCACGGGGGAGAACCAGAATGCTATAGAAGCCACCCCATCAGGAGCATTATATGTGCTCCAGTTATTATTTCGCCATACAGACAATTGATAATTCTGATTTGAATCTCTTGCAAGTATACGCTTAATATAATTATCAGTTCCTATTCCTGAAGGTTTAATACGTACCTCTAAGGTAAGAGCCCTGGATGCCTGGAGACATTTATCATTATTCTCAAAAGCTATATAATTGTCTATGCCATCGCCGTGAAAGTTTCCATCACCTAAGAATGTTTCTACTGGATCGTTAACTGTTCCAATAATTATACCCGATTCATCGCTAGCAGTAGTGTTTCCTGCTGATTCATTAAGCTGAAAGGTTACTTCTCCTGAAGGACAGGTAGGTATTGTTACAGGCCATGGTCCTGCTGGTTCTCCATCTGCATCCCATATAGATATACCACGAGTTGCAAGAAGATCGGTTCCTATATCAGCGGCAATTAATGGAGCGCTCATTATAATAACAGCTACAGAGGAGCCTGGGGTATGGGTAACATTCGTGATTGTTTTTGGATTATCATTATTTACATCAGTTAAGAGGAAATCTTCTGGTTGCAATGCTCCTGTCTGATCCATATTCGTCCATACACCTTCTGTAAAGGTGACAGTAAGTATGTTACTTCCTATATTGCCTTCAACCTTTTCTATCTCTGGTGTGGTAGTAGGTCTACTCGGTTCTGACCAGAGATATGTACCACCACTGTATTCGCCATTCTTCTTTATACGGTGTATTGAGTTGCGTTCATGGCAGGAAGCTGTACCACAACTCATACCTGCATGCTGTCCTCCATAATAGTAGTGACAGATATTACAGAAACTGTTCCAGTTACCTCCATCAGTGCAGTTCTCACCATCAGGATTAGAGTTTCCACCAGTACCACAGTCTCCATTGGCATTTACATTAAGTCTCTCCCTTATCATTCCTCCACGGTTTGAACCATGTGCTTCGTGACAGTCTGTACATGCCATCACAAAGTTTATTCCTGCATTTCTGCTCGCAGACTCATATGGCCATCTCATCCAGTGTCCACTTCCTCGACCTCGTGTAACTCCTGGTTCGCTAAAGATAGGATCAGGATTACCATTACTACCCACTGTGCCAGGATCAGTACCATAGTAAGGCCGATTCGCAGAATCAAGACCGTGTGGAGCATTACATGTAACCCATCCAGGCCAGTCACTATCATTGTAATTGCAACTAATTCCCTGCCCCCAATTAATGGCTCCAATTTCATTGACTACCCGATAACTATGACAATCAAGACAAAAAGTAGCATAATCAGGAAGTATATCTCCACCAAATTCATAGTTATAGCCACTGCCCTGTTTAGGTGGTTGATAAACTGCAGGTTGGTCAAAAGAGATAATCCCTCCCCGGGCCTTACTATAGTACCAGCCACCACTTCCTGAGCCAAGAGCTGCAAAATCGTTCATCTTCTCTCCAGGGTCATCTCCCCAGACTTCCGTGTTATTTGTGAATCTTGTAACAGGACTCTTATTCTGGGGAGCGTCCCAATACTTACCTGTTACAATATGTATATTATGGCAGGAGGTACATTGTAGCTCATAGGTTTTACCCCCTACAGTAAATACTGTACCAAGGTCATGCCTTGTGGATTTACTAAATGCCTCCTGAATATCATCAGCAGATATATATCCTCCCGGTCTGTTATTAGAGATAGCATCATTCTGTACAATACCATCTGTATGACACTGAAAGCAGAGGTTCTCTTTATCAGCCTTTGTCATGGCCACATAAGGACCAGTAGCTCCGTGTACCTCATGACACTCAGTACAGAGCCTGCCAGCATGGGCAGAGTTCTCATACTCAGAAGAGTTGGTGTAAAACTGAGGGTCTGCTACTGCTACTGCTCCTGGTGGATGACAGTTGCTGCAGTTGGTGTTCTGCTGGTCATTCTCGTATCCACTCTTGAGCCTTACTGTACTGCCTGCCACATGGTCTATATGTGCCTCTGAGGGCTCACCATCGTGACAGGCTGTACAGGACTGTATCCCTGCTGCAGGATTCCCCGTGGCTGAGGTCTCCTGCCAGCTAAGTCGGGCATAATTACCCGTCGTCCTTCCGTGCCCTGTAACATAATACCCATATGTGGTGTTATCCCCTGCCTTGTTCGGTGCATCTATCCCTGTGCCATCAGGTCTGCTGTTGCCCGGAGCCTCATCATGACAGCCTGCACACCACTTCTCCTTCCCCGCCTTCAGGTCTCCTCCACTGTATACCCCTTCCCTCCAATTTGCCTTCGCTCCTATCACAGGGTCATTCACTCCATCGTAGCTGCCTCCAGGACTGTGACAGTTGTCACATACATCAGTC
>MTOU01000035.1 GCA_002011745.1 Nitrospirae bacterium JdFR-85
GAGGAATTGCTGAACTTTTATTATACACCGAGGCAGATGTGGGTAAAGTTAAGGACGACTAATGTAGTGGAGAGGGCATTCAGAGAGGTAAGAAGGAGGACGAGACCAATGAGCTGTTTTAACAACATTGAAAGTATAGAGAGGATAGTGTATGCAGTAATAAGCTATTTGAATGAGCATTGGAGTTTACACCCTCTTAAAGAATTTACACAGAAAGATTGACATTACCGCTGAATTGTTGAAAAATGAAAAATGACTTTGTGATATGATAAAATTATATTAAGGTGATAAGTTTACACAAAAGTGGCTCTTTTATGATTTCCTGCCGTTGTAAAAGGGTCATAAAGGGGCTGAAGTAGGAGGCAAGTTTGAATAACATTTACAGGAGCCTTTTTGTATGGCTCTTAATTGGAGCCTTGATGATTATCCTCTTTGACCTGTTAAATGCCCCCAGAAAACAGTATAAAGAGATAACTTTTTCTGAGTTTATTCAGAAATTGGAGTCCTCCCAAGTGGTTGAGGTAACCATAAAGGAGAATGAAGTAACAGGTGTGCTTAAAGAAGGTACTACCTTTAAGACCTATGTGGAGAAGTACCCAGAGTTTATCAAAGAACTGAGAGAAAAAGGTGTAAAAATAGTAGTTAAACCTCCTGCTCAGAGTCCATGGTATGTAAACTTCTTCTTCTCGTGGGGTCCTATAATCTTTTTTGCCCTTTTATGGATATTCTTTATGCGCCAGATGCAGGTTGGAGGAAACAGGGCACTGTCTTTTGGTAAGGCAAGGGTGAGACTGGTCTCGGATAAGTCAAAAAAGGTGACTTTCAAGGATGTAGCTGGTATCGAGGAGGCGAAGACAGAAGTCCAAGAGATAATAGACTTTCTTAAGGACCCTGAGAAGGTGACAAAACTGGGAGGTAAAATCCCCAAAGGAGTACTTCTTGTGGGGCCTCCAGGCACTGGAAAGACCCTTCTTGCAAAGGCAATAGCAGGTGAGGCTGATGTTCCCTTTTTCTCCATTTCTGGTTCTGAGTTTGTGGAGATGTTTGTTGGGGTAGGGGCATCAAGGGTAAGAGACCTCTTTGAGCAGGCGAAAAAGCACGCCCCCTGTATAATCTTTATAGATGAAATAGATGCTGTGGGTAGACACAGAGGGGCAGGCCTCGGAGGAGGACACGATGAAAGGGAGCAGACCCTTAATCAGTTGCTGGTAGAGATGGATGGATTTGAGGGTAAAGAAGGTATAATAGTAATTGCTGCCACTAACAGGCCTGATGTGCTTGATCCTGCGCTTTTGAGGCCAGGCAGGTTTGACCGTCAGATAGTGGTTCCATCACCTGATGTGAAAGGTAGGCTTGAGATCCTTAAGGTGCATACAAAGAACATCCCTATTGCTGATGATGTAGACCTTGAGATTATCGCAAAGTCCACACCGGGATTCTCTGGTGCAGACCTTGCCAACCTCGTGAATGAGGCTGCACTGCTTGCAGCAAGAAAGGCGAAGAGCAAGGTAGAGATGGAGGATTTTGACGAGGCCAAGGACAAGGTCCTGATGGGTGTGGAGAGAAAGAGCATGATAATCAGTGAAGCAGAAAAGAGAAATACTGCCTACCATGAGGCAGGACATACCCTTGTCGCAAAATTGATCCCAGGAACAGACCCTATTCATAAGGTAAGTATAATTCCGAGAGGGCGGGCCCTTGGCATGACACAGCAACTGCCAATGGATGACCGATACACATATTCAAAGGATTATCTGCTGAAGACACTACGAGTACTACTTGGAGGCAGGGCTGCAGAGGAAGTTGCACTGAATCATATGACCACAGGTGCTGGTAATGACCTTGAGAGGGCTACTGAACTTGCAAGGAAGATGGTCTGTGAGTGGGGTATGAGCGAAAAGTTAGGACCTCTCACTTATGGAAAGAGAGAGGAACATATCTTTCTTGGCAAAGAGATTGCCAGGCACAAGGATTTCAGTGAGAAGACTGCTGAGGAGATTGACAAAGAGGTAAGAAGGATCGTTACTGAGGCGTATGAGGATGCCAAGAAACTGCTAAAAGAAAACTTTGATATACTTGAGAATCTTGCCAAAAGATTGCTCGAGAAAGAGACACTCGATGCAACAGAGATTGACAGAATAATTGAGGAGACGAGACAGAAGAGAAACGAACCTGATGAAGCTGTCCTTTCGTGAGTACACCTACGATCTTTCAGAAAAGACTCTCATAATGGGGATACTCAATGTAACCCCTGACTCATTCTCTGATGGTGGCCTCTATCTGGATACCCAGAAGGCTGTTGAGAGGGCTTTGAGAATGGAAGAAGAAGGTGCAGATATCTTAGATATCGGTGGTGAGTCCACACGACCTGGGTCAGAGCCTGTTCCGTTAGAGGAAGAATTACGGAGAGTTATACCTGTAATTGAAGCCCTTTCAGGAAGGCTTTCTATCCCTATCTCTATTGATACCTACAAGGCAGAGGTAGCAAAGAGAGCGATTGAGGCAGGTGCCTCGGTAGTGAATGATATAAGCGGATTGAGATTTGACCCGAAGATGGCAGAGGTGGTGGCTGAGTATGATGTGGGGGTGGTGATAATGCATATAAAAGGAACGCCAAAGGATATGCAGAGAGACCCTCACTATGATGACCTTTTTGGTGAAATTACAGAATATCTTAAAGAAAGTATCAAGCTCGCTAAGGAACAAGGTGTACAAGAGGAGAGAATAGTCGTTGATCCTGGTATAGGTTTTGGAAAAAGACCTGAACATAATCTACAGATTATAAAACATCTTGACAGATTCACTACATTAGGGAGACCAGTGCTTGTAGGTCCCTCAAGAAAATCATTTATCGGCCTGATTCTTGGTGGAGTCCCACCTTCAGAGAGGCTTGAAGGCACGGCATCAGCAGTTGCCATATCAGTGCTGAATGGAGCATCCATTGTGAGAGTCCATGATGTTAAGGCGATGGTTCCGGTTGTGAGGGTTGCAGAGGCTATAAAAAGAGAAACGATAAATTAAATGTTAAATCTGAATGTGATGATATCTCCATCCCTGACCTCATAGCTCTTCCCCTCAAGTCTCAAAAGGCCTCTTTTTCTGGCTTCTGCCATAGAGCCGACAGAGATAAAATCCTCATAGTTTATTACCTCTGCCTTTATAAAGCCCCTCTGCATATCTGTATGGATCTTTCCTGCTGCATTCAGTGCAGAGGTTCCTCTCTTTATTGTCCATGCCCTCACTTCCTGCTGAACCACTGTAAAGAAGGATATGAGGCCGAGGTGTTCATAGCAGAGTCTTATAACCCTGTACATTGCTGGTTCTTTGAGGCCGAGGTCTTCAAGGAATGCCTTTCTGTCCTGCTCAGACAACTGGGCTATCTCCATCTCTATCTTTCCTGAAAGACCGACCACAGGGCAATTGCCTTCTTTCCCCAAAGTCTCAATAAGATTTCTTTCTCTCTCCGTACCTATATCCTCTTCAGAGAGGTTTATTACCAGTACCTCAGGTTTTGTAGTAATAAACTGGAGATGTCTTATTGAAAGTGTCTCTTCTTCGGAGAACTCCACTTCTCTCAGAGGGATTTCTGACTCAAGCGCCTCTTTACATTTAATAAGTACATGTCTTTCTTTTTCATCAGGTTTTTTCCCCTTTTTAGCTGCCTCATCCATTCTTTGAAGCCTCTTATCCACAAGGTCTAAATCTGAAAGGAGAAGCTCCATCCTGACAGTCTCTACATCAGTATAGGGGTCTACCTTGCCAAAGGGATGAACCACTGATTCATCTTCAAAACACCTAACTACATGTAGCACTGCATCCACATCCTTTACCACATCAAGGACCTTTCTGTTTTGTACAGAGTCTCCCTTTGTCAGACCAATATAGTCAACATAATGTACAGTAGCATATATGGTCTTTTTGGGATTAAATATCTGGGAGAGGGTATCCACCCTTTCATCAGGAACCTTTACAATCCCTTCATGGGGATGTCCGTCAGTGGTAGGATAGACAGGGGTAGGTACGTTCTGGCCTGTAAGGGCATTGAAGATGGTGGTTTTACCAGAGTTTGCAAGTCCTATAATTCCTATCTTCATAAAATATTTTACTATAAAATTCGGTTGTAGTTTTTATGTCTTGCTTTGACGGGAAGCTCTTTTAGTACCATCTTAACTATATCTGGCACCCTTGCTTTCAGTTCTGGAGTTAATTCCATTCCATAGGTGCTTATATCCTTCGGTGTTATACCAATAACAACAATTTCTGGTGTCTTCTCTAAAAATTCCACAAGAGTTAGTACTTCCCTAATTCCTATATTATGAAGCAGAGCAGATGCTGTATTGTTGGTCTTCAGTTGTTCTGGCGTGAATCTGTGAATAGTTCCTGCTGGATCAGAAGTAAGCACTGCATCTATTATAATAACCTTTTCTCTGCCCTCTATATAGTATAAAAGTTCAAATCCTCCTGCTCCTATGCTAAGAAGTTCTATACTATCTGGAAGGTTTAGGTTCTCAAGTTCTTTTATTATATACTCTCCTATTCCATCATCTTTGAAGAGTATATTACCAATGCCTACTATCAGTATGGGTTTAATCTGAGACAAGTCTCTCCCAAACGGATAGTCTCGTTTTAACTCCAAACTCTCCCCACATATTTTTTACTCTTTCATCATTGCATATTGCCCGTATAAGGGCGAGGTACTGCTCTTTTGTTAAGCCAATTATTGGTGCATTTGCTATCTCTCTCGCAGAAAAGAGTATTCTTGCTGTGAGTCCTGCCCCGAATGTCTCTTCAAGTTGTTTTTTTACCACCTGATTTAGTGCTTCAGAAGGCCTCATTGGTTAATCCCTCCATATCCTATCCAATAGTTCTCCATCCTTAGAATAAAGCAACACCTCAAGAGGCATCTCACCTATAGCATGGGTTGAACAGGAAAGGCAAGGATCATAACACCTTATAGCCATCTCTAACCTATTCATAATACCCTCTGAAAGTTGTCCGTTGCTGATATATTTTTTTGCCATCTCGCCAACAGAGATGTCAATTGCCTTGTTATTATGGGCTGTAGCTACAATTAGATTTACTTTGAGCACTCTGCCATCTGGGTCTGCCCAGTAATGATGAATAAGTGTACCTCTTGGAGCCTCTATAACTCCTACTCCTTCCCCTTCCTTCCTTTCTACCTTTATTCTATACTCTGGACTAACTATCTCGTCATCTTCAAGTAACTCCTTTGCCCTTTCTACTGCATAAAGCATCTCAATAGTTCTTGCATAGTGATAGTAAAGGTTTTCACTGATTGGTTTGTCTTTCTTTAAGGCTTTAAATTCTTCCAGTTCTGCTGCCGCAAGAGGTGTGGATATCTTGTCTGCCACATTTAGTCTTGCCAGTGGACCAACTCTATAGATACCCTGAGGCCAGCCTTCTTTCTTGTAGAATGGAAACTTCAGGTAAGAATTGTCTTCTACATGTTCTCCGATATACTCAAGATAATCAGAGGGTTCAAACTCATCCACATTCTGTCCATTAGCATCTCTTATCCTGAGGGTACCATCGTACAACTGTAAACTGCCATCATTGACCATCCCCATATACATTGTGGGGAAGTCTCCAAGAGAAGGGAGTTTTTCAGCATATGTTTGAAGGACCCTTTTAGCTGTTTGAACAGCCAGTGTTGCCAGTTCCACTGCAGTAGGTATCTCTTTGAGTAGATGATATCTATCCTCATGTGACAAGGGCCTGCTCATTCCTCCTGGTATTGCTGTGACAGGATGAATAGCACGCCCTCCAACCTTATCAACGATAGTCTGTCCAATTCTTCTCAGATGTATCGCCTTTTTTGCCAGCTCAGGCTCTTTCTCTATTACACCCACAATACTCCTTTTTACAGGCTCTGCATCAGGGCCCACAATGAAATCAGGGGCAGCAAGAAAGAAAAAGTGTAAAGAATGAGAATGTATAAACTGACCCATGTGCATCAGTTCCCTCATTTTCTTTGCTGCAGCAGGAGGCTCCACACCGAGCACTCCTTCACAGGCCTTTACAGAGGCGAGGTGATGGCTTACAGGACATATTCCACAGATACGGGTTGTGATAACAGGCATATCCCATAGCATCCTGCCTTCACAGAATTTCTCAAATCCCCTAAATTCAGTTACGTGAAAATGTGCAGAGGCTACATTTCCATGCTCATCCAGCTGTATTGTGACCTTTCCATGTCCTTCAAGCTTTGTTAATGGTTCTATTACAATCCTTTTACTCATTTTTCTCCTCCTGACGAGGGTGTTCATAAATCGGTTGCAGACATGGATAGATAGACACAGGCAGTGAGTATCTATAACCTACTCCCACCACATCCTCCAT
Organism: Nitrospirae bacterium JdFR-85; assembly: GCA_002011745.1. Taxonomy (GTDB): domain Bacteria; phylum Nitrospirota; class Thermodesulfovibrionia; order Thermodesulfovibrionales; family JdFR-85; genus JdFR-85. Next base: position 6,361 of record MTOU01000035.1, read on the forward strand.
AAACATCAATCCACCTGCTGGAAGGATTGTGGCGAGTGCATTGATTATTTTTGCTCCTTGTTCCAGTGCATCAGGTGTTGGTCCCATACATCCTCTGCAGGGAGTATTGGCCTTCACACACCTTGAGCCACATCCCTCCCTTGTAGCAGGTCCCATACAGAGTATTCCCTGCTCAAGGAAGCAGAGCGATTCATCAATTCTATCAAGTTCTATTATAGAATGTACCGAATCAGTGACAAATTCCCTTCTTGGAATAAAAAGCTCTTTATGGGTTCTAACACATTCATGGCAGAGATTCCTTTTCGGCAGTTCAGGCTCTCTACCTTCAACGAGAGCAATAATTGTTTCCTTTATAGAAGATGGAAGAGGAGGACACCCAGACAACTCATAATCGACCTCTATTACTTGAGAAACTGCCTTTACATAAGGCAGCAACTTTGGAAGCTCAGAGGCCTGAGGTATAGACCCGTTGACTGTACTTTCTGATTCAAGGTATGCCCTTTTCAGCACCTCTTCTCTGCTGAAAAGATTCCTTAAGCCTGGTACTCCACCAAGACATGCACATGTCCCAAATGCGAGTATCTTTTTGGCCTTTTCTCTAAAGACTTTTGCAATTTTTTCATTTTCTTCATTATCAATACAGCCATCCAGTATTCCGAGATCCACCTCTGGAATTTCTTTTACATCATTTATAGGGGACCTCAGTATTTCTATGAGATCCAGAACTTCTATTAGTTCTTCATGTAAATCCAGGAATGCTACATGGCAGCCAAAGCATCCCTGAAGATGGCCTGTAGCAACAGTTATCTTCTTCATTATGGGTTTCCTCCTATCTTTTTGAGGTGATCTATAAACTCAACTGCATTCCCAACACAGGAGACCCCATCACACTTCGGCAGACTGAGGACCCTTAGTCGTTCTGGTTCAATTCCCCGACTTCTTAACACTGAACGAAAAAGATTAACTCTTCTATCGAGATCTAAATTGCCTATTATATTCATACAGTGGTCATCCATACACTTACATATCACAACCCCATCAAAACCTTCTCTGAATGCATCAAGGATAATCTGTGTATCTACCCTTCCTCCACATCTGACTCTCAGAGGTAGTACACTTGTGGGATATTCTATCCCTATCTTACCTGCTTCATCCAGTGATGGATAACCACAACCATCACATAAAATGTACAGAACCTTGATTCCTTCAGGAGGGTTGTATGAAGAGAGTATCCTTACAGCAGAAAGTAGAAATCCTGTTGGTGCTGCAATCTGGTCTCTTGCTCCTGTAGGACATGCTGCCACACAATTGCCACAGCCCACACATCTGTGGATATTGGTTGAAGAGAGTTTCTTTACAGGGTCAAGTTCAGCAGCATGGAATATGCAGGTCTTAATACAGGTTCCACAACCTCCACAGACATTTTCATCCACTTCTGAGACAAAAAGCTCATGGTGTATCTCTTTCTGACTTAGAATAGAGTCAATATATACTGAGGCAGCATCAGCCATCATAATAATACTGGAAAGGGGTGGAGAATTCAGCTTAGGAATTAGGGCTATACCTTCGATCACTGTTTCCACTGTTGAAGTATCAGAATCAATATGCTTAAAGTATCCACTGCTGTCTCGTTCAATTCTTAGAAATGGATAGAGTTTAGTTGTATATAAGATATCATCATCTACTGCAACAATTATACCTCCTGCCCTTATAGAATCCCCATTTTCGAGAGATATCCTGAAGTTGCCTGCATAGCCATAAAGGTCATTTACATCACTGAAATGGAAACTTACCATTTCATGACTCTTTATGTATCCCAATGTAGGCATTACCTTTGCTTTCATATCTCTGAGGTCTCTAATATCTTCAGTATGGTCAATAAAATGAATTCTATATCCTCGTCTAAGAAGTTCTGCAGCAGCAAATATTCCACCTACTGTGGTGCCGAATATAGCAACTGACTTTTTTGGTGTAACCTCTATCTCCTTGACTGCCTTGGAGAGTCTTACCTTTTCAACAGCCACATCAATAAGCACTTTTGCCTTTCTGGTCGCTTCCATAGGTGTGCTCCTGTGGGGCAGAGCAACCTGTTCCTTGATGTTTGCAAATCCTATATGATTGAAATTAACCCCGGCTTCTTTTATTGTTCTTATTATAAAATCGCCGTTCTTAATTCTGTTATAAAATAGGGGGGATTCTCCAGCAAGTACCACTCCCTGTAGGTCTTTTGAGATTATCTCTTCTTTGATTGCCTTTATACTGGAATCACTGAGAATGTTGGTGAAGATCTTGACAGAAGGAAGATGAGAATACTGATTAATTATCCACTGGAGGTCTATACTTTTACTTATAACACCCTCTGCTTCTGATATAAAAAGTCCAATATTCATAACTGCCTCCTTTGAGGTCTTTTAAAAAACCCTTCTCAATTATTAGGAATAGAATGTCTCTTTGTCAATGGGTTTAATTGCTCTGGATGAAAAAGACCGCTGATTTGACAAAGAAGGATTTTATATAGTAAAACATTTATTCTGATACCATCGGGAGGGGAGGCAGAAGAGGTTTTTTCGGATATCCAGTGAATATTTTTGTGAAAGGAGGTAGTGTATGGAAGAAGAAAGAGAGATTGAAAAACTTGAGGAGGAACTTAAGGACTACAAAAAGAAGATACCTATTATTACAAAGGGCTGGCTCGAGTGGGATAGAGACCTCATATTTGTTGGCAGAACCCAAAGGGGATATGAGATTGATTATGATGCAAAAATAGAATGGGGTTGTATCCCTACGGAGAGTCTGCTCCTCAGCCTTGCAGGCTGTGTTGGGATTGATATGGTCTCCTTTTTAACCAAGATGAGGTGTGAATTAACTGGGTTCAGAATAGAGATTGAGGGAGAGAGGAATCCTACACCTCCTCAGTACTACAAGGCAATAAAAATGGTACTTCATATAAAGGGCTCTGGTATTACAGAAAAGAAGGTTCAGAGGGCGATATCCCTCTCCCAGGAGAAGTACTGTTCGGTCTATCATTCTCTTAGAAAAGACCTGAAAGTCACTATCGAATATAGAATTAATGAGGACTAAGGAATCCCCTCATTACATTGGTCATAGAAAGCGGCTCAGGAGACGGTTCCTGAAGACAGGTGGTGAGGGCTTTGAGGACTATGAAATCATGGAGTTATTGCTTAGTTTTTGTATCCCCCGTAAGGATACAAAACCCCTTGCCAAGAGAGTACTTTCACAGTTTGGTTCTCTGCCAGGAGTCTTGGATGCCCCTTTTGAGGATTTAAAACAGATTAAAGGTCTGGGAGAGGTTAGTGCGGTACTTATAAAGGTAACGAGGCGCCTTATTGAGCTCTATCTGAAAGAAGAGATTTTCAATAAAGAAAAAAGGCTCTCGTCTCCCAAAGAGGTTGTCAGATACTGCAGGGCTTCCATGGGAGGATTAAAGGATGAGCAATTCAGGGCAATATATCTGAATTCCCAGAATCAGGTTATTCAGGAGGTGATTATACAGGAAGGCACAGTTGACCAGGCAGTGGTATACCCGAGAAAGATTCTTGAGCATGCCCTTAAACTCAAAGCTACTGGAGTGATAATTGTCCATAATCATCCTTCAGGGACTTTACAACCTTCCAGGAGTGACATTGAACTCACAAGGAGGTTAAAGAGCACTGCTGCCGAGCTGGGTATAAGAATACTGGACCATCTGATTGTAACAAGGGTTGGATACTTCAGCTTTGTTGAGAATGCCTTATTATAGGGTGTCCTTTCTTATAAGATCACTCTTTTGATCATTTTCCTCTTTTCAGGCGGTGTTTCTCCGATCTCAAATGCTTCAAGCACAAGCTCTTTCGCCTTCTCAATATATCTGTCATTATTGTAGTGAAGCACAGCAACAATATCTCCCTTCTTCACTTCACTACCAGACTTTCTGTTCAGAATTATACCTGCAGCATGATCAATACTGTCCTGCATACTTTGCCTGCCTGCTCCCAAAAGCATGGATGCGGTTCCTATTTTTTCTGCATCTACTCTCTGAATATAGCCATCACCTTTTGCCTCTATCGGGAGTATATTAGAGGCAACAGGAAGAAGACCAGGGTTTATAACAACCTCTTGTTGCCCTCCCTGAGCCTCTATCATCTCAACAAACTTTTTAAATGCTTCACCTGAATCAATGAGCCCTCGTAGCTTTGCTATCTTCTGTTGTAGAATTCCTTCATCAATGCTTGCGGTTTTAAGAAGAAATGTGCCCATCTCTTCAGATTCCTCTAGCATTTCTTCTGCAATATAGAGCATCCATCCACCCAGATATAAAACCACCTCCTCTAAATCTGGTTCTGCCCTCCCTTTGAGCATGTTTATACATTCTCTTATCTCTAAGGAATTACCCACTGCCTTGCCAAGAGGTTCATCCATGTCAGTCAGTACAGCTATGGTTTTAACACCAAAGGCATTGCCTATCTTGACCATTGTTTCTGCCAGAGCCTCTGCCTCTGCAGCAGTCTTCAGGAATGCTCCTCCCCCGGTTTTTATATCAAGCACAAGACCATTCAGCCCTTCAGAGAGCTTTTTTGACATGATGCTGGAGACAATCAGTCCTGGACTTTCTACTGTGCTTGTAGCATCTCTAAGGGAGTAGAGTCTTTTATCAAGGGGAGCGATACTGTCGGTCTGGGCAGTAATGGCAACACCAACCTCCCATAGTATATTACGGAATTCGGTTATACTTAGACCTGTATTGAATCCAGGAATTGACTCCAGTTTATCTATTGTTCCGCCTGTGTGTCCCAGACCTCTGCCTGCTATCATGGGTACTACTGGACCAGCAGCAGCAACCAGAGGACCAAGAACAATACTCACCTTGTCACCTACTCCACCTGTAGAGTGTTTGCCTATTTTGGGAAACTCCATTTCTGTCAGGTCAAGCCTCTGCCCAGATGAAAGCATCACCTTTGTGAGTGCATAGGTCTCTTCCTCATTTAGTCCTTTCAGGAATGCTGCCATTAAAAAGGCTGCCATCTGATAGTCCTTCATATTGTCCTTCATGTATTGATCCATTAAAAAGGTTATCTCTTCTTCCTTTAAGACCTCTCCATCACGCTTTTTCCTTATAATATCCTTAATCTCCATAATTCACTCCTTAGATTCACTTAAAACTGGGTAAAGAATTATAACAGTTCTGGGATATTATTGAGTAGAGGGTGGAATTTTTAATCGATTTAAGTTGATAGGCTTAAAGAGGGAAGAATGAAATTGAGTAATGCTACAGAAAAGTACTAATCCTAACACCCAGGTGGCACTATATGAGTGATGGGATAGAGAAGGTTATTTAAATCTTATAGCTGCAGAGTTTAAAAAGCCTCGGAAGGATTTAACCTAAGGGGCTAAGTGGTTGAGAGATCAGAGAGGAGTCTCTTTTTAAAGTTATTAAGCAGGTGCTCTCACCCAGGAGGTTCCACAGATCTCTTTATACACACAGGTGGGACAGTTCTGTCTAAGTTCTTGTGTGGGATGGAATGCCTCTCTGGGGTCTGTAATCTCCTGAAGTATCTTCTGAATCACCTCCTCTATCATAGGAAACTCTCTCTCAATCTCCTTAAAGATGTTATATTCTATCTTTCCATCCACCTTTGCCTTACCCAGAAGTAGGTATATCCCTGAAAGATCTGTAGGATGGTGCTTCCTTGCAAGGCTGTAAAGAAGCATATAAAAGGGGATCTGGAGTGAGCTAATATGGTTCCAGCTCTGTCTGTCCTGAGGATCAAGTTTTTTGAAATTGATCTTAAAAGCGCTCTCCTGTGAGGCAGTCTTGTAATCAATTATGAATATCCTCCCATCCCTCAACTCCACTCTGTCAATAACCCCAGAAAGGATAAAGGGGCCGTACCTTGCTGTCAGAGGTATCTCAACATGAAGGGTTTTTATATTTCTGGTTTTTGAAAGAGGGATATAGTACTCTCTTATCAGTTCCTCCATTCTTCTCTGTACCTGTCTTTTTATCAGATACTGTCTTCCTATCAATTCTGTTCCATACTCCTTTATAAAAAACCTCTCTACAAGATCCCTCATATCTTCTACTGAAAGTGTCTTCTCTTGCAGTTCCTTGCCCACGGTTTTTATAAAGTATTCTTTAAGGATTCGATGAATTAGGCTGCCTACCTCTGTCTTGTCTGGCTCTGCAGAGGCTTTGGCAGTTTCTCTTAAGTTAAGAATGTATTTATAGTAAAACCTTATTGGACATCTGAGATATTCATCAAGGGAGGTGGGAGTGAATTTAAATTCAGAAAGCATTAATATAGTCTCTAATGTTTTCTCTACTGGCAAGGGTTTAGGATTCTTGAGAAGCACCTGATACTGGACAGCCTTAATAATATCATCAGCATAAAGACTAAACTTATCCTTCTGTCTTTCCCAAAGGAGTGACTCTATGAAACGGCTTCTTTCTCTTTTTTCATCTGAAACATAAAAGAGGGTTGTCTCATCTGAACTCTTGAGAAGTAGGTCAAAGTAATAAGCACTCAGTCTTTCTCTATCATGATGGGTAGAGAGTCCGAGAAGTTCTCTTGCCTTGTCAGGTATCAATGAATCATAACTTCTTGCCTCAGGCAGTATCCCCTCATTGCAATCAAGGATAAAAACCTTTTTAAAGGATAGATTTCTTGTCTCAAGAAATCCAAGCACCTGAAGACCTCTTAAAGGGGTTCCTTCAAAGGGTACTGTCTGGAGGGATATGTATCTTCTGAAGAATCCTGCATATCCCTCTATATGTGAAAGGACGAGTTTGCTAAACCTTGATTCCCTTATCTCATCAAAAACTCTAAGGAATGCCTCGGCAAATGGTTGAAAATAGGGATGATGTGAGGCGGTACTGTTTTCATAAATATATATGAGCACCTCTGAAAGGCCTTTGACAAAATCTCCTACATTGGTTATGGAAGCAAATCTGCCAATGGTATGGTTATGAATATCTCTAATATGTGTAGAGAATTCTGTAGCCCTGTTCTTGAGAGTCTCGATCTTGAAAGGTAGGGCCTCTATCTCATCAAGTCCTGCAAATGTCTTTGTCCATCTGTTAACAAGGGTGTCCTCTATTGAATGGAATATTATTCTTGTAATTTCTGCAGTCCTTCCTGTCTTCTCAGGAAAGTATATATTCTTGGTGTAAGGATGAAGGACAAATCTCAGATACTCAGGTATATATACCATTCCCTGATGCATATAATTAAGTACATCAAGCAGACAATTAAAGAATCCAAAAAGAGGAGTTCTGCTCAGGGGATAGCCCATGGAGATGTTATACTCTCTTTCGTCCATCTCTCCAAGACAGTAATGGAGCACTGGCATCAATGTCTCAGAAGTAGGTAACACCACAGCCACAGTCTCCTTAATCTCCTTCCTTACTTTTAACTCTTTTATTATCCTGTTCAGTGCAAATACCTGTCCGTGTGTGTCAGGAGTGCTTATAATCTGAACATCAGATAGAGTTTTTCCAGTTCCTCTCTTTTCTTCATATTCAAGAGGGAGCCATTTGAGCATCTCTCTCATTCCCTTTGCATCCTGAAATATAAATATAGCCTGCTCTGTTTCTTTCAGTGCAATGAAGAGCTTCTTTTCTGCTTCTGTTAGGGCGAAAAAGCCTCCAAAGATGATCCGGTTTATATTGTTTCCACTGAATAGCCTATCCAGATAGCTACTTATGTTTTCAGCTACAGTGCTGTAGCGGACTGCTCTTGTTGAAAGTCCTAACTCCTTGAGTTTACTATAAAAGGTGTTATAGAGTTTTGATATTCCTGTTATTCTGTCTGTTGTCTTCCTTGAGATGTTATAGTCCACATAGAGATCCACCTCTCTTACCTTGGCTGGTGGAATCTGTTCAATATAGAGTTCTTCGAGGTCTCTGAAGAGTCTTATACCCAAGCCAATAAAGCTCTCTGGTGGTTCAGAGCCTTTAAAAGTAGTTATCTGAACAGAGTTGCTTAGTCTGTAAAGTACCTCCACTGCATCAAGCACTGCTGCCTTCTTGTAATTAAGGCCGAGAATCTCTTCATAGCACCAGTCTATGAAATCATCCATTGAGAATACTCTGGGAGGTATAAAGGATTTTTTTCTTTTCCTTGCGAGATACTTTCTGAGAAAATGGGCGGGTCTTCTTCCAGGAAAGATGATTATATTTGATGAGTAATCTCCTGAGTTATCAATCAGATGGAGTGTTATCTCTTCAATAAGATCTATGTCTGGAGAGATAAGTATCGTCTTTGACATAGTCTTAGCCTTTAAGCAATGGTATTAAGGTGAGTATTACAAAAGAGAGAAGAACAGTTCCTGCTACAAGCAGTGCCTTCAGCTTTCCCCTGTTACCTCTGTCTATCCATGGAAGTATTATAAGGAGAAGTACAGCAGCAGATGGAATTATTACGGTTCCCACGAAGATAAATGGTCCATGAAAATATCTCACAAGTTGATAAAGCCAGAGGAAATACCATTCAGGTTTTGGCTGATAGGCAGCAGTGAAATCTATCTTCCTGCCGATTTCTACTGGAAAAAGGAGTGCAAGACAGAGCAGTAACTCAATTGTCAGAAAAACAACAAGGATGATCTCAAAAAGGTAATCAGGATAAAACCTTTTCTCATTCTCCATTTTTACACTATATCATTAGTGTGATTTATAATACAAGACCGACATCAATCGCAGATTTGTTTGTTTGCTTGACAAATTTGGCGGATTAAACTTATTATAAATCTCCTTGAAAGATTTATAACAGTGATGGAGAAATACTCCGTGATTTGGCATACCATAAAGTAAAGATTAATTGCCTGGTATACCTTTACAACTCCAGGTTGAATATTAAAGGACTTTATGAAAAAGAGCTCAAAATATCTTTTACTCTCTGGCAATGAGGCTATAGCACTTGGAGCATTTGAGGCTTCTGTAAAGGTCGCTTCTGCATACCCAGGAACTCCTTCCACAGAGATTTTAGAGGCCCTTTCCCAATATGAAGGAGTCTATACCGAATGGGCACCTAATGAGAAAGTGGCTATGGAGGTGGCATTAGGAGCATCTTTTGCTGGTGTCAGGGCTATGGTATCCATGAAACATGTGGGGCTTAATGTGGCCTCTGACCCTCTTTTTACTGCTGCATATACAGGTGTGAGAGGTGGGTTGGTTGTTGTTACTGCTGATGACCCTGAGATGCACAGCTCTCAGAATGCACAGGATAATCGCAATTATTCGATTGCATCAAAAATACCTATGCTTGAGCCTTCAGACTCACATGAGGCAAAGGAATTTACAAAGATAGCCTTCCGATTGAGTGAGAGGTTTGATACACCAGTGCTTTTAAGGACCACCACAAGGGTCTCTCATGTGAGTGGAATAGTCAGAAAGGGCAAAATAGAAGAGAGTAGAGTTGAGCCAGGGATTGTAAAGATTCCGGAGAAGTTTGTGATGCTCCCTGTGAATGCGAGGAAAAGAAGGGTGGAGCTCCACAGAAGGTTGCAGAAACTGAGAAAATATGCTGAGAGATTTCCTGAAAATAGACTCTTCTGGGCTAATCCTGAGATAGGCGTTATCACCTCAGGGGTCTCTTATCTGTATGTGAGGGAGGCTCTGCCAGAGGTATCAGTGCTCAAGCTCGGTATGGTCTATCCGCTTCCGGAGAGACTTATAAAGGATTTTGCCTCTAAAGTAAAGAGGCTCTATGTGGTAGAGGAACTTGACCCATTCTTAGAGCTTCAGATAAAGGCGATGGGAGTGGAGTGTATTGGTAAGGAGGTGATCCCTGAGTATGGGGAATTGAATCCTGAGTTGGTAAGAGCCGCAATCGTTGGAAAGAAAAAGAGGAGAGTTTTCTCCTCAGTGGATATACCCAGAAGACCACCTGTTATGTGTCCTGGCTGTCCCCACAGGGGTCTTTTTTATGTTCTGTCAAAACTGAAGGTCTTTGTCTCAGGTGATATAGGGTGTTATACCCTTGCAGCCTCAAGGCCCCTTAGTGCTATGGATACCTGCGTCTGTATGGGTGCAAGTGTGGGAGGAGCACATGGGATGGAGAAGGCCCTCGGTGAAGACTCTCTTGGAAAGATAGTGGCAGTTATTGGAGACTCTACATTTGTACATTCAGGAATCACAGGGCTTATTGATATTGTCTACAACAAGGGCTTCTCCACAGTGATTATATTAGATAACAGGACTACTGCAATGACAGGACATCAACCGAATCCTGCCAGTGGTATTACAGTAAAGGGTGAGAAGACAGAAGAGATAGACTTAGAGGCGCTCTGCAAGGCTATCGGAGTTAAACATGTCTATACAGTTAATCCCCATGACATTAATACTACCAAGAAGATTATTGAAAAAGAGTTAAAGCGGTCTGCTCCTTCCGTGATAATAACAAAATACCCATGTGTGTTATTACCAGAGGAGAGAAGGAAGAAAAAACCTATATACATGGTGATATCTGAAAAGTGCAAGGGTTGTAGAATCTGTCTTAAGATAGGCTGTCCTGCTATACATTGGACCGCTGGGAAAGGAAAGAGGAAAGGTAAGGCAAGGATTGATGCAATTTTATGTAATGGTTGTGGTGAGTGTGAACTTCTGTGTAAGTTTAATGCAATTGTGATAGAAGAAAATGGTGGTGAAAAGAAGAAAAAGAACTGATTCGTCTGATGAGAAAGGTAATATTCTCTTCTGTGGTGTAGGAGGACAGGGGATACTGCTGGCGAGTGAGGTCGTGGGATATGCCTTGATACAGAATGGCTTTGATGTGAAGAAGTCTGAGGTGCATGGTATGGCACAGCGGGGAGGCTCTGTGGAGGCATTTCTCAGATTCGGCAAAAAAGTGTACTCTCCCTTAATAGAACCAACCACAGTAGACATTCAAGTCTCTTTTGAACTCCTTGAATCACTTAGGTACCTTCCCATGCTGGGAAAACAGAGTAGAATTATAGTTAATACCCAGAAGATTCCTCCTTTGAGTGTGAGTACAGGAATTGAAACATATCCAGATGGTATAATTGAGAGGTTGAAAGGATTTGGGTTAGAGGTATACCCTATTGATGCCTTTCAGATAAGCAAGGAGATAGGAGAAGTTAGGACAGTTAATATGGTACTTGTAGGTGCACTGTCAAATTTTCTGCCAGTTGATGAAGATGCATTCTTAGATGTAATAAAATGGAGAGTGCCTGAGAGGTTCAGAGAGGTAAATCTGGAAGCCTTTAAAAGAGGTAGAGGTCTCATAGACAATATCAAATAAATTAAGGAGGTTAAAAGCCATGATCTGGGATGAAGAATTTGAGACCCTTCCGAGAGAGGCACTTGAGGCAATCCAGACAAAGAGACTCCGTACACTTGTAGAGAGGGTCTATGCATTGGTACCACCATACAGGAAGAAGATGCAGGAGGCTGGAGTAAAACCTGATGATATAAAGTCACTGGATGATCTGAAGAGACTTCCTTTTACTACAAAGGATGATCTAAGGGATAACTATCCTTTTGGTATGTTTACTGTACCGCTGGAGAGGATTGTGCGGATTCATGCCTCTTCAGGAACCACGGGTAAGCCTACTGTTGTGGGTTATACCAAAAGGGATATAGAGACATGGGCAGAGTTAATGGCACGGACACTGTCATGTGCAGGTGTCCACAGTGGTGACGTTGTCCATAATGCCTATGGTTATGGACTCTTTACAGGAGGTCTTGGTTTCCACTATGGAGCAGAGAGAATTGGTGCGACGGTTATACCTATCTCAGGTGGTAATACAAAACGACAGATCATGGTGATGAAGGATTTTGGCTCTACAGTGCTTACCTGTACACCCTCCTATGCATTGAATATAGCCGAAGTGATGCAGGAGATGGGTATATCTCCTTCTGACCTGAAACTGAGAGTGGGAGTCTTTGGAGCAGAGCCTTGGAGTGAGAGGATGAGGGAGGAGATAGAAAAGAAGTTGAATATAGATGCTATTGATATTTATGGATTGAGTGAGATAATAGGTCCTGGTGTTTCTGTGGAGTGTATTGAGAATAAAAAGGGACTGCATATCTTTGAAGATCACTTCATTGCAGAGATAATAGACCCTGATACAGGTGAGGTGTTACCCTATGGTGAAAAGGGTGAGCTTGTATTCACAACCCTCACTAAGGAGGCATTTCCTTTGATAAGATACCGAACAAGAGATATAACAAGACTGATACCTGAACCATGTGTTTGTGGAAGGACCTTCGTGAGAATGGAGAAGATAACAGGCAGGACAGATGATATGTTAATAATAAGGGGTGTCAATGTCTTTCCTTCCCAGATTGAGCATGTATTGATGAGTATAGAGGGGGTTGAGCCTCACTACCAGATTATAGTTGATCGTGAAGGTGCTCTTGATGTGATGGAGGTGCAGGTTGAGGTCTCTGAAAGGTTATTCTCTGATGAGATAAAGGTACTTGAAAGTCTTGCAAAGAAGATTGAGAGAGAATTGAAGGAGGCACTTTCGGTATCCTGCAGGGTTAAGCTGGTGGAGCCTAAGACAATTCAGCGCTCAGAGGGGAAAGCAAAGAGGGTTATAGACAAAAGGAAGCTTTAATAGGAGGAAAGAGATGAAGTTAGAGCAGATATCCATATTTCTTGAAAACAAGTCTGGCAGACTTGCAGAGGTCACCAGAGTGCTTGCTGATGCAGGGGTGAACATAAGGGCACTGTCTCTGGCAGACACTGCTGATTTTGGTATACTCAGGTTAATAGTAAATGATACCGAAAAGGCAAAACAGGTTCTAAAGGAGAATGGTTTTACTGTGGGAAAGACAGAGGTTATAGGAATTGAGGTGCCTGATCGCCCAGGTGGTCTTGCAGGAATACTGGAGGTGCTTGGCAGAGAAGGGATAAATGTAGAATATATGTATGCTTTTGTGCAGAAGAGTGGAGACAGTGCAATTATTATATTCCGTTTTGATGAGCTGGATATGGCGATCAAGGCCCTAACAAAGGCAGGGGTAAGGATTCTGAAAGGAGAAGAGATATATGCCATGTAAAGCTCCTCTGTCAAAGGCCAGGCTTTCGGCAAGGTTGGCTATTTAAAGCCAAAAAACTCTATTAAAGGAGGTCAGTTATGAGGAGAGGTAGTCTGTTTTTGTCCATTGTTCTTTCTCTGTTGATGGTTCTGGGGGTTTTTAACTGGAGTGCACAGGCATCAGAGGATGTTATCAAGATTGGTGCCATTCTCGCTGTAACAGGTCCTGCATCATTTCTTGGTGCACCCGAGGCTAATACTCTGAAGATGCTCACTGATGAGATCAACTCCCAGGGTGGGCTTCACGGGAAAAAGATCAAGCTTATAATCAAGGACTCCGGTGCCAATCCAGAGAAGGCTATATCATTTGCCAAGCAGCTTATAGAGGAGGAGAAGGTTTTTGCAATCATAGGACCCTCAACAAGTGGAGAGACACTGAAGATAAAGAATATCTGCGAGAAAGGAAAAACTATATGTATCTCCTGTGCAGCTGCAGAGAAGATTGTTAATCCTGTGGCAAAGTATGTCTTTAAGACCCCGCAGAAGGACAGCTTTGCTGTGAGAAAAATATACATGCAGATGCAAAAGATGGGCATCAAGAAGATAGGTGTTGTGGTAGGAAATACTGGATTCGGCAAGGCAGGTAAGGCACAGCTTGAAAAGATTGCTCCTGAGTATGGGATAGAGATTGTAATAAGCGAGGTTTATGACAAAAAGGCTACAGACCTTACAGCCCTTGTTACAAAGCTTAAGGCGAAGGGTGTAGAGGCAGTAGTTAACTGGTCAATAGTGCCTGCACAGTCAATTATTGCTAAGAACATGAGACAGATAGGATTAAATGTACCTCTGTTTCAGAGTCATGGTTTTGGAAATATCAAATATGTAAAGGCAGCAGGTGCTGCAGCTGAAGGTATAATATTCCCTGCTGGCAGACTCCTTGTGGCAGAGGAACTCCCTGATGACCATCCACAGAAAGCTGTACTGATGAAATACAAGAGAGACTATGAGTCCAGATTCAAAGAAGAGGCGAGCACCTTTGGTGGCCACGCCTATGATGCCTTCATGATACTTGTAGAGGCCATTAAAAAGGCAGGTCTTGACAAAGAGAAAGTACGTGACGCAATTGAGAATATGAAGGGATTTGTTGGCACAGGTGGTATATTCAACTTCAGTCCAGAAGACCATAATGGACTTGATATCGATTCCTTTGAGATGCTTACAGTGAAAAATGGAAGATTTGTATTATTAGAGCAGTAATTATTCCTATGCATCTGGGCAGGGGAGATTTAATCTTTCCCCTGCCTTTGATAAAACCTTTCGAGTCAGGCACCACCAAATTGATAGTTTATTATTCTTTAACAAGGGGCAGAGATAAATGCCCCTTGTTTTTTGTATAATATTTGATTGCATTATGAATATAGAGCTTTTCTTCCAATATGTTGCTGCAGGAGTGACCTATGGCTTTATCTATGCCATTGTAGCCATAGGCTTTAATATCATCTACAATACCACCGGTATTATAAACTTTGCCCAGGGCGAGTTTGTGATGCTTGGCAGTATGACAGCTATCACGTTGAATGCATTTATGCCCCTTTCCCTTGCTATAGTCCTTTCAGTATTGATAACAATGCTTGTTGGTGCTGTTATGGAGATACTTTTTTTTAGATGGCTTGAATCTCCAAGTGTTTTGAGGATGATAATCATAACAATCGGTCTTTCAATAATCATAAGAGAGATTGCACTTGCAATCTGGGGAGAAAATGTTAGGGCGCTTCCCTATTTTACAGGTAATGAAGTATCCTCTGTATCCTTTGCTGGAGTGCATATTTCTCCTCAGGTTTTATGGGTTGTTGGAATATGTTCTGTCATGGTTGTGGGGTTACAGGTGTTTTTTAAGTACTTTAGATATGGGAGGCAGATGAGGGCATGTGCAGCCAACCGTGAGGTCGCCAGACTTTGTGGTATAAATACAAAGAATATGGTGACCCTGTCTTTTGTTCTGAGTGCTGGAATTGGTGCATTGGCAGGCTGTGTGGTTTCACCTATTACATATAGTCAGTATAACATGGGGGTGCCTCTGGCTATAAAGGGATTTACAGTGGCAATCTTGGGAGGCCTCGGAAACAGTATGGCTGCAGTTGCTGGAGGACTGTTGCTTGGTATTCTGGAGTCTTTTAGTGTATGGGTGATGCCATCTGCATATAAAGATGCTATAGCCATATCTATAATGCTTTTAATCCTATTCTTCAGGCCTGCAGGACTGTTTGGTAGAAAAGAAGAGTTTTCTTTGAAGGAGTTCTGATGCGGAAAGGATATCTTCAGATAGGAATATTATGTTTAGTGCTTGTGTTGATTGATCTGGTGAGTGCATCTTTTGGGAAGACATACTATCTTACACAACTGACAATGTCCCTCTACTACAGTCTTGTTGTACTTGGTCTTGTTCTGCTTATGGGATATGCAGGGCAGATATCTCTTGGACACGCAGGTTTTTTTGCTATTGGAGGATACACTACAGCAGTGTTGTCTACATATAATCTCATGAAATACAAAGATGCAGCTGTTGTTAAGATGTTCTCAAAGGCTGGGCTGCTTAATCTAAGAGAAGACCTCTATGGTGCTGAGATACTCAGTTTTCATCCATGGGTAGGGATAGTGCTATCTCTTGCTATTGCAGCAGCAGTGGCCTATATTATTGGAATACCTGTTCTTAAACTGAAAGGCCATTATCTTGCAATGGCAACTCTTGGTTTTGGGATTATCGTTTATAGAATCGTTCTTGGCACCCCCCTTTTTGGTGAAGCAGATGGAGTATCTGATGTGCCCCCTTTCAACATATTACCTGGATTGAGTATCAGTGGAGAGATGGATGAGAGAAGAATCAATTATTATATAGCCTCGTTCTTTGTGGTAGTGATGGTCTATATTCTGATCAACCTTATAAACTCACGGGTTGGAAGGGCATTGAAGGCTATACACGGTGCTGAGGATGCAGCAGAGTCAGCAGGTGTAGACACCGCAAACTATAAGCTGAAGGTCTTTATCCTGAGTGCCATAGTTGCAGCCCTGGCAGGTGCATTTCTTACTCATTTCAATGGTGGTATAGGACCTTCTGAGGCATCTGTTATGAAGTCAGTTAGATACGTGGCAATAGTTGCTGCAGGAGGCATGGCAAGTGTATGGGGTGGACTCACAATGGCAATGTTGTTGAATTTTCTATCCTTGCGTGGGTATTTTGGTTCTTATGATGATGCGGTCTTTGGTGCTGTTCTGATTGTTATCATGCTCTTTGCTCCAGAAGGTATTTTGAGAATTAATCCCTTGAAGATATTGAGGATGAGCATTAAGAAGAGTTGAGAGGGTCATGGCCCTGTTGACTGTAGAAGGTTTGAATATGTCTTTTGGTGGGCTTAGGGCAGTAAAGGATGTGAGCTTTACTGTTGCTGAAGGCTCTATTAAAGCCCTTATAGGGCCGAATGGTGCAGGTAAAACTACACTTTTCAACCTTATATCAGGTTATCTTAAACCCAAGTCTGGTGTAATAGTGTTTGATGGCCGAGAGATTCAGGGAATGCCTCCACATCAGATAGCCTCTTTTGGAATAGCCAGAACATTTCAACATATAAGACTCTTTCCTGGCATGACAGTTCTTGAGAATGTGATGGTGGGGCTACATACACATACACGTTCAGGCTTTATATCTGGTATGCTGAGGCTTCCTGCTTCTCGCAGAGAAGAGCGATTTATAAGAGAGCAGGCGATGGAAGTGCTTGAGATGATAGGTATTGAAGAACTTGCTAACAAAGAGGCAACAAGCCTTGCATATGGACAACAGAGGATTGTCGAACTTGCAAGGGCCCTTGCCCAGAAGCCTAAGCTGCTTCTTTTAGATGAGCCAGCAGCGGGTCTGAATATAAGAGAGACAGCAGCTATAGGTAGATTCATCGAGCAGATTAGAGACCAGGGGATAACAGTTTTTATAGTTGAGCATGATATGTCCCTTGTTATGGAGATTTCTGATGAGGTGATGGTCCTCAGTTATGGGGAGAAGATCGCAGAAGACAAGCCCCTTGCAATACAGAAGAATGAAGAGGTAATAAAGGTATACCTTGGGGAAGAGGAAGATGTTGAAAATTAGAAACATAGAGGCTGGTTATGGAAGTATCAAGGTTTTAAGAAAGGTCTCTCTCCATGTAAACCCTGGAGAGATAGTTACGATTATAGGTGCAAATGGAGCTGGAAAGACCACACTACTGAGGACAATTTCAGGCCTTCTGAGACCCTGGTCTGGAGAAATAAAATTCAATGGAGAGGATATTACAAGGACACCTACTGAGAGGATTGTAAGGCTTGGCTGTGCATTGGTTCCTGAAGGACGACAGGTCTTCTCCACCATGACAGTAAGGGAGAACCTGATGCTTGGTGCTACGGTCCGTTTTGGTAAAGACAGAAGGGAGGATATTGAGAGAGACATCGAATGGATATACGATCTCTTTCCACGGCTGGCAGAGCGAGAAACGCAGCTTGCTGGCACCCTTTCTGGAGGTGAACAACAGATGCTTGCCATAGGCAGGGCATTAATGGCAAAGCCTGAGCTGCTGCTTCTTGATGAGCCAAGTATGGGGCTTGCGCCTACAATAGTGAAGGAGATATTTAATTATATAGTCAGGTTAAGAGAGGAACTGGGACTTACAGTGCTTCTGGTAGAACAGAATGCAAGAAGCGCTCTTAAGGTATCTGATAGGGCCTATGTGATCGAGACAGGAAGAATAATGCTTGAAGGCCGTTCAGAGGATTTGATGCAGAACAGGGATGTACAGAGGGCCTATCTTGGTAGAGACCTTGATAGAGAGTTTGTATAGGTAGTTTGATCCTGCAACATTCTATTCATCTTGCCACTGGTAAAGCCCTCTAAATCAAGACAGACAAACTGGTAACCTATCTGCAGAAGCCTATTTACTATCTTTGTGCGTAAATTTTCCTCCAGCAATTTTGATATCTCATTTTTGGACACCTCAATCCTTGCTACAGGCCCATGGTGCCGGACCCTACACTCATTAATCCCCAAGCTTCTAAGAAATACCTCAGCCTCTGAGACCATTCTGAGAGCCTCTTTAGTGATAGGTGTACCGTAGGGGATTCGGGATGACAGACAGGCAGAAGAAGGTTTGTTCCATGTAGGCAGTCCCAGTAGCTTCGAGAGTTCTCTAATATCCTCTTTACTCAGGCCTGCTTCTACAAGAGGGCTTCTTATTCCATGTGTCTTTGCTGCCTCTATTCCGGGTCTCCAGTCTTTCAGGTCATCTATGTTACTGCCTTCTATCACCCATCTGTATCCCTCACTGATAGCTATCTCCTTCAGGATGCTGAAGAGGGTATCCTTACAGTGATAGCATCTCATAGGGGTGTTGGAGACAAACTCTTCCCTCTGCATCTCTGTGGTAGAGACAACTCGATGGGGTATACCAATCTCTGAGGCAATTCTTTTTGCATCCTCTAAATCCCATGGAGGTGTGGTATCAGACATACCCGTTACTGCCATTGCCTTGATAGAGGCATCTTTTACAGCCTTCAGTAGCAGGGTGCTGTCAACACCTCCTGAGTATGCCACAATTGTGCTTTCAAGGGATTTAAGGAGTTCTAAGAGTCTTCTGTAACGAAGCATTATCCGAGGACAGTTATATTATAGTGTTCTTGGTGTATATTCGGGTCTTCTTTGACTATAATCTCGAGATTCTTCCTTTTTTCTATCTCTTCAACAACCACCCTCTCCTCATCAGTAAGCAGGTCTGCTACTGAAGAATGTGCTGTTATGATCACCTTGGTGCCTTTTGGAGCACTGAGCCGTTCTATCTTCCTGAATATCTCGAAACATACTGTCCTTGGTGAAAGGACAAAGCCCTTACCTTCACAATAGGGGCAGGAATTACAGAGTGTGTGTCCTAAGCTTTCTCGTACCCTCTTTCTTGTCATCTGTATAAGGCCTAATTCAGAGATATTATAGATAGTGGTTTTTGCTTTGTCCTTTTTCATCGCTTCCTTCAAGGCATTAAAGACCCTCTCTCTGTCGTCTGCACTTTCCATATCAATAAAGTCTATTATTATAATTCCACCAAGATTTCTGAGTCTGATCTGATAGGCAATCTCTTTTACTGCCTCAAGGTTTGTTTTCAGAATTGTATCTTGAAGGTTCTCCTTCCCAACAAATTTGCCTGTATTTACATCAATCACTGTCATTGCCTCGGTCTGATCAATAACTATATAACCTCCAGATTTCAGCCAAACCTTTCTTCCAAGCGCCCTTGATATATCCAGTTCCACTCCATAAGAATCAAAAAGCCCTTCTTGTCCCTCGTAAAGTTCAATCTTGTCTGCAAGCTTGGGGAAATAAGAGTTGACAAACTCCTTGAGTCTTTCAAACTCCTCCTTAGAGTCAATTATAACCCTGTCTACATCAGGGCTCATAAGGTCTCTTACACTTCTGATAACAAGATCAAGGTCACTGTAAAGGAGCGTTGGTGCAGAGACCTTCTCTTTTTTCTGTTGAATATTCTTCCAGAGGAGCATTAGGAACTCAAGATCATTCTTGAGTTCCTCCTCTACAGCTCCTTCTGAAGCAGTTCTCACAATAAGCCCGTATCCCTTTGGTTTCATCCCTTCCACCAGTGTCTTCAGTCTCTGTCTTTCACTCTCTTCAGTTATTCTCCTTGATATTCCTATATGTTCAAGTCCTGGCATTAGAACAAGATATCTTCCAGGTAGGGTTATATAGGATGTGACCCTTGCACCTTTCGAGCCGAGAGGGTCTTTTGAGACCTGAACCAGCACCTCTTGTCCTTCCTGTAGCAGATCCTCTATGGGCATATCTGGTTTTACCCTGCCCACCTGTAAGTTCATAGAATCCTCTTCCTCATCAAGAAAGGGCTCATAAGACTCTATGTCTGTCTTGATGTCGGCTACATAGAGGAAGGCAGCTCTTGAGAGGCCAATATCTACAAATGCAGACTGCATCCCTGGAAGAACCTTGACAACCCTTCCTTTGTATATGTTGCCTACCAGGGAGGCGTCTCTTTTCCTCTCGATATAGAGTTCTACAAGTTGTCCGCCTTCAAGAAGTCCTACTCTTACCTCATCAAAAGTGACATTTATTAAAATTTCATTTGACATCCAGGTTATTCATAGGCACCCCTGGATTCACTCCCATAGAACCTTTCAGGACATGAGCAGTAGCTCCATTGGGTCAACCCATCTTCCTTTGTGATACCCATATAATCCTACCCTTGTTATCTCAAGCTCTTCTGGAGGAAGACCAAAAAGAATCTCTACTATCTCTTTCAGCTTGGCCTTCTTCTCTTTCAGATCCCGGATCCTTAGAATAAATTTTCTTTTATCAATTATATCAAATTTTAAAATAAATTCACTATAAGTGCCACTTCTTGATATATTAAAAAGTTTTATTCCTTTTCCAGTACCTTCTGGAAGGGTGATCTCATATTCATATGTTGTGATAAAGCTTGTGATTGAAGGTACCTTTTTATGTATAAAGGCCATCCTGTTGATTTTTAATCCTTCAGGCATGGTATTGTTTATAGTTTCCTTCATTTTTATAATGTCAAAAGGAGGATAGACCTCAATATCAAAGTACTCTTTCAGAGATTCTATACCTACATTCAGAGCTGGTCCCATTGATATCTTTGGTGAGGGGCTGTAACCTTCTGAGTATACAATCGAGACTCCTGCACGCCTTAGTCCTCTGAGCAGGGTGTTCATAAGTTCAATAGTAGATATATACTTCATGATTCCTCTTTTCTGATGTTCTACCCTCACCTTTATAGGGTTGAATCTGGCATGTTTCGTAATGTGCTCACATCCTATATCCATCGAGAAAACCCCTTTTCTGTCTGAGTACACCAGAGGCCCTTCTCTGTCTTTAATGAACTCACGGCTTTTACAACCCAGACCACAGGCATGACACTTGTCTGTGTTACAGTCTGTGGTTATTTCTGCTGAGAGGGCCCTTTTGTATTCCTCCTTGAGATATTCCTTTTTTATACCAAGATCTATTTTATCCCATGGGAGGTGCTCTTCAGGACTGTATCTCTTTGTTGCCAGTTCCTCGATGCTCATACCAGTCTTCTCCATAGCTTCTATCCAGTGCTGGTAATTAAATTGTTCAGACCATCCATCAAGATAGGCACCCCTTTCAAAGGCTGTTTTTATTAATGTTCCTGCCTCCTCAGGTGCCCTGCTTAAAGCAGCCTCCAAAAGACTCATTCTGAGGTCGTGTATCTTTAAAGTGATTCCCCTCGGCACTTTCTTCTTGAGAATCTGAGTTTTCTCTTTCAGAACCTCGAGAGGCTCCTGTCCATACCACTGAAAGGGTGTGAATGGTTTCGGTACAAAGGGTGAGACACTTACAGTAATATTGACATATCTTTTTATGAACCTCTTTGCAATGTGTAAGGCCTGACGAGCCATTTCTGCAATTGCCAAGAGGTCTTCCTCTGTCTCTGTAGGGAGTCCTATCATAAAGTAGAGTTTTAGATTTAGCCACCCTTCACTGAAGAGTGCCAAAAGTGCTCTTTCGTATTCCTCTGCAAGAAAGTCCTTATTAATTACAGAGCGGAGTCTTTCTGTGCCTGCCTCAGGTGCAATGGTGAAGCCTGATTTTTTCACACTCTTTATCTCCTGAAGAAGCTCCTTTGTGATAGCTCCAACCCTTAAAGAGGGCAGAGAAACCGAGACCTTTCTATCCCCATATCGTCTATTGAATGCCTTAAGAAGAGGCAGTAGTCTGCTGTAGTCTCCAGCATTCAGTGATGTAAAGGATACTTCATCATAGCCTGTGTTTGTAAGTGAAGCTTCAACAAGATTCAGTATCTTCTCAGGAGACCTCTCCCTTAAAGGTCTGTAGAATATACCTGCCTGACAGAATCTACATCCCCGTGTACAACCCCTTGATATTTCTATATTTATTCTGTCGTGTACTATCTGGGCATAGGGAACAGGTGGCTCAGTGGGAAACATAGCCTGATTCAGGTCTCTTATATACCTTCTTTTTACAGTCCCTTCGGTATAGTCAGGCACATAGAACCCCTCTGCCTGAGAGACTGCCCTGAGGAAAGCATCCTTGTCTCTTCCGGACTCTCTGTAGATGTTTAGCAGTTCAATTACTGCCTCTTCGCCATCTCCTATCAGAAATACATCAATAAAATCTTTTAGAGGATAAGGGTTTACAGTACATGGTCCACCTGCTATTATGATCGGGAAGTCTCTCTTCCCCCTTTCTACCTCAATGCCTCCGAGTTTTAGCATTCTGAGCAGGGTGGGATAGGAGAGTTCATACTGGAGTGAGAATCCCACAATATCGAATTCTTTCAATGGTCTTCCGCTCTCTAAGCTACAGAGATGCTCACCAGAGTTCTCGAGATATCCTGCCATATCTATCCATGGAGCAAAGACCCTTTCACAGAGGGCGAAGGGTGTGGAGTTTATGATTTTATAAAGGACCTTCAGCCCAAGATGGGACATACCAATCTCATAGGTGTCAGGGAATGCGAGGGCCACCTTTATTTCTGCCTCTTTCTTTATGGTATTTATCTCATTGTTTATATATCGGGTTGGTTTCTTAAACTGGAGGAGATTCATCTATCCTCCTCAGATAATCTTCAAATAACTGAAGCCCTTTTATATGTTCTTCATCGAGTTCGTATGAGAGGCCCTTCCAGTACTGTATTAGCTCTTCCTTTGTCATTATACCCTGCAGTCTACACTCAGATGCCAGAAGTTCAAGATGAGACATGGCCCATTCTCTTGCGCTGTCCAGTTCATGTCTGAATTCTTCGATACTCTCCTTAACAGAGTGGTTTGCGATCCATAGGGCAAATACAAAAGGGACTCCTGTATTTTTATACCAGAGTTCACCAAGGTCATAGATGTAGAGAGACTCTCTACTGTATTTCTTTGCTGCCCTCAGTGCATCATCCCCTATGAGTAGATAGGCATTAGATGATGATAAGGCATCCTCTATCTTGTCCCTTGATGGTTCCAGGAAGGTGTTAAGAGAGTAAAAGAAAGTTAGAATTATTTTCAAGAGTAACACTGAGCTTTCTGATTGATAGGTGACGAGTATTTTTTCTCTGTTCAGATTCTCTATCGGTTTTTTAGAGAAAAGAAGAATGCTTTTAACAGCGCCCCTTGAACTGATAGAATGTCCAGGTACTATAAGGTATCTGTCCTTTCCACGGATATACTCTATCGAAGAAGAGGGACTTATATCCAACATGCCTATTCTTAGAAGCCTGTTTACCTCTGAAGGTACTCCCTCGATAAATTGGTACCCTTTATTAGAGTAATGCTCAAACCAGTAATAAAAGGGGAATAGATTAAGATAAGGTATTCTTCCAATTCTCAATTCTCCTCCTCAGTATATCTTCAATAAACCTTTTTGCCTCTTCAAGCCCTTTCTCTCTCAATATATTAATGCAATCTGGGCTGCCTATTAACTCAAGTGTCTCTCTTCTCTTCTGAGGGTCTTTTATATTCCTCATCACCTCTTTTCTTGTTTCTTCGATAAATAGAAGGAATTCTTCTATTGTCTCTGGTAAAAAGTTTTCGATTTCCTGTCTCAAGGTCCTTGCCATTGCAGGACTGACTCCAGAGGTAGAGATTGCGATTGTAAGGGACCCCTTTCTGATTACAGAAGGCACAATGAATCTACACAGCCCTGGAGAGTCTACTACATTCACAGGTATTCCCCTCTTTTCTGCCTCATTAAACACCCTGCTGTTTGCCTCCTCATCAGAGGTGGCGGCTATCACAAGAAAGGCTCCTTCAAGGTCACCCTCTCTGTATTCGCGTGCTATATGGGTTATCCTGTTATGGAGCTTTAGAAATCCAAGACCCTCTGTTAGTGAGGGGCTTATAACAGTCACCTCTGCCTGGGCCTGTAGCAGTGAAAGCACCTTTCTTTCAGCCACCTCACCCCCGCCTATCACAATACACTTCTTTCCCTTTAGATTCAAAAATACAGGATAATACCTCATTCTCTAAATCCAGAAAAGGTTATCAGCGTTTCTCTTCCCCAAACTTTAAATTCTTTGCTTGATGGGCAGGCTTTGAGTCAGGGAATTTACTGACAAGCTCTTCTATGTATTTCTTTGCCAGCTCAGTATTGCCAATGTTTTTGTAGGCCATAGCCATAAAATACATCACCTCTGGTAGCTTTCTGTAATCAGGGAAGTTTGTAATGATCTCATTGAATCTCCCCACCGCAGCATTGTAGGCCCCCTTTTTATAATAAAATCTACCTACCAAAAATTCGTACTCTGCTATCAGATTCCTGCACTGTCTGATTCTTAGTTTTGCAATCTCCCTGTATGGATTCCTTGGATAATCCCTAAGAAGCCTCTGGAACTCCTTTAGTGCCTTTCTTGCTCCTGCAGCCCCTTTGTCAGGACCTTCGATCTGCTGGAAGTAGATCATAGCGATCTGATACTGGGCAAAGGGGGCCTGTGGGTGGTCGGGATATATCCTTAAAAAGCGTCTATACTCATGGATAGCGCTATCAAGGTCTTCTTCCTTCATATATGACTCTGCAATTTTGAGTTGTGCAATGGGTGAGTATTTCTGTGTGGTGTCTCTATGCTTTATCTCCAGCAGCAGTTGTCTTGCCTTGTCAAACTCTTCATCCTCTATCAGCTTTGAGGCCTTTTTTAGACCTTCCTCTGGATCAAATACCTCTTTTTTGACCTCTTTCTTCCCGCTGCATGATACAAGCAGCAGGAGTACTCCCAGGACTGCTATAATACTCTTCATAATCTGATATTATACATGATGGGGTATGGGAATTTAAAAGTTGCTTTCAGAAGGAGATGAGGTTAGACTTCTTAAAAGACAGGATAGATGCCCTCAAGAGAGAGCGGCTCCTTAGGGTTGTCAGAGACAGGGAGTCTCCACAGGGTAGAACTATCAAGATTGCAGGTAGAGAACTGATAAACTTTTCCTCTAATGACTATCTTGGTCTGGCCAATCACCCTTCAGTTGTGGCTGCAGCAAAGGATGCCCTTGAAAGATATGGTGCAGGCTCTGGGGCATCAAGGCTTCTTTCAGGAGGGACAGAACTTCATAGAGAGCTTGAAGAGACCCTTGCAGCCTTCAAATCTACAGAGGCTGCTCTGGTATTCAACTCAGGCTATGCAGCCAATACAGGTATGCTTTCAGCTATTGCTGATTCAGATACAACCATTTTCAGTGATGAACTGAACCATGCAAGTATAATTGATGGTTGCCGCCTGAGCAGGGCAGAGACAGTGGTGTATCCCCATAGGGATATGGATACCCTCCATAGGCTTATTAAAAAAAGAAGAAAAAGAGTGCTTATTGTTACTGATACAGTATTCAGCATGGATGGAGATATTGCTCCATTGAAAGATATCTTAGAGATTGCAGAGGAGTATGATGCCCTTGTCTATATAGATGATGCCCATGGCACAGGGGTTCTTGGAGGAGGCAGAGGTGCTCTTCATCACTTTGGGCTGTCTCCAGAACCTTTTCTGCTGCAGATGGGCACACTCTCAAAGGCCCTTGGTAGCATGGGTGCCTTTGTGGCTGGTGAAAGGATTGTGGTGGAATGGGCAATCAATACTGTAAGGTCCTTGATATTCTCAACAGCCCTTCCAGCTCATGTATTAGCAGCCTCTAAGGAGGCGGTGAGGATTGTAATGAATGACACTACACTGGTTAAGAGACTTTGGAACAATAGAGATATCCTTTATACTGAATTAAAACAACTGGGTCTCGATACAGGAATGTCTCAGACCCCCATAATTCCCATTCTGATGAATAGCAATGAAGAGGTCTTGAGACTCTCAGCCTTTCTTTTTGAAAGAGGCATATATGTACCAGCAGTAAGAAGACCTGCGGTGAAACAGCCGAGACTGAGGATAAGTGTCAGTGCTGTGCATACCAGAGAAGACCTTCTTAGACTGGTTGATGTCCTCAAGGAGGCAAAACAGTGCGGACTGTGTTAATAACAGGTGCCACAGGTGGACTGGGAGAGGTGCTTGTGAGAGTATTTGACAGTGCAGGATACAGCACAGTTGTCCATTATCTGAAGAACAGACAGAAGGCAGAGCAACTTACCAAGACACTTAAAAACCCATCCCTCTGTATCAGTGCAGACCTTAAGGATATTAACTCTGTCGAGAAAATGGTGGATGCTATAGGCTCTGAAATGGGAGGGCTTGATGTTCTTGTAAATAATGCCTCTGTGACCATAGATAAATTACTTCTCAGGTATTCAGAGGCAGAATGGGATGAGGTGATAAATACAAATCTTAAGGGGACATTTATCATGACAAAGGCAGCACTTCCTATAATAAGGGATGGAGGACATATTGTTAATATATCCTCCTATTCAGGGCTGAAGGGTAGACAGGGACAGGCAGCCTATAGTGCATCAAAGGCAGGGATTGTGGGATTGAGCAAATCCCTTGCAAGAGAACTCTCACCAAGAAAAATAAAGGTGAATGTGGTAGTTCCAGGGTATCTACCCGTGGGTATGGGACAGATGGCCCCTGAGGCAATGAAGAGAGCTATGAAGGAGAGTACCCTTCAGATGCTCGGTAGTGCTGAGGATACAGCCAGGTTTGTTCTCTTTCTGGTTAACACAGAAACCATTACAGGACAGGTTTTTGCTATTGACAGCAGATTCTGATAACCCCTATTTGCCGGATTGGGTTATAATGTATATATTTGGAAGGATTCTCTGATGAAGGGTATATTCATAACAGGGACTGACACAGGTGTGGGAAAGACAATCATTGCCTCAGCTATTGTAAGGGTTCTGAAGGCAAGAGGGATTTCAGTGGCAGTGATGAAGCCTATAGAGAGTGGATGCAGGAGAGAGGGTGATGTTTTGATTCCTTTAGATGGTGTGATGCTTAAAGAAATGGCAGAGAATGATATTACTCTCGAGGAGGTTACTCCTTTCAGGTTTGAAAATCCCCTTGCTCCGATGGTTGCATCAGAGATAGAAGGCACAGAGGTGGATGAGAGGGTTATATATGATACAATTAAGGAGTTGCAAGAGAAGTATGATTATATAGTTGTAGAAGGAGTGGGAGGCCTTATGGTGCCTGTGAAGCAGAGGTTAATGATTGTTGATATAGTGAGAGACACAGGGTTGCCACTTCTAATAGTTGCAAGCAATCGCCTCGGGGTTATAAATCATACAGTTCTTACAGTGGAGGCAGCAAAAAGACGAGGGATAGATATTATAGGGGTTGTACTCAATACCCCTAATCCTTCAAGGGATGATATTTCTTTGGAGACTAATCCTCTTGTGCTGAGAAGGGTGCTTGAAGTTCCTCTGGTAGGTGTGTTCCCTTTTATAAATAGTATTTCAAAGGAGAATCTTTTAAAAGAGGCGGTTAAGAATCTCGAGGTTGACAGAATTATACAACTTCAATGAGTGAGGAGCATAAAGGATGCCCATTTTTGGTGAGATATTCATAAGTGAGATACTAAAGAGGCCCGTGCTTGATATAAGAGGAGAGGAGCTTGGTACCCTTAAAGACATGATTGTGATAAGGGGGGAGCCTCTTCCAGTGGTGGATTCTCTGATTGTTACAAAGAAGAGGAAGGATTATAGAATCCCTTGGCAGAGCATAAGTATTTTTAACAGGAGGATAATCGCTTCTACCCTTTCGAGTGAGTCTTTGAAGGAGTATACAGAGACGGATGAGGACCTCCTTGTTGTAAGAGACATTCTTGATAAACAGATAGTTGATGCTACTGGTGTGAAGGTAGTCAGGGTTAATGATATAAAGCTGGAGGGATATGAAGGATTGGCTGTCCTGGTTGCTATTGATGCAGGTATGAGGGGGATACTTCGCAGACTTGGCATAGAAAAGAGAGGGGTAGAGATATTAAAGATGTTTAAGGTAGACCTTCCCTATAATCTTATAAGCTGGAATTATATTCAGCCTCTTGAACCAAAACTTAAGAAGATCGCCTTAACAGTGCCGAGACAGATGGTGGCGAAGCTACATCCTGCTGATATCGCAGACCTCATAAGTTCTGTCTCAAGAATTGAGGGGACAAGCCTTTTTACTGACCTTGATGAAGATACAGCAGCAGAGACACTCTCAGAATTGAATCCCCATGTGCAGGCGAGTATCATTGAAGAAATGGATACTCCCAAGGCATCACGTATTATATCCAAAATGCCTCCTGATGAGGCAGCAGACCTGTTGAGTGAGATATCACCTGAGAAGATGAAAGAGATTCTGGAGAGCATTAATAAAGAAGATGCTCAGGATATCCAGGAACTCCTTGAACACGAAGAGGATACAGCAGGTGGATTGATGACAAATGAATATATAGCCTATACAGGAGATACTACTGTGAAAGAGGCGATGGAGGCATTCCGGAAAGATGCCGCGGAGATTGAGACTATATATTATATATATGTAACTGATGAGTGTGAAAAACTAGTGGGAGTTCTTTCTCTTAGAGAGTTATTACTTGCAGACCCGGACAAGAGGTTGTCTGAGATAATGGTTACAAATCTGAAGACTGTTGGGCCTGATGATGATGAGTCTGTGGTTGCAGCAGCAATATCAAAATACAATCTTGTGGCTATTCCAGTGGTTGACAAGGATGGCATTCTACTTGGTATTGTAACTGTTGATGATATTATTGATAGGATTCTCCCTCCAAAAGCGAAACGAAAGCAGAAAAAGGTTTAACTGAGACATACGCTCTAATATCCCTAACCCAAGATGAGAAGGATTTTTGTGAAGATAGGTCTTTTTATGTCAGTCATTGGTCCTGGCATCATTACTGCCAATATAGACAACGATGCCAGCGGGATTACTACATACTCTGTAGCAGGAGCGAGGTTTGGGCTGTCTCTGCTGTGGACTTTAATTCCTACTACAGTGTCATTGATTGTTGTGCAGGAGATGATAGCCAGGATGGGGGTTGTTACAGGCAAGGGACTCTCAGATCTGATAAGGGAGAACTACGGAGTCAAGGCAACCTTCTTTATGATGCTCGGTCTGTTTATAGCCAATCTGGGTACCACAGTGGCGAATCTATCTGGCTGGGCAGCCAGTATGGAGATACTCGGTCTGAGCAAATATGCTATGGTGCCAGCAGGAGCAGTTGCAATATGGCTGCTTGTTACCAAAGGTACATATAGATTTGTGGAGAGGGTATTGCTTATAGCATGTGTGCTTTACTTCGGGTATGTTCTGGCAGGGATTATGGCAAAACCTGCTTGGTCAGATGTCTTTAAGGCTCTTGTTATACCTGAGTTAAAGAAAGACCCCCAGTTTATTATGCTTACCATCGCAATCATAGGAACAACAATAACTCCATGGATGCAGTTTTATCTACAGTCATCCATAGCTGAGAAGGGGATCAGGAAGGAAGACTACTATCTTACAAAACTCGATGTGATAGTAGGCTGTAGCATTACGGATATCGTTTCATTTTTTATAATTGTCACCTGTGCCACGGTCCTTTTCCCTATGGGTATAAAAATTACAGACGCCTCAGAGGCAGCAGTAGCACTGAGACCCTTTGCAGGTGAGTTTTCATATCTGTTGTTTGCTGTGAGCCTTGCAAATGCATCAATCCTTGGTGCAATTATAGTTCCTCTTGCTACAGCATACTACACCTGTGAGGCAATGGGATGGGAGGCGGGTGTAAACAAGACCTTCAAAGAAGCTCCTCAGTTCATGTGGATATATACCTCTCTGATAGTTATATCCTCACTGCTTGTATTGATCCCTGGCGCTCCTCTTATCACGCTTATGGTGCTCTCGTCTGTACTTAATGGCCTAATTCTTCCTTTTGTGCTCGTTTATGCACTTAGACTCTCAAATAACCCCAAGATAATGGGCAAGTATACAAACAGCAGATTCTTTAATATAGTTGCATGGGCAACAGTGGTAACCATAGTGGTACTAACTGTGGCGATGATCCTATTTATCTTTTTGATATGATATAATTTTCTATGCTGGAAGATGCTATTTTAAGATTTTCAGAGACAAAGGGTTTTGGAGAGAGTTACTTCATTGTATGTCCTGTCTGTTGTAACTCTTCCATAAGAATGACCCGATGGGAAGATGGGACTGAAGACATCAAAGAATGTCTTGTATGTTTAAGATTGGAAAGAGAGATGCTATAAAGGAGAGATAATGATACCAATTGTAGAGGCGATACATGTAGTTTCTGTAGTAATATGGATAGGTGGGGTTGCCTTTGTTACAATGGTGGTCTTTCCGATGATACTGAGGATGGAGAATTCCTTAGAAAAGGTTCTCTTCTTCCAAGGGGTGGAACACCGCTTCGCAAAGATTGCAAAGGCAATGGTGGCAGTTGCAGGGATAACAGGATTTTGGCTTCTGTATTTGACAGATGAGTGGAGAATCCTTTTTACCCTAAGGGGTATAGGTCCTACCTTAATGTTGATTGTCTGGGCTGTATATCTTCTGATTCTACTTTTTGAGGCAAAACTGTTTAAGATAATATTTAAAGGAGAGGCACAGCAGGATACCAGTAAAATCTTTTATCGTCTTACCGTATTTCACTGGTTTGTCCTTGGGCTAAGTCTTCTGGCTGTTCTGGTGGGAGTATGGGCAGGACATGGGGGAATCTAACAGAAATACCAAATACTTTCTTTTTTTTCTCTGTCTCTTTTTTGTCTGTATAGTTTCTTCTACAGAGGCTGCAATTATTGTCTTTGATGAAGTAGCAGTTTTGGGGAAATCGGTATTCTTTACTGCACAGACAAGAGGTCTGCTTTTTCCAGAAGGCGGAAGAGTGGTTGAATTTTATGTGAGTGGTAAGAGAATAGGTACTACCCTTAGTGGTGGGGATGGTTTTGCCTTCTTTGAATACAGGCCCATTAAGAAGGGCATTTTTTCGATTGAGGCTAAAAGCGGTGATGAGAGCAGCAAAGGAGTGCTTGTCGTTGTAGACAAAAGAAGGAGATTGCTCTTTCTGGAGATTGATGCAATAATTAGAGAAGTTTTGATTAACAGTGAGAAGGTGAAAGCTGCTGCTGAGAGTCTTAAAGGACTGAGAGGGCATTATACAATACTGTATGTTTCAAGGTTTCCTGCAACAGGATATGTAAGAGAATGGCTTCAAAAAAAGGGGTTTCCTGTTTCTGCAGTATTAGGATGGAATGGTATTGAGACAGTTGAAGAGTGGAAAGAAAAGGGGCTCAGGTTATATGCAATTGTAGCATCTGCCAGAGTATGCGAAGAAGTGGCAGAAAGCTTTGAGAAGGCTTTCAGTTTTATGGATACAGACAGATGTGAGAGACTTACTGAATGGAGAGAGTTGGAGGATAGACTTGGAGCCATTAAAAAATGAGACTTTTATATAAGTAAAGGTTATTGTTTGGGTAAAATTTAAAGGGAGGTGTGTTATGCAGGTGCTGATTCTTTATTATTCAAAGGGAGGAAATACCAAGAAGCTTGCAGAAGAGATTGCAAAGGGGGTTGAGTCCACTGGAGTAAAAGCGGTTCTTAAGAGTACTTCTGAAGTAACAAAGGATGATTTTCTCAACTCCGCAGGTATAATAGCAGGCTCTCCCGTGTATTTTGGTGTGATGGCTGCAGATCTGAAAAGGGTATTTGATGAGTTTGTGGGAATAAGGAGAAAGATGGAGGGCAAAGTTGGAGCAGCCTTTGCCACTGCAGGACATCATACAGGAGGGAAGGAGACAACAATATTCTCTATACTTCAGTGTCTCCTCATATATGGTATGGTAGTGGTAGGAGACCCTATGAGTGCCAGTGGCCATTATGGTGTTGCCTGTGTAGGTGCCCCTGATGAGAAGACCTCAGAGGACGCCTTTAAACTTGGTGTAAGGGTTGCAGAGTTGTGTAAAAAACTCTTTTCATAGGTGGTGGGAATATGAAGAGCTATAGAAAAGAACTATGGTTTAATATACCCACCCGTCGTGCCTTCGTTAACATAACTCACGAAGTAGACAGATGTGTCAAGGAGAGCGGGATTAAAGAGGGTCTTGTACTTGTGAATGCCATGCATATAACAGCCTCTGTCTTTATAAATGATGATGAACCAGGACTTCATAGAGATTTTGATGAATGGCTTGAGAAGCTTGCTCCTCATGAGCCAGTATCTCAGTATCGTCATAATGTAGGTGAAGACAATGCAGATGCTCATCTAAAGAGACAGATAATGGGTAGAGAAGTCGTTGTGGCAATAACAGGTGGAAACCTTGATCTGGGACCATGGGAGCAGATCTTTTATGGAGAGTTTGACGGAAGAAGGCCCAAACGCGTACTGGTAAAGATCATCGGAGAATAACCCAAAACCTACACCTACGAAGTGCAAATTTTGGGGCAAGGGCATTTCTTAATGATAGGTAAGCTTGACTATAACAGTTCTTTTAGGTTAAAATGATAATGATATTGATAATAATTTTCAATAAATAAAACTGTTCTATAATTAAAGGCTAAGAAAGGGCCCTCCTTGCATTGTCACAGAGAAGAAAGGGTTGAGTCTGGAATAAGACGAATTGTGCTTGTTGGAAACCCGAATGTGGGAAAGAGTGTTATATTCGGGCTTCTGACAGGCCGTTATGTGGCTGTATCCAATTATCCAGGCACTACAGTAGAGATCTCCCAAGGCAATATCGTTCTCAATAACGAGAAGTTTGTTGTTATTGATACTCCAGGGGTTAATAGTCTTGTGCCTATGAGTGAAGATGAGCGGGTGACAAGAGACATACTCCTTGTAGAAAGGCCCTATGCAGTGATTCAGGTGGCTGACTCCAAGAATCTTAAAAGGACTCTGATGATACTCCTCCAGTT
Organism: Nitrospirae bacterium JdFR-85; assembly: GCA_002011745.1. Classification (GTDB taxonomy): domain Bacteria; phylum Nitrospirota; class Thermodesulfovibrionia; order Thermodesulfovibrionales; family JdFR-85; genus JdFR-85. Next base: position 39,222 of record MTOU01000035.1, read on the forward strand.
GGCTGAGATGGATATACCCATGGTTTTAGATCTAAATATGGAGGACGAGGCAAGGGAAAGAGGTATAGAGATTGACAAGACCACTCTTTCAGAACTCACTGGTATAGAGGTTATAGGTACTGTGGCTCCGAGAAGAAAGGGAATAAAGAGATTGAAAGAGGCCCTTTTGAGGCCAAGGGTTCCCTCAATTAAGGTGAGATACGATGAGAAGATAGAAGAGGCTATAGAGAAGATTGATAGGCTTCTGCCTGAGTCTGGAATTTCTAAAAGGGCGCTGGCTGTAATGATTCTATCAGGAGATGAGAGTCTAAGGGGATGGCTTAACAAGAACCTACCAGTGGAACGAATTGAAGAGATTGAACGGATAGCTGAAGAATGTCAGACCCATTTTAGTATATCCATATCTCAGATTATAAATTCTAGACGGCTTGAGATAGTTGATGAAATTGTGAAAAAGGTACAGATCAAAAAGGAGATTTTAAAAGGAAGAATAAGAGAGGCTCTCGATACAGTAACCTTGCATCCTGTTTTGGGATTGCCAGTGTTGGTATTTGTGCTATTTCTCTTGTATGAGTTTGTAGGAGTTTTTGGGGCAGGTACACTTGTTGACCTTTTTGAGGGGGTGATATTTGAGAGATATATAAATCCAATGGCTACAAGGGTGATAGAACTCTTTCTGCCTTCAGGATTCTTTCACGATATGATGATAGGGGAGTATGGAATCATAACAATGGCCCTTACATACTCTATTGCCATAATACTGCCTATAACTGCGACATTCTTTATAGCCTTCTCTATTCTTGAAGACAGTGGCTATCTGCCAAGACTTGCAATCTTAAGTAACAGGTTCTTTAATATTATGGGTCTGAATGGCAAGGCTGTACTGCCGATGGTGTTGGGACTTGGTTGCGGCACGATGGCTGTCATGACCACAAGGATACTGGAGACCAGGCGAGACCGGATAATTGCTACTTTTCTGCTCGCCCTTGCTATACCCTGTTCAGCACAGCTCGGTGTTATTCTTGGTATGGTTGGCTCGCTTTCTACAAGAGCCACAGTTATTTGGATTGTTACTGTGATATTTGTACTTATTGTCTCAGGATTTCTTGCCTCAAAGGTGGTTCCTGGTAAAAAGACCGAATTCTTTCTTGAGATTCCTCCTCTTAGATTACCGAGACTTAGCAATGTGATACTAAAGACCCTTGGAAGGATTGAATGGTATCTGAAGGAGGCTGTTCCCCTTTTTATCCTTGGTACCCTCATCCTGTTTTTACTTGATAGGTTGAGACTGCTTCATCTAATTGAAAAGGCAATGTATCCGTTGGTACACCAGCTCTTGGGGCTTCCTTCCAAGACAGCAGGTTTTTTCCTTATGGGTTTCTTAAGAAGAGACTATGGAGCAGCAGGGCTATTTAGTATGGCTACACGTGGTGAGCTTACATCTCATCAGATGTTGATCAGTATTATCACGTTGACACTCTTCGTCCCATGCCTTGCCAGTTTCTTTATGATAATAAAAGAACGAGGATTGAAGGTGGCAATTGTGGTTACATTAGTGGTCTTTTTCCTTGCATTTTTTGTAGGAGGTATGATGAACTTTATATTAAGAACAATCAATTTAGGGGTTTAAAATGCAGGAATTAAAAGTGCAGCCTGAATGTATACCTTGTTTTTTTCGACAAGTTGTGATTGCCCTCAAGGACAGTCCTTTAGAGAATAAAAATAAACTTAAGATAATGCAGGAATGTCTACAGGAGGTCTCTTATCAACAACTTGAACGGACTCCTGCACATGCCACCACCTTTGTCCATAGAAGGGTAAGGGAGCTATTGGGGTATGATCCCTTCTTAGAAAAAAAGAAGAAGTTTAATCAGATAGCCTTGGGACTGTATCCAGAGCTTAAGAAGATCATTGCCTCCTCAAATGAACCTCTGAGAACGGCGGTGAGGCTTGCCATTGCAGGCAATGTTATTGACTTTGGAATATTTGCCGAGATAGATATTGAGGGAGAGCTTCAGAAGGCATTAAGTGTGGATATGCCCTTTGAAGAATATGAGGCCCTTGAGGAGGCAATAATCCGAAACAATGAGATCCTCTATCTATTAGACAATGCAGGGGAGATAGTTTTTGATCGATTATTAATAGAGTTTTTGCAAGAACAGAATAGGAAGGTAATAGCTGTAGTGAAGGGTGCTCCAGTCATAAATGACGCCACAATGGAAGATGCTATTGAGGTTGGATTAACAGAGGTTTGTAAGGTGGTTGACAACGGCTCTGACGGAATTGGCACCATCTTAGAGTGGTGCTCAGAGAGTTTCAGAGAGACCTTCTCAGAGGCCTCTCTGATCATAAGTAAGGGTCAAGGAAATTTTGAAACCCTATCAACAGCAGAGAAAAATATTTTTTTCCTCTTTCAGGTAAAGTGTGAAGTTGTAGCAGCATTTATAGGAGTCCGTAAGGGGGAGAGGTTGCTTATAGGTACAAACACTTTAAGGGAACACCTCTATGGAGTACCTCAAGTTAAGTAAAAACAGCAGGGATGAGGTTCTTCAGAAGGTGATAGATGTATTAGAAATCGGGGGGGTTGTGGCATTCCCTACAGAGACATTTTATGGTCTTGGAGTGAAATATGATAATGAGGATGCATTGAAGAGGTTATATGAGATAAAAAAGAGACCTCATGATAAGGCAATTCCATTGATTATAGGAAGTATCCATGAAGTTTATATGGTGGCTGCAGAGGTTCCAGAGCTTGCTCTCAAGCTAATGAGGAAATACTGGCCAGGACCTTTGAGCATAGTACTGAAGGCAAAGGATGGATTGAGTGAGTATATCACAGCCGGAACGGGAAAGGTGGCTGTCAGGGTTCCTGGTGAGTCTTTTGCCCTGGATATGGTGAGAAGGGCAGGTTTTCCTATAACAGCAACCAGTGCCAATCCTTCTGGCAGTCCACCAGCAGATACCCCACAAGAGGTGATGAAGTATTTTACAGAGGAGCTTGATCTCATTATAGATGGTGGAAGGACTTTTGGGCATGAACCTTCAACAATTGTGGAGGTAGTGGATAATAATATTAAACTCCTGAGAAGGGGTATATTAAAAAAGATCAGTCTTGAAGAAGAGGTGGAATGATGTTGGAGAAATCTAAGCGCAAACATAAGAGATTTCCCCTGTTTGCAATTGCAGAACTAAGATGCGGAGATAAGTCTATAACTACAATGGTTGATAATATCTCACTGCAGGGTATAGGGCTTTATTCCCTAAAACCTCTTGAGTTGGGTGCTCGTGTGGAGATTCAGATAAAGTTTATATCAACTGAAGGAGATGAAAAGTCTGATACACTGACAGGTACTGTAGTATGGAGTCTCCGAAGGGATGATATCTATATGATGGGAATCGTCTTTGATAGTGAACTCACCTCTGAGGAACATCCGAACCTCTATAACCACTGGTTGTATCTTAAAAAATGGGAGTAGCCAATCCAGTAGAAAGTCTGGTAAAATTTAAATAAGAATACCTTATTACAGGGGGATGTGAGAGCTATGCCACTTAGATGGCATGAATATGAGCCGGATAGTTCGGTAAGGACAAAACCCAAGAAGAAGACAAAAAAGCCTCCTCTGTATAAGGTTATACTGCTTAATGATGATTACACAACTATGGACTTTGTTGTGTTTATACTTGAGACGGTATTTCATAAGCCACATGAAGAGGCTGTACATATTATGCTTCATGTGCATCGTAAAGGGATGGGCGTATGTGGGGTTTACACCCGTGAGATTGCAGAGACCAAAGTGAAGATGGTGCATGAACTTGCAAGAAAGAACAATTTTCCACTCAGGTGTGTGATGGAGAGAGAGTAGTATGCTTAGCAGAGAGATAGAGAGGACTCTTGACAGGACATTCCAGAAGGCCAAGGCCAAAGGACACGAGTATCTCACAGTAGAACATATCCTTTATGCCATTTTGCTTGATGACTGGGGTAGGGATATAATCCTGAACTGTGGTGGTGACATAAAGCGACTACAGAGTTCCTTGGAGAAGTTCTTTGCAGAGTATATTCCCAAGCTGCCCAAGGGGATGGAGATCTATCCACAGCCGACAGTTGCCTTCCAGAGGGTTATAGACAGGGCTGTAGAGCATGTAAAAGCAGCAGAGAAACCCTATGCTGATGCAGGAGACCTTCTTGCTTCACTTTTTATGGAGGAAGACTCCTATGCAGTCTATTTTCTACAGCAGGAAGGTATCACAAGGCTCGATGTCCTGAATTATATATCCCATGGCATAACCAAATATGATGAAGAAGAGCTAGAGGAAGACTATCAAGAGGAAGAAGCCCGACGACGCAGAAGAGACCCTCTGAGAAGATACACAGTAAATCTTGTTGAGAAGGCCCGCAGGGGGGAGATAGATCCTCTTGTGGGCAGACAGGAAGAACTCAAAAGAACCATACAGGTCCTTGCCAGAAGGAGAAAGAATAATGTGGTCTTTGTAGGAGACCCTGGAGTGGGTAAGACGGCAATTGTAGAGGGATTAGCCCTCAAGATAGCAAGGGCAGAGGTGCCTGAACAACTGAAGAAGGCACAGATATTTGCACTTGATATGGGAGCTCTTCTTGCAGGCACGCGCTACAGAGGAGATTTTGAGGAGAGACTGAAGGCAACCATAAAGGCCTTAGAAAAGATAGAGGAGGCTATACTTTTTATTGACGAGATTCATACAGTAGTGGGAGCTGGAGCAGCAAGTGGAGGTTCCCTTGATGCTTCAAATATACTGAAGCCTGTGCTCACCTCTGGCAGACTCCGTTGCATAGGAGCTACCACATACGAGGATTACAAGAACTACTTTGAGAAAGACAGGGCTCTTTCAAGGAGATTTCAGAAGATAGAGATAAAAGAGCCTTCTGTAGAGGAGACTGTAAAGATACTCAAGGGCCTGAGGGCATATTACGAGGACTATCATGGAGTAAGATACACTGACAAGGCCCTCAGAGCAGCTGCGGAACTGTCAGCAAAATATATAAATGATAGATACCTGCCTGACAAGGCGATTGATGTAATTGATGAAGTGGGAGCCTTGGTCAAACTCAACTCAAAAAAGAGTACTGTTACTGTGAAGGATATTGAGGAGGTGGTGGCACGTATCGCAAGAATACCCTCCAGAAACATCACCTCTTCTGATGTGGAGAAGTTGAAGGATCTTGAGAAGGAATTGAAATCGGTGGTCTTTGGCCAAGACGAAGCTATTGAAAGGCTGGTTTCAGCCATAAAGAGGGCAAAGGCAGGACTTGGCTCACCACAGAGACCAATAGGCTGTTTTCTGTTTACAGGGCCCACAGGGGTTGGAAAGACCGAGGTCTCAAGACAGCTTGCCAATGTGCTTGGTGTAAAATTTATAAGGTTTGATATGAGTGAATATATGGAGAAGCACTCTGTGGCAAGGCTAATAGGTGCTCCGCCTGGATATGTAGGATTCGATCAGGGAGGTCTTCTCACAGACGAGATAAGAAAAAATCCCTATGCTGTGTTGCTTCTGGATGAGATTGAGAAAGCACATCCTGATGTCTTTAATATTCTTCTTCAGATAATGGACTATGCCACACTCACAGATAACAATGGCAGGAAGGCGGATTTCAGGAATGTGATCCTTATTATGACCTCTAATGTAGGAGCAAGAGATATGGACAGGGGTGTTATAGGTTTTGGTGACAGAACAGGAGATGCCCATGCCAAAAGTCGTGATGCTGTAAACAAACTCTTCAGTCCCGAATTCCGTAATCGCCTTGATGCGATTATTACCTTTAATCCTCTCAGCAAAGAAATCATGCTTATGGTGGTTGATAAGTTTATTCGTGAGATGCAGGAGCAGTTGGCTGAAAAGCAGGTCCATGTTACTCTCAGCCCTAAGGCAAAAGAGTACCTTGCTGAAAAAGGTTTTGATCCAAAGTTCGGTGCAAGACCTTTGGCAAGGGTTATACAGACTGCGTTGAAAGACCCCCTCTCTAATGAGATACTCTTTGGGAAGCTACGCAAAGGTGGGGAGGTCTTTGTAGATATAAAGGGAGATAAGTTGGTATTTGACTTCAGCCTTTAGAGCCGTATTTCATTTTTGCCCTCTTTCTCCTCTTCTGTTTCTGCTTTCTCAGCTTTTGTCTCAGTTTTTCTCTTTCACTGTCCAATCCAAGTCGCATTGCCTCGATTTTTTCAACCAGGTATCTCCTTGCAAGAAATCTATTGAGTGCCTGTGAACGGCTCTCCTGGCATTTTACTTCAACCCCTGTGGGAATGTGTTTTATATATACACATGTGGATGTCTTATTCACCTTCTGTCCTCCAGGGCCTGATGAGCGGATAAACCTCTCTACCAGGTCCTCTTCTCTTATACCAAGAGAGAGCATCCTGTCCACAAGTTTCTTCACTTTCTCAGGTCTCACAGGTGCACTGAACGGAAGCACCTTTATATTTTAAATAAGTCCATATTTAAAAATCCCGAAGTTTGAAAATTCAAAGTGTTTAATGATATGATATCCAGAGTTCAAATTAAGTATTTTCAAGTATAAAGTATGCCTGAAGTATTACCATTTAAGGGAATAATATACAGTTCAGAGAAGGTGAAAGGGGAAGAGGTGGTTTCTCCTCCCTATGATATAATCACGCCTGATATGAAGGAGGAGTTGTACCAGAGGAGTCCCTATAATGTGGTCAGGATAGATTTTGGAAAAGACTATGAGGGCGACAATGAGACTAACAATCGATATACAAGGGCAGCAGAGTATCTTAAGAAGTGGCTTAAAGAGGGGGTCTTGCTTTATACAGATGAAGAGGCATACTATCTGTATGAAGTGGAGTATGCTGTAAGAGGAGAGCGGAGACTGATGAGAGGAATATTCGGCAGGGTAAGAATTACAGAGTTATGTGAAGGGGTATATCCACATGAGGCGACTCATTCGAAACCAAAGACAGACCGGCTGAATATTTTAAGATACTGTAAGGCAAATCTCAGTCCCATATTCTCTATATATAACAGACCCAACACAGAGATGAGAGATATATTTAATAAGTATGTAGCTCTTTCTCCCTATATGGAAGCATTTGATTCTGATGGATTTAAACACAGGATGTGGATTATTCAGGATAGGAGTAATGTACAAAGGATAAGAGAGGCCTTGAGAGATATTACTATATATATTGCAGATGGACACCATCGGTATGAGACAGCACTCCAGTATATGAAAGAAAGACTCAGCACCAATCCTTCCCATTCAGGTCAGGAACCTTACAATTATGTACTAATGTATTTGGTTAATATTGCAGATGGAGGGATTACCATTCTTCCCACACATAGGCTTGTAAAGGGGTTGGTAGGCTTGGAGACCGGAAAACTTCTACATCCCCTCAAGAAGTTTTTTGATATTGTCACTGTGGATACAAAAGATGCTGTTGTGGAGATAATGAAACACCATAAAGGTGCTATAGGGCTTGCTCTAAGGGAAGAAAGAAAGGGGTTTCTTCTTACATACAAAGGAGGAGATCTGTCAGAGATCAAAGAACCCTTGAGAGGTCTGGAAGTGACTATTCTTCATGAACTTATTTTTAAAAAGGTTTATAATATAAAAGAGATAGATTTTGAGATGGATCCTGTTGTTGCTATCAGAAGGATGGAAAAAGAGGGGTATGATGGTGTTTTCTTCTTAAATCCTACAAGAATTAAAGATGTGGAAGAGGTGGCTCTTAATTGTTTGAGAATGCCTCCCAAGTCTACATATTTTTATCCAAAGATACTTACGGGATTTGTTATAAATCCTTTAGAGGGAGACCTTGTCTCCTCTGAGGGCAAGTAGGTTTTGCCCCCACAAATACTGGTGGAGGAGGTTGAGATGGCTGTAAAAGTCGGGATTAATGGATTTGGTCGTATCGGTAGGAATTTTCTAAGGGCCTCTATGAACCAGTCAGATTTTGAGATAGTGGCAGTGAATGACCTTACAGATGCAAAGACCCTTGCCCATCTCCTCAAATATGATTCCGTTCATGGTACATTCTCAGCAGATGTTTCTGTAAAAGATGATGCCTTGGTTGTTAATGGGAAAGAGATAAAGGTTACAGCAATTACAGAGCCTGCAAGGCTTCCATGGAAAGATTTGGGCGTAGAGATTGTTATTGAGTCAACAGGCAGGTTTACTGACAGGGCTGGTGCTTCACAACATCTTGAAGCCGGTGCCCAGTGGGTTATTATATCTGCACCTGCCAAAGAGCCTGATATAACAGTGTGTCTTGGGGTTAATGAGGACAGCCTTGATCCCAGTAAGCACAAGATTATATCTAATGCCTCTTGTACCACAAACTGCCTTGCCCCTGTTGCTAAGGTTATACATAATGAATTTGGTATTATTAGAGGTCTTATGACAACAATTCATGCCTATACCAATGATCAAAGAATCCTTGACCTTCCACATAAGGATCTCCGCAGGGCAAGGGCAGCTGCAATGAGTATGATTCCCACCACAACAGGTGCAGCAAGGGCTGTTGGATTGGTGCTACCAGAACTTAAAGGTAAACTCGATGGTATGGCAATCAGGGTTCCAACTCCCAATGTATCTATTGTGGATTTAGTATGTGAGGTCTCTAAGGATGTGGCTGTTGAAGAGGTGAATGCTGCCTTAAAGAGAGCAGCAGAGGGTGTACTGAAAGGGATTCTGCAGTATTCAGAGGAGCCTCTTGTCTCCATAGACTTCAATGGCAATGACCATTCTGCTATTGTGGATGCCTCTCTGACGAGAGTTATAGAGAACAGAATGGTGAAGGTTCTTGCATGGTATGACAATGAATGGGGTTACAGTAACAGATTAAGAGATCTTGTGCAGTATATAATAAAAAATCGTTGATATTAACCAGATCCAGAGAGGAGGTAGAAGGTGAATCCAGCACCAATAAAAGATGTGCTCAATAAACTTACTATAGAAGACCTTGATTTGAAAGACAAAAGGGTATTTATAAGGGTAGACTTTAATGTCCCACTGGACGAAAACCTCAATATAACTGATGACAGAAGAATTCGGGCCACACTTCCTACCATTAACTATGCGATTGATGAAGGTGCCAAGGTCATTCTTGCCTCTCATCTTGGTAGACCAAAAGGCAAACCTGATCCAAGATTTTCTCTTGCACCTGTGGCTAAAAGACTAAAGCGACTCTTAAATAAAGATGTCATTTTTGTTTCTGATTGTGTGGGACCTCAGGTAAAAAATATTGTTGAGAAGATGAAAAGTGGTGATGTGGTCTTGCTGGAGAATTTGAGGTTTCATGAGGGAGAGACTAAGAATGATGAAGAGTTCGCAAAACAACTCGCCTCTCTTGCAGATTATTATGTGAATGATGCCTTTGGTACTGCCCATAGATCACATGCCTCAATTGTAGGCATACCAAAATTCCTGCCCGCAGCAGCAGGATTCCTCTTGAAGAAGGAGATAGAGTATCTGAAAGGGGTGGTTAATAATCCGATCAGACCCTTTGTTGCAATACTTGGGGGAGCCAAGGTATCAGGCAAGATAGGGGTGCTTGAGAACCTTGAATCCAATGTTGATAAGGTTCTTATCGGTGGAGGCATGGCCTTTACATTTATAAAGGCGATGGGGTATGAGGTGGGCAACTCCCTTGTGGAGCCTGATATGCTTGATACAGCAGAGAGAATAAGAAAGAAACTGAAGGAAAAGGGAGTAAAATTCTATCTACCAGTAGATTGTGTTATTGCACAGTCACTTGAGCCAGGTGCAGTGGTAAAAATAGTGCCCACTCTGGAGATACCTCCAGGATGGCAGGGCGTTGATATAGGGCCTGCTACAGCAAGACTCTTTGCAGAGGCGCTTCAGGATGCAAAGACCATACTATGGAATGGGCCCATGGGGGTGTTTGAGATAGACGCCTTCTCAAGGGGTACTTTTGCCGTGGCAAGGGCTGTTGCTGATGCATATGCGCTGACTATTGTTGGAGGGGGAGACACGGATCTCGCTGTACATAGGGCAGGAGTTTCAGACAGTATCTCTTTTATCTCCACAGGTGGAGGAGCTACATTACAGCTTTTGGAAGGGAAAGAGCTTCCTGGTATTGCAGCCCTTACAGATAAAAAGCCAGATTAAGGGGGGATGTATTGTACAATTTTCAACTTAGGAAGCAGATATATTTAGAGAGGAAGAGAAACAGGATGGTGATTTTTACCTTTCTTTTGCTTCTGGTTGTCTATTTAGGTATAACTCTGGTATTTGAAGAGAATGGGCTTCTCAAGTATTTTGAATTAAAAGAGAAAAAGATGGAACTTCTTTCAGAAATAAAGGTCCTTCAAGATGAGAATCTTAAACTGAAAGAAGAGATAGAGTTAATAAAAAAGGACCCTTTCTATATTGAGAAAAGGGCACGAGAAGAACTCAACCTCTCCAGACCTGATGAATATATATTCCTTTTTGAGGAGTGATTAAATTGAGTTATAGAATTCTATCTCTAAGAGTCTCTTTTTGAGTTGTGTTCCTGAGGAATATCCACCAAGGGAGCCATTAGAGCATACTATCCTATGACAGGGTATTATAATAGGGAGTGGGTTCCTGCTAAGAGCACCTCCCACAGCTCTTGCTCCCTGGGGTAAGCCTATCTCTTCTGCTAACCACTGGTATGTCCTTGTCTGACCATAGGGTACCTTTGTCAGGGTTTGCCAGACCTTTTTGTCAAATCTGGTCCCTGAAAGGGTATATTCTATCTCAAATTCCCTCCTTCTGCCCTCCAGATACTCAAAGAATTGAGATTTTACTCTTTTAGGTAGAGAATGTCTTCTTATGTTTTCATACTCCAGAACGTCACCAATCTTTATTCTTGTTAGAACTGCAGAACCATCTGGATTAAGGATATAAAATACGGAAAGATAACCTATAGGGGTGTTAAAGATATCCAACAAAAGACTACTTCTTTTCTGTAACCATTCCTTTCGAGTAGACATCAACCCTGTCTCCACCCTTTTTTATGGCGTTCTGTAATGCTTTTTCTGCATGTAGAATCAGTTCTTCAGGAGATTGCCCCTCGTAGAATGCTACGCCTGCACTTGCCGTGATCGTCTTTTTGGGCTGGCCTTCTTCTTCAGGGAATGGATAATTTTTAATTATAGCTATAAATCTATTACTCAGGGATAGCCCTGCAGAAAGCACAGTGTTGGGTAATAAAAGCGCAAAAGAGTCTGCACCATACCTCACCACCACATCAGAACCTCTTATGTTCTTTCTCAACAGTTCTGCCACTTTTTTAAGGACATGATTGCCCTTGCTCTGCCCACACCTCTGTACATATTCACCAAAGTGGTCTATATCAATAAGAATAAGGATCAAGGGGAGTTTATATCTTTCAGCACGGTCTATCTCCTGAGCCACTCTTATATGAAAGTATCTATGACTGAACAGTCCTGTTACCTCATCAATAAGACCTGCCCTTTTTGGATAGACAGTCTCAAGTTCCCTTATATGTTCAATTAGCTCTTCTGTACTAAAAGCGTGCTTTTTTATGACCCTTTCTATTTTCCCAAGCATCTGTAGTCTCTCATTTACTGAGATCTCCTTTTCTGACATCACAAACACAGGTATGTCCTTTGTAGCAGCAGTATCCTTTAATTCCTTAATTACCTCAAAGCCATCACCCTCCTCTTGTTCCAGCCCCACTATGATAAGATTGGGCCTTAGAGCAATAGCAAGTTCAAGTCCTCTCTTGAGTGTTGAAGCAGTATATGCTATTACACCTGCGTTCTGAAGCGAGTCTTTCAAAACTTCAGCTTCTTTTTCATCTCTGTCAATTATAAGCACAGTGAAAGGAATGTTTCCTTTGCTGAAATGTGCCGAAAGAGTCTTCAATTTCTGAAGAAGTGTCTCTCCATCGAGTGGTTTCAGTATATAGTCAGTAGCTCCCAATGCAAAGGCAAGCTCTCTGTTGTTTACTATAGAGTGGATTATTACAGGAATTTCAGAAGTGACAGGGTCTGTTTTCAACTCTTGAAGTACTTCCCAGCCATCCTTCTTTGGGAGCATGATATCAAGTATTATTGCAAAGGGTTTCATAGATACAGCTTTCTCAATAGCCTCTTCTCCATTGTATGCGTGAGCTACTCTATAACCTTCTCTGGACAGATGTACTGTAAGAAGCTCTGATGCTGAGGGGTCATCCTCTACTACCAGTATGAGAGGAGCATCCTTCTTTGTCCATGTGGGTTCAAGTTCTATAGGCTCTATCTTTTCTGTCTCTCTTTCTTCTTTTATGGTGCCTTGGGTTATGGTGAATCTAAAAGTGCTCCCTTTACCAAGGGTGCTTTCTACAGAAATTTTACCACCGTGTATCTCAACAAGCTTTTTGGTTAAAGCAAGTCCTAAACCAGTACCTCCAGCTCTTCTTGAGAGAGAGGAGTCAATCTGTTCAAATTCCTCAAAGATCCTGTCTATTTCATCAGGTGGGATGCCTACGCCAGTGTCTTTCACTGAGAATACTACCTCCTGAGAATCAGGGTCTCCAGGCTCTACAGTGATCGATATTTTTCCCCTTTCACCTGTAAACTTGATGGCGTTTGACAGAAGATTGTAAAGAATCTGTTTTAACTTAAGACGATCAGCCACCAACCCCTGAATATCTGGATGGATTGATACGAGTATATCTATGGATTTTTTATCAGCAAGAGGTTTTATTGTGGAGACTATCTCCTGTAGAAGTTCTTCTAAGTAAAATTCCTCATACTGTAAATCGTATTTTCCTGCCTCTAATTTTGCAAAATCGAGAATATTGTTTACTATCTCAAGCAAATGTTTTCCAGAGGTTTTTATATTGTATATATATCGTTTCTGTTGCTCTGTTAGAGGACCAAAGGTTTCTTCTAAAAGTATGTCTGAGAATCCGATTATTGAATTCAGGGGGGTTCTCAATTCATGGCTCATGTTGGCTATAAATCTATTTTTGACCTCCTTAGTCCTCCTTAATTCCTTTGTAAGATGGTCTATTACACTTGTCCTTTCAATCACCTTTGCAGAAAGCTCATCTTTTAGGGTTTTGAGTTCCGATTCTTTTTCTAAGAGTTCTTCTCTAAGTTTCTCTATCTCAGTAATATCTTTTAATAAGAATATGCTTATTTGTTGGGATGTTTCATCCTTTAAGGTTATTGTTTCTGCATTCAATAAAAATCTGCGTTTTTCTCTTCCACAACTCAATTCAATTTTTAGAGCCTTTATTAACTTGTCTCTATCCAGGCATGTCTGGATGAGTTGCCTGTCTTTTTTACTGAAAATCTGCCCTATCTTCTTACCAATCAAGTCCTCTTTCTTTTTGCCCAAAATACTTACAGAATCAGAACATTCAATAACAATCCCTTGAGGATCGGTGAAAAAGACCAAATCTTTTGTATTAGAAAGGAGTATCTTAGCCTTCTGCCGTAGTTCAGAAGTCTCTCTCTTCAGAGAGTATAATTTAAGTGCCAGTCCTGCAATAAAGGCAAGTATTTTTAGTGAAACCTTTTGACGTAGAGAGAATTTCTTTGGTTTATGATCATCAATAAACAGGATACCCATAGGTTCACTGCCTGAAAGCAGAGGTATGGCAAGAACTGAACGGATATTCTCTATCATTAAGGCAGGATGGTTGAACTCGCTTTTTAATGTATCAGGGATTTCTATAATTTCCTTCTCCAAAAGGACCTTGTCAGTGAGACCTCCTGGAATAATATTCCATTGAATACTTTCAATAAAGCTCTGGCTCAGGCCTTTGTGTACCTTCAATTCAAGTTTGTCATTATAACGGACAACTATGCTTCCTGCAGGAGAATCCGCAATCTCCAAAGCACAGTTTAGCACTTTATAGAGAAAACTTTTCTCATTTTCTCCAGCACTTAATGCTACTGTTGAGATAGTGTTTTGATTCTGGATATTTTTAATATTCTCTGCCTTTGTCTTTTTCCTGGATTCTATTAGTTCCCATAGAATTCTGGCCACAGGTGGAGTTATTATTTCACACTTATCAGAACAACGCTTAAGATGTTCTTTTACTTGAGGGTTTTCCATCAGATTTACCACAAATTGTGGCTTGAACTGCCATATCATTTCAATATCACTGACAACAGGGATGTTCCACTTCTTGGCAAGGATATATCCAGGAGAATCTGGATTATCATCATAAAGGACAACAATCCGGAAGTTTGGTTCAGTTCTAAGCAGTGACAGCAGGGCACTGCCTGCGATATTACCACCTGCAATAGCAATTCTATACATTATTGTCCTGTCCTTTTAATAAGTGAAAATTTTTGCTAAGAGCATAGTATCTATTTAAGATCTTCTCTCCAGTTTTATATATCAACTCGATAAATACAGTCAAGAGTTCGGGATCCCATTGTCCTTGATCCATCTCCCTTTCCATTCTTTTAATGGCTTCATAAAAGTCTATTGCTCCTCTGTATGGTCTTACAGAAAGCATTGCATCAAAGGAATCGATTATTGACAGTATCCTTGCAAACAGGGGTATCTTTGAACCTTTAAGACCATCTGGGAATCCTTTGCCATCCCATCTTTCATGATGATGCCTTATTGCTGGCAGTATAGATTGTAGAGAATTAAGGGGTTTGCAAATCTCTTCTCCTATTACAGGATGCTTTCTTATTAGTGCTATCTCATCCTCTGTGAGTTTGCCTGGTTTCTGTAGTATGGACTCGCTGATGGCTATTTTACCGATATCATGAAGCATTCCTGCCTTTCTGAGAAGCTCCAGTTCTCGGCTTGACAGCTCCATAAATAGACCGAATTCATAGGCAAGGTCTCCTACCCTTGTAGAGTGTCCCTTTGTGTAAGGATCTCTTGCCTCAAGTGCTACTGCGAGAGTTAGAATTATATTCTCAGAGTGTTCAAGTTCATCATAAAGAGACTTTATCCTTACAAGGGATCGGACCTTTGCAATTAGTTCTCTTGCATCAAAGGGCTTTGAGATAAAATCATCCGCTCCGCATTCGAGTCCCCTTATCTTGCTTTCACTGTCGGTTAAGGCTGTGAGCAGTATAACAGGAAAGAAACTTCTGCCAGCCATATCTTTTAGTATCTGGCATAATTGATATCCATCTATTTCTGGCATCATGATATCTACAATTGCTATATCTGGATGCTCTGCCTCAAAGACTTCAATAGCCTCTTTCCCATTTACAGCTGTGAATACCTTAAAACCCACTCCTTCCATCACTGTCTTCAGGAGTTCAATATTAGACTCAATATCGTCCACTACAAGCACCTTTATGGCCCTCTTTCCCTGGGGCGCCATGGTAATATTAAAACAATTTTTATAAAAATTGTCAAGAAAATTTTTATAAAATAAAAGATTATTGAATAAACTTCACAAGTTACTTTAAAATTCTTGGTAGATTTATCAATTGCAGTTCAAATAAGATAATAATGGAAATGGCCAAAAAAAGGGCTGATAGGTGTGCAAAGGGTGTGAAGATGCTCCTTCTTGATGTTGACGGTGTAATGACCAACGGTGGTATTATCATTGATGATAAGGGGCAGGAGCTGAAAGTCTTTCATGTAAGAGATGGGCATGGAATAAAGCTCCTGTTGATGAATGAGATCAAAGTAGGGATTATTACAGGGAGAGAATCAGAGGTTGTTAAGAAAAGAGCAGAGGAATTGGGTATTGAGGCTGTATATCAGGGATGTCGTGATAAGACAGAGGCATATGAAAAAATAAAGAAGGCATATAAATTAAAGGATGAAGAGATAGGATTTGTTGGGGATGACATAGTGGATATACCTATTCTTAAAAGGGTGGGATTTCCAGTGGCTGTTGCAGATGCTACAGAAGAAGTTAAGACAGTGGCAGTTTACGTGACAGAGACCCGAGGGGGGCGAGGAGCTGTTAGAGAAGTAGCCGAGTTTATATTAAAAGCAAAAGGATTATGGAAAAGGATTATTGATGAATACATGGAGGCTTAATCTTCCTACAATTTTGACATTCAGTAGAATTTTTTCTATTCCCCTGTTTCTATTAATAACACCATCGCACCCTGTGGTAGGCACTATTATATTTGCCCTTGCTTCTGTTACAGACTTTCTTGATGGGTATATAGCGAGAAGGACAGGCCAGATTACAAAATTTGGGATGATACTTGATCCTATTGCAGACAAGTTTCTTATTATCTCAGCTCTTATATTATTAGTAGATATGGCATTGGTATCGGTTTTCGTAGCAGTAGTGATAATCATCAGGGAATTTCTTATTACTGCTTTAAGGGTGGTTGCTTTAACGAGGAAATTGGTTATCCCTGCAGCCAAGGAGGGCAAGGTGAAGACATTTGCTCAGATATGTGCTATAATTTTTCTTATACTTAGAGACTCCATATTAGGAATAGATCTTTACTTTGCAGGTACTGTGTTAATCTGGATAGCCATGTTTCTGGCAGTTTATTCTGGAATAAAATATACAATTCTGTTCTGGAAAAAGATATGAAATCAGCAGTTATTATATTGATTGCCTATATAATTGGTTCAATTCCCTTTGGCATCATAATATCAAGGGCAAGGGGGGTTGATCTAAGAAAAGTAGGCAGTGGCAATATTGGAGCAACCAATGTGCTGCGCGCTGTAGGCAAAAAAGAAGCGATTCTGACCCTTCTGGGAGATATTCTGAAGGGTACAGTCGGGGTTTTACTCGCAAAGGCTCTGAGCCAGAGTGAGACGGTTGTGGTCCTTTCTGCGATTGCTGCGGTGCTGGGACATGACTTCTCCATCTTTCTCCGCTTTAAGGGTGGCAAGGGTGTAGCAACCTCAATAGGTGTATTAATAGGGTATGCTCCTGTAGTTGCCCTTGTGACTGTAAATGTATGGATATTGGTAGTTTTCTTTTACAGGTACTCCTCCCTCGGTGCACTTGTCTCTTTCACTTTTGTTCCAGTTTTTATGTTATTGGCGAGAAAGGGATATGAGGGTATGCTCTTATCAGTAGTTTTAACGGCTCTAATATACTTCAAACACCGACAGAATATTAAAAGGCTTTTAGAAGGAAGGGAGCCAAAGATTGGGCAGAGCATCTAAGGTTGTAATAATCTCTCTGGGGATTATCATTCTTTTTTTATCATTTAAAAATGGATGGGCCTTATTCAAACAGGAACCTCCTTCAGAGGTCTATGTATATACTCTTATGGAAAAGGCTCAAAGGAGTGATACAGACACTGCAGTAGCCTTTGCCAAGGAGGCTATTAAGATAGCCCCAGAAATGCCAGGTCCATACTTTTTTTTAGCCAGAAAGGTCTTCTCCCTTAATCCAGAGTCGATATCAGAGTCTGCCAAATATCTATTTGAAGGTTTACGTAATTACACAAACAGTTTCTGGCAGACTTATAATTTTATTGGAACAGTACTGTCCGGGGTGTGGCTCTCTCTGGTTATTACAATTGTTGCAGTATCACTGGTAAACCTCATATTTAATCTTCCACTTTTTGTGCACACTGTTTTAGAGAACAAAAGAAAGGGGATTATTGCAGCAGTGGCTATTTTATCTTTATTGGGAATTGCTCCTCTGTTGGGGGTTATTACATTTTTTGGATTCTGGGGAGCTAAGGGAAGGTCAAGGAGGTTATTTCTGTTTTTAATGATATCTATCTTAATAGTGCTAACCTTAGGGGCTTTCTTATCTCAATATCTTCTTACAGGACTGTCTCCATCCATAAAGGCTGAGGTAGGAGTAAACAGTGGGAGAGGGTCCAGCTATCCAGAGTGGGTCTTCAGGAACAGGGGCTTTAACTCTCTGTTTTCTAAGGCCCTATCTATGCAGAACCGCGGGCTACTGGATAACTCTATTAGTATCTACAAAACTATTTTAAATTATAAGGAGGATGCAAGGGTCTATGTAAATCTTGGCAACTGCTATGCACTTAAAGGAGACCTACAAGAGGCGGTTGAGTTTTATAACAAGGCTGTTCTCAAAAAACCTCTTGCCTCAGCATATTATAATCTTAGTGTGATTACAAGAGAGTTTCTTGAATTTGTCAGAGCTGACAAATACTTTATGAAGGCCGTCTCCATTGATATGGACAAGATAGAATCCATAAGAGAACTACAAAAGAAAGAGAGTTCACAGCTTCTAATGAATGAAACCCTGAGTGCAAGGGAGATCTTTCAGGCTGTGGTGAGCAAGAGTCTCTCAGAATTTGTAACCTCAGGATATTTTATAAAAGCAGGTGTAATTGTCTTTCTGATCATGCTATTTTATTATCTGAGCAGAGATAGAGCAATTGCACAGAGGTGCCGAAAATGTGGAAAGATTTATTGTATCAAGTGTGAAAGTAGAATACACTGGTCAGCATTATGTTCAGATTGTTTTAAAACAATGGTCTCTTTTGAGATTCCTGCTACTGAAAGAATTGAGCATATTATGAAGGCATATAGTTTTCAGAAAAAGAGAAGAACTTTGCTCTATCTACTTTCTTGGTTTTTGCCCGGTGTGTCTCTGACTCCAAGAATGCCTTTTAGAGGAGTAATTATATCTTTTCTGTTCTTTTTATTTTTAAGTTTAATCCTGTTATCAGGTATTTTCGATTTTAATCTCTGGTTGTTTGAACAGAACCTATTCAGAATTCTCTATTTATCTGCTGCTGTTGTAATATATCTTTATGGAGTATCCTATACAAGAAGAAAATTCAGGAGAGGGTTAATATAATTGGCTGCACTGGAAGGCTCTATAAGTGAGTTTGGTATCACAGATATCTTCCAACTGATTTACTATCAGAGGAAGACAGGTCTGCTGTCAATTAGTGGCAAGTATGATAGAGTTAAGATACTCTTTTTTGAAGGGAATATTGTCTCTGCCACATCATCTCGTAGGCCTGAAGAGAAAAAGATTGGTAATCTTTTGATCAAAAAAGGAATTATAACAGAAGAAGATTTAAGAAAGGTGCTTGAAGAGCAAAAAAGGACAGGAAAACAGCTTGGGACACTGTTGCTTTCCCATGGTCTGGTTGATAAAGAGACCCTTACAGAGGTGATAACACAACAGATAATTGATCAAGTAGTCCAGATCTTTTCCTGGAATGAAGGTACATATGTGTTTAGACCTGTCAAGGTAGAGATAGAAACAGAGATTGTGGTGGATACACAACATGTGTTGATGGAGGGTCTTAGGATAGTTGATGAATGGTCTGTGATTGAAGGACTGATCACGCCTGATACCATTTTCAGAAAAAAGACCGATGAATCAGATGAGCTGCTGAGCGACATTGAAGAAAGGGTTTTTCAGTTAATAGATGGCGAGAGTGATGTGAGTACATTGTTGGATCTATCAGAGGAGAGTGAGCTTGAGTTCTTAAAGGCCCTTGTCTCACTTATGGAGAAGGGACTGATTGAGCCTATTGAAGAGGCTGTAAAGATTCAGACAACTAAGGAAGTGGAAAGCAGAAGGGTTAGGATAATAGGGGCTATGATTGGAGTGGTGTTTGCAATAGTGTTTAGTATTCTTGTCCTCAATGCTTTCCGAGGATTTTCAGAGATTTATAAATTCTACAGGGCTTCCACCACCCTGGAGCATTTTAGAATGAAGATAGAGAGCTATAGATTAATGTATGATAGATTCCCAGAAAATGTCGATATCCAGCTCAAGGACCCGTGGGGATATCGGTATATCTACAGAGTCACTCCCACAGGATATGAATTATTCAGTGTAGGACCAGATGGCAAGGAGATGACAGAAGATGATGTTATCTGAGGTCTCAAAGGCTGTGGTGCTTCTAAGTGGAGGAGTGGATTCATCCACAACACTCGCAATTGCCCGTGAAATGGGCTATGAATGTTATGCCCTTACTTTTGACTATCACCAGAGGCATCACCTGGAGATAGAGGCTGCAAAGAGGGTGGCTGAGGCACTGTCTGTGAAAAAACATCTGATTATTGGTTTTGACCTCAGGGAGATAGGTGGTTCTGCCTTGACCAACAAGGAGATAGAGGTTCCAAAAGAGGGAGTGTCCAGGGAAGAGATTCCCCTTACATATGTGCCTGCCAGAAACACCATCTTTCTTTCCTTTGCACTTGGGTGGGCAGAGGTGCTTGGTGCTGAGAGGATATTCATTGGTGCCAATGCTGTAGATTATAGTGGATATCCTGATTGTAGGCCTGAATATTTGAAGGCCTTTGAGGATATGGCGAACCTTGCCACAAAGGCATCTGTTGAAGGGCGTTTGAGATTCCGTATCGAGGCTCCCCTTCTGTATCTTACCAAAGGGGAGATTATTAAAAAAGGTACTGAACTGGGTTTTGACTATTCTCTAACGTGGAGTTGTTATGACCCCACACCTGAGGGAAAGCCCTGCCTCAAGTGTGATAGCTGTCTTTTCAGGCAAAAGGGTTTTGAAGAAGCAGCAATAGAAGACCCCTTGCTGAAGGTCTGTTTCGGCTCTGGAGACAGCAGATATGGATAAGAAGACCTTGTTAAGGAAGATACCTTCAGTTAATGAAATTCTCAACATGACAGAGGTTCAACAGTGGTTTTCTCTGCTGCCAAGACCACTTGCGGTCAAGGCTATAAGAGAGGTCTTGGAAGAGCTCAGGACAGGAATCCGTTCTGGTAAGTATAGGGATGTGAGATTGGAGGATATACTGAGTAATGTGGAGAAGAATATAAGGTTCCTTTCAGAAGGGAGTTTTAGGCCTGTTATTAATGCTACTGGAGTTGTTATTCATACCAACCTTGGAAGGGCTCCCCTTCCTGTATCTGTGGTTCAGAGGATAGTGGAGATAGCCAGGGGATACTCAAATCTTGAATATAGCTTAGCAGAAGGGAAAAGGGGAGAGCGATATGATCATATAAGAGGATTACTCAAAGACCTTACTGGAGCTGAAGATGCAATTGCTGTAAACAACAATGCAGCAGCAGTGCTTCTCTGTCTGTCTGCCCTTGCTCGAGGACGTGAAGTGGTTGTATCGAGGGGTGAGCTTGTTGAGATAGGAGGTGCCTTTAGGATTCCTGATGTTATGAAACAGAGTGGTGCTGTTCTGAAAGAGGTAGGTACAACCAATAAAACTCATTTAAGGGATTATGAAGAGGCGATAAATGAAGAGACAGCCCTTCTTCTCAAAGTACATCAATCAAACTATAGGATTATAGGATTTACTGAAGAGGTCCCGATAGAAGAACTTGTAGCACTGGGAAGGAGAAAGAATATACCAGTTATGTTTGATCTCGGCAGTGGTTGCTTTGTAGACCTGAGTGAATACGGGCTTCAGGGAGAACCTGTTGTCAGAGATATTATAAAGAAAGGTGTGGATATTGTAACCTTCAGTGGAGACAAACTGCTTGGAGGTCCTCAGGCAGGAATTATCCTTGGCAGAAGAGAGCTTATAAGAGAGGTTGCACGCCATCCCCTTACAAGGGCAGTAAGGATAGATAAACTTACCCTTTCGGCTCTTCAAGCGGTATTGTATCTTTACATGGATACAGAAAAGGTAAAAGAGGAGATTCCGGTTATAAGAATGCTTCTGCAGGACAAAGAGATAATTAAAAAGAGGGCTCAGAAGATAATAAGAGCACTTAAGGATAATAATAAAAGAGTTTTTCTAAAACTCCAACAGGACTACTCTCAAGCAGGAGGTGGCTCTCTTCCGGGCATCTCAATGCCTACATATGTAGTTGCCTTTAGGATTGAAGGCATTCCAGTAGTAGAAATAGAGAAATTATTGAGAATGGGTAGTCCTGCTGTTGTGGCCAGGATAAAAGAAGAGGCCTTGATAATAGACCCGAGGACTGTGGATGATTCTGAAGTGGCTCTTCTTGTTAAGGCCCTAAAGGAGGTTATAAATAGATTTGTATGATATTGAATGTTTTTGTTAAAATATCTGCACATGGATTCTCTATATACATATAGATATATAAGAGAAGGTAGAAGTATTCTGAGAGAACCTTTATGTCCTTTTTGTGGTTGTTTTTTTGAAAGGCCTCAAGAGATAGAGATTGATATAGAATTTGTTCTTGGTGGTAGATGTGAGTGTGGAGCTATATACGTTTGTGATCCCTCAGGGAGGAACCTTGGTGAGGTATATATGAATGCACTGCTTATGCTTTCTGGAGGGGATTGGGACAAGGCATCTTCTCTGGATGCAGATGTGGATTTTGAGGAGAGGACCCTCAATTATGATCCAAAGGCCCACAGACTTGTAAGAAGCTCTACAGGTCTTCTTCAGAGAATGTACAATGGAAAGATAATTTTTCTGAGAATGAGAAGCAGAATTCATAAAAGTGATTAATATATAAATAAAAATTTTTAATTTGACCTTAAAACAGTGCCTGTGTATTATTTCTATATTTAACTGGAATTATGAAAAGAATTTATAACTGAAATTTTTAAAGAGGGCTATATTAAGGCCCCAAAAACTAAACATAAGGAGGTATATCATGCCAACATTAGAGTTCCAAGGAAAACAGTTAGAGGTCGATGAGGAGGGCTATCTTCAGAACCTTGATGATTGGTCCCCTGAGCTGGCCGAGTTTATGGCCAAGCAGGATGGTCTTGAATTAACAAATGAACATTGGGAGATTATCAATTTCTTGAGGGATTACTATCAGAAATACCAGATCGCCCCGATGATCAAGATACTGGTTAAAGAGATTAAGAAGACCATGGGACCTGAAAAGGGCAATACAAAATATCTCTATCAGCTATTTCCTGATGGTCCAGCTAAACAGGCCTGTAGATATGCAGGGCTACCAAAACCAACAGGTTGCGTATAATTTTTAAGGGTGCTCTTGTGGCACCCTTATTAATTTAAAATTTTTAAAAAGATGATGAGACTATGGGAGGTTCTAAAAGAGAGGAAGGGGCGCATTGCTGCAAAGTGGTTTGAGCAGGTGGTGGCTACTTATCCGGAAGAGACAGCAAAATTTCTGAAATCAAAAAGAGATCCATTCTCAAATCCTGTTGGTAATACAATAAAAGAAGGAATAGAGGGTATTATAAACAGTCTATTAGATAAAGGGGAGGAGGTTAATACCTTCCTTGATAGGATTATAAGAATCAGGGCAGTGCAGGATTTTACACCTTCAGAAGCAGTTTCTTTTGTCTTTCAGCTTAAAGACGTGGTGCGGGAAGAGTTGGCTGATATGTCTGACGAAAGTTGGTTGACAGAGGAGATTTCCCTTTTTGACAGAAGAGTAGATGAGCTTGCTTTGAAGGCCTTTGATATATTTATGGGTTGTAGGGAAAGATTGTATGAGATAAAAGTGGATGAGATGCGTAACTGGACATTTAGACTTCTTGAAAGGGCGAACCTTTTGGAGGAGTTCGAAAGGAAGAAAAAGAACTTATAGGCTTCTCCTTCTTTTGAAAATTTATTTGAGCGAAGGAGGTCATAAATGGGTGTGTGGTTTTCATTAATTGTGGTGATTGGGTTGATTGTATTTCCATTGATTGGAGTGGGCTTGTTGGGTCTGAATGCCCTGTTTGGTATAGTAGTGCCTTATGTGGCGCTTGTGGTCTTCCTCGTCGGCCTTATATATAGGGTAATAACCTGGGGGAAGACCCCAGTACCCTTTCATATTCCCACAACCTGTGGACAGCAAAAGAGCTTCCCATGGATTAAGTATTCTAAGTTAGAAAGTCCTGCCACAGGGTGGGAAGTCTTTATGAGAATGTTTCTCGAGGTGGTTACATTCAGGTCCCTGTTCCGTAATCTCAGGACAGAAATGGGGCCAGGTTATAGGCCTGTGTATGGTTCTACAAAATGGTTGTGGCTTGCAGGTATAGTGTTTCATTATTCCTTCCTAATAGTGCTACTCAGACATCTCAGATTCTTTAGACAACCCGTGCCTGAGTTTGTTTCCCTAATTGACAGTTTTGATGGTTTCCTGCAGATAGGACATCCTCATTTACAGATTACAGGGGTAACTCTTCTTCTGGCAGTCTTTTATCTATTCCTCAGAAGGATATTTATTCCACAGGTCAAATATATTTCATTGCCCGCTGATTATTTCCCCCTGTTGCTTATAATGGGTATTGCAGGCAGTGGTATCCTGATGAGATATTTCCTTAAAACGGATATAATAAAAGTGAAGGAACTCACCATGGGTCTTGCTACTCTTCGTCCCAAGGTGCCTGATGGAATTGGTGTTATTTTCTATATTCACCTCTTTCTTGTATCTGCTCTCTTTGCATATTTCCCCTTCAGCAAGCTTGTTCATCTTGGTGGCATATTTCTGTCACCAACAAGAAATCTGGCCAACAACAGTCGTATGAAGCGGCATGTTAATCCTTGGGATTATCCTGTGAAGGTTCACACATATGAGGAATATGAGGAAGAGTTCAGAGAGAAGATGAAGATGGTTGGTATACCTGTTGAAAAAGATGTAGAAGAAGAAAAACCAGAAGAATCAGAAGAATCTGAACAAAAGGAGTGAGACCATGGCAAAAGCAGCTAAACCACCTAAACCAGAAGAAATTACAAAGTCCTTAGACTACAAAAAGACACCTGAGACCCACTGGATGGATACTCCAGTAGAGTTCCGTCCAGGCATGTACTGTTATGGTACAAGACCTAAGTACCTTGAAGAAGTGGGTATGCCAAACCCAAGAGAGTGGTCTTCTGCTGACGAAGATTGGAAGTTACCAGAGAACTGGAAGGAGATTGTTCTTGAGGGTATTGCAGACAGACTCAACAAGCATAGATCCTTCCGACTCTTTATGGATATCTGTGTGCGCTGTGGTGCCTGTGCAGACAAATGTCACTTTTATATAGGCACAGGAGATCCCAAAAATATGCCTGTGCTGAGAGCTGAGTTGTTGAGGTCTGTGTACAGAAAATACTTCACCACAGGTGGAAAGTTACTTGGTAGAGTTGCGGGCGCCAGAGAACTCACGATGGATGTCTTCAAGGAACTCTGGTATTATGCCTATCAGTGTACAGAGTGTCGTCGCTGTTCAGTATTCTGTCCCTATGGGATTGACACTGCAGAGATTACCATAATGGTGCGTGAGATTATTAATCTTCTTGGATGCAATACTGACTGGATTATGGGACCAGTCGCAAACTGTTACAGAAAGGGTAATCATCTCGGTCTGGAGCCTCATACTATCCAGAGCAATATTGAGATGATGTGTGACGATATAGAGGAGATTACAGGCATAAGGATAGAACCTACCTTCAATCGTAAAGGTGCGGAGATCCTCTTTATTACTCCATCCGGTGACCTTTTCGGTGTGCCTGGTGTCTATACCTGTATGGGATATTTGATGCTCTTCCATGAGTTAGGACTTGATTATACATGGAGTACTTATGCATCAGAAGGAGGTAACTTTGGGTTCTTCACTTCCTTGGAGATGGCAAAGAGGCTTTATTATAAAGTTTATGCTGAGGCAGAGAGGCTTGGGGTTAAGTGGATTCTTGGTGGTGAGTGTGGTCACATGTGGAGACTCTGGCATCAATACCTGGCCACTTTCTGGAAGCCACCTGATAATTTAGAGGATCCTGTATCACCGATCACGGGTACCAAGTTTGAGCATGCGAACTCATCAAAGATAGTACATGTAGTAGAGTTTACAGCAGATCTTATTAGACATGGAAAAATAAAGCTCGACCCCAGCAGAAATGACCATCTCAAAGTCACCTTCCACGACTCCTGTAATACATCCAGGGGTATGGGCTTCTTTGAAGAGCCGAGGTATGTGATAAAGAGCGTATGTAATCACTTCTATGAGATGCCAGAGAATACCATAAGAGAGAAGACCTTCTGCTGTGGCAGTGGATCAGGCTTGAACTCCTCTGAGGATATGGAACTCAGAATGAGAGGTGGTCTGCCAAGGGCAAATGCGGTCAGATATGTCCATGAACGGTATGGGGTAAATATGCTCGCCAATATATGTGCTATTGACAGAGCAGCTCTGCCCACATTAATGCAGTATTGGGTACCAGGAGTAGAAGTTTGTGGAGTCCATGAGCTTGTTGGTAATGCCCTTGTAATGACAGGCGAGCAGAAAAGGACAATGGACCTCAGGATGGAGCCACTGCCAGGTGTAGAGGAGGAGGAAGAAGGAGAGGAGGAAGAGTAGTTGATAGTCAGAATTTATAAAAATAAATTTTAGAGTAGGAGGATAGAGGATGTATGATGGTGGTAAGATAATCGCGGGTATAGTGATATTCCTTATCTTTGCCCTCTTTCCAATCTATAGCAATATTGGGAAGGCATATCAACCGCCTAAGCCAAAACTCGACACACCAGAAATCCAAAAGATGGTGGTAAAGAAATGTGTTGAGCCCAAGGAGTATATGATACCAGAACATATGAAGTTGATTGTGGACTGGAGAGACGCTGCATTAAGAGAAGCAAAAAGGACCTATATAAATTCTCGGGGAGAGAGATACACTATCAGCCTGCAGAATACCTGTATGAAGTGTC
This sequence comes from Nitrospirae bacterium JdFR-85, assembly GCA_002011745.1. Taxonomy (GTDB): domain Bacteria; phylum Nitrospirota; class Thermodesulfovibrionia; order Thermodesulfovibrionales; family JdFR-85; genus JdFR-85. The sequence goes on from MTOU01000035.1 coordinate 65,630, forward strand.
ACTCCAACAAGAAGAAGTTCTGCGATGAATGTCATAAACATGCTGGGGTGAAACCCTATTGCTGGGACTGCCATTTTGTTAAAGAGGAGGAGTGAACAATGGGTATGGATAGAAGAGAATTTCTAAGATTAGCAGGACTTACATGTATTGGTATAGGAGTTGGAGGTGCACAGCTTTTTGTGAGGACAAAGATTGCTTCCTCTGAGTATGCTCCACCAGAGGAACGTCTTACAGCTAAAAGATGGGCTATGATAATTGATCTGAGAAAGTTCAAGACAGAAGAGGATTACAAAAGGGTTATAGAAGCCTGTCACAAAATTCATAATGTGCCTAATATACCAGATCCCGCAGACGAGATAAAATGGATATGGACAGAGGATTTTGAACATTCTTTTCCAGAACAGATGAATCCCTTTATTCCTGAGAGTGTTGAGGAGAAACCAGTACTTGTTCTCTGTAATCACTGTGGTAAAGCTCCTTGTGTAAGAGTTTGTCCTACAAAGGCGACCTTCAAGAGACCAGATGGGATTACTGCACAGGACTATCATAGATGTATTGGTTGCAGATTCTGTATGGCTGCCTGTCCCTATGGAGCAAGGAGTTTCAACTGGCGCGATCCGAGACCTTATATTAAAGAAGAAAATCTGGAGTATCCTACAAGATGTATAGGTGTGGTTGAGAAATGTACATTCTGTGTAGAAAGACTTGCGGTAGGGAAGAAACCTATCTGTGTAGAGAAATCAAATGGTGCTATGCTCTTTGGTGACCTTGAAGACCCCAGCTCCGAGGTAAGAATGTATCTGGCCGAACATTTCAGTATCCGCAGAAAACCCGAGCTTGGCACACAGCCGAGTGTGTTTTACATCATAGGAGGTGAGGAGCATGCTTGAGAAGGCACTTGTAGGAAGCAAGAGATACTGGACATTGGTGTTTATATTACTGGGTATTATAGGAATTGCCTTTCTGGTATATCTGAAGCAGCTTAAAGAAGGTCTGGGTATCACAGGTATGAGCAGAGACGTTTCATGGGGATTTTATATTTCTCAGTTCACCTTTCTTGTGGGAGTAGCTGCATCAGCAGTAATGATAGTTATCCCCTACTATCTACATAACTATAAGAAGTTCGGCAGGATTGTGATACTGGGAGAGTTTCTCGCTGTCAGTGCTGTTACTATGTGTATGCTCTTTATATTTGTTGATATGGGCCAGCCATCAAGGATTTTTAATGTGATACTTCATCCAACGCCCAATTCAATCCTGTTCTGGGATGCGGTGGTTCTTAGTGGATACCTTCTGCTTAATATTCTCATAGGCTGGAACGCCCTTCAGGCAGAGTACAAGGGTACTCCTCCTCCGAAATGGACAAAACCTCTCGTCTATATCTCAATACCGTGGGCAATCAGTATTCATACAGTAACAGCCTTTATCTACCAGGGACTACCAGGAAGACATTTCTGGTTAACCGCAATTATGGCAGCGAGATTTTTGGCTTCTGCGTTTTCATCTGGACCTGCATTGTTGCTGCTTCTTGCACTGCTTGTGAGGAAGTATACAAAGTTTGATCCAGGTAGAGAACAGCTCCAGTCAGTAGCCAAAATTGTTACTTATGCTGTTATTGTTAATTTCTTCTTCTTCCTGTTAGAGGTGTTTACTGCTGGTTATAGCCAGATACCTGGGCATCTACATTCTTTTGAGTATTTATTCTTTGGGATTGAGGGACATGGGAAACTGGTTCCTCTGATGTGGATATCCATATTTCTCTCACTGTTTGCTATTGCACTTCTTGTGATACCTCCTACACGAAGAAATGAGACCACCCTTACAGTGGCCTGTATAGCAGTATTTGCCTCTTTATGGATTGACAAAGGGTTTGGTCTGGTAATCGGTGGTTTTGTTCCAAATCCTTTTGAAAGGGTCTTTGAGTACTGGCCAACACTGCCTGAGACAATCATTACACTGGGAGTGTGGGCTACAGGATTTCTGATTCTTACTGTGCTGTACAAGGTGGTTATCTCTGTAAGAGAGAGAGTGGGGTTTGAGGAATCTGCCCACTGAGGAGTGGTCCGATAAAAATGTTTATAAAAGAGGGATGCCTTAAGGCATCCCTCTTTATTTATTATATTGTTTTGATTATTTCTCTAACAAGGGCAAGATTCTTTATATCGTCTTCATCAGAGGTCTTTGGAGTCTCCAGAATCAAGGGGATTTCTGAAAGTTCAGGGTGAGATAGAATTTTTCTAAAACCCTCTCTCCCAATATAACCTTTACCAATATGTTCATGACGGTCGATCCTTCCTCCCAGAGATGCCTTGGAGTCATTGAGATGAAGTACCAGCAGAGGCAGAGGAGAGAGTAGTCTTTTTATCTCCTCTATCAGAAGTTGAATTCCTTCATAGGTGCTTAGGTCATATCCTGAGGCAAAGGCATGGGCTGTGTCAATACAGATGCCTTTAATGCATCTGCTGGGAAGAGAACTTACAATCTCTGCAATCTCCTCTATGGTAGAACCTATCTCTCCCCTCTGACCTGCTGTATTTTCTATAATAAGTATGTTCTTCCTGATTTCTTTACAGAGCTGTCTCAAAGCCTCTCTGGTACGTTTTATCGCGTACTGTCTACTCTGCCCCGAGGCTCTACCTGGGTGAAAGATTACAGAGTCAATCCCGAGTATATCTGCAAGTTCTGTTTCATAAAGCAACATATCTATAGACTTTCTCCAAAGTTCTTTTTCAGCAGAGGAAAGATTGATCAGATATGAGGCATGAACAAAGACAGGAGTTATATTATTCTCCTGGATCAGATTACGGAACAGTTCTATCTCCTCTGCATTAGGGTATCGCTTTCTCCAGCTTCTTGGGTTATGACTGAAGATCTGCATAGTGGTGCATCCCAACTTATGGGCCCTTTTAACAGACAGATGTATTCCTCCAGAGATGGAAGTATGGACGCCTACTCTTCTGCTAATGCCTTTCATGCTCTATTCTTCGGAGCAACTCTGGCAATCCCTTTAATGAGTCTTTAAGGATATAGTCAGCCTCCTGGAGGCTGTCCAGGGGGCGGTATCCATAACCAACAGCTATACACAGTATTCCTGCATTTTTTCCTGTTAGGATATCGATCTCACTGTCTCCGATAATTACTACTTCATCTTGGCTGAGATGTTCCTTCTCCATGAGGTATCTTATTGGAAGGGGAGAGGGCTTTTTTTCAGGAAGGGTATCGCTTCCAATGATATACTTAAAATGCCTCAAGAGATTAAGATCTTCAAGAATTCTCTTGGTTAAGGATTCTCTCTTGTTTGATACCACAGCCTTTTTGTATTCTGTTAATAAATTTAGTGTTTCTTCTACTGCTGGATATGTTTTTGTATGGTCAGTAAGATGTTCTGAATAGTACTGGAGGAACTCTTTTAATACCTTGTCTTTCAAATTTATATCCTCTGGTTTTAGAATTCTCTCCACAAGGCCGGTTATTCCTCTTCCCACAAATCTTTTTACCTCTTCTTTTTTCATAGGAGGATAACCAAAAGGAGCGAGACTATAGTTTAAAGCATCTGTTATGTCCTGAAGAGAATCTATAAGGGTTCCATCAAGATCAAAAACAAGAAGTTTGATCCTTCTCTTTTTGATGTCCATTTGTTGTTACTTAAGGCTTATACCCACAATAGAGATATCCTCTTTGTCAGCAAGCTCTACAGACTCGTTCTTCTGAAGGAGGATTGTCTTTCCTGCTTCAATTGCCAGAACCCTTGCTTTTGCCTTTATCATGCTCTTGAGAGTGTCTATTCCCACCACTGGCACATCATATCTAAAGTCCTGCTGAGGTTTGCTCACTTTAACCACAACCGCGTCTGAGCCTGCCAGCCTGCCCCCTCTTAGGATAGCTTCATCAGTGCCTTCAATTGCCTCAACTGCCATTACAGCTCTGTTCTTCACAACCACTGTCTGTCCTATATCGAGTCTGCCAATCTCTTTTGCCAGTCTGAAGCCAAATTCTATGTCCTTCCATTCGGATTCAGAAGGAATCCTTCTTGTTAGACACCCCTCTGGCATCATTAAAGAGGAAGTGAAATCTGTGGTATTAAGTATTTTTATCCCTTCAGACTCGAACTCTTCAGTTATTGTCTGCATTATTGTATCATCTTTTCGGTCCTTTAACCTGAAAAGCAGCTTTAGTGCTTTGGTATCAGGGGTGATATTCCTTCCTTTGTACATGAGAGTCTTCGGAACTTTTCCTGCCATTACCGCCTCTTTGATATTTTCTCTCTTTAGCGTTTTTATAATTCTACCCAGTTTCCCTACATTTATTCTCTCTACTCTGTCATCACATCCCTCTATAGAATCAGCAATAGGATCAAGGGCTATGATTAAGACATTATATCCCTGTTTTTTTGCCTCTGTAGCTACAATACAGGGAAGCACACCACTGCCAGCTATGATGCCGATTCTGTTTTTCATTGAGTTTGTTACCTAATCAAGTGTTTTCAGAGGACCCCGTGTTATTTGGTCTACAGATACCTCTTCTGTTGGCATTTATAAACTCTATAAGATGGGCAATTTCCTGAGTATAAGGAAGTTCTTCCTGTACCTTTTTGATCGCTTCCTTTAGAGTAAGCTTTTCCCTAAAAAGAATCTTATATGCCTTCTTTAATTCGGATATGGTTTCTTCAGAGAATCCATGTCTTTTCAGACCCACAATATTCAATCCAAACAACTTTGCCCTTGCGCCAGAGGCTATTGTGTAAGGAGGGATATCCTGTCCCACTCCACTGAATCCTCCTACCATTGCATAGGAGCCTATTCTGGTAAACTGATGTACAGCCACAAGACCTCCTATCACAGCACAATCTTCTACTACCACATGTCCTGCCAGTGTGGCTGCATTAGCCATGATCACTTTGCTACCTATTTTACAGTCATGTGCAATATGGACATAGGCCATAAGGAAATTATCGCTTCCTATTTCAGTGTATCCATCTCCTCCTACAGAGCCTCTATGAATTGTTATGTATTCTCTTATGATATTTCTATCGCCGATCTTAACTCCTGTTGGTTCTCCCTTGTATTTTAAATCCTGAGGGGGGAGACCAATGGTGGTGAAGGGATATATCTGACAGTCCTCTCCAATCGTGGTGTCTCCTTCAATCACTACATTGTTCATAAGGACCGTCCCTTTTTTGATCTTTACACTGCCTCCAATTATACAGTAAGGCCCTATTACAACACCCTCTTCTATCTCTGCACCCTTATGGATTATTGCTGTCTCATGTATATCTGCCATTATGTCAGCTCCCTATCTGTAACCATAGCAGTGAATTCTGCTTCTGCAACCACATTATCCTCTACATATGCCTTTCCCTCGAATTTCCATACACTACCTCTACCTCTTAAGACACTCACCTCAAGCCTCAACTGATCTCCTGGAACTACGGGTTTCCGAAATTTGGCCTTTTCAATACTAAGAAAATATGTGGCCTTCCCAGTGATGCCTGATTTAAAGGCAAGTACTCCTGACACCTGGGCAAGGGCCTCTATGATGAGAACACCTGGCATTATTGGGTTGCCAGGGAAATGTCCCTGAAAGAAATGTTCATTTATTGTAACATTCTTTATCCCTACAGCCCTTTTGCCTTCCTCAAGCTCAACCACTCTGTCTACCAACAAAAAAGGATATCTGTGCGGTAAAATATCCATGATTTCTTTGATACTAACCATTTTTGCCTCCTGACTCAGGAATGTCTATTTTGTTTAGTCTTGCTTCAAGCTCTTTTACGGTTTTATAGAGATCGGGAAGTTTCTCTATTATTGCTTGTATTCTTAACCATTTCATATGGGGTATTGCAGGAGCTCCAGAGTACGCTCCCTTTTCAAGGTTTCTCATTACTCCTGCCTTTGCTGCTACTATACAGCCATCCTCTATTGTGATATGGTCTGAGATTCCTACCTGACCAGCTAGTACCACATAATTGCCAACAGTGCTACTGCCTGCTATGCCTACCTGAGCAACCACAATACAGTGTTTGCCGATCTTCACATTATGGGCAATCTGGACAAGGTTATCAATCTTTGTTCCTTCGCCAATCTGGGTATTGCCTGTTGTGGCTCTATCAATGGTTACACAGGCACCAATCTCTACATCATCCTCAATCACAACACCTCCTACCTGTGGTATCTTATGATGTCTGCCTTCGTGGGTAACATAACCAAACCCATCAGAGCCTATAACAGAGCCTGCATGTATAATAACTCTTGAACCTATGCTCACATTCTCTCTTATTGTAACATTAGGATAGATTATACAATCATTTCCTATTTTAGAATCATCGCCTATGAAGACTCCTGGATAAATTATAGTTCTATCTCCAATAACTACATTGTTAGAGATAAAGGTGTTGGGATAAATGGTTACCTCTTTGCCTATGCGGGCACTTTCTGATATATAGGCGCCTTTTAGAATCCCTTTCGGAATATAAGGCTTGGTATAAAAGACTTCAAGTGCCTTTGCAAAGCCATAAAGAGGGTTCTCAACCACAATTTGAGGAATAGGAAGTTCTTTTATATGTTCTCCTACAATTACTGCTGATGCCTTTGTTTCTTTCAACTTAGGGATAAGCTTTTTATGTTTTATAAAGGTTAGAGAGCCCTCTTTTGCTTCATCAAGCCCGACTATAGTGTTTATCTCAATATCTGCATCCCCATGAAGGATGCCATTGATTCTCTCTGCAATCTCTTTGAGTCTCATTTGTTCTTTTTTATCTTTTTGTTATATGTTTCGATCACCTTCTGGGTAATATCCACGGTTTCATCTATATAAAGTACAACCCCTTCAACCTTTTCTAAGATCAGAGTAAAGTTCTCTTTTTTGCCTATTTCATCAATCACTTTGCGTAGTTCTTTCAGAATCTCTTCTGTCAATTGTGCCTCTTTTCTCTTCACCTCGTCCTGTGCATCCTGAACAAACCGTTTGTAATCTCTCATTTTTCTGTCCAGCTCATCCTGTTTCTGTCTCAATGCCTTCTCTGAGAGGACCGATGCCTGTTTGTCTATCTCTTCTTTTAGTTTTTCGATCTCTCTCCCTTTTTGATCAATTAATTTCTGTTTTGCCTTGATTATTTCCTCAAGGTCCTTTTTTGCCTGTTTGCCTGCCTCTGATTCATTAAGTGCTTTCTGAAGGTCAACAATGCCGATCTTTATCTCTGCTGCTACTGCACTGCTAAACAGGGCAATACAAAAACCTAAAATAAGAGTCACTAACAGATGACGTCCCATATTCTTCTCCTCCTTTATTTAACTTAATTTTTAAATGGCTAAAAGAAGGCACCAAAGGCAAATTCTGCCTTTCCGCTACTTTCGCCCTCTCTTCTGTCAATGTTAAACCCATATTCTATTCTTAATGGCCCCAAAGGAGATATCCATCTTATGCCGCCACCTGCTGTGTATCTGAGGTCAGTACCAAAATCTTCAGAGTCATCGTAGGCTCTGCCTACATCTACAAAGACCACTCCTTTCAGTTTCAGTTCTTCAACAAGAGGGAACTTGTATTCTAAGTTAAAGATCAATTCCTTTTTCCCACCAATCACCTCTCCATTTTCATCTCTGGGCCCTGCTTCTCCAAATCCAAGCCCTCTCACAGTATAGAGTCCTCCTACATAGAATCTCTCATAAAGAGGGAGTTTTTTACCAAAAAGTCCCTCTGCATAACCTATTCTTCCACGTATAGAAAAGACGGTTCTTTCTGTTACAGGGAAGAACCATGCAGAGTCAAAAACACCTTTTATAAACTTGTTGTTTCCTCCTAATCCTGCAAAGGTAATATATAGAGAATTTCTTGATCCCCTTGAAGGGTCAAGGAAATAGTCTCTGCTGTCTCTTATAATAGCAGGGGTTATGCTGCTTGTGGTGTTAGTGCCGATCTGTTCCTTTATTATGATTGATGCGTCCTCAGATACATCAAAAACAGTAGCTCTTTCATAAGTATATGTGAGACTCACCTTCCAGTACTCTGCAAACCTTTTACCAAATCCTACAGAACCACCTGTTGCTTTTTTTGAATAGGCCAGATAGTCTCTTCTTGTATTGTATGCACTTAATGTAAAACTTATCGGCTTGTCAAGAAACCAAGGGTCTTTATAGGAGAATTCATAAAATGTTGACCTTCCTCCAAATTCTCCTTTTAGTTTTATGTATCTGCCTGTACCAAAGAGATTTGCCTGTGTTATATCAATCATTCCTACAAATTTATCTACTGTACTATAACCTCCACCTATACTCAGAAAGCCCGTAGGTTTTTCCTTTACCTTGATATCAATATCAATTGTCTTCTTTTCAGGGTTTGGTTTAGGAATCAGCTCTACTGTTTCAAAGAAATTCAGATTATTAATCTTTTCATAACTCCGCCTTAAGAGTTTACTATTAAATATATCACCCTCATTCAGGCTTACCTCTCTTCTGATAACCTTATCCTTTGTTTTTGTGTTGCCAAAGATCTCTATTCTACCGATTCTATATATATCACCCTTGTGGATATTTAAGAATACCTTAACCTCTTTTGTCTTTTTATCTGGAATAATCTGTGGTTCCACAGATACAGTTGCATATCCTCTCTGGGAATAAAATTCGGATATTGATTGAATGCTCTCCTGAAGTTTCTTTCTGCTGAAATACTTGCCCTTTTCAATCTCTAATAGTTTTAGGACCTCTTCTTTCTCAGATGGAGCAAATCCAGATACTTTAATATCACTTATAGTATATCTGGGACCTTCAGAAACCTTTATTTTTATAATCATACCCTTTTTGTCTTTTGTGAGGGTTATTTCTGGTCCAGCCACTACTGCATTGAGAAATCCATTGTCGTAGTAGAGGTTTCTAATTCTTTCAATATCATTCTTTATTTCAGAACTTTTATAGTAGCCACTTTTTGTAATAAGTGAAAATATCCACCACTCTTTTGTCTTCATCGCTCTTTTTATTTTTTTATCAGACAATGCCTTATTCCCCTCAATTGCAATTTTCTTGATTCTTATCTTAGGTCCTTCTTTGATTAGAAATGTTACTGTGGCTTCATATGGAGTTATTCTTTTGACAATAGGAATAACCTGGGCAAGCCAATAACCGTTTCCTTCATAGAAGGACTTCAGTGCTGATGCATTGTTTTTGATAAGTGTGATATCAGCAATAGAGCCAGGTGATATAGTTAGATGTTCCTTTAGTTTTTCATCGTCGAACTTTTTATTGCCAACAAAGTTTATTTTTACAATAGTGGGTTTTTCTCTTACAATATAGATTAATTTAATCCCTCCCTCATGAGGTTTTGCTTCTACTTTAACATCCTCAAAGTATCCCATCTTATATATGGTTTTAATATCTTCAGAGATAGCAGTTCTTGACAGAGGCACGCCTACCTTTTGTTTTAGTCTTTTAATAATAGCTCCCTTTTCGATTCTCTTAACCCCTTTGACTTCTATACTGGTGACAATGGGGGCTTGTTGAGCATTTACCAACAAAGGGATGAGTATACTGGATAAAATTAGAAAACATACCAACCTATAATATCTCATCTTTCTCAAACCCTTACAAATTTTTTAATTGATAGTTTAACAAAAAGGCAGTTTAGTATACCATAATGAAACATAAAACAAGAACTTTTATAAAAAATTCATGATAGAATTTTATCAGAATTCTTTAAATAGGAAAAATTTTATAGTTTTCTTCTGTTTTCTTGTAGAATCTTAATTTTACATCTTCTTTCCATAAAATCCAATCCTTGACAATGATTGCGGTATTGGTATTTAATGTAAATAGAAAGATTGCTCTTTTAAATTTTAATTGTTAATAACAGAATAGTTGAGTTTCTCCGCGATACCTTATCAGGGTGGTAGAGCTGAGGGAACAAAGATAGTTAGGGAGCCAGCGGTATATGTGGTGAGCAAGCCTCAAAGACCTTGACAGGTCTGCGAGGAAGCCTAAGCATATACCAAGGCACCCACTTGTCAGAGAGCCTCAGATGCTCACAAACCCGGAGGTATCGCGGGGAGGAATAAAATTTCCTGATTGAATTTTCCCTCCAAAAGTGATATAATATTTAAGTAGGGTTGTATAAGTGTATATTCATCTGTTCTTTAAGTGTTTTTTTGTTGTTCTTTGAAAACTAAAAAGCAGGTCCCTCCGTTAAAGAGTTTCAGCTTTAGGATGAGAGTTTGATCCTGGCTCAGAGCGAACGCTGGCGGCGTGCCTAACACATGCAAGTCGAGCGGGGTAACATAGGAGCGACTCCTTCGGGGGTCAATCCTGTGTTACTTAGCGGCGGACGGGTGAGTAACACGTAGGTAACCTACCCCTGGGACTGGGACAACCCGGGGAAACCCGGGCTAA
>MTOU01000018.1 GCA_002011745.1 Nitrospirae bacterium JdFR-85
CTCTCTGTTATTGGATTACCATTGTTGTCAAGTCCATTGAATATGTAATACTTACCATCTTCCATCCTTATCAGTATCTTGTCTATTGAGTTCCAGAGTCGCCTTATCTTTGTTGCCTGAAACTTCAGATATTTATATTTATCTCTGAATCCAAACCACTTTATCGCCTCATCTGGATAGAATCCTCCAAGCATTACCCTGAATATCTCTGCTATCTCTCCCAGTGTCTTATTATCTGTCCCTATCATTGAGTATATATGTGCCATAGGCCCATTGAATGCTATAACTAAATCAGCATCTTCTGTCTTTGATGTGGCTCTGTACTCTATGGGCGTCCCTTTGATCTTAAACACTTCTTCTATCTTCTCAGGAACAAGAAGACGATACTTATTCCTGACTACTGTATTCTGTATGCTGCCTACTGCCTTCATCACCTCCGCCAACTCCCATATGTGTAAGTTGTTGTTGGCAAGTTCAGGGTATTTCACCTTATCTACATTGAACTTCTTCAATTTCAGTTTACATGAATCATCACCATGCCATATTTGCCAATCTGTTATATTTCCACTCTCATCTTTTATAGGTACAGACAACACCATCTGTTCTGACGTCGGCATCGCTGTATGCCCGTGGTCTGCTGTTATGATGAATATCTTGTTGTCAAACTCCCCATACTTCTTTAACCATGAAATTATCTGCCCTATCTTAACATCTGTTATTTCTATCAAAAATTGTCTGTATATATTCATCCCTTCAAAATGAGCTGCATGATCAAGCCCACCAAAGTACACTACAAATAATGCAGGAAAAGGCACCACGTTTCTTTGAAGAAGTAGATCCCTTAACTTTGCATTTAAGTATCTCAAAGAATAATAACTTGCAATATTGTCCAGTGCCTTCGCCTCATCCAATACCTGGGGCATTAGAAAAATAATGTCTCCTACATCTGCTGTGGCCCAAAAATCTACCCCACGAGCATAATGACCGCTTACAAGTACATCTCTATCATATGAGCCAAAATATTTACTTACATTATACTGTTTACCTATCCACTCAAATATCGTCATAGTAGATGAGTTCAAAATACTATTTTGTGATGTTTCTTTGGCCTCTGCACCTGGCAATACCGGTACAAAATCCCACTGTGCCTTTTGATTCTTACTGTATAGATCATATCCCTTAAATGCCCCAGACCCAAAGGTAATTAAACCTAATGGTGGATCAAAATATGGTGGAACTTTCCTACACTGAGGGCCTGAAGTACAATTGTAAATATCCCTCCCAAAAAACTCATTCCCCACTATCCCTGTCTCCTTCGGCATCTTCCCTGTGAATATGCTGGCCCATGAGGCCAATGTGATACTTGGAAAGATGGCGGTTACATCCCTGAGTTTTATGTGCCTGTTTTCCCATCCTGTGGGGTCACATGTGGTCCCGTCGTATCTCCCACCAAGCACCTCACACAACCCCTTGAGGAGATTAGGCTCTATATAACAACTCTTCCCTCCACAGCCTCCTGGATCACTGTATGACACCTCATCAGGATTATATAGTACATCCTGCCTCAGCCCGTCTATGGCTATGAGAAATACTCCCACAGGCTCTATCCCTACATGCTCTTTTGCACCATTTATCTCTACCTCTATCTTGTTACCTATGCCTCCATAAAGAACGGCTGTATTGGAAAGGTCTGTCTTTCTTGCTGTCAGGGCAGCTTTTGGGAGATTTGAAACAATGAATCTATCCTTTGTCTGTCCATCTGCTGTTGTGTCTTTTATCTTTACAAGACATCTCCCTTCAGAGAGTTTAAATTCCAGAGGATACTCTGTGGGATAGTAGTTATTCACATCAGGCGGTGCTGTATCTGCCCACTGTTTGTCAACTGTTTTGATCTTCCCTGTGAGATTACCACAGTCCTCTGTGAGTGCCTTTGATATGAGTTCCACACGGTAGAGTTTTTCTGCTCTGCCACCGTCTGAGTACTTTATCTCTTTAACCTCACCTTCCTCATTCACCACTTTTATCCTTGCCACCGGTAGTGCTGCTCTCTGGCTCCTTATCTCCACACCTGTGCCATAATTGAGAATTATTTCAATCTCATACCTGCCTTCTTCATCAAACCAGAAACCCCTCGTCAGGGTTATTGTGCCCTCTGGCTCAGGTTCTATGGGTATGTACTCCACTGGTGTGCCATTCTTGTAAAGCACAAGATACCCTGAGTAGGCCCTGTACTGTGGTGGGGTTATCCTGTAGTTTATCCTGTAGTCCTCCTTTACAAACCCCAGTTGGTTTAATAGTACAACCGGAAGGGGTTGAATATCTACCTCTACCCCATAGACCTCCATTGTGGCTGTGGCTGTCTGGGTGATGGTCTCTGTTTTTCTGCTACACTTAGAACAGTTTGCAATTGCCCTCTCCTGTTCTATACTCGCACTGCTCTGTATCTCTATGATATTCAGCCCTGGCTGAAGTGTGTACATGGCTGTATAGATGCCTTTACCCTCTGCAGTACCCTCTATCCCTGAGAATCTGAGTGCGGCTTCTGTAAAGTCTGTTACTACCTCATACTGCCTGGAGCCCACTGTCTTAGGGCAGGTCTTGGTGTTGCCATCACAGTTAAGGGTTACATCTACATTCATGCCTTTCTCCACCAGATAGTACATCCTTGCCTTCAGGAGTATCTCCTCTCCAGGTGAGCCTGCATCTATGTTGTTGCCATAGGGGTCGGAGGGGTAGGTGTACTGTACTATCAGTTGTGCATCAGGCTCTGTGTCTCCATCACAGTTGCCAAATGCATAGGTGTACAGATGAAATACTTCCCTCAATTGCCCTGCCACTGCCTCTATGGGATACTCCGCACCAGGCATCCCTCCAAGTACTACCTGCACTGCTGCTCCATCAGGGGATGTCAGTACCTGTAGGCTCTGTGCAGCAGCCTTTTCACAATCCCGCCACAGAGGTATGTTATCTATACATGCCTCCTCTGTCCTTACGAGATAGGCAGCCCTTGTGTCCTGGTTGGGATTCGGACAGGTGGTCTGTTCTATGGGTTGTAGCACTGTGAAGTCTACAGGTATGTTTGATATGGGGTTTCCATATTGATCCTCCACTGCCACTGAGACAAACCCTGCAAAACTCAGTATCATCCCCCTCTGTCCGTCCCCTGAGAGTTTCCTTATATGGTGTGGTTTGTCCGGAAAACCATAGACTGTGAATGGCACCGTGAGAGAGACACCCGTGCTCAGGCTCGCATCCACTATGTTCTCCCCTACCTGCTCTGGATAGGGGTATTTGGCCCTGTCTCTGTCTTCGTACCAGAGATAGGTAGGATTGTCCCGGGTGTATCTGCCAGGAATGAACTTTACAGAGGCTATCCCGCTGAAATCTGTCTTTACTGTGATGCTCTGCTGCCCATTGGTGAATACCCCTCCTCCTGCCCTCACCGTGAATGTCACCTCTGCTCCCTTCACAGGTCTCATTTCTGCAGTATGTACCAGTACCTGTAGGGGTATGGGAAGCTCCTTGCCCACCGTGCCCTCCTGCATGTCAGTGGCAGTTATCTTGTGGATGTATCTGGCCCGGGAAGAATCATACTCAGGTGGCTCTGAGTAGGGATTGATGAGCCTTTCCCTGTAGTACTCTTCCCATCGCTCCATTGACCAGGCTGTCATCCCCCCTGCCACCATACCACTGAGCATGTAGCCTGCCTCCCCAGTCTCAGGGTCCTCTTTGATGTAACCGATCCCCTCCCAGTCTTCATGGGTTATGGTGTTTGGCTCCTGATTTATGGCATATGGCAACTGGACAATAAGACCCTGGTTCACGGCATCACGGATGTCTTCAATAATGTTTTCATCAAGTTCTAAACTGGAGAGTATATTGTCCACATTCGTCCTGTCAATTGTCACTATCTCTAAGCCTGTCTGCTGGCTACTGTATGCTTTCTGTATGAGTTTTGCCGTTGAGATACCTTCTACCTGCCAGTTGTCTTCAAACACCTTGTGTTCAAGCACAGAGCCTTGAAGTGCCGACAGTTCCATGAACAGTTTGTGGCTTGTGGCTCCTGGCCTATCCCCAGTATTATGTGTGCTTTCCACTACCTCTACTGCCCTGAGGTCTGCATCTATATATATACCTTTCAGTTGCATATCATAAGGGGTATCAAGCAGATAGGTTACCTCCACAACCCCTCCCACCGTTACCACCGTGGGCACAGGCCTTATGAGGCTAAGATGTAGCAGTGATGCCAGTTCCTCCTCTGCTTCATCCCACCTCTTTATGTAATCCATGACCTGCTGAAAAAGCAGATCATCTGCCCCCTCTTCTGGCTCATGGCCTATGGCTGATGGCTTATAGCCTGTGGCTTTTTGAGAAACTATCCCCATGACTACAAGGTTGCCCACTGTGTGGACATTCTCTATAGCCTCTGGGCCATTCGGCGAGAGGAGTTCCACCTCGAGGGTATATTCCTCTCCTATGGCCAGTCCATCCCTGCCCACCGCCACCCTCTCGCCTGCTACCTGAAGCACCGGTCTTAACCTCACAAGATACCCAGGTGTGTTTGCTATGCCTCCATAGGAGTTTATTACCTGCTGGTCCTCTACTGTCTCAGGTTCATAGGTGATGGTTATCTTCTGATTTGAGAGTTTATATGCTGGAAGGGTTACATCAAAAAGGTCTTCTCCCTGCATGCTGCCTGCCCTGAACCGCACCTTATGTATAAGTTCCTCCGGTATCTCTGTGTATTCGTGGGTTATCAGTATCTGACGGAACTGTAGACTCGCAGGAAGTATCTTCATCTCTTCTGGTATGAGTGTTCTCCTCCTCTTGTAGTGCTCGGCAGGCTGCCCTGTCTCTGTGTAGAGCCTCTCTTTGAGA
Organism: Nitrospirae bacterium JdFR-85; assembly: GCA_002011745.1. Classification (GTDB taxonomy): domain Bacteria; phylum Nitrospirota; class Thermodesulfovibrionia; order Thermodesulfovibrionales; family JdFR-85; genus JdFR-85. The sequence goes on from MTOU01000018.1 coordinate 4,879, forward strand.
TACTCAAGGGGTGTCAGTGTCTGTACCACCCTGAGATATTCTCCCCTCAGCTCCTCTGCTACCTGCCAGGCACCTTCTGCTCCTTGCTGATACTCATATCCCTTTACCTTTATGCTGGTGTCAAGGCCAAGCCAGGTCTTCCCATGCTCGTCTATTATTGCACCCCTGTAGTTGGCATAGGGCACCTGCGTCTCTACCCAGATGTGTTCTATCTGGAAGTTTGTTATCCTGCCTCCCTGTATTATCGGCTTATAGGGTATCCCTGCCTTCTGGAAATACTCTACTATAGCCTCAGGGCCTTCTACTCCAAGGAGATTCTTGATCCTGTCAATTGGCTCACCCCTGCCCACAAAAAATTCCACCACTCCCCTGACATACCTGGCAGGATACCCAGAGGCCCTCAGCAGTGCCACAAGCAGTGTGGCCTGGTCACAGTCATTGCCAGCACCTTGCCTCAGTGTCTCTAAGGCTCCCTTCATGCAACCCCAGTACCACTCAGTCTTTATGTTGTTCTTTACCCACTCATATATGGACACAGGACTCCAGTTCAGCTTCTGTGCAAGTGAGGCTATCTCTTCTGTGATGGGTGCCAGGGCGCTGCCCTTCAGATCCTCAGACCTTACCTCCTTGTCCCCTCCAAGATAGGCAGGTTTTATGCCATCCCCTTCCGCAGGCTCCTTGGAAGGATATCCAAGATGACGGTAGGGAAGACTCCCCAGAATGGACCTTTTCTTTTTGTATAGTATCCCCTGAAGTAGTCCCTTAAGTCTATGCAGATGCTGGTTTATGGCTCCTATCCTGTGGCGTATGGCAGATGGCGTATCACCCTGTCTACTGCCTACTGTATGCCGTATGCTGTCTACTGTATCCAGATACTCCCTTATCACTTCCGTGTATCTCTGTCTTAACCGCTCGTGCCGCTCCGATGCCCTGCCTACAACTGCCTTCCCCCTCTGCTTGAACCTCTCTTTCATCAGCAGATTTAATACCTTTACCTCTTCAGCAAGCTTACTCAGCCTTTTTATCTCTTCTTCAGGACTGCTACCACTTTCAATCTTATCTATTGCTCTGTTGGTAACCTTGAGGCTCTCAATGAGCAGAGACTGTATCTGGGCCTCTATGGATCTGCCTGCCGCCTCCTGAAAGGAAATAAGTATAGAAATGATTGTTCCTATTAGAATTACTAACAGTAAAAGCCCCCTCTTACTGTGCAAGTTCACCTCCAAAAATAAAATTGCAAAATTCTATAGGACTACATCATCTTTTGTCAACTATCTTTAATCCTGTTCACCTGGTTTAGAGAATCTTTTCCTTTTTTATCTCTCTAACTATCTCTTCAACTGTCAGGTTCTTAAATAATCTCATCCGTTTTTTAGTATAATCCCCTTCCCCAGATTCGTATAAAAGAATAAATCTCGTAGCACCAGTATATCCTAATTCTTTAACTAATGCATCCCATCCTTTTGTCTTTATTTCAGCAAGAGATATATCTATCCCTTTATTTTACCCTCTAAAAATTTGATTTGGTAATTCATTCTTACTACCATATTCATCAGTGGAGAATGGCTTTGCTGGCGATTTTGCAAGGTCTTTCTTTAAATCAACTTTCAGTAATGGGTGTTTCCTCATTAGTTTCAACAGAAGGAACTCCTGTTGAAGATCCTCACTAAAATACCATATGATATTGTGATGTCCAAAGAATCTTTATTTGGGTGTATGCCACAATTGGTAGAAATAGATATTGATAATATTCTTGTAGAAGAGAGTCTATTTAATCTAAATGAAGTTATATTCTCTGAAGATATACTTACAGATACCCTCAAAAGCTCTCTTGAGAGTCTTGGTGTATTAGAACCTGTACTGCTCTATAAATACAGAGACAAAGAAATACATCTGATAGATGGTAGAAAAAGAATAGAATTCTTAAGAGACAAGGGCCAGGAGAAGGTCAAGGCACTTTTACTACCAAAGTCTACACCTCTAAACGAATTATTCTCTTATATTCTCTATCAGAAAAAGACCCAGATTCTTGAAAGCACCATAAACACTATACAGTTTATTAAAAAGGTGTCAGACATATGTGGAGATACAGACTGGATAATAAAAAATATCTGCATTCCCCTCAGAACAAAACCTCATAAGAGACTATTTGAAGAGATTGAGATAATAACAGAGCTGCCCTATGAAGTAAGAAGATTCTTCCATGAAAAGAGATTCTCATATAAACAGATACTTAATCTTTCATATTATCCCCATGAGATACTCACCACAGTACTGTCCTGGAGAGGGGAGATTTACCTTACAGCATCCCTCTTTGAAGAGATTGTGGTTCTGCTGAAAGATATACTTAAAGCAAACAGAACAAGTATTGAGGAGTTTCTCTCAGACCCCAAGATAAAAGATATATTTAAGGCAGATGGCCCCCAAAAAAAGAGGACAGAAGCACTTAGGGAGTTTCTCTTTAAGAAACGGTATCCCATACTTGTAGAGACAAATAAGAATATCAAGCAGGCTATAGACGAAATAGGTCTTCCTAAGAATATAGACATCTACTGGGATAGGACCCTTGAAAACAAGGAGTTGATTGTAAAATTAAAAATATCTCTTCCAGAAGACCTTATTCAGAATCTGGATATATTAAGCAACCAAAAGACTTTGGAGAAGATTTTAAAGGTACTGGATAAACTATAGTCTTCTATGCCATAACCTTAGGGATACAATAAGTACAAGAAATGGCCCCTTCTACCTGGCATTCACTTCTCTTCACACTGTCTCCGAATATCTTACGGTACATCTCAAGTTCCATATTACAGCTCTCTCTATATTTATGGGCTATTGAGGTTATAGGACAATTATAGTTTTTGATATAGAAGTACTCCCTGTCTTCTGTTAATTCAGAAAGATACCCCTCCTCTCGCAACGTTTTAACCATACTTTTCACTTTTTCTTCAAGAGAGGTTGTATTGTTTATATTCACACTCAATTTTTGTATAAATTCCTCTTTGAGCCATCCAAACACCTGATTTACCTTCTTCCTTCCCTCCTTCTTCTCTATGGTTTCCAACAGTCTAATAGCAAAAAAATCATACTGCTTAGGGAATACCTTTTCTGCCTTTTCTGTCAACTTATATTCAAACTTAGGTCTTCCAATGCCACGTCTCTTTGGTGCATTGGTAACAAGTCCTTTCTTCTCAAGTGCCAGCAGATGTTGCCGGATACCCATGGAGGTAATATTCAGGAATTTACTCAACTGGTCAGTGGTCATCCCTCCTTTTTTCTTCAGCAATTCAAGTATCTTCTGTCTTGTAGGATTCTCTTCCATTATTTCATACATTTAAGCAACCATTAATCAAGATTTTTTAGAGCCGGCTTTTATCCCTTTAATTAATGTTATCCTATATTTCTCATGTTGAAATGGATGAATTGTTGGAAACTTAGAGTAAAGCCATTTACTAAAGATCTGCTTTTCTCCTTCATAAATAGTTACATGAACCGCAGGATTCTTAGGTTCATTGGAAGCTGAGGTGATTGTTAGTCCATCCATGCGGAAATCAGGTAGAAACTCTCCTACTTTTATCTTTATATTAGAGTTTGGAATCTGATACTCATCTCCCAACTTTATGGTAATCTGCTGCGAACTGTTGGTACTTTTGTCAACTATCTCCAACACCACTGCATCCCATTTACCTTTCACCTCTTCAGGCACAATCACTGTTGTCTGACCTCTTGGCATAACTACTGTGGGTTGTTGCATCGTTGGTGTATGAGCAGGAGCAGGTGGCGGCTCTTCTTTCTCTTTACATCCTGTGATACTCAGTGCTACTATTATAATTCCTACAAGTATAAATTGAACTTTTTTGCTCATAAAGCCTCCTTTTATAAGATGATTTGTAATTATAAATTGTATCATTTCAATCTTTATAATTTCAAACAAATTTTGGTATAATTTTAATTGCTCCGGCGGTGTAGCTCAGTTGGTCAGAGCATGCGGCTCATATCCGCAGAGTCGGGGGTTCGAAGCCCTCCACCGCCACCATTGTTTATATCTTTTCTCTATAATAAAAGACCCTTCTATTAAGATCAAATATACACTCCCTTTTAACAGCTTTTATGTTATACTTAAAGCCAAAAAACTTTCAAGGAGGTAGAAATGGGTGACACAAAGATTCTACTGCCAGAGAGAGAAATCCCTAAGAAGTGGTACAATATAATGGCAGATATGCCAAACCTCCCCAAGCCACCCCTTAATCCAGCAACTAAAAAACCTGTAGGTCCAGAGGACCTTACACCAATATTCCCAATGGGTCTTATTGAACAAGAGGTATCTACTGAAAGGTGGATAGACATACCTGAAGAGGTTTTACAGATCTATACCTTATGGAGACCAACTCCACTGCATAGGGCCAAAAGGCTGGAGGAGGCTCTTGGAACCCCAGCAAAGATATATTATAAATATGAGGGAGTAAGCCCTGCGGGGAGCCATAAGCCCAATACCTCGGTACCTCAAGCATACTATAACAAGATAGCAGGTATAAAAAGGATAGCTACAGAAACAGGTGCTGGGCAGTGGGGCTCAGCAATGGCACTTGCAGGAAGTCTCTTTGGGATGGAAATCACTGTATATATGGTAAAGGTGAGTTACAATCAGAAGCCTTACAGAAGAATTGCTATGGAAACATGGGGAGCTAAAGTGTATGCAAGTCCTTCAGAATTCACCCAAGCAGGAAAAAAGATTTTAGAACAAGACCCTGACAATCCTGGTTCTCTCGGGATTGCTATCTCAGAAGCAGTAGAGGATGCAGCAACCCATTCTGACACAAACTATGCACTTGGATCTGTGCTTAATCATGTACTACTACACCAGACAATTATAGGGCTTGAAGCAAAAAAGCAGTTTGAGCTTGTGGGCGATTATCCTGATGTAATCTTTGGTTGTTGTGGTGGAGGAAGTAACCTCGCAGGAGTGAGCTTTCCCTTTATACAGGACAAGATAAACGGCAAAGAACTGAAAGTGGTTGCTGTTGAACCTGCCTCCTGTCCTACCCTTACAAAGGGTGAGTTCAGATATGATTTTGGAGACACAGCAGGACTGACTCCTCTAATTATGATGTATACTCTCGGACATGACTTTGTGCCTCCAGGCATACATGCAGGAGGTCTGAGGTATCATGGTGACGCACCACTTATCTGTCAACTCTATCATGATGGTATCATAGAGGCCAAGGCATATCATCAGACAGCAGTGTTTGAGGCTGCTGTTCTGTTCGCCCGTTCAGAGGGTATCATCCCTGCACCAGAGAGTGCACACGCTGTAAAGGCAGCAATTGACGAGGCAATACAATGTAAGGAAGAAGGCAAAAAGAAAACCATATTCTTCAACCTCAGTGGACATGGATATCTTGACCTTCAGGCATACGCAGACTATCTTGAGGGCAAGCTGGAGGATTATGAATATCCAGAGGAGAAGATAAAAGAGGCACTGGCAAAATTACCAGTGATTGACATATAATTTTAATTGAAGCCTTCAGGTGCCACAGGGCTTAAAAGGGAATCCCGTGAAAATCGGGAGCGGACCCGCCGCTGTGACCCTGAAAACAACCCTTTACCAGAAAGCCACTGTTGAGCACCAGGTTTAAGCTTGGTGCTTGATGGGAAGGCGGTAAAGGACAGGGAAGCCAGAAGACCTGCCTGAAGGCATGGACATTGCTCCTCGGGGGCTGGGAGTGATGTCAATGAGGATGAAAGCGGGTTAAATCCTCAGGGTTTTCAGAAAAGCCCTGGGGATTTTTTTTGAAAGCAAAAAGGATAATATGTCAAGAAAAATAGAAATCATCCTCATTACAGGTGGTGCCAGAAGTGGCAAAAGTAGTTTTGCCTTAAGAAAGGCCGACTCTGTTCAGGGCTCAAAGGCATTTATTGCAACAGCACGCCCTGAAGACCCTGAAATGATAGACAGAATAAAGAGGCACCAGAAAGAGAGAGGCTCTCACTGGAAGACTTACGAGTGTCCATTAAATCTAAGAAAGACTCTCAGAGAGGTTCTTCAACTCCATGATGTAATTGTGGTGGATTGTCTTACTCTCTGGATATCGAATCTGCTTTTTGATACGAAGGAACCAGAAAGGGTTAAAGAAGAGATAGATATGGTGATAAAGACCTTAGAAGAGGAAAGCAAGAATTCTGTTAAGCTTACAAAAAAGATCTTTTTTGTTACAAATGAGGTAGGAATGGGAATTGTTCCTGAGAACATACTGGCAAGACAGTTTAGAGACCTTGCTGGTTGGTGTAATCAGGCATTCTCATCTATAGCTGATGAAGTCTATTTTGTAATCTCATCAATACCAATAAAGATAAAGGGGGAGTTGTTATGAGTTTGAGTAAGTCTTTAAAAAGAATCAAGCCGGTTAAAAGAGAGCTTTATGAAGTGGCACAGAGGAGGCTTGACAGCCTTACAAAACCTCCAGGCAGTCTTGGCCGTCTGGAAGAGTTTGCGAAGCGGTTAGTAGCAATATATGAGACAGAGATGCCAGAGATACCCCGAAAAGTGGTCTTTACCTTCGCCTCAGACCATGGTGTAGCAGAGGAGGGCGTGTCTGCATATCCTCAGGAGGTGACAAGACAGATGGTCTATAATTTTATTCGGGGCGGAGCAGGTATAAATGTTCTGGCAAGACATGCAGGAGCTGATGTAGTAGTTATTGATATTGGAGTAAATTATGACTTTGAAGACCTTCCAGGCCTTCTGAAGAAGAAAGTCCTTTATGGAAGTAGAAATATGACAAAAGAGCCTGCCATGAGCAGGGAAGAGGCTACAAGGTGTATTGAGACAGGAATTGAGCTTGCCCACCAATATGCAGACAGAGGCTATAGCATGTTTGCAACAGGAGAGATGGGAATAGCAAATACAACTCCCTCCTCAGCCATCTGTGCAGTGATTACAGGGCATTCTATAACTAAAGTGACAGGGCGTGGCACAGGCATCAATGACGAGGCACTGAAACATAAGATAGAGGTGATTAAAAGGGCTATCGAGGTTAACAGACCAAAGGCATCTGACCCTATTGATGTCCTTTCAAAGGTGGGAGGTCCTGAGATAGGCGCCATAGCAGGACTCTGTATTGGGGCAGCAGAAAAAGGAGTGCCTGTGGTGGTGGATGGGTTTATATCTACCGCAGGAGCACTGATCGCCTATGAACTCAACAATACAGTAGCAGAATATATGTTTGCTGCCCATCTGTCACAAGAGATAGGCCACAGAGTAATGCTTCAGCATATGGGGCTCAGGCCTGTACTTGACCTTGATCTGAGACTTGGAGAAGGCACAGGAGCAGCACTAGCAATGACAATCCTCGACGCAGGCCTTAAAATATACCGCGAGATGGCCACTTTTCAGGAAGCGGGCGTCTCGGATAAAAAGACGGCATAAAAATGAGAAGGCTCTTGCTGGCATTCAGTTTTCTTACCATACTGCCTGTGCCATTCTCAACCACTCTTGAAGAGGAAGAGATTGGCAAGAGTTCAGTATTCTTTCCTCTGGTAGGTCTCCTGAAAGGGGTAGTGCTTTTTAGTGCATCGCTACTGCTGCTCAGGTTCTGGACAGCAGACACAGTAGCAGCACTGGTTCTTCTTGTCCATGTCACCCTTTCAGGGGCATTTCATCTTGACGGCCTTTCAGATACCTTTGATGCCCTGGCAGCCAGAGCAGATAGGGAGAAAAAACTGAAGATAATGAAAGACGGAACTGTTGGGGCCGTGGGGGCAGTAAGTCTTGTGTTGGTACTACTGATTAAATATCTTTTGCTGAAAGAGGTCCTTTCTGAGAAGTTATGGCCTGTGCTTTTACTGTTTCCCCTTGCAGGTACCATGGCGATGGTGGTTGTGAGTTGTCTGTTTAAGGCTGCCCGTACTGAAGGGCTCGGCAGTATATTTATAAAGGGAACAGGCCCTAAGGAGTTATTTATAGCAACCTCATTCACCATAGGAATTCTTGTCCTTAGCATCTACTTTTCCCCAAAAATAGAAGATATCTTCATTCCTTTTATTGCCTCCATGATGGTTGCTACAGTTGAAGGCAGACTCTTTGAAAAACACTTCCATGGGATTACAGGAGACAACATCGGTGCTGTAGCAGAGACCTCTGAATTGGCTTTTCTTCTCTTTTGTTTGATATGATTTAATTATGCATAAGATATGGATTAATAAATCATCCTCTTTTAAAGAGGCGGAAGATTTTGACAGAAGATACTATCTTAATATGACACCAAAAGAGAGAATAGAGACCGTTTTCATGTTGAGAGAAACACACTTCAGAATTAAAGGTATTGATTATGAGAAGGCAGGAGAAGGATTACGAAGAATTCTTAAGGTTATTAGACAAGCATCAGGTTAAGTACTGTATAGTAGGTGCCTTTGCACTTGCATATCATGGAGTGCCGAGATATACAAAGGACATGGATGTATTTGTAGAACCTTCTCTGGAAAATGCTCAAAAGCTTTTAAATGCACTAAAGGAGTTCGGGTTTTCTGAAATAGACCTTACTGCAGAGGAGCTTTCCAGAGAAGGCATGGTAGTCCAGTTGGGCTATGAACCTCTCAGAATAGATATAGTTACATCTATTGATGGTTGTACCTTTGAAGAGGTGTGGCAGAATAAGGTTAATGGAGAATTTGCAGATGTGAAGGCATATTTTATAGGACTCAGAGAACTCATAAAAAACAAAGAGGCATCTGGAAGGCCTCAAGATATTGTAGACCTTGAAAATCTCAGGAGGTTATACTATGGCAAAAATACTTGATGGAAAGGCATTAGCAGAAGAAATAAAAAGAGAGGTAAAAAAAGAGGTGGAGTCTTTAAGGGAATTTGGGATAGAGGTTGGGCTTGGACTACTGCTTGTAGGTGCCAACTCTGCATCAAAACAGTACTATAATGCTATATTAAAGGCATGCAGAACAGTAGGAATAAAGGCATTTGAGTTTTCTCTCTCAGAAGAGGCATCCATAAATGAGATACTAAACGTAATACATGAGGCCAATCGGGATGAAAGAATCAACGGACTTCTTGTACTGTTTCCGCTACCACGGAGAATAAACGCAAGAAGAGTAGTTAATGAAATCCTCCCAGAGAAGGATGTTGATGGTCTTGGGGCCATATCCATAGGAAGGCTTGCTGCAGATGAGTCAACCTTTCAGATATTCCATGAAGGTGTATATAAAGAATTAAACCAGACAGGCTTTTTTCCCGCAGTCTCAGGATTTCTACCCTGCACCCCCTTTGGAGTTATAAGGTTGCTGGAGTACTATGGTATTGAATTAAAGGGCAAACATGCGGTTGTGGTAGGCAAAAGCCTCGCAGTTGGAAAACCTCTCAGCCTGATGCTCCTTGCAAAGGAGGCTACAGTGACCGTCTGTCATAGAGAGACACGTGATCTTTCACACCACACCCGCCAAGCAGACATCATCTGTACTGCCACAGGAGTCAGAGGCCTTATAAAAGGAGATATGGTAAAGGAAGGCGCGGTTGTGGTTGACATAGGAATCAATGTTCTTGAGGATGGTTCAATTGTTGGTGATGTGGAGTTTGATTCGGTTAAAGAGAAAGCATCCTATATCACTCCTGTACCAGGTGGTGTTGGACCAGTCACAATTGCAATGCTTCTGGAGAATACTGTCCGCTCAGCAAAAAGAACAGAAGCCATGAAGAGCCCTCTTATGCTGAGCTAACCTACACTATTCTTATGAGTCATCTCTAAAAAATCTTAATCTTCCAGAATGTTTGAAATGTTGCTAATGTGGGCATAAAAATTGCTTATATTGACATTAAGTATTTTTAGAAGTATAATTATATTAATAATTAATAAACCCTTTAATAAGGAGGCTATTATGGAAAAGGGGGAAGATATGGATCAAGGAACGGTTTATGAATCGTTCCGACGTAGGGGATTTTCCCGAAGAGACTTTCTGAGATTCTGCACCATCATGTCTGCTACACTTGCCCTCCCATCCAGTTTTATTCCAAAGATTGCAGAAGCACTGGAGAAAAAACAGAAACCTGTGCTTGTATGGCTTGAATTCCAAGATTGCGCAGGAAACACAGAAGCCCTTCTGAGGGCCTCCAGTCCCACAGTAAAAGAGATTGTTTTAGATGTACTTGCCTTGGAGTATCATGAGACTGTGATGGCTGCGGCTGGGATGCAGGCAGAGCAGGCACTTAAAGACGCAATCACAAAGTACAAGGGACAGTATCTTGTTGCAGTTGAGGGTTCCATCCCCCTGAATGATGATGGAGTATATTGCTGTATTGGAGGAAAGAGCGCGAAAGATATCCTTAGAGAAGTAGCAGAAGGAGCTGCAGCAATACTGGCAATGGGTACCTGTGCTGCCTATGGGGGGCTGCCCGCTGCTGAACCAAATCCTACAGGTGCTGTAGGAGTAAGAGACCTTATCAAGAACAAACCTATAGTAAATTTACCTGGATGCCCTGTTAATGTAGAAAATATCACAGCCACAATAGTTCATTATCTCACCTTCGGGACACTACCGCCCCTTGATGCTCAAGGAAGACCATTGTTTGCCTATGGCAAAAGGATTCATGACAACTGTGAGAGAAGATCACATTTTGATGCAGGCCAGTTTGTCCGACAGTGGGGCGACGAAGGCCACCGCCAAGGCTGGTGTCTATATGAGATGGGCTGCAAAGGGCCTGAAACATTCAAAAACTGTCCAAGGGTAAAGTATAATGAGGGAACCAGCTGGCCAGTTGGTGCAGGACATGGATGTATTGGCTGTGCTGAGCCAGCATTCTGGGACAAAATGAGTCCATTCTACAGGAGACTACCCAGGACGCCAGGCTTTGGAGTTGAGACTACAGCAGACAAGATTGGCGCAGGGCTTGCTATTGCCACAGGTGCCGCAATTGCAGTGCATGGAATTGGCAGAATCCTGTCTGGCGGCAGAAAAGAAAAAGAAGACTAAAAACAGAAGAGGAGGTGTAGTATGGCAAAGAAGATAGCTATTGACCCTATAACAAGAATTGAAGGGCATCTCAGGATAGAGGCAAAGGTTGAGGATGGAAGGGTAGTGGATGCCTGGGCTGCAAGCACCATGTTCAGAGGTATTGAGCTGATACTCAAAGGGCGCGACCCCAGAGATGCATGGGCTTTTGCCCAAAGAATATGAGGCGTCTGAACTACGGTTCACGCAACCGCCTCGGTGAGAGCGGTAGAGAATGCACTCAATATAACAATTCCTGATAACGCAAGGATTATAAGAAACATCATCACTGCAATCCAGTATGTACAGGACCATGTTATACATTTCTATCATCTACATGCCCTTGATTGGGTTGATATTGTAAGTGCCCTTAAGGCAGACCCTACCAAGACAGCCCAGCTTGCACAGAGTATTTCTGACTGGCACAATTCATCAAAGACATATTTTGCAGGGGTACAGAAAAAACTGAGGGCATTTGTAGAGAGTGGCCAGATCGGTCCCTTCACCCATGGATACTGGGGACATCCTGCTTACAAACTTCCACCTGAGGCAAACCTGATGGCAGTTGCCCATTATCTGGAGGCCCTTGATTGGCAGAGGGATGTGATAAAGATCCAGGCACTGCTGGGTGCAAAGAATCCCCATGCCCAGACATATCTTGTAGGAGGCATGGCTGTGCCTGTAGATCCCAACAGCCAGAATGCCCTCAATGCTGGAAGCCTTGCCTTCATGCAGGAGCTGGCAAAGAAGGCTTTGGAGTTTGTAAAAAAAGTGTATATCCCAGACCTGCTTGCTGTTGCCTCCTTCTACAAGGAATGGGCAAAGTATGGAGAAGGAGTGGGAAACTATCTCGCCTATGGAGTATTTGAACAGGATAACATCAGCAATACAGACAACCTCTGGCTACCTCGTGGAATCATCCTGAACAAGGACTTGAGCAAGGTACATCCAGTAGATCAAGCCAAGATTACTGAGTATGTAACCCATTCATGGTATGAATACCCAGACGGAGATGGTAATGGAAGACATCCCTGGGAAGGAGTGACAAACTTCAAGTACACTGGGCCAAAGCCTCCCTATGAGTTTCTTGACACAGACAAAAAATACAGTTGGCTCAAGGCTCCCAGGTATGATGACAAACCTATGGAGGTAGGCCCCCTGGCGAGGATGCTTGTTGCCTATGCCTCAGGCCATAAAAGGGTGAGAGAGGTTGTGAATGCTGTTCTTAAGCATCTCGGAGTGGGCCCTGAAGCATTATTCTCAACCCTGGGCAGAACAGCAGCCAGAGGTATCGAAACACTTGTTGTGGCAGAGAAACTACCGGAGTGGATAGGAGAACTCGCAGAAAGTATGAAGAAAGGTGATCTTAGGATACACAATGGTGACAGATGGGACCCTTCCACTTGGCCGAAGGAGACACAGGGTTATGGCTGGCATGAAGCCCCAAGAGGTGCCCTTGGACACTGGATCAAGATAAAGGACGGCAAGATCGAGAACTACCAGATAGTTGTACCCAGCACATGGAATGGCTCCCCAAGGGATGCAAAAGGGCAGCGTGGTCCATATGAAGCAGCCCTCCTCGGCACACCAGTGGCAGACCCTGAAAAACCTATTGAGATCCTGAGAACGATACACTCCTTTGATCCTTGTATGGCCTGTGCAGTGCATGTACTGGATGCCACAGGCAGAAGAGTGGCAAAGATAAGGATAGCCTGAAGGGAGGAGTCATGGACAAGGAAAGAATAAGGACATATGCGTGGGAGTTTCCTGTAAGGCTTACACACTGGCTGAATGTGGTTAGTATACTCACCCTCTCTATTACAGGTTTCTACATTGGCCAACCCTTTATCCACGCTGTAAAATCGAACCAGTATATAATGGGCTGGATGAGGTTTATCCACTTTGTGGCTGCCTATGTGTTTACCATGAGTGTGGCTTTCAGGATATACTGGATGTTTGTGGGAAACAGATATGCAAGGATAGGAGTGTTTATTCCTCATACATCAAGACAGTGGCGTGACCTCTGGGGAGCGGTGAAATTCTATCTCTTTCTGAGCAAAAAACCTCCCTATGCAGTAGGGCATACCGCCTTTGCAGGGCTTGTGTATTTCTTTATATTCCTGATATACCTGTTTCAGATATTTTCAGGATTCGCCCTTTATAGTCTGAGTCATACAGGAGACCTCTGGAACACGCTTGGATGGATGAAAGGTGTTATGCATCTTCAGACCCTGAGGCTCTACCACCATCTGGCCATGTATATCCTTATGGTCTTTGTGATAGGCCATGTATATCTCTCATGGTATCTGGATCTGAAGGAACGGAATGGCTTGATCAGTTCAATATTCAGTGGATATAAATTCGTAACCGGGAAAGAGTGGGAATAAAGGAGGGAGGGGATTTCAATGTCCCTCCCTTAATCTCCAAATCTTTTCTGAGTTGAACCTTAATTTATGAACAAAAAGATGGCTATAGTGGGTATTGGCAATATACTCATGTCAGATGATGGAGTAGGAGTCTTCGCAGTAAGAGAACTCCAGAACCGTTATATTTTCCCAGAATCTGTGAGACTGATTGATGGAGGCACCAAATCCCTTGAACTGCTGCCTTACATTGAACAGATGCAGAGGGTGCTCTTTATAGATGCAGTGAATTTCAGCAAACAACCTGGCTACATAGGAGAAGTATCAGAAGAAGAGATTCCTGAATACTTCAGCACAAAGCTGTCTGTCCATCAGATAGCCCTTCCTGATCTCATAGGTGTAGGAAGGCTTACAGGGATATTGACTAATGAACTATACTTAATTGGTATTCAGCCTCTAAGTGTTAACACTGGTTATGGCCTCACAGAACCTGTGAAGGAACAATTTGACAGACTTTTGGAAAGGGTGATAGAAAAACTGAAACAGTGGAATATACATCCAGAACCGCGTACAATTTAAAAAGCAGAGGAGGCAAAGACTTATGTGTCTTGCTGTGCCTTCAGAAATAGTAGAGATTGACGGACTGATAGCCACAATTGACGTGATGGGGGTAAGAAAAAAGATAAGCCTTATGCTACTGCCAGAGGAGGCAGAAGTGGGCGATTATGTACTTGTACATGCAGGATTCGCTATACAGAAGGTCCAGAAAGATGTCGCCCTTGAGTCTCTCAGACTCCTGAGAGAGATGGCTGAGAAACTTCAACAGGAGAAACAGGATTTAGAATAAATACTTACTCTTTCTCAAGCCATCTGTTCCCTGTACTCATAATACCTATCGCACCTAAAGGAGCAGTCAAGAGTATGGAAAGCACTGCTACTGCAAGAATTATATCTCCAGACTTTACACCTGCCTCCAGAGGCACTGCACCTATTGCAGCTTGTACTGTTGCCTTTGGGATATAGGATATAACACAAAAGAGCCTCTCTTTAAAATTAAGCTCTGTTCTAAGTACACAGAGATAGGTTCCTATACTTCTGCCAATCAGGGCAACAAATACAAGAAAGGCACCCACAAGCCCTGCATTCCATGCAACTTTGATATTAACCTGAGCACCCACAAGGACAAATAGCAGTATCTCAGCAAATATCCAAACCTTTGCAAGTTTCTGCGATATCTTATGGGCTATGGTTTCTCTCTTCTCCAGAATTATAAATCCTACTGTCATAACACCGAGGAGTGCAGATACAGCAATTCTGTCTCTCAGTATATCCTCAAGCCATGTCAGAAGCACCGATACAGCTATAATAGTTATTGTCATTTTAGTTGCTCGCAGGTTGTACTTCACGAATATCCTATAAAGAATATAACCTGTTGCGGCACCTGTAATAATACCCAGAATAATCGATTCTGGAATCTCCAAGAGTTTTACAAAGATATTCGTATGAAAACCTGTATACATACCAAGGAGTATAGAAAAAACTACTATTACAAAAACATCATCCACTGATGAGGCACCAAGTATCAGAGTAGGAATACCCTTCTTTGTACCCCTCTTCTGGTCAATAAAATTTATCATCAAGGGGACAACAACAGCAGGTGATACTGCAGACAGTATTGCTCCCAAGATAGCAGCCTCTAAGTAAGTGATACCAAGGAACTTAGGAGCCAAAAGGGTAATAACCGCCCCTTCAAAAATAGCAGGCACACAGGACATCAGAAGTGCAGTTTTACCAACACGATTAAGGGTATCCCTCCTCAGTTCAAGCCCTGCCCTCAAAAGGATCACTATTAAGGCAACCATCCTGAGATCAGCAGATACCCTAAGAAGCTCTGGTTGCATAATATTAAACACATAGGGACCACAGAGAATTCCCACCAACAGCATCCCTACAAGCCCAGGGAGGTTTAACTTTCTGAAGAGATAATCAGCCAAAAGACCGAGAAGTACTACAAAAGCCAAACTTACTGCCATAAGAGACCTCCTTTGGATAGACATTTAGGAATTAGATTATCTGGTAGGATCTTTCTTCTTGATTGATTCTGGTTCGCCATATAGCCACCTCCTGCAAAGTATTTCTTCACAGGAGTCATCAGCCATATGGCAAACCATACGGCGGTTAAAGGCGGACTCCATCGCCTGGTTAGAATTTTAAAACAAACACACTCTGAAAAACAAATTAAAAATATAAATTTAAATGATAAGTTTTGTAAATTTATTCTCCAAAAAACTGGAGTATATATCTGCCCGAGACTATCAGGATAACCAAGGCGAGAATTAATTTTATCACCTTCTCAGGCATGTATCTCTGAACCCGAGCCCCGAGATACATACCACAGAGCCCCCCAAGACCAAAGAGTATACCGAGGGGCCAGTCAGCGGGCGCGGTAACACCACCCTTAAGTGGTATGGTACTGTAAAAAACAAGCCCTGATACAGAGGTCAAAAATGTACCCATAAGTACTGCACCAGAGACAACATACACAGGCAGATGGAGTATACTTACCAAGAATGGAGCAATAATCGCTCCGCCACCAATACCGTAAATCCCCCCTATAATCCCTATCACAAGAGAAAGTCCTGTTACTGCTGCTACATTAAAGGATACATCCCTGTCAAGGAATCTGAATCTTATCCTGTTTATACTCCACGACACATTGCTTATTCTGAATGCCTCTTCTGGTAAGTTTGCCTTCTTGGAGGAGGCATCCTCTCTCATGCTTAATATCAATCTGTAACCAATAAAAAGCAGAACTAATCCAACAAAGAATTTGAAATCCTTGGGGTCAGGCAGGTATTTAACCCTTATCAGGTAACCTAAGAAAACCCCTGGTAATGTCCCGATTATGATACAAACTGTGAGAGGCCAGAGCATCCTCTCTTCTTTTATGTATCTATATACACCTCCAGGAATGCCTATGAGATTGTAGAGAAAGTTGGTAGAGCTGACAGAGGGAGAGGTGAAGTCCAGAATACTCATCTGGAAGGGTAGAATCAGGAATGCACCTGAAACTCCACCCATAGAGGTGAAAAAGGATATAACCAGAGCAACAAGAAAGGGAACAAAGACATATGTCTCCACTCCAGAGATAGGAAATGTGACTTTTAATAACTCGAGAAGACTCATTTCTTTTAAAAGATGCTCCTGGTTGAGTAATCATAACATAATAAATTGAGTTTCTCAAACCTAAAAGTCTACTTGAGCAACAATAATCAATTGACTTATAACAGAATATATTAGTAATGTAAAGTTATGAACGAGAGAATCCTTGTCATAGAAGATGAAGACAAAATCTCTTCCTTGGTAAAGGCATATCTGGAAAAAGAAGGCTTCAATGTAGTGATTGCGAATACTGGCGAGAAAGGGCTCAGTCTCTTGAAAAAGGGATTTGACCTTTTGATCCTTGACCTGATGCTTCCAGATATTGATGGAGAAGAAATCTGTGAGGTGCTTAGAAAAGATTCTGATATACCAATAATTATGCTTACTGCAAAGAGCGATGAAGAGGATAGAATAAAAGGGCTTGGAATAGGTGCTGATGATTATGTAGTAAAGCCTTTCAGTCCCAAGGAGCTTGTTGCAAGGGTAAAGGCACTTCTAAGAAGGAGCAGACCGAAAAAGAGTGTGCTCAGTTTTAACAAGGGTGACCTTATTATAGACACAGAGAGGTTTGAAGTAAAAAAATCAGGCAGGGTATTGAATCTGACCCAGACCGAGTTTAAACTCCTTCAGTGTCTCTCTGAACGGCCAGGGCAGGTCTTCTCAAGACTCCAGCTGGTCAACCTGATCCTTGGATATGACTTTGAGGGCTATGATAGAACCATCGATGCTCATGTGAAAAACATTAGACACAAGATAGAGGACAATCCGAGAAAGCCTGTTTATATAAAAACCGTATATGGAATTGGATATAAATTTATAGGCATCAGAGATGAGGACTAAGATATTCTTTTCCTTCATGGTTATTATCTCCCTTGCCTTGCTCTCTAATATACTCTTTGAAAGATTGATCATGAGAGACTTTTATGAGTATGTCCAGAGCACCCAAGAAGACCATATATACCAGCTCCTTGCATCTGTTGAAGGTTCTTACAAAAAAGGAACTTGGGATAAAAAGCTTCTTTCAGAGGCATTGCATTGGGGAATGATGCTCGGGTATGACAGTTATGTTGTAGATGCTGCTGAAAGAAGAATCTTGTCCTCAAAAGAGGTATTCTCTACTCTGCCTGAGAATATGGTAAGAAGAATGAAATCACTGTTTGAATTGCCTGAAGGACAAGGAGAATATCAATGGTATCCCCTCTTTGTATCAGGCGAGTATGTGGGCAAGGTATATCTGAGACCTCTAAAAAGGCTTGGCAATGTGCCTTTAAAGGAGTCTATATTTCGTAATCGAGGAAGAGAATTCCTTTTAATATCCTTCCTTATTGCCGGTGGTGGTTCTCTCTTTCTCGCAATAGTATTCACAATATTTCTCTCTATGCCTCTTAGGAGACTAACAGAGGCTGCCACAAGGGTATCAAAAGGTGATTTCTCTACAAAGGTTAACTTAAGACATAGATTCAAGAGGCTATATAGGGTATTAAGCTGTGAGGATGAGATAGACAGACTCACTGATTCCTTCAACTACATGGTAGAGGCATTAAAAAGAGAGGATGATCTCAGAAGACATCTTACTTCAAACATTGCACATGAGTTGAGAACTCCCCTAACAATAATCAGGGGTAATATTGAGGCATTAGAAGATGGAGTTATAGATAATCCCCAGGAAGCACTTAAGGTTATCAAAGCAGAAGTGATGAGAATAGTGAGTCTTGTTGAAGGAATCGAGGATATTACAAGAGCAGAGGCGAGTTTCTTTAAAAGAGGAGAGCCAGAGGAAGTTGAACTCAAAGAATTTATATCCTCAACAGTAGAAGGTATGAAGAGCCTTTTTGTAGAAAAAGGTCTGTATCTTAAAACAACTGGCAAACCTTTAAAGGTGAAGACATATCCTGAGAAACTACAGATAGTGTTGAAAAATCTTATCTCAAATGCCTATAAGTTTACTGACAAAGGTGGAGTAACTGTAAGCTGGGGCAGGCTTAAAAGAGGAGGATACTTTATAAGTGTATCTGATACAGGCAGGGGAATATCAGAAGAAGAGGCAAAAAAGATATTTGAGAGATTTTATAAGGATAAAACATCTACAGGTAGAGGGCTTGGTCTTTCTATTGTAAAGGAACTTGTGGAGGTGATGGGAGGAAGAATCACCTTCCAAAGTCAGCCTGCAAAAGGAGCCACATTTATAATTGAATTTTCCGGATAGTTGGGCTACCAATCGCACTCCTTGCTTTTCCAGGAACACCTCTGTTCTGGGCTTCTCATACATTCTTCTGTCCTTATACTCCTTTATCTCTCTGTGCCTAAGCACATGCCTTACTCACCTGTATCCCTAAAAATACTTCTCATAGAATTATAGACATTCATAAACATCCATGAATATATTCAGTACCTCCACAGCCTCTTACTCTGCTCCGAATAATTTCTATAGAGCCCTTCGCCACCTTTCTTCTGTTGTCCCTCCCTCTGCTTCATTTTCTAAACCTTCTTTAAGACAAGCCCAGATATAAATTCAGTGTGCCAGAATGAAATATATGCAAAAGACAGCCTTATAGAGTTCTTACATGCTGACGAAAATGTGCTTTTTACTGTCATTTTTGGTTCTGTTGCAAAGGGTAAAGCAGGCCGACACAGTGATCTTGATATTGCAATCTATTTTAAAAAACCACCGGAAGGAGTATCAATTCTTCACTACACACTCAAGCTTTCCAAAAAGGCAGGCAGGGAAGTTCACCTTACGATTCTGAACAGTGCATCAGCCCTTCTCAGACATCAGGTGATGAAATGCGGAAGACCGATTGTAGTAAACGCAGGGAATATATCAAATTCAGAGAAAGGACGATAACCGATTATCAGGAATACAAATATTTATCAGGTATGAATGTATATGATTGATAAAATACTCATTGAAAAGAAATTAAGAAAGATAGAGGAGTTTCTGAAAGAGATTGAATCGGTTAAAATAAAGGGGTACGAAGAATTTAAAGCCGATATTATAAAAAAGAGGTTTATTGAAAGAAACCTTGAACTTTTCTATTGAGCAGATGATAGATATATGCAAACACTTTGTTAGTGCCCTTGATCTGAAAGAGCCTGAGACATATTCTGAATGTATAGAAAGGCTTACAAAAGCAGGCATAATCTCTGAAGAACAAACAGAATCCATGCATATGATGGTGTAGATGATTCTATAACTTACGGGATTTATAAAAAACACCTTAACGACTTCAGGGACTTTATTGCCTGTATAAGAAATTACCTGAAGAAATAGTAAAACATCTCAGAGAAGGAGATATAAAGTTTCGTCATTGCATAGATACTTTCATTTTGTTATAATGTATATATACATCATAATCCAGAGGTGGTTGATATGAAACGCACGCAGATATATATAGATGAAGATACTTTTGACTATTTGAAAAGGGAAAGCAAAATTAAAGGAGTTACCATATCAGAGGTTATAAGGGAAAGCATAAGTAAAAGAAGGTCTCAGAATACTGAAAAGATATTAACTACCCTTAATGCAGTGGCAGGGATATGGAAAAATAGAAGGTTTGATACTGAAAAATATATAAGAGGGCTCCGCAAAGACAGAACTCCATGGTAATCGTTGATACAGATATATTGATATGGATTTTAAGAGGCAGGAAAGAGATTATTGAGAAATTTAAGAGTTTAATAGTTAAGTATGATGGCCATGTATTTATCACACCTGTTCAGGTTGCCGAGATATATGCTGGTCTTAAAGGGAATGAAGAAGAAAAGGTAACAGCATTTCTTCGCACTTTAAGGACTATACCGATTGATTATGAAACAGGCAGACTTGCAGGTGAGTTTATGAAGAAATACAGAAAATCACATAATATAACCATTGCTGACTCACTTGTTGCTGCCTCAGCAAAGGTACATTCTTTCGGTCTATGGACATTGAATAAGAAACATTATCCAATGTTCAAATCTGACGAGTTAATAATGTGACGAAAGTGAATAATTATTTTTTATGTTCTTTTATCAAATATATCCAAGTACTCAGTAGATTGGGAATAAAAAATGAGAAGGAGCTTAAAGAACTACTGTCTCTTTTTTCAAAGGGATTTAATCTTCTCTTTACTACAAAGACCCCAAAGATTGAGGTAGTCCAAAATGATCCTGCTGATAATAAATTTATTGAATGTGCCATGGCACTTAAGGCAGAGGTTATTGTTACTGGTGACAAGCATCTGCTTACCATAAAGAAATTCAGTAACATTCAGATATTAACGCCCAAGCAGTTTCTCAAACTCTTTATTTAGGAAAACAATTTGTTACCACAAATTACCACATCCGATGTGGTAATTCGCATCAGGAGGCCTCGTAAAACTCATCGAAAAATTCTGCGCAAAATACCCGGCATGGTGCGGAGGCTCTGCAGAAGACCAGACAGGAAAAGACTACGCAATCGCAAAAGCCTCTGTCGAAGCCCTGGTAACAGCAATAAACTGCGTGGCAGACCCAAAAAACTGCGAATGCACCAAAAAGGAATGCGTGTTTTACTCCTCCTTTCCTGGAGGGGGAGGCGGAGAATTCGGTGGCGGTGGAGCAGGGGATTACTGGCAACCACCAGAAGAACAAAAATCCCGATTAACAGGAAGCGTAACCGCGCAGGAAGAAGAAAAAACATCAGATAAAATATCGGTAAAATGCAAAATTCCAGATTACGTCTGCTGCTGGATTGAAACAAAAAACGAATTTGGAGACGAAGAGGTAACACTATCAATCATAGGATGGGCAACCAAAGACGAATGTGCAGAAAAAGGAGGAAAAGAAATACAACCAAACGAGGACGGTTCCTGCGGCGGCAAAAACAACAAAAAACCATATACTCAAAATGAGATAGTATGCGATGTCAAAAACTTCCAGCTCCCTCAGGAGGTTTCCAAGGCAGAAGAGTGGATTCCCTATTACGGAGACCCAAAATTCCTTGTCTACTGGCAGAAGTTTCCCATAGAGGAGGACACATGGACTTTTAAAGACTCCTGGAAAACCTATGCTGCGATAATAGCCATATCAGCAATTCCGCTCCCAAGCTGGGGGAAGATAACACTGAAAGGCGCTACCAGGAAATTAGAACAAGTTGTTAAAAAATATGCAGAAAAAGCCGCCACCGAAGGTGTAAAAAGAGAAATAAGAAGCATACAAAAACAGGCACTAAAAGAAATGCTGGAAGCATGGAAAAGACACATCAAAGAGAAAGGAATATTCAAATCTGGTGGAAAAATCCTCCTCGGTTCCGGCACCCTAATGGTTGCCGATCTCATAGAAAGCTGGGGTGCAAAGTTTGAGGAACATCCGAACAAAATCCTTCTGAAAGTTGCAGGAGAGAAGCGACCTGAAGAATTCGATGTTCAACTCAAAAAATCCGTCCCGCTGTTTGTCGCATTCAAAAAAGAAATGCTGGATTTCCTTTTTGGTGAAAAGGCAAGAACTCTCCATTTTGTCTCTCCGTGCTATCTGAAAAACATGGAGGTTTATAAAATAGATGTGGGATGCGAGGAGTATGTTTACAATTCAGAAAGCAACACTGTGGTATGCAGAGGTCCGGACATAAAAAACACGGAGAACCTTCCGTTGTGCCAGCGCGTGAATTACCTGAGAAAGGGCGGTGTGGCAAACGCCCCGAAAGCGGAAGACCCTGTGATAGATTATGTTGAGGGCTTTGCGAGGGGAGATGTTCCGGAATATGTGGAGATAACAGAAGACACAACCACAGTCGTGCTTGCGGACGGTGTCGTGATGAGGTTTGACATAAACAGCCCGCTCGCCGACGGAAAGGAAGCGAGGATTGTGGTGGACACAGGAAAAGAAACAAAAGAAATACACGTCACCAAGGCAGATGACTGCATAATAATGCCTGTTATCCCGTTAATTCGGCCAACCGATATAATCTGCGCGAGGACAAGGTCAAGAATGCAGAAGAGGGCATAAGAATTGTTAAAGGCGTTGCTACACGGGAAAGCAACGGCAAGAAGCTGGATGTTGAGGTATATTTCGAGCTTCCGGGAGAAAAGGGATGTGAAATAACGGAAGATGATGTAAAGGATTTGCTCGCTGCAGAAAGTTCCTTCTGGGAGAGGGCGGTGGAAAACACCAAAAGCTTCAGTATGCTGGATGCAGGCTGTTTCGGATACATAAAGGTTTCCGGAGAATGCGATGAGGGTGATGATGTGTGCAAGGCGCTGAAGAAAATCGGTGCAGGGTTCACACAATACTTCAGGTACGGAAGCTGGTTTTCAGTGAGCCAAATCAATTCGGAAATTGATGAATATAAACGGACAAGACCGGACTACTGGATAGAGATTTTTGACAAAAACTCTGACGGGAAGATAGACCTGATAGGCATCAACAACGGCGCGAAACATGATCGGTGGCAATACATAAGCTATTCAGATTCCGGAAAGGGGAGTTTTGACACCGTGATGCTAAAAGACTGCAAAACCACCGCAATATTAGCCTCGAATTTTGAGAAATACAACGATGACAAGCACGACCCGAACTACTGCTTTGCTGAGCAGAGCGGAACCTCGGCAGCGCTCAAGCTCGGCGGGGCTGTTATAGGCATAGGAGGGGCTCTCTTTGCAAGCGGGGGGTCAGCCCTGCTCCTGATGGCAACAGCAGGAGCAACCGGAGCAACCCTTGAGGTTATAGCTGATGTGAGGAATGCATGGCCGTAACCGTTTCATCTAAAAAAATTCCAATTCGCCGTTTATTTCTGCCAGTCTTTTATGTCGCGGCCTGTAAAGACCATCCCACCAGATATCAACATAAACAATATTCCCGTCTTTTTTTATTTTGAGGATTTTGTAGCGGTGGAGGGGATCTACAGATTCGTTTTTAAGATTTTGGATGTCATTTATTGCCAATTCCTTTCTGTCACTAGCAGATCTCCAATCCACTTTAGCAAAAAGCGGAGGCTCACGATTATTATATGCTTCCCACCTTGCCAGCACCACGTGTTCAGGGTTCGTGAAGTCATAAAGGTATCTTCCGTGTTCGTCCTTTTCCACACCGTCAGGATAAATCCAGCCCTCCTCGTCTATCCATGCGAGGCCGTCAAGGTATGGTTTGAGTCCGGGCTTTGGGGGTTTCTTGTGTTTGAGAATTTCCCTTAAAGCGGCTTTTCTCTCTTTTTCAGGAAGGGTTCTTATCTTTTCTACATCTTCCACAGTCAAGGTATCGGAATTTGGGCCAAGATGATAGCTTCCTTCCACGCCAGGGGTTTTCTTTGCGACTTCCGTGATCGCTGATTTCTCCTCCACTCCCTTATACCCCGGCTTCTCGTGAAGAACATCTCCAGGAGAGAACAGGGTTTTGTAGAGAAGGAAGCCTCCGACAGCGAGGCCGCCAAGGCCTGCGGCAAGGTATTTGGTTATGTTTTTCTTTTTCTCGCCCCTCTCACCCACTGCCTGCCCCTCTCTTAGAAATCCAAAATAATTATACCAAACTTTTACTGCAGAGACACCCCCTTCTTCAACCCTCCTGATCCCAAAAATGGAAAAAAGAATTTGCAATTGGGGGCTTTGAAAATAGCAGTATTATAAAGGAAAGGAGGTATAAATAAAATGAAGTCCACCAATGTGGAAGAGATTATTTCCTATTTAACAGAGGAAGATAAAAAACTTCTCTATGAGTTTGCCAAGAAACTTCTACAGGGTGAACAGTACAGAGGCTTAAGAGAAGAGATAAACAAACGAAGAGAAGAAATAAAGAAAGGTAAAGTTCTCACCCACGAGGAACTATGGAGCGAGATTTAAAATTCTTTATGCTAAAAGCGTCAAAAAAGACCTGAAGAGCATCCCACCAGAAAAAAGACAAAAGATTAAGTAATGCCATAAACTAAAACTAATGGCTTATCCGTCCGTAAAGTTGCTCTCAAGGTTGTCTTCGGCTTTTGGCTGAAGGCAGCGGCCCTGGTCAGTTGATTTTTGCATACCTTCTCTTGCCAGATGGCCATTGGTAAAAACTTGAAAAATTGTCCTTCTTGGGGTATAATTCACTTATAACTGCAAACATTTTTAAAAAGTTTGTGAAAATGGTTGTAAGTAAACTGAAAAGAATTGTAATATCACAACAGGAAGAGATAAAGGAAAAGTTCCAGAGGGAGAATATCATTGTCCGGGACATTGACCTGAACCGGCTGAAGGGCTACCTTTCTGCTCCAAACATCTTGGCCATACTTGGTATAAGAAGATGTGGCAAATCAATTCTCACCTGGCAGATAATCGGCGAGAAGACATTTCCGTACATTAACTTTGACGATGAGAGGCTTATAGATTTTCAGACTAAGGACTTTGACAGCCTTTTAGAGGTATTTTATGAACTCTATGGAGACTTTGACACCATAGTGCTTGATGAGATACAGAACATAAAGGGATGGGAGCTCTTTGTAAACCGTCTGAGAAGGACCAAAAGAGTAATTATCACTGGCTCAAACTCAAAGTTGCTCTCAGGGGAGCTGACAAACCGTCTGACAGGCCGATACATAGATTTCGTGCTTTTTCCGTTCAATTTTAAAGAATACCTTCGGTATAAAAGGCTCTCCTTCAGCCAGGAAAGTCTTTATTCAACAAAGTCCGTGGGGCTTCTCAAAAAGGCTCTTGAGGAATACCTGAAGACAGGTGGTCTGCCCGAGGTCTATCTTCTTGGCAGGGACATGCTTGTGAGGATATACGGTGACATTCTGGAGAAGGATGTCCTAAGAAGGGGAAATATCAAAAAAAAGACCACCTTTAAGGAACTGGCAAGATACCTAGTGTCTAACTCCTCTCTGGAGTTTTCTTATAGCAAACTTAAAAATGTCTTTGCAATAAAAGATGTCCATACAATTAAAAATTGGGTCTCACTGCTTCAGGATTCATATCTGGTTTTTACCTTAGAGAGATTCTCTTTTAAACTCAAAGAACAGTTCATAGCACCAAAGAAACTGTACTGCACTGATACAGGGCTTTTTAATACGATAGGTTTTACATTTACCGAAAATATAGGACACATAATGGAGACCTTTGTGGCAGTGGAACTACTAAGAAGGCGTAACTATAGGTTCACATCAGAGGAGGTCTATTACTGGAAGGACCACCAGCAAAGAGAGGTGGACTTTGTGGTAAAAGAGGGGAGAAAGGTTAAGGAACTTATTCAGGTCTGCTATGACATAGAAAACCCTCGCACAAGGGAAAGAGAGACAAAGGCACTTCTTAAAGCCGCAGATGAACTGAACTGCACCCGTCTCAGTGTGATTACCTGGGACCTGCAAGGACAGGAAAAAATCCAGGGAAAAGAGATAAGATTCACTCCTCTTTACAGGTGGATCCTGGAGGTCCCATGAGGTTACCCAAACACATCCACTTCCAGACCTAAAGAAGTATCCACTTTTGCTGATTTTTAGTTTCTCAAATTCCATGGTGCTGGTTGTAATGAGTTGGCCATTGAAGGGGAGCTGTGGATAAAGAAGAAAGGTTTGGGTGTGGGGAAATCAAATCCATATCTATTCCTGTATAAATGCCTTCAGCCACTTGCTCCTTGATGGATGCTTCAATTTTTTTAATGCCCTCACTTCTATCTGTCTCACCCTTTCCCTTGTGACTGACATCGCCTTTCCAACCTCTTCAAGGGTATGGGGTGAGCCCGTCTCATCAAGACCATATCTCCTCTTTATCACCTCTGCCTCTTTTGGATGAAGTGTACTGAGCACCTTTTCTAAATGGGCCCTTAAGTCTTCTCTCATGGCTTCATCAAGGGGGGAAACAGACTGTTCATCCTCTATGAAATCCATCAACTGACTATCCTCATCATCTCCGACAGGTGTCTCTAAAGAGAGGGTATCCCTTGTCACTCTTATAATATCTTTTATCTTCTTCTCTGACAGACCACTCTTCTGAGATATCTCTTCAATGGTAGGTTCACGCCCCAGTTCCTGGAGCAACTCCCTTGAGGTCTTCATATAAGTGGCTATATTTTCAATAATATGTACAGGAAGACGCACTGTCCTGGAGTATTCTGCAAGCGCCCTTGTAATTGCCTGTCTTATCCACCATGTGGCATAGGTACTAAATTTATAACCCCTTTTATAGTCAAATTTTTCTACTGCCTTGATAAGACCGATATTACCCTCTTGAATTAGGTCTTCAAGACTGAGCCCTTTCCCCATATATCTCTTTGCAATACTCACAACAAGCCTAAGATTTGCCTCTATCAGACGCGACTTTGCATCTGATATTATTCTCTCAGCCTTCTCAAGGGCTTTAATAACCCTCCTCAACTCTTCCACCTTCATACCCACAGCCCGTTCAATTCTGTTTGCTGCTCTGTCCTGTGTCTTCTTTTTCTCTTCCAGAAGAATATAGAGCCTCTTTATCTCATCGGCAAAGGCAGATATTGCAGAATCTTTCAGTTCTAAGTGTAGAATCTCTTTCAGAATATTATCTCTGTTTATTCTTAACTGTCTTATTATTTTTCTGTTATCTCCAACATCCTTTTCTCTCAGAAGTCGTAACCTCTCCTGGAACAATCTATTTATATTCTGTGTATGATGGTAAAACTTATTTTTTATCTCAACAAGATCTTCCTCTGTTTCATCATAACTGAGATTCACTATCTCATCAAGAGGAGCTTCACCTCTTTCTATTACCTCTCCAAGCCGTATCAGCTTCTTTAGAACTCTTGGTACTGAAAAAGTGGCCATCATAAGAAGTCTCTTGCCTTGGTCTATCTTTTTCGCAAGCTCTAACTCCCCCTCCTTTGTGAGCAGGGGAACACTCCCCATCTCCTTTAGGTAGGTTGTAAGTGCATCAGAACTCTCCTCCTTGGTAAATTCTACAGATCTCTCCACCTCTTCAGGGGCCTCTGTGATAATTCTTTCATCAAATAAATCAAAGAGCTCAAAGTATTCCTTCACTTCTGCCCTCCTTGATAATTGATAAAAATCTTTGTTGGAGTTCTATTAATGTTTCCTGATCTTTCTCCTTCTCCGCCTCTTTTATCCATGCCTGAAGTTCTGTTATCCTTCTCCTGAGAGATTTTGCTCTGATTTTTTTGATACAGTCCATAATGGTCTCCTCAAGCTCTTCTTTGTCAATCTTTAGACTTACTATTAATGAAGACAGAAAAGACATCTCCTCTTCTTCAAGTACATCATTCAGGAATGTCTCTGGTGTCGTGTTGGTAAGTTTTAGATATATGGTTTTTACTAAAGGTTTCTCAAACATATCTGGCGACAGTTTCCCACTTATAAGCTCCGAATACTCTGGATGCGATGCAAAGATTGCAATAATAGTCTCCTCTGCATCGGGCACAATCACCTTTGTCTGCACACCTCTGTCAGATACCCTATTTTCAGATTTCGGAAACCTATAATACCTTCTCACCTCCTCTATAAGAAACTGTTCTGAGATGCCTGTCTTCTCTGATACCCTTTTCAGAAGAGAACCCTTTAGAATAGAGTCCCTGATCTCAGCTATAATCTCGATCAGTTCTCTTACTGTCTCTGCCTCCTTCTCCTGTACAGAGAAGTAAAAATCTATAATGTCTTTAGTTTCAGAAAAGAGTTTTTTTAAACCCTCCACTCCGTATTTCCTTAAAAATGTATCAGGGTCTTCCCCTTCTGGCAGAGAAAGCACCTTTGCTGTAATACCAACCTGATAGCAGAGTGCAAGCGCCCTCTTGGATGCCTTTAACCCTGCCTCATCAGAGTCAAATACCAGCAGCACCTTATCAGTAAGTGTCTTTAATCTTCTCACCTGAGCCTCTGTCAGAGATGTTCCAAGAGGAGCAACGGTATTTGTGAGACCAAACTGATGTGATGTCAACACATCGAGATATCCCTCCATTAATATTACATATCCTTTCTTCTTTACCTCATCTTTTGCCTGATACAGCCCAAAGAGTTCTGAAGATTTCTTAAAGATTGGTGACTCTGGGGAATTAATGTACTTAGGCCCCAGTTGCTCTTCTGAGACCACTCTTCCGCCAAAGGCTATTATCTCTCCACGGATACTCGTTATAGGAAAGACAATCCTTCTTCTGAACATATCCATAATAACTCCATCTTCTGTCTTTTTACACACCCCTGCATGCAGTATCTGGCCCTCTGTATAGCCTGCATTTATCAGATACTTATAGAGAAGGTCTCCTCCAGAGGGAGCGTATCCAAGCATAAAGGTATTGATAATCTCATCAGACAAACCTCTTCTTTTAAGATATCCTTTTGCTTCAGATGAGTTCTGCAATTGTTCTCTAAAGAACTCTGTAGCTCTTTGGTGAATACTCAGCAGCATCCTCCGCGTAACTGAAGTAGAAGGTTTCACAGCAGAGGTTTCTATTTTTATTCCAGCCTTTTCAGCAAGCATCTTAACTGCTTCCAAAAAACCTACACCCTCATATCTCATCATAAATGTGATTATATCTCCTCCTACACCACACCCAAAACAATGGAAGAACTGTTTTTCTGGATTGACTACAAAGGATGGAGTCTTCTCTGAATGAAAGGGACATAATGCCTTGTAATTTCTCCCAGCACGTTTAAGATCAAGATATCTGGACAAAAAGTCAACAATATCAATCTGGTTCTTTATCTCATCAACTGCCTGAGATATATTCATTTCTTTCCGATTCTTGTTTTTGTAAAAATTTTTTCGATTGCTCAACCCCCTGTTAGAAGGAGTTTACTTTTCCCTCCTTACAACCCTTCTGAATCCTGAACACTCGATCACCTCGATATCCTCTTCAAGTATTGCATCAAAGAGGAGATTAAGCCCCAGATTGTCACTTGCAATATGGCCTGCAATCACAACATTTAAGTGATTCTTCTCTGCCTCTTTTCGATGTTCTTCACTGAGATGCATGGCTACAATGGTATTTACGCCACTCAGGGTAAGGGAGTTAAATATCTCCTTTGATCCCTCTGTCCCTCCTGTCATATCAACAAATATCTTTCCAGCCTTTCTATCTTCTGAACCGATGAGCACTTTTGGACCTGCGCCACTTTTTGCTGCCTCTCTGTACTCTGGCAGCTCAAGCAGAAGATCCAGAATATCCCTTATAAAATAAGGCTTCTTCTCATCAAAAAGCCTCTGCAGATATGAGGCAACCATATTGTCTGCAGGGGTATGAAGGCAGATAAAAGGCACTCCAAGAACCCTTGCAGCATCCACTGCCCTCTGGTGATTCACAGGCATGAGCCTTCTTTCCACCTCTTTAATCCGATTATCCATTAATGCTTCTGCTATATTTATTGGTACACCAAATCTGCCCAGAATATCTGCTTGAATCTTCATAACCTCATATAGGTTTGCATAGGCCATACCCTCAGGATGATGCGATGCTATAAGATCTACATTTTTACCATTTCTTCTCAATGCATCTGCAAGCAGAATCTCTCCCACCTCTATATCAATCCCTGCAACAATGGTCCTTATCTCTTTATTCCCATCCCCATACAGGATCCTTGTATCAGAGTAAGGATTACTTAAACTCTCTTTATCAAAAAACTCCCTCTCTCTGTCCTTCATCTCTTCATACTTTTTTCTCGCGCGCTCCAGCTCTTTCTCTACAGCCTCCTTACCCCTGGGGTCATTCTCAATACCAACCTGAACAGCCTTTTCATACAGTTGCCTCAGAGTCATATATAGACCTCCTTCTGTATATTACTGACTCTTTAAGAAAATCACATCTGAGGAGATAAGAAGAATTAATAAGTAAAATCAGCCTCCAAGCAATTCTCTTACTTTCTGGTTTACCACCCTTCCGTCAGCCCTTCCTTTCACCTTTGGCATTATGGTCTTCATAACCTTACCCATATCCTTTAAAGACAAAGCCCCCACCTCACTGATCGTATCTTGAATAATCTTTTCCAATTCATCTTCAGAGAGTTCTTCTGGTAGATAAGCCTTTATTACAGAGAGTTCTTCCTCCTCTTTATGTACAAGATCAGTTCTTGAGGCCTTGTTGAATTCTTCAATAGCTTCCTTCCTCTGTTTTGCCAATGAAGAAAGGACTTCTATAGTCTCTTCATCAGTCAGTGGAGCACCCTTGTCAATCTCACGATTCTTAATAGCGGATTTTATAAGTCTGAGGGTTGATACACGTAATCTATCTGAAGCCTTTAAGGCGGCTTTCAGATCTGCATCAATCCTCTCTTTTAATAAAGACATTTTATCTGTTTTGTAAAAGTCTCATTCTTTTGAGTGCCTTTTTACGAGCTGCAAGAAGTTTCTTTTTCCTTTTTACACTCGGCTTCTCATAATGTTCACGTTTTTTGATTTCAGAGAGTATCCCTTCCTTCTCGCACTGTTTTTTAAATTTCTTTAGTGCGAGCTCAAAGGACTCACTCTCCTTTACACTCACCATTGGCATTACTTCTACACACCCCTCTCTTCAAATGATTTTAATTAATAATGCGTAATCTAAAATAATTTAGCAATAATAAATAAATAGTGTCAAGTTTTAAAAGTCCCTCCTTTCGGATAATCTACTATAAGATTCTAAAATGCCTTCTATTTTAACCCCGCCATAAAGGCGGGGAATACTATACAGCCTCTACAGCCTTGACCTCAGGTATATCCTGTTTCAGAATTGCCTCAATTCCTCCCTTCAATGTCATTATTGACATGGGACAAGTCCCACAGGCACCAGTGAGTCTCACTTTTACAACATTATCATCAGTAATCTCTACTAATTCTACATCACCACCATCCCTCTGCAGAGCAGGTCTTATCTTGTTAATCACTTCTTCTACCTTTGTCTTGTCAAGCATTGAAATCCTCCTTTCTTTATAGATTCCATAGCTTAGTTTAACAAAACCCAGAGTCTATAAACAATGATTAAGGTCATACGAAAATCTTTTTTCCTTAACTATTTAGAAGCCTAACCTTTGGACGAAAACTTCACTTTTTTAAAGGGACAAAACCATATTTTTCATAAATACCTTGTGCAGTATCTGACATTATAAAATCCACAAACTTCTGTGCATTAGCAGGGTTGGGAGCATTTTTAAGAACAGTAATATAATATGTTACCCTGTCTCTCTGGTCAAAATCACTACCAGGCTCTATTACCTCAACTGCAAGCCCCTGACTTTTAGCATGTTCTGCCTCTGTAGCCCAGACAGGTCCTACATCAACAGTACCTTTCATCAGCCTCAAAGGGGTTTCACGATGGTGTACCACAGTGAGTATTGTAGTGCCTTCTGCCCTTTTGTCCTCCATAATTCTCTTCACAAGTTCCTTCCCTCCCACTTTCTCATACATATCAAGTATATAATGGGTAATATTCTCCATAGCTCCTGGCTGTGAGATCCTAACCTCGTCTCTTCCAAGATCTGCCACTGTCTTTATACCAGCAGGATTACCCTTTGGTACCAAAAGTACAATTCTGTTATGAAGATAAGGATAGTATTCTTTAATAAACCCTCTCTGCTTTAGCTCTAACATTGCATCCTCAGTAACAGAGGTGTAAACATCAGGACTTCCTGTAATTACTCTCCCTCGAAATAATGCCCCACCTGCGAGAATCTGTTTTAACTCAAGCCCTGGAGGCAGTGTCTCATAGAATATCTTTCTCACTTCAGGATAGAGCCTCTGGAACTCTCCTATCAATTCCTCCATCACCATAAACTGATTACCCGCCATGAATAGCACAAGATCTGCATCCTCCATAAACTCAATATTATGGAGGTCATCCTCTCTTGAAGAGGGAATTTCTGGATAGCTCTCAGAGTTCATCTTCCCCTCCCTTAATCTGAATTTCTAAAAAACTTTATTTATAATACTCCTTCCCTCGTATATAAATCCATATCATTTAGGATCAATGCTTTTAATTGCTGATTTCTGTTATTATAAAAATGGTGGGAGTAAGAGCTAATCTAATTTAAAAGGAGCTAACAAAAATGGCAGAAAAAGAGGTCTTCCAACCACTCACATTCTGGGATAGGGTCTCGGTTGTCTTTTACAGGGCTGGTATACTCTTGAGTAGTCTATTGCTTCTTGGAGGAGGAATATTCATTGTCTTTTCTTTCGACAAAAGCACTTGGGTCACATTAGAGGTTAAGAACGAAAGGGGCTTTTTATTCTTTCTTCTCTGTTTATACCTCTCTGTAGGAATAAGTGTTGCCACCATACATCTTTATGCAAAACGTTTCAGAAGGCTGATCAGATTTCTGTATCTATCATCTGTTTTTGCCTTTCTGGTTATCCTTTTTCTCTCTACGGGACTGCCAGGTGATTTTATTATGAAAAATCCCATAGGTGCATTACTTCTAATGCCCCTGGCAGGCACTCTCGGCTTCATTGCAATGAAAGAGGCCTTCTGCTTCAGGCTCTATGAGGGCTATATGCTTGCTATTCTTCTGCCCTTTTTTGTATTTATTCTCTTTGTAAAAGTGCTGTCTCCTTCTCTAACAGGGGCATTTCTTGTATTCATTGGCCTGATTATGTGTTACTTCTGTTGGAGAAAATTTAAAATACCAATAGCCTATGATATAGGCGACAAGAGTGCATATGAGGTTTAGATAATCTGGCTAAAGGACACCCTGTATGAAAACAGTTAAGGAGATAATAATAGTAGGTCCCAGGGTCTTGATTGCACCTGATGAGTCTGAGGAGAGAACAGACGCAGGACTTTATCTTCCTCCTACTGTGAGGGAGAAAGAGGACGTAATGGGAGGGTTTGTTATAAAGACAGGCCCTGGATATCCAGTACCTGATATGGCTTCAGGTGCTGAGTCCTGGATGCAGAAACAACCAAACTATATTCCCCTTCAAGCAGAAGAAGGAGACTATGCACTGTTTCTGAAAAAGGATGCTGTTGAGATAGAGTATGAGGGGAAGAGGTATCTTATAGTACCTCATTCATCCATCTTAGCACTCATAAGGACAAGTATCCAGGAAAATGAGTAAACTGTCTTCTCTAAAAGAGTTCCAGTTTTTTAGAGACCTTCAAGATAAAGAACTCGATGAAATAATCCCATATATAAAGAAAGAAAAGTATCAAAAGAGACAGATCATCTTTAATGAAGGAGACCCCTCAAACTTTTTCTACATGGTTACAAAAGGGAGGGTCAAAATCACAAAGGTCTCACAGGAGGGAAGAGAACTCATTCTTGAGATTATAACACCAGGAGATTTCTTTGGAGCAGTGGCTGTGCTCAGGGGAATACCTTATCCTGCTAATGCAATTGCGATGGAGAATACAGAGGTTATAAAGATATCAAAAACAGACCTCTTCAGGATACTTGACAGATTCCCTCAGCTGATGTACTGCCTTGCAATGAGCCTTGGTGAAAGGATGCGAGGCTCACATGAAACTCTGAAGAATATTGCACTGGAAAGGGTCGAGTCAAGAATTGCATCCCTGCTTCTTAAACTCTCGGACAGGGTTGGCCAAAAGACTCCTCAGGGTGTGGTTATTGATATGAGGCTTACAAAACAGGATATAGCAGAGATGGTGGGGACAACCGTGGAAACCTCTATCAGGACAATGTCGAAATTCAAAAAAAAAGGTCTTATAAAGGAACAGAAGGGGAGGGTCATAATAACAGACCCTCAGAGATTAAGAGAACTGTTCTGATCACTCTTCCTTAGAGAGCAGAATTCTTAACATTACATAGAGAAATATAATAGAGGATGCCACCTCTGCAAGGGCTGAAAGAAAGGCAACTGTTCTGTATATCTTCACCTCTGGGTTCTGTTGAGATAGAGTGTAAAATACTACCAGCCCCAGAAGTCCTATGTTAGCAAGATAGAACTGGAACTCACAAATAGTCTTATTCTTTATGAGCTTTCCTGCAAATCTCGGTAGTATATGGTATCCAACACCATATATCATCATCGTTACCCATCCAAGTAGCATCAGATGGGAGTGAACAAATCTCAGACTCAGAAAAGAGGGTGACAGAGCCATTAATACACCCAAAACAGAGGCGATACCTAAGTAGATTATGCTTACAATAATAAAGTTCTTAACAAATCTGTCCATGTCTCGAGCCTCCTTCTTCTTAGATTCTGAACTGTTAAATATACTTTACCTTATATGAGGAGAGTTTGGTATGATTATTATCATATTATCAAAGGAATCTAAGGGATGTTTGAAAAGAGATTATTGATTATTTTAATTTTGATTCTCAGTCTCAAAGGACCCCTTTATGGAGAAATTCTGGAGAGGGTGGTTGCCTTTGTTGACGATATAGCAATAACACTCACTGAATTTAAGAAATACTATGCAGATGCAAAAAGGCTCTCACCAGATATAACACCTGAGGAGGCTATTCAGACTCTGATAAACAGGAATCTGCTGCTCAGAGAGGCTGAACGGTTAAGGATCAGGGGCAGAGATGATGATGACAAGATCCGCCGTTATATCGATATCAAGATACGGCTGTATATAAGGGTGAGTGATAGTGAGATAGAGAGATACTACAGAGAAAACATCAAATCCTTGAGCACAGAGCCTCTGGACAAATTAAGGAAGCATATCAAGAGGCTCCTCATAGAGAAAAAGACAAATACTCTTCTGCAGGAACATCTAAAAAAGCTGAGAGAGAAGGCCTATATCAAGATCAACTATATTCCAGCAGATTAGAATATCTCTTTAATTAAGGCATGCTCATCGCATTCTGGAAATTTATGGCACCTCAGGCAGTCACCCCATATCTTCTGTGGCAGAGTTGATTTCTCAATATCCTGAAATCCGAGGTTTCTGAAAAAATCTGGCTGATAGGTGAGGACAAACACCTTCCTGACACCAAGTGCCTTTGCCTCTCTGAGGGCCCTTCTGACCAGTTTGCTTCCTATACCCTTTCTCTGGGCATCACGATTTACTGCAAGGGAGCGTATCTCCGCAAGGTCTTCCCACAGGATATGAAGAGCACATACACCCGCAACTTTCCCATCTATCTCACATACAATATGATCACGGATATTCTCATATATTTCATTCAGTGATCGTGGCAACATCAGGTCTCTTCTTGCATAGGAATTGATAAGTTGTTGTATAGTTTTTGCATCCTGAACCATTGCCTTCCGGAATTTAATATACTCCATTGTATCCTTCCTCAATAGCCCTGAAATTCTCTGAAATCTTGGAGTGATGACGTTCAGGTAAACTTCTCTTCAGTGCCTCTGCTATTGTATCCAGTGAAGCTATACCTGTGGCCTTAAGCAGTGCTCCAAAAAGTACCATATTTGCATACTTTACAGAACCTATCTCTGAAGCCTTCTCTGAGGCCCTAACCGCAATAAGGCTATAGTGTCTTGATACCTCTTTCTCATTCAGCCCACAGGAGCTCAAATCAACCAGAGAGGAATCGTATAACAGGATCCCTCCCTCTTTCAGCTTATTGATAAATCTCTTCATTGAAGGACAGTTCATAATAATAAGAATATCTGGCCTCGAGATTATGGGAGAACCTATGGGGTAATCCGAAATCACTACAGTGCAGTTGGCAGTACCTCCCCTCATCTCTGCACCATATGATGGAAACCATGTAACATTCTTGCCTGAAAGCATTGCTGTGGTAGCAATTACTCTGCCGAGAAGCAATACTCCCTGTCCTCCTGAACCTGCTATCAACAATGACTGCTCCATCAGTTTATATCCTTCAGAACTCCCGTAGGATATACCTGTTTCATCTCTGTAGATATCCACTTAAGTGCTTCTACAGGCTTCATCCCCCAGTCTGTAGGACAGGGTGAGAGAACCTCTAAGAATGTGAACCCTTTTCCTTTAATCTGATATTGAAGAGACTTCATCAAGAGTCTCTTTGTCTCTTTCACACCCTTTATCCCATCTAAGGCAGTCCTTGCCACAAACACTGTACCCTTGAGCTGGGCAATAATCTCTGCCACAGGCAGGGGATATCCATGAATCTCGGGTATCCTTCCTTCTGGTGTTGTAGTAGTCTTCTGACCCAGTATGGTGGTAGGGGCCATCTGTCCCCCTGTCATTCCATAGTTTGCATTATTTATAAAAATCACTGAGAAGCACTCGCCCCTGTTGGCTGCATGAATTATCTCTGCTGTCCCTATGGAGGCAAGATCTCCATCTCCCTGATATGAGATAATCACTCTATTGGGCAACAGCCTTTTCAATGCAGTAGCTACTGCAGGAGGTCTTCCATGGGCACATTCTATAATATCGAAATTGAAATAATCATAAGCAAAAACTGCACATCCTACAGGGGCAATACCTATGGTTTTACCCCTTATCCCGAGTTCATCCACACATTCACCAATGAGACGGTGCATAATACTATGGCCGCATCCGGGACAGAATCTAAAAGGAGTACCTTTAAGGGAATCAGGTCTTTTGAAAACCTTTTGAATCCTTTGTTTTATCATAGAGATAGACTCTGCCTTTTCCTTCTGCTTTTGCCCTGTACATTGCCATATCAGCAGCATAGAGGAGTTCCTTCTCTGATGTACCATCCTCAGGATATCCTGCAATTCCCCCGCTTATCGTTATTTTTACCTTTATAGGGATATTCCCTCCCGTGGAATTAAGAATCTCAAATGTGTGTTCATGAATCACCTGAGATATCCTCTCAGCCAGAAGGAGGGCCTCAGTTTTTGATGTTTTAGGAAGGACGATCACAAATTCTTCACCACCATATCTTGCCACAATATCAGATTTTCTTGACTGCTTTGAAAGGATATCAGAAAACTCCTGTAGTATATAATCCCCCACCTGATGCCCATAAGTATCATTGATATATTTAAAATTGTCTATATCAAATATAACAACAGAAAACTTCTCCTCATACCGTTTCGATCTTTCAAGCTCTGTCTTTAAAGAGCTATAGAAGAATCTTACATTGTAAAGACCTGTTAAGGGATCAGTAATAGAGAGCCTTTTGGTCTCTTCAAAGAGTTTGAACTTTTCAATAATAAGAGAAACCTGATTCCCTATAAGATTGATTATCGAGGCAAGAGTAAAATCAAAAGCCCTCGGTTTTCTGCTTGCGATCAAGAGATATCCTTCTATTCTGTCAGATACCCTTAAGGCCACCACAGCCAGAAAAACCAGACCTTCCTCATCCAGAAGAGGATATCGCTTAATCTCATTCTCTTCAAGAACATACATGGGATACTCTCTGAGAGGCAGATTCATTATTATATTCTCTACTTCTCCCTTATCAAACATCTTTATAAATCGGGGAGAGAAACCCTGCTGAGAAACCATAAAAAAACTGTTATCTCTCAACATTATTATCATCCCAATGTCAAAATCAGTTATCATTAAAATCTTTGTGAGGAGGTCTTCAAAAAACTCTTTTGTATCCATTGAACTTATAAATATCTCGGAAAGGGTATTAATTATCATTAGCTCTCTGTTTCTTCTAATAAGATCCTCTTCAATACTTAGAAAACGGGATATATCATAAAGGATGATACTGAAAAACTGGCCGGTTTTATCTGGATGAACAATCACTTCATATTCTTTCTCTCCAAGAGCCACTCTATCTTTTGTCTCTTTTTTGCTCTCCTTACATAAAAGAAACAACTTCCATATCTCTTCTGGATCTATCTCTCTTACATGTTTACCAACAAGAGGTTTATAGGAGACAAACATTTTTTCGAAGGCCTCATTACAACTTACGATATTTCCGATATAATTTAAGATAACTAAAGGAATGCTGATTAAATTATTTATTGCCTCCTCAATCTTCTCATCAGGCAATTCTACAACCAAACCATTTACCTCCTACGCATTTACTTCCTCGGGTAGTGCTATCCTGCCCTTAATTGCAGAGGCTGCTGCCACAGCAGGACTCGAGAGATAGACCTCACTCTCGGGATGTCCCATTCTTCCTACAAAATTTCGGTTGGTGGTAGAAACTGCTCTTTCTCCTTTTGCAAGTATCCCCATATGACCTCCCAGACAGGGACCACAGGTAGGTGTAGACACCACAGCCTCTGCATCAATAAAGATCTCCAAAATTCCTTCTTTCATAGCCTGTCTGTAGATCTGCTGAGTAGCAGGTATCACGATCATCCTTACATTTGGATTCACCTTCTTTCCTTTTATCACTTGAGCCGCCTCTCTCAGATCCTCCAGTCTTCCATTGGTACAAGAACCTATCACGACCTGATCAATAGTAATATCTGTTAGTTCCCGTGCAGGCCTCACATTGGCTGGTGAGTAAGGACAGGCTACAAGGGGTTCTATCTTTGAACAATCATATTCCTTTATTTCTACATATTCTGCATCAGGGTCTGAAGTATAGAGTTTATAGGGCCTTTTTGCTCTCTGCTTTACATACTCCTCTGTAACCTTATCAGGCACTATGATTCCACTCTTGCCACCAGCCTCTATTGCCATATTACAGATGGTGAGTCTTGCATACATCGGTAGTTCCCTGATGGTCTCTCCCTCAAACTCCATCGCCCTGTAAAGCGCACCATCAACCCCTATATCTCCAATAGTATAAAGTATCAGATCCTTACCTCCTACCCACTTTCTTAATTTTCCATAATAAATAAACTTCATGCTTTCAGGAACCTTGAACCAGCATTCCCCTGTGGCCATGGCAGCTGCTACATCAGTGGAACCAACACCTGTTGCAAAGGCTCCCAGTGCTCCATAGGTACAGGTATGACTGTCAGCTCCTATAACAAGGTCTCCTGGAAGGACAAGCCCCTGCTCAGGTAGAAGGGCATGCTCTATCCCCATTCTTCCTACCTCAAAATAAAGGCTGAGACTTTCTCTCCTTGCAAAATCCTTTACAAGCTTACATTGTTCTGCAGCTTTGATATCCTTTTGGGGGGTAAAATGGTCAGGTACAAGAGCGATCCTTTCTGGATCAAATACCCTTTTAGCACCTGTTTTCTCAAATTCCCTTATGGCAATGGGAGCAGTTATATCATTAGCAAGTATAAGGTCTACCTTTGCGTTTATTAATTCGCCTGGTGCAACCTCCTTTTTGCCTGCATGAGCAGCAAGAATCTTCTCTGTTATAGTCATTCAAGTCCTCCATGACGAAATTATACTCCCTTCTGAGGTATTCTCTTTCTGCCTTCAAGCTTGTTCAATGCATTTATATATGCCTTTGCTGAGGCCACTATTATATCAGTATCTGAACCATACCCACGAACAGTTCTTCCATCTTCCTCCAGGGTTACTGTAACCTCTCCCAGGGCATCTGTACCACCAGTGATACTCTTTACCTCAAACTTCTCTAAATGGCTATCAGTCTCTGTAAGACGGGCTATTGCCCTGTAAGTGGCATCCACTGGACCATCACCTGTGGCCGTTGTCTCCTTTATCTCACCTCTGATATTCATTTTTACTGTTGCAGTGGGTTTCATATTTGTGCCACTGGAAACTTTCAGCTCTTCAAGCTTAAACACCTCTGGAACCTTTCTAACCTCTTCAGACACAAGAGCCTCTATATCATCATCGAAGATATACTTCTTTTGATCACAGAGTTGTTTGAATCTCATAAAGGCATGGTTGAGCTCTTCATCATTGAGTTCATAGCCCAGCTCTTTCAGCCTTTCTCTGAAGGCATGTCTGCCTGAATGTTTGCCAAGGACAAGTTTACTCTGGGGTATACCCACCATCTCTGGACTCATAATCTCATATGTAGACCTCTCCTTTAGAAATCCATCCTGGTGAATGCCTGCCTCATGGGCAAAGGCATTTGCACCTACTATGGCCTTATTGGGCTGCACAACCATGCCTGTTATCTTTGAAACAAGCCGGCTGGTCTTGTATATCTCTTCAGTGTGTATTCTTGTGTCTGCATTGAATATCTTTGGCCTCACCTTAAGTGCCATTACTATCTCTTCCATTGCTGCATTGCCTGCTCTCTCACCTATCCCATTTATTGTACACTCCACTTGACCAGCACCCTTCATTATCGCTATCAGAGAATTGGCCACTGCAAGACCAAGGTCATTATGACAGTGAACAGATATTGTTGCCTTGTCGATGTTTGGGACCTTATTCATCAGATACTCAATCAGTTCACCAAACTCCTGTGGAATGGCATATCCTACTGTATCAGGTATATTTACGGTCTTTGCTCCTGCCTTTATCACCTCTTCTGTAACTCTACAGAGAAAATCCCTGTCACTTCTTGTTGCATCCTCGGCTGAAAACTCCACATCATCTGTATACTGTCTCGCCTTCTTAACTGCATGCACAGCAGCCTCAAGAACCTCTTCTCTGCTCATGCGCAGTTTGAACTTTAAATGAATATCCGATGTAGCAATGAATGTATGGATTCGGCCTGACTCCGCAGGTTTTATCGCCTCTGCGGCCCTTTCAATATCAAGGTCCTTTGCCCTTGCGAGACCAGCAACTGTTACCCCTTTTATCTCCTCGGATATCCTTTTTACCGCCTCAAAATCACCAGGTGAGGCCACAGGGAAGCCTGCCTCAATGATGTCCACATTCAGACGGGCCAGTTGTCTGGCCACATGAACCTTCTCATCTACATTCATTGAGGCTCCAGGGGATTGCTCTCCATCCCTGAGGGTGGTATCAAAGATCTTTATATAACGCATTGTCCGTTTAATTTAATGTTGAATGCCTTTTCTTCCTTTTAGAATAAAAAAGATATATATTTTCTATTATACCCCAAATAAGATAAATCATTGCAAAGGAAAAGAGAGCTGTCGGTGGATGCACTATAATAATATAAATAATAAGAAGAAAAAATACAAGAAACCAAAAGGGCTTTCTCTTGGTTAGATCAAGCTCCTTTAGTCCATGAAACCTGAGGGTGCTAACCATCAGCACTGACAGCACCCAGGTAAGCAATAGAACAGGTATACTCTCCTCAGGCGGGTCTGTTTTGAAACTGTGATAAAATATCACCAAAGAGGCAACCACTGTGGCAGCAGCAGGTACAGGCATTCCTGTGAAGAAGAGCTTCTCCTCTGAGACCATCTGGACATTATATCTGGCAAGTCTTAGGGCACCACAAGCAGCGAATAAAAAGGCTGTAGCTGTACCCACCCTTCCAAAAGGACTCAATGACCATGTATAAAGAAGCACGGCTGGTGCAATACCAAATGCAACAAGGTCACTAAGAGAATCAAGCTCAAGACCGAATTTGGTAGTGCTATTTGTGGCTCTCGCGACCCATCCATCAAGACCATCAAACACCATAGCTATTAGTACAGACCAGGCTGCCATTGTATACTCTCCTTTTATAGCATTAACAATCGCATAAAAACCAAAAAACATTCCACAAATTGTAAGTCCATTGGGCAGAAGATATACTCCCTTTTTCATTCTCCCTCCAATGTTGCCAGTATACTTTCTCCTGCCTTCACTTTCTGCCCCTCTTTTACTATTACCTTTACCTTCATATTCTTGGGCAGAAGGATATCAACTCTTGAGCCAAGCTTTATCATTCCAAAACGCTCTCCTCTGCGTAGACGGTCACCAGGCTTGACCCTGCATACAATCCTTCTGGCCAGAATACCTGCGATCTGTTTTAATACCATTCTTCCATAGGGTGTACTTAATAAGATTTCTGTATTCTCATTATACAGAGAGGCATCATCAGTGTAAGCAGCCCTAAATCCACCACTGTTGTGCCTTATACTTTCTACCACTGCATCACAGGGAGCACGGTTTACATGGACATCTAAGGGAGACATAAATATACTGATCTGTACTGCCTCGGTTCTCAAAAACTCCTCCTCCAGGATTTCTTTTATCAATATCACCTTACCATCTGCAGGAGAGACAACAATATTCTTTTCTGAAGGTATATTCCTCTCAGGGTCCCTGAAGAAGTAAAGTAAAAACAGAAAGACGAGGGCTCCTGCCAAAGAAATGGTACTGATATCTGCAAGGTATGCCACTGTGCTGACAAAGCCAGCAATTACTATAGAAGGAACACCTTCTCTGGCAATTCTGATCATTTAAAAATTATACCCTAAAAAATATCATTATCA
This sequence comes from Nitrospirae bacterium JdFR-85, assembly GCA_002011745.1. GTDB lineage: Bacteria > Nitrospirota > Thermodesulfovibrionia > Thermodesulfovibrionales > JdFR-85 > JdFR-85. The sequence continues at coordinate 47,327 of MTOU01000018.1, forward strand.
GCAAATGTTTTCCTCTTCTTCATCCCAGTACTCTTCCATCTTCTTCATAGCCCTTTTTCTTAAAAGCAGAACAATAAAACCAACCACTGTAAGGAGTGCCCCCAGAAAGAAAAGGATCTCATAAATATGCTCTGCAATAAACCTAACCACCTGAGAGCCTCCTTTCAGTGAATTAATCCACTGTCTCTCTGCCTCTGGCAGGGATATCCCAAAGGTCTTTAAAAAGAGGTCCTCTGTAGAGTCCTGCCCTCTGAAGCCTTTTATAAAATCAACAAATCTCTTCTCTCCATAATTCTTTATTAAAAAGCCTGTGAAATTCTTACTCTCCTCATAGGCCAGAGAAAGGCCTACTTTGTCTGAAGGAAAGGTAGTGAGTTTAGAGATAGGGATTAGTCTATCAGAGAACACTGCTCTTCTGAGGGTCTCCTCGGTTCTTCCAAGGATAATCTCTGAGATGCCAGATGTAACCCACTGACAGAAACCTTCATCAACCCATCTTGGGGGCTTCACCTCGGCTATTTTGAAGACAAAGAGATGGCAGAGTTCATGTTTGAGGGTCTCCTTCATCATATAGAAGTTCTTCATTCGTGAGTAATTAATTACTATAGTGTGCCTTGCAGGCACTGCAAAGGCACTGATATATCTGTTTTTTGTAATTTTTATAAACTCATTGTGTGTCATAAGGTGTATATGAATCCTGGCACTGATGGTAGTATTAAAAAGTTGAGAGAGTTCTCTCTGCACAGAGGGATATATTTTTACAACCTCCTCCTTTACACCCTTAAGAGGCTCTTCAAAGGTGACCAACACATTGTTGTTAGCCAATAAAGGAACTGCTGAACAGAAGAACAAAAGCACTACAAATACTATGAGCCTATTCCATGCCATTCAGAATTAATTGTACCATATGAAGGTGATGAAACACCTAAGTTATTAGAGGTCTTGTCTTCAGATTCAGGTATAATATTCTTATAATGATTAAAAGACAGGAAGATGAAAAATACATGTCCTTAGCACTACAGGAGGCAGAACAGGCCTTCAGAGAGGAAGAGGTACCTGTGGGAGCAGTAGTGGTTATAGATGGGAAGGTGGTGGCAGCAGAACATAACAGGAGAGAGCAGACACAGGACCCAACTGCCCATGCTGAGGTGCTTGCCATAAGAGAGGCTGCAAAAAAGAGAGGTAGTTGGCGTCTTACCGATGCCACAGTATATGTGACAAAGGAACCCTGCCCCATGTGTGCAGGGGCTGTTCTGAATGCCAGAGTAAAGAGACTTGTGTTCGGCTGCAGAGACCCTAAGGGAGGAGCTGTTGAAAGCCTCTACAGAATCCCTACAGATGAAAGGCTCAACCATAAGGTAGAAGTCACAGGTGGGGTACTTAAAGAAGAATGCTCAGAACTTCTCAGGAGATTCTTCAGACAGAGGAGAGAGCATAAGGATTTGACATAACTACACTTTTTGGTGTTTAATTAATACCATGCGTCTGCCATTGATAGCAGCCAATTGGAAGATGAACAAGACCACTGCTGAAACAAGGGAATTCATAACAGAGTTCCTCCCCTTGGTGGATGGTGTTAAGGATGTAGAGATAGTTATTGCTCCTGCATTCACCAGTCTACCGGTTGCAGCCAAGTTCTTAAAAGGCAGCAATGTGAAACTGGCAGCACAGGATGTGTTCTGGGAAACAGAAGGAGCATACACTGGAGAGGTCTCTCCTTTAATGCTGAAGGATGTGGAGTGCACCTATGTGATTATAGGACATTCAGAGAGGCGTCAGTACTTTAATGAGACAGATGAGATTGTAAATCGTAAAATAAGGGCAGCCCAAGAGGCAGACCTTGGCATAATCTTCTGTATCGGAGAAACCCTGCAGGAGAGAGAAGCTGGTGAAACCTTGCAGGTTCTGAAGAGACAGATCACAGAAGGCCTGAAGGGGTTATCTGCTCAAGGACTTGTTATTGCCTATGAACCTGTATGGGCTATAGGTACTGGCAAGACAGCAACACCTGAACAGGCAGAGGAGGCACACAGTTTTATTCGTAAAGAATTAAAAACACTCTATGGAAATGAAGCAGAGCAGATACGAATCCTATATGGAGGAAGTGTTAAGCCTGACAATATCGCCTCTCTTATGGCACAGCCAAATGTGGATGGTGCCCTTGTGGGAGGAGCATCTCTGAAACCAGACAGTTTCTCCAAAATAGTGAGATTTAAAGAACCATAAAGGAGGTTAGAGAAAAATGGCATCTCTATTGATAATAATACATGTTTTCGTATGTATCTTTCTGATTGTGGTGGTGCTACTTCAAGGCGGTAAGGGAGCTGAACTTGGGTCAGCCTTTGGTTCAGGCTCAAGTCAGACACTCTTTGGTGCAAGGGGTGCAGCAACCTTTCTCAGTAAACTCACCACGGCTGTTGCTGTTATTTTTATGGTCTCCTCTCTTATATTAACCATAATCTCTTTTAAGAGAGGCTCTGTTGTAGAATCTGTGGTTCCTGAACATAAAACAATCCCGGCCCTACCAGAGCAGGGAGGGGTAAAAGAACTTCCACAGAAGGCACCCACAGAACAGAAGACTGACCAGACAGAGAAGTAACTATCTCATAACCCTACAGTTAAGGGTCTAATGTCTGCCATTCGTGTTTCAGAACTTACCAAGTCTTTTGGCTCAATAGTCGCTGTAAATAGGGTCTCTTTTGAAGTACAGGAGAATAGTATCTTTGGGTTCCTTGGTCCCAACGGTGCTGGTAAAACTACCACAATAAATATACTCTGTACTCTTCTGAAACCTACCTCAGGGGAGGCCTCTGTATATGGATTTGATTGTGTAAAAGAACCTGCAAAGGTGCGTCAGGCTATTGGCATTGTCTTTCAGGATAGCACTCTTGATAAAGACCTAACTGCCTATGAAAATCTCCTCTACCATGCTATTCTATACAATGTAGACAGAAAGCTCAGGAAGACAAGGGTTGAAGAGGCTCTGAGGTTTGTTGGTCTCTATGACAGGAGGAATGACCTTGTAAAAAGGTTTTCTGGCGGAATGAGGAGAAGGCTTGAGGTAGCAAGGGCAGTGGTACACCAGCCCAAGGTCCTCTTCCTTGATGAGCCAACCCTTGGTCTTGATCCTCAGAGTCGTGCGAGTTTATGGGATTTTATAAAGAGACTCCCCAGTGAGAAAGGAGTAACTGTATTCATGACCACCCACTATATGGAAGAGGCAGAGGTCTGTGACAGAATTGCAATAATCGACAAAGGAAGAATCATTGCTGAAGGCAGTCCTGAGGAACTAAAGAAAACAGTGGGAGGTGATATAGTGTATCTGAAGACAAGAGACAACTTCGCTGCAAAGGATATACTTGAGAGAGCACTTGGTCTGAAGCCTGTGTTAAGAGAAAAGGAGATGTTTATCCCTGTGAAAAAGGGAGAGACCTTAATTCCTGAGATTATAAGACTTCTTGGTGAGAGTGTTATCTCTGTAAGACTCCAGAAACCCACACTCAATGATGTATTTCTGAAACTTACAGGGAAACATATCCGTGACGAGGAATGGGACAGTACAGATGAATTCAGAGAGGCTATAAGAGCATACAGGAGGCGGTTTGATAGAGGGTAGGACCATTTATGTTATAACAGCAAGGGAATTCAAAAAGTTTGTGAGAGAACGGACCAGACTCTTGTCCACAATTGCAAGGCCTGCAATCTGGCTCTTTCTTGTAGGAGGTGGTTTGTCAAGAATCGTGCCTCTTAAAGGTGACATCACCTATATGCAGTTTTTCTTCCCAGGTATAATTGCCATGACAATACTCTTCAGCTCTATATTTTCTGCTATCTCTATAATATGGGATAAGGAATTCGGTTATATGAAGGAGATACTGGTTGCACCTGTATCAAGAACCTCAATAGTAATAGGCAAGGCACTAAGTGGAACCATAATATCCACTATTCAGGCATTCATTGTGTTGATGCTTTTTCCATTGGTAGGACTAAAAATAGGATTATTACAGATTCTGATGGCAGTCGGTGTTTCGGCAATGATAGCATTCTCCATATCCTCCATCGGCATACTTATAGCCACCTTCTATGAGAGCTTTGAAAGCTTCTCTATAATCATGAACTTTATCGTTATGCCCATGTTCTTCCTTTCAGGAGCGATGTATCCTGTAAAACAGTTGCCAAAGGTCTTCGGTATGATAGCCAAGATAAATCCACTCACCTATGGTGTAGATGCCCTGAAGAATGTACTTTTACCTACAGAGACAACAGCAATGGCATCTGACTTTCCTCTATCTGTTGATCTATTGGTAATAGTACTGGTTTCGGTAGTCTTTCTCTTTCTAAGCACAGAATCATTTAAGAGAAGAGTTTAACCCAGTTTCTCAATGTCACTATTGGCTCCAAGTACCACTAAGATATCCTCTTTATGAATCACATCATCTGGTGAAGGATTAATATTCCATATCTCCTTCTTTTCACCATTAACAATACTCTGGTGTTTTATAGCAATAATGCTTACTCCATATTCTGCTCTTAGATTAGACTCCCTTATAGATTTCTCCCAAAGAAATGCAGGAGCCGGCATCTCTACAATACTATACTCCGGAGACAAGACTATCTGCTCTAAGAACTCTGGCTTTATCAAGGATTGAGCAACTCGCTGAGCCATGTCCCTTTCTGGATATACCACCTTATTGACACCAATATGAGACAGAACCTTACCATGAAGGTCATTCACTGCCTTTGCAATAATCTCCTTGATCCCCAGCTCTTTCAGAAGCATTACAACAAGGATACTCGCCTCAATATTCTCTCCTATGCTCACCACTGCAACATCCACATTCTGGACCCCTGCCTCTCTCAGGGCCTTCTCATCCGTGGCATCAAGCTCAAGTGCAAGAGTAACCCTATCAGTAAGTGCCTTCACCTTTGTCTCATCCTTGTCAATAGCAAGTACCTCAGCATCGTGTTTCACCAAAGTCTCTGCCACAGCAGAACCAAACCTCCCAAGCCCTATAATGGCAAACTGCTTTTTCATACAATCAAATCTACCACCAGAGTGATCTAAAAGTCAAAAACTTCTCTCCTGATCTAACCAATCATAAGCCTTCCCTCAGGATATCTGATCCTCTCCTCCTTCTGCCTCAAAAGGGCCATAAAGAGGGTTAGAGGCCCGAGTCTACCTATCAGCATAGTAAGAATAATTATGACCTTAGACAAAGACGAAAAAGTAGCCACAAGACTTAAGGAATCGCCACTTCCAACAGAAAGTCCCACTGTGCCAAAGGCAGAAACCACTTCAAACATGGTAGAAAGGAATCCTGTATGTTCAATGTCTTCAACAACAAAGGTGATGAAGGTGACATAAAGTACAGCAAGTGCCATTATTACAAGCGCACGTGAGACCAGAATCTCTGGTACCCTCTTTTTGAATATAACAGTATCCCTTCGACCCCTAATTGTTGACCATATATGAAGAAGTACTACTGTAAAGGTGGTAGTTTTGATTCCTCCTCCCGTGCTTCCCGGGGATGCTCCTATTATCATGAGTATAATTGTAAAGAATAGCGTCTGAGGCTGAAGCTCTGCATAGGGTATGGTATTAAAACCTGCTGTACGGGCAGTAACAGAGGCAAATACTGAAGAAAGCACCTTCTCGAAGAATTCCATATCTGAAAAAAGAAACTTTCTCTCATTGAAGAATATAACCATAGCTCCACCTATTATAAGCAGGGCTGTTACAGAGAGCACCACTCTGGTATGCTGCATCAGTCTCCTGTGTCTGTCTCTTAACTTCTCATAGAGGTCATTTATCACTATGAAACCTATTCCTCCAAGCACAATAAGGGTTACAACTGTTAGATTAAGTGTTATATCACTTCTGTAGCGCACAAAACTATCGTGAAAAAGACTGAATCCTGCATTATTAAAGGCTGATATGGAATGGAAGACACCCATGAGGATAGCATCCTTAGGGGAAAACTCTTTTATGAAAACAGAGATCAGAATCAAAGCACCCAAGAGTTCTACACTAAAGACAAATATTAGCATTCTCTTCATAAACCTTATAATGCCTTCCAGAGAGCTGATATTTAATGATTCTTTTATCATCACTCTTTCAAAAAGACCTATCCTTCTGCCTGCAACAAGTGCGAGCATTGTGGCCATAGACATATAACCGAGCCCGCCAATCTGTATGAGAAACAAAATCACGATCTTGCCAAAAAGAGTGAAATCTACAGAGGTATTTTTCACAATCAGTCCTGTTACACAGACTGAGGAGGTGGCTGTAAAGAGGGCATCAATTAGACTAATACCATGGGTTGTGGAATATGGCAGGATTAAAAGAGCTGTTCCGAAGGCAATCAATCCAAGAAATCCACTTACAAGTAACTGTGCAGGCGAAAGCCTTCCAGAAGTATACTCCTCCATCGTGCCTCTCAACTTTTGGATAAGCCTAAACTAACAGATACGATAATGTCAATCTAAATTAAAATATTACTTACAAAAACCGAATATAAACCTAAAAAAACATTCATAAAGAGGACTTTGGAATTTGGGCATTAAAAAATAATTTTACAAGCTTTTATTAGGAAATGTATTATATTAGCAATATTACAAGATATTTTGGAGGGCAGAAATGAGGGCAAAAGATATAATGGAACCAATAAAAGGTTATTTATCTCCAGAGAATACGTTAAAGGAAGCGGTTAATAAAATGAGGGTAACGCTAAGAGAAGAAAAAAAGATAGGTGTTAAAGGACTGGTAGTCCTCGATAAGGACCAGACTCTTATAGGAATAATATCAATAATTGATATTCTCAAAGCCATAATACCTCATTATATGTCATTTACAGAACTCAGTGATTTTACATGGGATGGTATGCTTGAGGAGATGGCAAAGAAGGTAGCAGACAAAAAAATAAAAGAGATCATGACAAAAGAGGTAATCAGTGTATATGAGGATGCGCCATTGATGGAATGCGCTATTCTTATGGTTAAACATAATCTTCAAAGAATTCCTGTCATAAATAAAGACAGAAAAGTATTGGGAATGATATATATACGAGATCTCTATTATGCTATTGTAAAGGCCCTTTTTGATGAGAAGGAGGTAGACAACAATGGCTCATGAGGCTACAACAGCAACATCACCCTTTGTAATGGACACTACATTCTGGACTGCCACAATAATATTTATAGCATCCTATGTGGCTATTGTGTCTGAAAGGGTACACAAGACCATTATTGCCATAGTTGGAGCCACACTGATGCTTGTACTGAAGGTACTTGAACAACATGAGGCATTCTATGTTGAGGAGTTCGGGGTTGATTGGAATGTAATATTTCTACTAATCGGGATGATGGTCATTATAAATATACTTAAGACAACAGGCTTCTTTGAATATGTAGCAATAAAAAGTGCAAAGATCGGTCGAGGAGAACCCTTGAGGATAATGATGGTTCTCTTTGTAGTAACAGCCATCCTTAGTGCCCTTCTCGATAATGTTACCACTGTGCTGTTAATTGTACCTATAACCTTTCTTATAGCCGATGCACTTGAGGTTGATCCTGTACCCTTTCTTATCATCCAGGTACTCGCCTCAAACATAGGTGGAACAGCTACACTGATAGGCGACCCTCCAAACATAATGATCGCATCAAAGGCAAGGCTTAATTTTATTGACTTTATATATCATCTCACCCCTGTTGTTGTAGTATTAATGCTTGTGATGCTTCTGGTTATAAAGCTCGTCTTTGGAAGAAAATTGAAAACAAAGGAAGAACTAAAAGAGAGAATTATGCAGATGAACGAAAGGGAAGCAATAAAAGACCCTGTTATGCTGAAGAAATCTCTCTTTGTCCTCGGTATAGTACTCTGTGGTTTTGTCTTTCATGGAATGCTCAATTACAAACCTGCCACTATTGCCCTTTTCGGGGCAGGATTGCTGCTTCTGCTTTCAAAGACACAAAGTCCTCATCATTACCTTGCAGAGATAGAATGGCCAACCATATTCTTTTTTATAGGCCTTTTTATACTTGTAGGTGGTATCGTTAAGGTGGGACTTATTAAATGGCTCTCTATACAAATGCTTGATCTAACAGGAGGCAACCTCTTTGCAACAAGTATGCTCATAATGTGGTTTTCAGCCTTTGCTTCTGCAATAGTGGATAACATACCCTATGTTGCTACAATGAATCCCCTTGTAATAGACATGGCAAAACAGCTCTGGCCTGACAAAACAGGTTTAGACCTACTTCAACATCCAGACCTTATGCCCGTATGGTGGTCTTTAGCACTTGGAGCCTGTCTTGGTGGCAACGGTTCACCTATTGGAGCATCCGCAAATGTAATCGTTGTGGGATTAGCTGAAAAGGCAGGAAGAAAAATAACCTTCCTGAGATTTCTCATGTATGGGGTACCAGTAACCATCCTGACCATCTTTATATCCATGATTTATGTCTGGTTAAGATACTATGTATTATAACTGGTAAATTTGACTTAATCCTGTAAACAGAGATAAAATAGTCTGCTGTGCTTTATAAAATCGATAACTTCAAGTAATACAACAGTAAGGGGGAGTATAGCTTGATTGAAGGATCTCATAATACCCTTGGTATCATAGTCTCTGGTGTGGTCTTTGCAATCACCTACATTGTCATTTTCACAGAAAAGATAAACAGAACTATAGCTGCTTTTGTAGGCGCTGTCTCAATGATCATTGCTGGTATGATTTTCGGTTTTTATTCTCAGTCTGCAGCCTTGAAAGCAATAGATGCCAACACTATCATTCTTCTCTTTGGAATGATGATGATAGTGGCAATGCTTAAGAAAACAGGTTTCTTCAACTACCTGGCTATATGGACTGCAAAGAAGACAAAGGGAGACCCTTGGAAACTCACCTTATATTTCGGAATTGTAACAACCGTAGTCTCTATGTTCTTAGATAATGTTACCACTATAATCATTATAGCGCCTATCACAATCCTTGTTGCAAAGATGTTAGGAATAAGTGCAATCCCCATGCTGATGGCAGAAGCACTTCTGTCTGACACCGGTGGAGTTGCAACCCTTGTTGGAGACCCTCCAAACATCATGATAGGCTCTGCTGCTGGGTATAATTTTAGTTACTTTCTTATCCATATGGGTCCTGTAGTATTTACTGCCCTTGTACTTACTACAATCTCTTTAAAGATAATCTACCGGAAGGAGTTAGCCAAGAAACCGCAGAATATTGATGCACTTATGCGTATGGATGAAAGAGACAGCATTAAGGACCTGGGAGGTCTCAAGAAAGTTCTTTTTGCATTAATGATAATAATAGTGCTGTTCTTCATTCATCATCATCTGCATCTACTCCCTTCATTTGTAGCCATTATCGGAACCGCTGTAGCCCTTGCACTTTTAAGGCCAAACATCGATGAGATACTTCATGATGTGGAATGGAGTGTACTGCTCTTTTTCATAAGCCTCTTTGTATGTGTAGGTGGTATTGAACATTCAGGCCTTATCAGTAGAATAGCCAATTATATCGTCAGTGTTGGCTCATCCAATGAGGTACTACTCTTTCTCCTTGTCCTTTTTGGTTCAGCCATAATGAGTGCAATTGTTGACAATATACCATTCACAATGGCTATGATACCTGTTATACAGACACTGAAGCAACATGGTCTGGATGTGGATTTCCTCTGGTGGGCTCTTGCCCTTGGCGTGGGGTTTGGTGGCAATGGAACACCCATAGGTTCTACAGCAAATGTTATTACTGTGAGCATGAGTGAGAAGACAGATAATCCCATTACATTCAAGACATGGTTCAAGTCTGGTTCAATAGTGATGGCAATTACTTGTCTCACAGGAGCTGTATTTGTTTTAGCATTCTTTAGCTTTTATAAATGATGGAGCAGATAATGAAAATAAGAGACTGTGTTTTAACCCCTGTAAAGACTATATCAAAAGAGGCAACAATAAAGGAGGTGGCAGAGCTACTGTATGAAACAGGACAACCAATTGTTGTTGTTGATGAAAACAACGATCCTGTCGGGATAATATCTTTTATCGATGTAATAAAAGTCTTTCTGCCAAACTTTCTTGACTTGATTGAAGACCCTGATATACTTAAACACCTGGGAGTTATAGATATCCTCAAGGATAAGAAAACTACCAAAGATCTTGCTGCTAAGGATATAATGTCATCCCCTGTCAGGACAGTAGACATAGATGACTCACTGCTTTCAGCAATAGCCAAGATGAAGAAAAGGATGCAGAGACAGCTGTTGGTAAGGGATGGCGATAAGATTATAGGATTAATAACTGCAAGAGAAATCCTTAAAGAACTTATAAAAATAATCAAAAAGACTATAGAAGATAGTCCAGAGCCATAATTTTCCCTTAATTGCCTATAAAAAAATTAAAAATCAAAAATTTTGACTTCTTTATAATCTTTTTTTTATCATTACTTTTGCTTTACCCCCTATGCAAAAATTTTTAATTCTCATATAGGAGGCTAAAATGCGGTCACTTCTAAAAAGCGTTCCTGAGTTATTTGTTTTAATCGGTCTGACTGTTGTGGCTTATATCATCATGTTCCTGTTTAACCAACTTCAGGGGACTGATGTATTAAGCCCAACAGGGATGTGGATGGTGGTAGTAGGGTCTTTCCTGTTCAGTACTTTTATTGCGATTATAGCTGTGATTGCTGGGATTGGAGGTGGAGTGCTCTTTACTCCGGTAATGCTTGCATTCACATCTATTGACACTGTATTGATCAGGGCAACAGGGCTTGTAGTTGCGATGTTCAGCGGTCTTATATCTACAGGGCCTTTCATGAGGAAGGGTCTTGCAGATGTGAAGATCGTTTTCTTTTGCGCTGTGCCTATCGTGATAGGAGGAATGTCTGGAGCCTTCAGTGCAATACACCTTTCAAAGGCGATGGGTGCCACAGGAGATGCGATAGTGAGGCTTCTGCTTGGAGGTGTTCTTGTATTTATTGCCTTTATGTTCATCTTTGGTGGTTCAAAGACCGAATATCCCCAACCCAAAAAGATTGACAGCTTCAGCAAAAAGCTTGGACTCTATTCTGCCTACTGGGAAGAGTCTCTGCAGAAGGTTGTCAGCTTTCAGGCAACAAAGGCACTTCTGGGATTTCTACTCTTTTTTGCAGTAGGATTCACTGGTGGCTTTTTTGGTCTTGGTGGTGGATGGGCAGTGGTGCCGGTGCTTAACCTCGTGATGGCAGTACCTTTGAAGGTATCTGCTGCCTGCAGTGGAGTACTCCTCGCGATGGGTAATGCAGCAGCAATCTGGCCTTATATCCTATATGGCTCACTCATTGCTGTGCTTGCTGTGCCCTGGATGCTTGGACAGGTAATAGGAGGCATTATGGGAGCATATATACTTGTCAGGATTAAGGCAGGGTTCGTGAGAAAGATCCTAATCGTGATCCTCTTTCTCACCAGTGCGAAACTTCTTTCAAGAGGGATTGAAGGACTATTCGGTATAGATATACCAATATTTTAGGAGGTTAAGAAATGAGTGAAGACAGACCAAAACCAGCACTTTCAGGACGTGTTTATGGAGAAATTATATATTGGGGAACAGTTATAGGCTCAATAATATCTATCATCGGCTCTATGATAACCTTTGTCACGAAGAGAAACTATATTGATCCTGGCTATCTGCTGTCTGCCATCTGGCAGGGCAAAAGTGTAAAAGAGATATGGGAAGGAGCCACAGGTGCACTACCTAATGGACACTGGTATCTTCAGCATCTGTTTACCGGTAATGGCATTGCTATGGCAGGCCTCGCCTTTGGGGTCTTTGTAGTAGTCCCTGCAATATTCAGTGCCGCAATTATGCTACTAAGAGAAAAACAGTATGTCTTCAGTGTACTTGCATTCATTGCAGGGATTATAACTACTGTATCTATGTTTGGCTGGATATCTATATAACAGACGTGGGAATCCTTAATAAGGGGGCCATCTTCTCAAAATTGAGAGATAGCCCCTTATTTTTAGGAGTCAAATCCCATTTTCTGTGATATAATGAAATTGAAAGGGGGTAAGGAAAATGTCAGTATCTGATGCACTACTAAATACTAAAAATATCCTTCTGGCACTTGATGGCTCAGAGTACAGTGAGGGGGCGGTAAGAGAAGCGCTTAAATTCGCAAAGGTTACAGGTGGTAGTCTTTACATTCTTTCAGTAGCTGAAGTTACCCTCGGACAACTAACTCATTCTCCAGATGTGGTAGAAACGATAGAGAGAGAAACCCTTGAAGTATTATCTAAGGCAAAAGAACGGGCTGAAAAAGAAGGCATTAATTGTGAAACTATTTTTCACAAAGGCGAAGAACCTTATCAGTTTATTGTTGAAGAGGCATCGGGCAAAAATGTAGATGTCATTATAATGGGCAGAAGGGGCAGAAGAGGCCTTAAAAAGCTGATGATGGGGAGTGTTACAGCTTTGGTGATTGGTCATTCCCCCTGCAGTGTCTTCGTTGTTCCAAGGGCAGGAGAATTAAAGTTTAAAAGACTCCTTATTGCCACAGATGGATCAGAGTATAGTGAGAAAGCCATATCTGCCGCAGTAGCTCTGGCAAAAAAACACGGAAGCAACATTGTAGCAATCTCTGTGGCACATAAAGAAGAGGAGATTCCAGAGGCAGAGAATAATGTTAAAAAGGTTAAGGAGATTTGCCATAAGGAAGGTATAAAGATTGAGGCTATTACAGTAACCGGCACCCCTTATGAAGCCATCGTTACCACTGCCCAAATTAAAAAGGCAGATCTTATCGTAATCGGAACCCACGGAAGAACAGGACTTACTAAACTCCTGATGGGAAGTGTAGCTGAAAGAGTGATAGCCCTGGCTCAATGTTCTGTGTTAGTGGCTAAATAATCTGTGGTTCAGAACCTGAGAGTAGCCTTTAGCCTTTTGGGGTTCAACAAAAGGTCAAGACCGTCTTCTGCTGACTTTACAAGTATATCTGCTGAGCGGATGGCATCTGTAGCGCAACCTTCACGGAGAAGTACTGCGACGCCTATTCTGGCTGTCTGAAGCATCCTTCTGTCGTTGTTGCCGTTTCCCAAGGCAAAGACCTTCGCAGGGCCGAGGTTTTTAATATATTCTTCTTTCTGGATATCATGGTCTGCTCCCTGAAGAATGTGCAGTATACAGTTGACATCCTGAAGTTCCTCTTTTGCCCTTCCAAAGGTATCGGCTGTGAGGATATGGACTCTAAGCCTTTGTGAGAGTCTGTTGAGCCTCTCCTTCACCCCTGGGCATAAACGACCATCCTCCGAAAGAGTACCAGTGAAATCAGAGACGAGATGTTCTATCTCAACCCCTCCAAAACCTGGAATCTCAACCTTTATCACTACACACCTCCGTAGGGAACATAATTCATAAGTCTCACTACCGGATTTCCATCAGGATACATATCAATAATATTCAGACATCCATAATCCTGTTCTATCCTGAATAGATTATGCAGTGGTAGTCCGAGAAAGTGGCAGAGTATCACCCTGTTTATTCCTCCATGGGCAACTACCCCAAAGCTCTCTCCAAGGTGTCGTTTCATAATCTCCTCTAAGGTCTTCAATGCCCTCTCTGCCACTTCAATGGTACTTTCTCCTTTGGGCGGATGAAACCTCAAGGGGTCTTTCTTCCAATTGTTGAACTCTACAGGATAAGCCTCGGATATCTCGCTAAAACTCATACCTTCCCATTCACCGAAGTTCCTCTCTCTAAGGTCTGATACTTCTGTAACCTTTACATCCAATACCCTGCCGAGTATCTCAGCACTCTGAAGGGCACGCTTCAGATCAGAACAATAAAGGGCAGAAAGTCTAATTCCACTGGTCTGCATCTGTCTGGCCAGTAAGGTTAGCTGCTGTCTACCCCTTTCTGAGAGTTCAACATCAGTGTGTCCCTTGTATCGATACTCATCTGCGCCTTTGGTATGGCCGTGGCGTATAAGGTAAAGGGTAGTCTTCATCACTGTTGTATATTACCACTCCCTGTACGACTCTACCTTCTCAATCACCTCTATAAGTTTTTCAATAATCAACTCTACCACCTTTTCACCTTTGTCCTTTGATGCCTTAAGAGGATTACCCCAGACCCCGCCTGGCCAGCATCTCAGCTTGTCCCTAACCACAATTGGTTTTGGAAAAGAGGGATACTCCTCCTCAGATGTGCCTTTTACCAGATCTGGTCTCAAAGACATAATGACTGATGTCTCGATCTCACCAGCATGGGAGTCATTCTCAGTTTCAGCTATCCTGGAGAGTTCATCCCAAAGTATATCATAAGGACAGACAACAGCCAGCTTTATTTCCTCAAGCTCTTCAACGAGTATTTCTGCCACTTCCTTGAGTGCATTAAGATGCAAACCACCACCATGTCCTGAAAGGAGGATAAAATTCCGTAGCCCCTTTCTATAGGCATCCCTTACTATATCAAGAGTCAGCCTTCTTAATGTCTCTGCTGAAATGGTGATCGTCCCTGGGTGCAACTTTGTAGAGGTACAGACCCCATAGTGTACAGGAGGAGCCACAAAGACCTCTTTTCTCTCTACCAGTCTTCTTAAAACCTCCACTGGAATAATAGTGTCTGTACCAAGAGGCAGATGTCTGCCGTGTTCCTCTATAGTCCCAAATGGAATTATCACTGTCTTTGTCCTTCTGAGGCCTTCTCTGAACTCTTCCATTGTAATCTCATCAATAAACATTACTTACCTCCCATCGAAAACCTAAATGTGTTACATAATACCACAAATATTCAGAGGTCTTGCAATTCAGCAGAAAATATACCTCTTTTGAATTTCCTCTTATGGTTGTTATAATTGTAGAATTGGTTTCTGGATTAACCCTTGCCAGGGCATACCATAATTTAACAAACCGTAAAAGACCTATGGCAAAGGCATTGATGATACAGGCTACAGGCTCAGGGGCGGGTAAGAGTCTAACAGTTGCTGCCCTATGCAGAATATTTGCTGATATGGGGCTGTGGGTGGCCCCCTTTAAGTCCCAGAACATGGCCCTTAACTCCTATATCACTCCAGAAGGTGGGGAGATTGGCAGAGCCCAAGCACTTCAGGCAGAGGCAGCAAGGGTACTCCCTTCTGTACACATGAACCCTGTACTGTTGAAGGCATCTGGTGAGGCAGGCGTACAGGTGATAGTACATGGAAAGGTGCTGGCTACCATGTCCTCCAGAGAGTACTATCGTTCAAAAAAGACTCTATGGAGAGCCGTAGAGGAGTCATACCACCAACTGAGCAGTTCTTATGACATTATAGTAATAGAGGGAGCAGGAAGCCCTGCAGAGATAAACCTGATGGATGTGGATATAGCCAACATGGCAGTGGCAGAGCTCGCAGGAGCAGCAGTGCTTCTGGTTGGAGATATTGACCGTGGAGGTGTCTTCGCATCCCTGTATGGGACTCTGGAGCTTCTGGGAAGGTACAGGAAATATGTGAAGGGATTTATAATCAATAAGTTTCGTGGAGATCTGGAAATCCTGAAACCAGGACTTGATATGATCACTCAGAAGACAGGGGTGCCAGTGATTGGGGTGATACCATGGATTGATGATATTGGTCTTCCTGAGGAAGACGGTCTTTGCATTCCAAGGGGCTCTATTCAATCATTAGAGAGGTTTGAAGGGATAAAAATAGTGGTGCTCCGCCTTAAGTATATATCAAACTTTACAGACTTTGATCCCCTTTTGTATGAACCAGATGTGGAGCTTCTTTACTCTGACAGTGTTGTTGAGATAGAAAACGCTGATGTGGTTATCATACCTGGCTCAAAGAACACAGTAAAAGACCTTCTATATCTGAAACAGAAGGGTCTCATAGAGAGTATTCTCAGAGCATACCACAAGGGTACAGAGATTGTGGGCCTATGTGGTGGTTACCAGATGCTCTCAAAGAAGATACTTGACCCTGAGAGAATTGAGAGCACCTATCCTGAGGTAGAAGGTATTGGGCTACTGGATATTGAGACCATCTTTAATAAGGAAAAAATCACCTCACAGGTGAGTGCAGAACCTGAGAAAAGACAGACTCTTCCCTATAACTTTCAAGGACCTATTAAAGGATACGAGATACACATGGGCAGAACCAGAGGAGCGGTGGGACTTTTCAGGCTGAGGAGACTTACTCCAGGCAGAGAGCCCCAAGTGGTCCCTGACGGCTCAAGAAACCACAACTGTTGGGGGACATATATCCACGGAATCTTTGACAATGATGACTTCAGGCGATCTTTCATCAATTATATTAGACAGAAGAAGGGGCTGAAGCCCCTTCAGACAGGCATTGTATATAGCAAGATGAAAGAAAGGGCCCTAAACAGATTGGCAGATCTTCTAAGAGACAGACTTGATATAGAGTTCATTCTGAGGCAACTGAGGCTATGATCACCCCTCTGGAGCTTGTGGCAGCAGTGACAATTGACCTGGTTGTTGGTGACCCCAAGAGTCTCCCCCATCCAGTAAGGGCAATGGGCTGGTTGGTACAGAAGACCGAGAGGCTTCTGAGAGGAGTGATGAAAGGTTCTGTTAGGGAGCTGCTGGCAGGGATAGTACTCGTGGTATGGGTCTGCTTTGTGGTGTTGGCTTCAGCGGTGGCGATAGAATGGGTCCTTAAAGGGCTGGGCAGCAGAGGCACAGTACCCAGTATCATTGCAGAGACACTGTTTCTCTGGCTTCTGGCTACAACCCTGGCTATAAAGGAACTGCTAAAGGCTGCCAGAGCTGTTATTGAGGCAACAAAGGCAGAACAGATTGAGACTGCCAGAAGAAGGCTATCCATGATCGTGGGCAGAGACACTGAAAGTCTTAACAAAGAGGGAATTCTGAAAGCAACCATTGAGACAGTGTCAGAGAACCTCTCTGACGGTATAGTGGCTCCTATGTTTTATCTTATTATCGGGGGGTTACCTTTTGCAATGCTCTATAAGGCAGTAAACACAATGGACTCTATGGTGGGTTACAGAAACGAACAGTATCTCTACTTCGGCTGGGCAGCTGCAAGGACAGATGATATCCTGAACTATATACCTGCCAGGCTTACAGGGGCTATGATAGTTATGGCAGTCGGAATCGTAAGGGTTGTCACAGGAGGCAGAAGACTGCTTTCACCTGCACATGCCCTTATGGTGATGTTCAGAGATGGCAGGAAACATCTGAGTCCTAACAGTGGAGTGCCTGAGGCTGCAATGGCAGGCGCCCTTGGTGTAGAACTCGGAGGCCCCTCCCTTTACAATGGTGTGCTTGTGGAAAAGCCTTCCATAGGAGAGAAGATAAACCACGATTATCTCATAGCAGCAGAACAGGCCCTCCATATAACCCTTGTCTCATCCTTGCTGGCTACATCCTTAGGAGCACTTTGCTTATGGCTGATATAAAGCAGAGACTACTCAGTTATGAACATGGAGGTAATATCTACAGGCTCTGCAGAATGCTCGGTGTAGCAGAGGAGGATATCATTGACTTCAGTGCCTCTGTAAATCCATTAGGAGTGCCAGAGTCCGTTGTTTCGGCAATAGGTGAAAGTATAAAGACAGTAGTGCATTATCCTGATCCTGAAATGAAAAAACTGAGAGAAGTCATTGGGGAACATCTGGGTGTCTGTCCATCACAGGTCATCTGTGGTAATGGCTCAACAGAACTTATCTACTTAGTTGTAAGGACACTAAGGCCCGAAAAGGTACTGATACCCCAGCCCACATTCTCTGAGTACGAGAGGGCAGTGTTGCTGCAGAAAGGTCAAAATAAAAAAGGAATCACCTATGTATTGCTTAGACAGGATAAGGACTTTGACTTAGACATTGAAGAATTCATTAAAACAATGAGAGGACACCAAATGGCCTTTCTCTGTAATCCCAACAACCCCACAGGCAGACTCTTGAGCAAAAACACTCTGAGAGAGATAGCAGATGAGGCAAAAAGACAGGGGTGTTACCTTGTAGTGGATGAAGCATTTATAGACTTTTTGCCTGATGGCTCAGTTAGTGAGGAGACAAAGACCAACAAATACCTCATTGTATTGAGGTCATTGACGAAGTTTTATGCTTTGGCAGGGCTGAGGTTTGGTTATGGAGTCTTCCATCCTGAGCTTACAGAGGCTGTATTCTCCTACAAAGAACCTTGGACAGTGAACACCCTCGCCCAGGTGGCTGCCTTGGCAGCCCTGAGAGATGAAGGCTACAGACAGAAGAGCCTCAAGTTAATAGCCTCTGAAAAGAAATTTATGGAGTCAGCCTTTAAGGAACTTGGCATCACTTTTGTGCCATCGAAGGTGAACTTCTATCTGCTAAGATTAAAGGAAGCCCTCAGAGTAATAGAGCATCTGGCTAGAAGAAACATCCTGGTAAGGAACTGTTCAAATTTCATAGGTCTGGATGAGAACTACATAAGAGTGGCTGTCAGAAGAAGACAGGACAATGAGAGACTGATAAAAGAACTGAAAGCATCCCTGTCTGAATGATGAAAGGAATGTATGGATTTGTAGTTGGAGCATCCCACAGTAGTTCAGGCAAAAGCACGGTTGTGCTGGGGCTATTGGCTGCTTTAAAAAGAAGACAATACAAAGTACAGCCATTTAAGGCAGGACCTGATTTTATCGACCCAGGGCTTCATAGGGCTGTTACAGGTACTGTTTCTTATAATCTTGATAGATGGATGTGTGGAGATGCGTATGTAAAGGGACTTTTTCAGAATAAGGCCAGCAGAGCGGATGTGACATTAGTGGAGGGAGTGATGGGGCTTTTTGATGGAGCCAATGCCTCTACTGCTGAGATTGCCAAGCTTCTGGGATTACCAGTGGTGTTGGTAATGGATGTTAAGACAATGGCAGAGACTGCTGCTGCAGTTATAAGAGGTATGCTTTCATACGACAGAAAGCTGAAAATCGCGGGAGTAATCCTTAATAGAGTGGGAAGCCAGAGACATCTGAGGATGGTGAAGGATGCTATCCAGAAACATTGTAAACTTCCGGTATTTGGATATCTACCAGTAGATGAAAAGATCGGCATCCCGGAAAGACACCTGGGACTTTATACTGCCGAGGAGGGAATTTTGGATGAAGCTCTTTTAAAAAGACTGGTAGATTTGGTGGAAACCTTTATTGATATTGAAAGTATTCTCAATAGATGCTTCATAGAGATATCTTCAGAAGAGACCGGATCTACATTCATTTCTTCTTCTACCAACAGACCAGCAGCAAAGCTGGCTATTGCAAAAGACAGGGCCTTCTGTTTTTATTATGAAGACAATATTGAGATGTTAAAGGCAGCAGGTATAGAGTGTCTCTTCTTCAGTCCTCTGCAGGACAGAAAATTGCCTGAAGGTATAGATGGACTCTATCTCGGAGGTGGTTATCCTGAGCTTTATGCAGGACAACTGTCTGCCAATGAACAGATGAGAAGGTCAATAAAGGAGTTTGTGGATAATGGTGGTGTTGTATATGCTGAATGTGGAGGATTTATGTATCTGATGGAGGGAATATTTGATTCAGAGGGGAATTTTTATCCAATGGTGGGTGTTTATCCTATGAAGGCAAGGATGCGTACCCATCGGTTCAGCTTGGGATACAGAGAGATTATTCTAAAAGAGAATACACTTCTGGGCAACAAAGAAGACATTCTCAGAGGCCATGAATTCCACTATTCAGAGATTGCAGAGATATCAAGTAGTGTTTCAGATGTGTATATACCTGAAGGTGGGTTTATCATTAAAAACTGCCTTGGCAGTTATATACACATACATTTTGGCAGCAATGGTAATATAATAAAAACACTTACTGCTAAACTGAAGAGGGAGGAGAAACACAGATGAGGGAGAATAAGAAACTCAGTTTAACAGAGATCTTACGGAAGATCATAATAAAATTTGATATCGCCTTTCATGTGATAGCAGCTGTACTGCTGCTTGTTGCATGTAGTTTTATATTCTATTATGCTGCATTGAATCTATTAGAACCCTCACGAAATTCTATTATACATCTAGTAAATGATGTGCTTCTGGCCTTGATAATCCTTGAGCTCCTCTGGACAGTAGTTAGATTCCTGAAGAAGCAAAAGTTTATACTTGGTCCATTTCTTGCTATTGGCATAATTGCTGCTGTCAGAAGAATTCTTCTCATTGAGGCACAGACCTCTTTTATGGAACATGTACCTGTAGAAAAGCTTTATGAGATAGGACTGAGTGCAGGGGTTATAATAATCTTGATGATTGCTTATTACCTTTCCGTAAAAGCTCAAAAGATTGAGTAACCACGGCTTCTTTACTAATCCATCATTCGTATCGATAAAAAATTTACTGGTCGGGGCGAGCCGATTTGAACGGCCGACCACTCGCACCCCAAGCGAGTGCGCTAACCAGGCTGCGCCACGCCCCGAACACCTATAAACTGTCTATGATTTCTTTTAGACGAGCCTTGATTCTGCGTAACTTCTCTTTGGTCTCCTCTGAAACTTCTAAAGGTTCTTTATTAACAACTTGCAGGCTTCTGCCACCGAGTTTCTTCCTCACTCCTTCAATGGTGTATTTTTCCTCGTACAAAAGTCTCTTTATCTCCAGAATAAGTTCTATATCCTTCTTTACATATAACCTCTGTCCTGAACGACTCTTTCGAGGTTTCAGAAAAGAAAACTCTGTCTCCCAGTATCTCAACACATAGGGCTCCACCCCTGTAAGCCTGCTTACCTCTCCTATCTTATAAAATAGCTTCTCAGGTAGTGGAATGCTTTTTTTCTTACTTTTTGCGTCAACTCTTATCATGATCTTATGTATTCACCTTTTCCTTTAAAATATTACTGGGTCTAAAAGAAACCACCCGCCTTGCGGATATCTCTACTTCTTCTCCTGTCTTTGGATTCCTACCTTTTCTGGGCGCCTTCTTACGTACAGTAAAAGTACCAAAACCTGTTATTTTAACAGTCTCACCTTCTTTCAGGGTCTCTGTAATTGTATCAATTATTATCTCTATTATCTCTTGAGCTTCTTTCTTTGAAAGACCTACTTTTTCGTATATCCTGTCTACTATATCAGCCCTTGTCATCTTATATTCTCCTTTTTATATCTTTTATAAGCCTATTAATAATTATATTGAAAGGATAAGATATTGTCAAGAAAAGGGTAATGTAAAATCTTCTGTGTAAAATTGAAATTCAAAGAAAAGAGGGTGTATCCTCCATATAATTTATAGGTTTTAAAACTTTAAGGAAGGAGGAATA
>MTOU01000017.1 GCA_002011745.1 Nitrospirae bacterium JdFR-85
TGAAAGTATAGAGAGGATAGTGTATGCAGTAATAAGTTATTTGAATGAGCATTGGAGTTTACACCCTCTTAAAGAATTTACACAGAAAGATTGACATTACCAAAAACAACGTAAATCTTGAAATGTTAATCTTTTTTATGTATAATAGATATAGCCATAAATTTATCAAAAGACACTTCATATTGCTTTTCAGAGAGGAAGATATTTCCTGAAGAGTTTTCTTCCCTTTTGGTGTTTTTAAGTAGTTTGAAAGAAGATTTTTTGTGTATAATTCATTAGAATAGAAAATCTTTTGAGAAAATTAAAAAGTTCTAATTTATATATGATAAAGGTATAGTTCTTTTTGTTAAAAAATTTTTGTTAAAAACCAAATTGAGGAGGTGATAGGATGGGGAAGATAAAGATTGCTATTATTGGAGTTGGTAATTGTGCCAGTTCTTTAATCCAGGGAATCTATTATTATCAGAACAAATCTGAAAAAGAGGCTATAGGTCTTATGCACTGGAATATTGGAGGCTATACTCCTAGTGATATTGAGGTTGTGGCTGCTATTGATATTGACAAGAGGAAAGTGGGTAAGGATGTGAGTGAGGCTATATTTGCACCACCCAATAATACCACTGTATTTATGAAAGATATCCCTCACATGGGAGTCAAGGTAGTAAAGGGACAGGTTATGGATGGTGTGGCACCCCATATGAAGGAGTATCCAGAGGATGAGACATTTGTTATATCTGACGCTCCTGAGGCTGATATTGTAAAGGTTTTAAAAGAAAGTGGTGCTGAGATTGCACTTAATTATCTGCCTGTTGGTTCAGAGGATGCAACAAGATATTATGCCGAGTGTTGTCTTGAAGCAGGGGTTGCTTTTATAAACTGTATGCCTGTTTTTATTGCCTCTGATCCACTCTGGGCCAAAAAGTTTAAAGAAAAAGGGCTACCCATAATCGGAGATGATATCAAGGCCCAGATCGGAGCCACTATTACACATCGCACCCTTGCAAAGCTCTTCGCTGATAGAGGAGTAAAGCTGGACAGAACCTATCAGATGAACACAGGAGGTAATACCGATTTTCTCAATATGCTCGCACGAGAAAGACTCAAATCAAAGAAGATCTCCAAAACAGAAGCTGTTCAGTCAGTGCTTCCAGAGCCTATGGAGCCCAAAAATATCCATATAGGACCATCAGATTATATCCCTTGGCTTAAGGATAATAAACTCTGTTTTCTCAGGATGGAAGGACGAATATTTGGTGATGTACCTATGCATTTGGAGTTAAGACTCTCTGTAGAGGACTCTCCGAACTCTGCTGGTTGTGCTATTGATGCTATAAGATGCTGTAAACTTGCACTTGACAGAGGCATCTCAGGTCCTCTACTTTCAATCTCGGCATATACAATGAAACATCCACCTGAACAGTATCCTGACAATATTGCAAGACAGATGGTGGAAGAGTTTATTGAGGGTAAGAGAGAGAGATAATGAAGGCCCTTATTATCGCGGCAGGAAGAGGTAAACGGATTAGACCTCTCTCTGGAGACAGACCCAAACCCTTGGTGAAGCTTCTGGGACTGTCTCTTATTGAAAGGATAATTCTCTCTGCACGTGAGGCTGGTATAAAAGAATTTGTGGTGGTTATAGGATATCAAGGACATAAGATAAGAGAAGCTCTTGGAACAGGTTCAAACTACAATGTAAAAATAGAGTATATTGAAAACCCCGACTGGAAAAGGGGTAATGCTATATCAGTACTAAAAGCGAGAGAACATCTAAAAGAAAATTTTATCCTCTTGATGGGTGATCATATATTTGAACACACTATTGTCAAAGAACTGAAAGGATTAAAGCTCGAGGGAGCTGATGTGGCCCTTGTTGTTGACAAAACCCCTGCAGAATATCTGGATATGGAAGATGCCACAAAGGTTACTGTGGAAGGAGACAGGGTTGTCAATCTTGGAAAGACTCTCTCAGAGTTTGATGCTATTGATTGTGGAATCTTTTTATGCACTCCTAAGGTGTTTGATAAATTAGAAGAGGCTATAAAAGAAGGCAGAGAAACCCTTACTGAAGGGATGCAGACAATTGCATCCAAAGGCAGACTCTTGGCAGTGGATTCTAAGGGTAGATTCTGGATGGATATAGATACTGCTGAAGCTTTAAAAAAAGCAGAAGAGATACTCTGCAGCAAACTTATAAAACCAACAGATGGATTTATATCAAGAAAACTGAATAGACCACTGTCTTTGAGAATTACAAGATATCTCGTTAATACCAGTCTAAGGCCCAACACTATATCATTCATCAGCTTTGGATTCTGTCTTATTTCTGCATTTTTTCTTTCCATTGGTAGCTATATAAGCACATTAATAGGAGGGCTATTTGTTCAGCTCTCCTCAGTAATTGATGGTTGTGATGGTGAGGTGGCAAGACTGAAATATCAAGCCTCAGATTATGGTGCCTGGCTTGATTCTGTACTTGACAGATATGCTGATGCCATTATTATTTTAGGGATTGTACTTGGTTTATGGAAGTACCAGGAAGGACTTGAAACATGGCTTGTAGGCTATACTGCACTTATAGGAAGCTTTGTTAATAGCTATACAGCAACAAAGTTTGATGCACTTGTGAAGCGAAGGAAGAAGGCCCATTGGAGGTTTGGAAGAGATACAAGATTATTTTTGATAATGTTGGGAGCTATAGTAAACCAGCTGTATTACCTACTATTCACTTTGGCAATAATTACCAATCTGGTCTCCTTCAGGAGACTCTATGTGATGAAAAGCATATCCCATTGATTTAATAGAATTTTTTTATTATTGAAAGATATAATCAGGTTTGGATATACTTAAATAATTATTATTTGAGGAAAGGAGCGTAAGATATGAAGGTGATACTTAAAGAGGATGTGAAGAATCTCGGTATGATGGGTGAGATTGTTAATGTAAAGGATGGATATGCAAGAAACTATCTTATCCCTAAGGGGCTTGCTATTGAAGCAAATCCAAGGAATATAAAACAGCTGGAGCATCATAAAAGAATAATTGAGTCCAAAGTGAAGAAACTGAAAAATGCTGCCCAGAGTATCGCAGAAAAACTCTCACAAAAACCAGTAATAATTAAGGCGAAAGCTGGAGAGGAAGACAAACTCTTTGGCTCAGTGACAAGCCTTGATATAGAAAAGGCCCTTAAAGAGATGGGTTTTGATATAGACAAAAAGAGGATACAACTGTCTGAGCCTATTAAACGTCTTGGTGAATATAATGTGAAAGTGAAAATTCATCCTGAGATTACAGCCGATGTAAATCTGCATGTTGTAAAAGAAGAATAATTTTTTCTCATGCCTACTACTGGAATAGATGAGACCGTAGACAGAGTCCCTCCTCAGAGTATCGAGGCGGAACAATCTGTACTTGGTGCAATATTGCTTGATAATGAAGCTATTCTTAAAGCCCTTGAGATAGTATCTGCTGAGGATTTCTATCGAGAGGCCCATCGAAAAATATTCCAGGCAATGGTCGAACTCTTTGAAAAAAACGAGGCAATAGATCTCATAACAGTAACCGAACTTCTCCGTTCAAAGGGGCAGCTTGATGAGGTGGGAGGACTTTCGTATCTATCTTCACTGGTGAATACAGTCCCTACCTCTGCGAATGTTAGGTATCATGCCAAGATTGTAAGGGAAAAGGCGCTACTGCGAGGGCTCATTAGAGCTGCAACAGAAATCGTTAGAATGGTCTATGAAGACAGCATTGCTGGTGATGAGATGGTAGATATTGCTGAGAAAAAGATATTTGCCCTCTCTGATCAAAGAATCAAAAGTTCTTTTATTTCTTTAAAGGATGTAATAAAAGATAGCTTTGAGATGATAGAGCACCTGTATGACCGCAAAGAGACTGTGACAGGACTCCCCTCAGGATTTAAAGATCTCGATGAGCTGACAACAGGCTTCCAGCCTGGAGACCTCATAATTATAGGTGGTAGGCCCTCTATGGGCAAAACAGCCTTTGCACTTAATATTGCCCAGTATGTTGGGGTAGAAAGGAGAGAGCCTGTTGCTGTATTCAGCCTTGAGATGTCCAGAAGACAGCTTGCAATAAGGCTGCTCTGTGCAGAGGCTATGGTAGATTCTAAAAAGGTCCAGAGAGGGTTCATCAAAAAAGAAGACTGGCATAAACTCACCTCTGCTGCAGGCCGTCTGGCTGAGGCACCAATATTTATTGACGACTCTACCAATATCTCAGTACTGGAGATGAGAGCAAAGGCGCGGAGACTGAAGGCTGAACATGGTCTAAGCCTTGTAATTGTTGACTATCTCCAGTTAATGAAGGGGAGAGGGAATTTTGAGAGACGAGAACAGGAAATATCAGAGATATCCCGTTCACTGAAGGCCCTTGCCAAGGAGCTGGATGTTCCTGTTATTGCATTAAGCCAGCTAAACAGAGCAGTGGAACAGAGACATGATAAGATTCCGACACTTGCAGACCTGAGGGAGTCAGGAGCAATAGAACAGGATGCTGATGTCATCCTTTTCCTCTACCGTGATGAGGTCTACAACAAAAATAAACCCGACAACAAAGGTAAGGCACTGGTCAGAATAGCCAAACAACGTAATGGACCTACTGGTGATGTCCATCTCACTTTTCTGTCATACTGCACAAGGTTTGTTGATTTTACTGATGTATATTATGAGGAGGAAGAAGAGGTGTTTTAATGGTAAGGAGGCCTGCAGTAGCAGGACAGTTTTACAGAGGCACGAAGGAGGGGCTTCTTAAAGAAGTTTCAGAATATATTCTTGATACACCTAAGGAGCCTGTTATAGGTGTGGTGAGTCCCCACGCAGGGCTTATGTATTCAGGCCATGTAGCAGGTGCTGTATTCTCAAGGATAGAATTTCCTGAGACATTTATACTCCTTGGACCAAACCATACAGGCATGGGAGAGAAGGTATCATTGATGGCAGAAGGGATATGGGAGATTCCTACAGGTAGATTCACCATAGATGAAGTACTTGCCCATAGGATTTATAAAAATGCACCTGGTCTTGTTTCAAAGGATATAAAGGCACATATGTTTGAACACTCTCTTGAGGTCCAGCTACCTTTCATTGCTTACTTTAGTACAGATGTGAAAATAATTCCTATAGCAATAATGCATGCATCGCTTCAGGAGTGTCTCACCCTAGCAGAAGCTATAGCAGAGGCTGTAAAGAAGACTGAATACAGAGTCACAATCGTGGCAAGTTCCGATATGAGCCATTATGTTTC
Source organism: Nitrospirae bacterium JdFR-85 (assembly GCA_002011745.1). Classification (GTDB taxonomy): domain Bacteria; phylum Nitrospirota; class Thermodesulfovibrionia; order Thermodesulfovibrionales; family JdFR-85; genus JdFR-85. The sequence goes on from MTOU01000017.1 coordinate 5,266, forward strand.
AGACTCTGTGGCAAGGTCACTGGACATGCAGGCCATTGATAAGATTCTTGCCATTGATCCAGCAGGACTATATACCACTGTCGTGGAAAAAAGGATCAGTATGTGTGGATATCTTCCTGTAACAGTGATGTTACAGGCTGCAAGGCTTCTCGGAGCCACAAGGGCAGAATTAATAAAGTATGCTACCTCAGCAGAGGTAAGTGGAGACTATGAATATGTAGTGGGATACGCTGGGGTGGTTGTAAAATGAATAAAGACAGAAGAAGGAGTGAAAGATACAAAGTAAAGGATATAAAGGGAGCTTTAACATTCGCCATAGAGGTAAAGATTGTAAATATCAGTGTAAAAGGAATTTCTGTTGAAAGCAAAAAGCCATTGAATATAAACAAAACCTACTTAATAAAAATCCCCTTAGAACGAAACAAAAAACTGGAGCTCGAAGGTGAGGTTGTATGGTCTACCCTTGTTAGACTTGAAAAGACACCTGAAGGAGATGTGGTACCCATTTATAGAGCAGGCCTAAAGTTTAAAAATACCCTTTCTGATAAGGCTGAAGAGATTATCAATTTTATTGAAAAACATAAGGTATCTACAATAGAACAAAGAATCTTTGGCCGTTTTGAGATCCTTTCGGACAATGTTAAGGTCTATCATCCTCAGGAGCTAAAGGTTGAGACACTCAGTTCTGAGGGTATGTTGATTGAGATCAGTGAAGAGCTAAAGAAAGATGAGATATATGAGATGTCAATAATTACCCCTGACAACCAGCAGATAAGATTTAAGGGACGTGTAACAAGCGTCTCAAAGATCGAAAATAGGGATTCCTACAAGATCGGTATTGAATTCATATCCATGAATAAGAGCGATAAAGAGAGATTAAAAAGACTTTTGGACAAACTTCACTGAATTATGAAAAAAAATCTTGATTTTTCTTCAATTATTTATTATATTATCATAGCTTATTGTTAAAAGGGGGAGTTTTGGTAGGCGAGTACTTAAGACAGAAAAGAGAGGATGCAGGACTTTCCTTAAAGGATATATCTGAAATAACACGTATTCGGACAGAGTACCTCAAGGCACTTGAGAATGAGGATTTCTCAAAGATTCCTGGGGAGGTTTTCATTAAAGGTTATATCCGAGCCTATCTTCACGCCCTATCCCTGGACCCAGAAGAGGGGATAAATTTATATCTTGAAGATGTGAGAAAGGACCTTCCTGTAGAACCTCATATAAAAGAAAGCAAATGGCAACAATTCCGCTCTGCTCATCTTTTAATAGCCGGTATAATTGTCCTCATAACAGCAGGAGCATTCCTCTATGGTTTATTCAGTAGAGAAAAGGTTGAGACCTTAGTAGAGCCAGAGACCAAGCCCTCTGAGGTTTTAGTACAGGAGTTGGAAAGGCCTAAGGGCCTACCCCTGCCTATATCACCTGTTGAGGTAGCAGAGGCGGATTATACTAATAAACATGTGCTCGAAATTAACACCATTGAAGAGACATGGATATATCTCAAGATTGACAATGATCTGAGCTACTCCATGCTATTGAAGCCAGGAGAAACTAAGCGCTGGACAGCAAAGGAAGGCTTTTTCCTTAAAATCGGGAATGCTGGAGGTATAAATATAGCATTTGATGGTCAGATGCTTGGGGCTCCTGGCAAAAGAGGCCATGTGGTGAGACTTAGATTACCTGAAGACCTTAAAAAGCTACAGACTCAACCAGAACAGAAGATAGAAGGTTTAGAAGATTGATCTTATATTAATTCCTTATAGCTTAAATCCATAATATATATAAAACAAATAGTTTGTGTTTGAACGGTTTAAATAGATGTTACAACTTACGCAGAATGCCTTAAAGGTTCTTCAAGCAAGATACCTCTTCAAGAATGAAAAAGGCGAAGTAATTGAAACTCCTGAAGAGATGTTCCGTAGAGTTGCCTCCCATGTAGCTGCTTCAGAAGAACTCTACGGAAACAGTAAAGAGGTATGGCAAGAGAGATTCTTTGAGATAATGACTTCTCTCAGGTTTTTGCCTAATTCACCAACCCTTATGAATGCAGGCAAAGATCTTGGGCAACTCGCTGCCTGTTTTGTTTTGCCTGTAGATGATTCAATGAAGAGCATCTTTGATACCCTTAAACATGCGGCTTTGATACTTCAGAGTGGGGGTGGCACTGGTTTCTCCTTCTCACGCCTCAGGCCAAAGGCGGATATAGTAAAGTCTACAGGTGGAATAGCCAGTGGTCCTGTCTCCTTCATGAAGATCTACAATACAGCAACCGAGGTCATAAAACAGGGTGGAGCAAGAAGAGGAGCTAATATGGGGATTCTCAGGGTGGACCATCCTGATATACTGGAGTTTATCAGGGTAAAGATGGACAGAGAAGAGTTGACAAATTTTAATATCTCAGTAGCTATCACAGATGAATTCATGGAGGCTCTACGTAAGGATGACTACTATAATCTAATAAATCCGAGAACCAAAAAGGTGGTAGGAAAACTAAAAGCAAAAGAGGTCTTTCAGGAGATTGTACAATGTGCATGGCTCACAGGAGACCCTGGTCTTGTGTTTATAGATAGGATAAACCGTGCAAATCCCACACCTCATATTGGTGAGATAGAGAGTACAAACCCCTGTGGAGAACAACCATTGCTTCCGTATGAGGCCTGTGTCCTCGGTTCCTTGAATCTGTCAAAGTATGTAAAAGATCCTATTACTGAAGATCCAAACAACAAATCCTCAATAGACTTTGAAGCCCTCTCAAGAGATGTCCATATTGCAGTCAGGTTCTTGGATGATTGTATAGATGCGAGCAAGTATCCCTTAGAAGAGATTGAAAAGATGCATAAGGGAAACCGGAAGATTGGACTTGGTGTGATGGGATGGGCAGATATGCTTGTTATGCTCGGCATTCAGTATAACTCCCAAAAGGCATTTAAAATGGCAAAAGAGGTGATGGGTTTTATACAAAGGATCTCAAAGGAGGCTTCTAAGCACCTTGCCAAAGAAAGAGGAGTGTTTCCCAATTTCAAGGGTTCTATCTATGATAAACCTGGTATGCCAAGGGTCAGAAATGCCACAACAACAACTATTGCACCCACAGGCACATTATCCCTGATTGCTGATTGCTCCAGCGGCATTGAGCCCTATTTTGCCCTTGCCTACAAGAGATTTGTCTTGGAGACAGAGTTTATGGAAATAAATAAGTATTTCTTTATGATTGCAAAGAAGATGGGATTCTATACCAGGAATCTGGAGAAGGAAGTACTAAAAAAAGGCAACTTAAGAGGCATAAAAGGTATTCCTCCTAAAATTAAGAGACTTTTTAAAACAGCCCTTGAGATACCACCTGAAGATCATATTGAGATGCAAGCAGCATTTCAACTCCATACTGACAATGCTGTCTCTAAAACAGTGAATCTTCCAAAGACTGCTACACCTGAAGATGTCCAGAATGCCTTTCTACTTGCTTATGAGAAAGGATGTAAAGGAATAACTGTTTTCAGGTATGGTTCTCAGAAAAGGGGCACCCTTCTGAGATTTTCAGATGCAGATTAAACACAGAGTATTATAAAATAGAATATCTTTGGAGGTATTAAAGATGATTCTTGGCGTAAATGTTGACCATGTAGCAACTGTCAGACAGGCGAGGGCTACTTTTGAGCCTGATCCTGTTATGGCTGCTACACTGGCAATACTTGGAGGTGCAGATGGAATAACCGTCCACCTGAGAGAAGACCGCCGTCACATCCAGGACAGGGATCTGAGACTTCTGAGAGAAGTGGTACCTGTGGAGTTGAATCTTGAAATGGCAGCTACAGAAGAGATGGTCAATATCGCCACAGAGGTGAAGCCTGATCTGGTGACTATCGTGCCTGAAAAGAGACAGGAGCTGACCACAGAGGGAGGCCTTGATGTTAAAGGTATGAGAAGCTGGCTCACTGAGGTGGTGAAAAGGCTACATGATGCTGGTCTTCCAGTAAGCTTCTTTATTAATCCTGAACAGGAAGATGTGGATATTTCTAAGGAGATAGGAGCAGATATGGTCGAAATCCATACAGGAAACTATGCGAATGCTCTGGGTCAGAAAAGGGTTGAAGAACTTGAAAGAGTTAAAGAGGCTGTACAGAGAGGACTTACCCTCGGTCTTCAGGTGAATGCAGGCCATGGGCTTACATACTACAATGTAAAGCCTGTAGCAGCTATTAAGGGATTAAGAGGACTTTATATCGGACATAGTATCATATCCAGGGCTGTGCTCGTAGGTATAGAGGAGGCAGTAAGACAGATGAAAGCCCTGATATTAGAGGCATCTAAGCAATGATATATGGAGTTGGCGTGGATATTGTAAAAATAGAAAGGGTGGAAAAGGCTGTGAAGAAATGGGGCAAAGCATTTCTGGAAAGGGTATTTACTGAAGAGGAACTGAGATACTGTATGAAGGAGAAAGTCTCCTATGCTTCCTTAGCAGCAAGGTTTGCTGCAAAAGAGGCATTTATAAAGGCATTAAAGGGCAAAAGGGGGTTGAGGTTCAAAGAGATAGAGACATTAAACAACCAGAATGGAACCCCTTACCTTATACTTCATGGCAATACAAAGAAGATATTTGATAGCACCCTTAAAAAGGGTAAATGTCATCTTAGTATCAGTCACGATACTGATTATGCAGTGGGAATGGTGGTTATAGAGGAGGCCTGAGATGAAAGTGGTGTCAGCATCTGAGATGAGAGAGATTGATAGGGTCACAATTGAGGAGATTGGAATTCCTTCCATGGTCCTCATGGAAAGGGCGGGTCTGTCAGTTGTAAAGAGGATCAAGGAGAGGTTTTCTCCGGACAGACAAGTCGTGGTCATATCAGGGGGTGGTAATAATGGAGGCGATGGACTTGTTGTGGCGAGAAATCTGTTTAATGAGGGATGGACAGTAGTGGTATATCTTCTCTCACCTCTGCAGCGGCTAAGCAATGACTGCATGAATCAACTTAAGATATGTGAAAAAATTGGTCTCAATATCAAGGTAGACAGAATTCCACAGAAGAGAGAATTACAGAACAGAATAGTTGTTGATGCAATCCTTGGCACGGGTCTCAATAAACCCGTTAGAGAAGGAATTGCTGAGGCGATAGAAAGGATTAATTCTGTCCAGAGCACTGTAATAGCCGTGGATATTCCATCAGGTATCTCTTCTGATACAGGAGAGGTTATGGACTCTGCTGTCAGGGCGGATATGACTGTAACATTTGGGCTTCCAAAACTCGGCCATCTCCTCTACCCTGGCAGAAGCTATACAGGAGAACTCTTTGTGGAAGATATAGGGTTTCCTCCGTATCTTCTCAACTCGGACAGAATAAAAAACGAATTAATACAGAGAGAGCTTGTGAAAGATATGCTTCCTCTTAGAGAACCTGATGCACATAAGGGCACCTTTGGGCATGTCCTTGTAGTTGGTGGTTCAGTAGGCAAAACAGGTGCAGTTATGCTTACTGCAAGGGCTGCTCTAAGAACAGGGGCAGGTCTCGTAACAATTGCTACTGCCCAGAAAGCACTCACCTCAATACAGGTGCTTGAGGAGATGACCCTTCCATTGAAGGATACAGACTCTGGAGCTATATCCAACGAGGCATATGAAGATGTGGTTGAATTTCTTTACAAAAAGGCAGATGTGATGGCAATAGGTCCTGGACTGGGTAGAGACCCCAAGACCCTGGATTTTGTTATTGAAGTGCTAAAGGCAACCCCTGTACCCACAGTGGTGGATGCTGATGCCCTTTATGCCCTTTCAGCAATAGATAGAAAGAGGCTTTATAGGATACTCAATAATAAGATAAGAGCCCCTCTTATTCTTACACCCCATCCAGGAGAGATGGGAAGAATTTTGGGACTCTCATCAAAGGAGGTAAACACAAGGAGAATAGAGCTTGCAAGGGAGTTCTCATCAGAGACAGGAATGTATCTCGTTCTTAAGGGAGCACCGACAATTGTGGCAGAGCCTGAAGGTTATTGTTATATCAATACCACTGGTAGCTCTGCTCTGGCTACTGCAGGCTCAGGAGATGTTCTCACTGGTATTATTGCAGGTCTCGTTGCTCAGGGACTACCACCTCTTGAGGCATCTGTTGTGGGTGTGTATATTCATGGTCTTGCAGGCGATATTGGTAGTGAGAGATTAACAGGATTTTCTCTTACAGCAGGAGAAGTCCTTACTTATCTGTCTGATGCATTTAGGATGCTGACAACCAGATGAAGATAGACCTCTCTACACTAAAAAATCTATTTAGAAGACCTGAAGATTTTTCATTCCAAGTTATAAGACCCTTCCAGGAGTTCTTCAAGAAGGAAGCCTCCAGCAGTCTACTTCTAATTGCCACCACCTTGATAGCTCTTATATGGGCTAATGTCTCCTATACAGATTATTCCCATTTCTGGCATAGAGAACTTACCATATCTTTTGAAGAGATAAAAATATCAAAAAGCCTTATTGAATGGATAAATGAAGGACTTATGACAGTGTTTTTCTTTATTGTAGGACTGGAAATCAAGAGAGAGATCCTTGTAGGCGAACTCGCCTCTTTTAGAAAGGCTGTCTTACCTGTAAGTGCTGCAGTTGGAGGTATAGTTTTCCCCGCTTTAATATACCTCATGCTTAACTATGGGAATGAAATAGCTCTAAGAGGCTGGGGAATTCCTATGGCAACTGACATAGCCTTCTCTCTTGGTGTACTTTATTTACTTGGAGACAGAATACCTCCTGGTCTTAGGGTATTCCTGTCTGCCTTTGCAATAGCTGATGACTTAGGAGCTGTTCTTGTTATCGCCATTTTTTATACTGAAACAATAGTAATTAAACATCTTCTGTTGAGTCTTTTTATAATTTTAATTCTGGCTATAGCAAATTTCTTATGGATCAGAAGAATACTCTTGTATGCAGTAATGGCTATCATACTCTGGTTCTCTGTACTTGCCTCAGGAGTACATACAACTGTGGTTGGAGTAATCGTTGCTATGTTTATTCCGGCCAAAGGCAAATACAGTACTGATAGGTTTCTCACAGAGGTTGGACAGTACCTGAGTCACTTCCACTGTCCTCCTGAGGGCTGCGGACATTCAATACTTGTAAACAGACGACATCTGAATGCAGTACAATCTATTGAATTGGCCTGTCATAATGTGGAAAGCCCTCTTCAGAGACTGGAACACGCACTTCATCCATGGGTGGCCTTTCTGATTGTTCCTCTCTTTGCCCTTGCAAATGCAGGTATATCCCTGGAAGGAGTAAAGTTCTCTGACATATTTTATTCACCAGTATCCTTAGGTATCCTACTCGGACTCTTAATAGGTAAACCCTTAGGAATAACTCTTTTGTCTTTTATATCAGTGAGAACAGGATTGGCGAAACTTCCTGCAGGAGTCCGATGGATCCATATATTAGGCGCAGGAATTCTGGGTGGAATAGGATTTACAATGTCGTTATTTATTACTTCCCTGTCCTTTACAGATGAGAGTTACATCGACATGGCAAAACTCGGAATTCTATTGGCCTCGTTACTGTCAGGGATAATAGGTCTTATAGTACTCTACCTTGCTAAGGTACCCACTCCCAAGGCCAGGTCTCGATAGAATTTTTAGATTCTGCTCTATACAAATTCAGAGACCGGCTCTTAATATTTATCTTTTTGTAAAGTAGAAGAATTTTGGGTTATAATAGAGTTTGTAAATCAAAGATTAAAGAGGGATTAATGCTTAAAGGAACAACTATACTCTGTGTAAGACGGAATGGAAAGGTTGCCCTGGCAGGTGATGGTCAAGTTACAATGGGTAATACTGTGCTGAAGCATAATGCAAGAAAGATCAGGAGAATGTATTCAGGAGGTGTGGTTGCAGGCTTCTCTGGTGCAACAGCCGATGCCTTCACCCTTTTTGAGAAATTTGAATCCAAACTGGAGTCCTACTCAGGCAACATTACAAGGGCTGCAGTGGAACTGGCAAAAGATTGGCGAACTGACAAGATACTCCGGAGACTGGAGGCGCTTTTAATGGTGGCAGACCGGGAACACACCTTCATTATCTCTGGCACGGGAGACGTGATTGAACCTGAGATGGGTGTAGCTGCAATTGGATCAGGAGGTCCCTATGCACTGGCTGCTGCACAGGCCTTGTATGAGAACACCAATCTTTCAGCCAAGGATATTGCGGTGAAATCTATGAAGATAGCTGCCCAGATATGTATTTATACAAACGATAAAATAATTGTGGAGGAGATAGGATGATTATGAGAGTAACAAATAGAGATAAAGATCTTTCTTCTACTGTGCCCATGCCAGTAGAAGACGAAATGGACTATCTTACACCAAGAAAGATCGTAGAAGAACTGGACAAGTATATTATCGGCCAGCATAAGGCGAAGAAGGCTGTTGCGATTGCACTAAGAAACAGGTGGCGTAGACAGAGGCTGTCTCCAGAACTAAGAGACGAAGTACTGCCAAAAAATATCATTATGATAGGGCCTACAGGAGTTGGTAAGACAGAAATTGCTCGTAGACTCGCAAGACTTGCAAAGGCACCCTTCCTTAAAGTAGAAGCATCAAAATTTACTGAAGTAGGATATGTGGGAAGAGATGTTGAATCAATGATCCGAGACCTTACTGAGATAGCAGTAAATATGGTCAAGAGAGAACATCAGAGGATGGTTCAGCAGAAGGCAAAGGCACTTGCAGAAGAGAGATTACTTGATCTTCTTCTTCCACCTCCAACTGGATTCAGACCTGCTGAACAGGATGATGGCCAGCGGTACTCAGAAACAAGGGAAAAATTGAGACAACAACTGAGAGAGGGGAAGTTTGATGAGAGATATGTGGATATAGAAATAAAAGAGAAAGTGGTACCCTTTGGGGTTATATCCAATGTTGGTCTCGAGGAATTGGAGATAAATCTGAAAGAAATGCTTGGTAGCTTTTTCCCTGAAAGACCGAAGAGAAAGAAGGTAAAAGTTAAAGAAGCACTTGAAATTCTTACCAAAGAAGAGGCTGACAAATTGATTGATATGGACAAGGTTACCAAGGAGGCTATCAGAAGAACAGAACAGACAGGGATAGTATTTATAGATGAGATTGACAAGATTGCATCAAGAGGTTCTTCCCATGGGCCTGATGTCTCAAGGGAAGGGGTTCAGAGAGACCTTTTACCTATTGTAGAGGGTACTACGGTAACCACAAAACATGGACCTGTTAAGACAGAACATATACTGTTTATAGCAGCAGGTGCTTTCCATGTGGCTAAACCTTCAGACCTTATACCTGAACTACAGGGACGATTCCCTATAAGGGTAGAACTTGACCCTCTTGGTAAAGAAGAGTTCGTAAGGATACTTACTGAACCTGACAATGCCCTTATAAAACAGTATACAGAACTTCTTGCTACTGAAGGAGTAGAGGTAATCTTTAAAGAGGACGCCATAGATGAGATAGCATCAATTGCTGCATTTGTGAATGAGAGGACAGAAAACATAGGAGCAAGGCGTCTCCATACGGTGCTTGAAAGGTTGCTGGAGGATATATCCTTTGAGGCTCCTGAAAGAAGAGGTGAAAGAGTGGTTATAGACAGAGAGTATGTAAGGCAGAAGTTGAGTGATATTGTAAAGGACGAGGATCTGAGTAGATACATTCTATAGAGGTCGGTTATTTGAGGTTTGTCATACTGAAGCAAGCTGACAGCTCCTGTGTGTACATGGGAATAAAAAGTGTATGTGCAGGTATAATGCTGCTTTTTCTTCTCGGGGGCTGTGGGGGGGAGGTAACCTATCGGCCTTCAGCCCAGGTGATGGTAGCCTCCTGGTATGGAAAGGATTTTCATGGCCGTCCCACTGCATCAGGAGAGATATTCAATATGTATGACTATACTGCTGCACACAAGACACTACCTTTTGGTAGTAGACTCAAGATCATAAACCCTAAGAATGGACGCTCTGTAGTGGTAAGGGTGAATGATAGAGGTCCCTTTGTCCCTGGAAGAGACATTGATCTGAGCTATGCTGCTGCAAGAAAGATAGGAATAATCTCAGAGGGCACGGCAAGGGTATATGTACAGTATCTTGGTAGAGATCCCGTATATGTAAAAGAGGTTAAATACTCTGTTACAGAAGGACCTTTCACAATCCAGGTTGCCTCTTTTAAAGAATTAGAAAATGCCTATAGATTGAAGAGAATTCTGGAATACAGCTACAGAAATGTCTATATTCAAAAGAGATGGATCAGGGGAGAGAGGTTTTATAGAGTAAGAATTGGTAGATTCTACGAGATAGAAAGGGCAAGGGCTGTAGCAAAAAAACTCGCCTCAGAGGGGTATGAAGTAATTATTATGAGCTATGAGGAGATACTGTGACAACTTTCGATGATGTTGTAGCCTTTCACGGACATACCTGTCCAGGGCTTGCTCTTGGATACAGAGTAGGAGAATATGTGATAAGGAACTTTTCACCAAGGGCAAAAGATGAAGAACTGGTTGCTATTGTGGAGAATGACTCCTGTGCAGTGGATGCTATTCAGGTACTAACAGGATGTACCTTCGGGAAGGGCAATCTGATATTTATAGACTATGGCAAACAGGTTTATACCTTTCTGAGAAAACCTGATGGAGAAGGAATAAGAATATCTATAAAATGGGAATCTCCACCAGAGACACCTGAGGAGGCGGATGCCTGGAGAAAATACCAGAATGGAGACAGTTCAGAAGAGGTCTTAAGGATTGTTCATCACAGAAAGACAAAAAAACTAAAAGCCATTTTTGAGGCATCCACTGATGAACTCTTTGATATAAAAGAAGTTAGAATGGAGGTACCAAGGGTGGCAAGATTGTTTCCTTCTCTGAGGTGTCAGGTCTGTGGTGAGAAGGTGATGGAGACAAAGGCAAGGGTAAAAGGTGGAAGGATAGTATGTATTCCTTGCGCAGAGGAAGGTAAATTATGAAGGACTTGATTAAAAAGGCAGAGATACTTATTGAGGCACTTCCCTTTATCAGGAAGTTCTATGGAAAGACATTTGTTATAAAATATGGTGGAGCAGCACAACAACAGGACCATCTGAAAGAGGCATTTGCACAGGATGTAGTTCTGCTGGATTACATTGGAATAAACATGGTGGTGGTACATGGTGGAGGACCAAAGATATCAGAAACTATGGAGAAAATGGGTAAGTCGCCGGTATTTATCCAAGGGCAGAGGGTTACAGATGAGGAAACAGTAGATATAGTGGAGATGGTTCTCGGAGGCCTTGTAAACAAAGAGATAGTGGCACTTATTAACCGCCATGGAGGAAAGGCTGTGGGGCTTACTGGTAAGGACGGAGGGCTGATAAAGGCCAAAAGAAAGACAATAAAAAGGAAGTCTGCAAAATCAGAAGAAGAGATTATTGACCTCGGACAGGTGGGTGAGGTGGTAGAAGTGAATCCTGGGGTTTTGAAAACCCTCGATGATAGTGGATTTATACCTGTGGTGGCTCCGATTGGAGTCGGGGACAGGGGAGAAACCCTTAATATTAATGCTGACAGTGTTGCCTCTGCACTGGCAGGAGCACTTAAAGCAGAGAAGCTAATTCTCCTTACAGATGTAGAGGGTATACTTGACAAAAAGGGCAATGTGATTCCTACCCTCTCAAGAAAAGAGATCAATAAGCTTTTAAAAAATGGCACTATAACAGGCGGGATGATACCCAAGGTCGAGGCATGTCTGAAGGCCCTTGAAGCAGGAGTACAAAAGACCCATATAATTGATGGACGAACTCCACACTGTCTGTTACTTGAGATATTTACCAGGGAGGGGATTGGCACAGAGATAGTTCCAGAAAAGCCTTAGAAGAATCTTCCAAATCTGAAAAATAAAAAAAAGGAGGTGTCATATGAAAAGGGCACTTTTGATTATTGATATGTTAAATGATTTTGTAAAAGAAGGGGCACCTCTTGAAGTACCTGAGACCAGAAGGGTAATACCTGCTATTAAACGGGAGATTGAGAGGGCAAGGACAGAGGGTGAACCTGTTATTTATGTCTGTGATTCTCATGAACCTGATGATATAGAGTTTCAGAGATTTGGCTGGCCCCCGCATGCTATTAAAGGTACAAAGGGAGCAGAAGTTGTAGATGAACTCAAGCCTCTTCCTGATGATATTCTGATTGAGAAGGTAACATATTCAGGATTTTATAATACTCAGCTTGATGAAATCTTGACCAAACTCGGTATTGATACATTGAGACTGACAGGCTGTGTTACCCATATCTGTGTGATGTTTACAGCCTCTGATGCCGTGCTCAGAGGTTACAATGTTGAAGTGGTTACAGATGCAGTGGCAGGCCTTTCAAAAGAAGACCATGAAGCAGGATTGAGAATTATGAAGAATGTACTTGGAGCAAGGCTAATCTAAATTTCTATATCCAGATGGAGTACAGTGCACTCAGAAAAATGATGGTTGAGAATCAGCTTATTGCAAGAGGGATAAAGGATCAGAGGGTGCTTCAGGCAATGCTTAAAGTACCTCGTCATCTCTTTGTAAGAGAAGAAGACCTATACAGGGCATATGATGACATGGCACTTCCTATTGGGGAAGGACAGACTATTTCACAACCCTATATGGTGGCAAAGATGACAGAACTCCTTGAACTCAAGGGAGATGAGAAAGTACTGGAGATAGGTACAGGGTCAGGCTATCAGGCAGCCATTCTTGCAGAGCTGGCTCGTGAAGTATTCACAATTGAGAGGATAGCCTCTCTTGCAGAAGAGGCAGAGTCCAGACTTAGACAGTTAGGTTATGACAATGTATATGTCTTTGTAAGGGATGGCACCTTGGGGTTACCTGAGCATGCACCTTTTGACAGGATAATTATTACTGCAGGGGCTCCAGAGGTTCCTGAACCTTTAAAAAAACAACTTGCAGACAATGGAATAATAGTAGCCCCTGTGGGGAGTCGTTACAGTCAGCAGCTTGTAAAGATTGAAAAACTAAAAGAAGAGTTCCGACAATCCTACCATACCCTATGTTTATTCGTACCTCTAATTGGTGAATATGGTTGGAATGATTAAGAGATTTAGAAATGGACGAAGAAAGAGCTATCGATGAGATTGTTAAAGTGCTAACTTCCTATCTTCAACCTGAACGGATAATACTATTCGGTTCAAGGGCCAAGGAGAGAGGTCTCAGGTATGCAGATTTTGATATTGCCATAGAGGGCTCTGAGGTAGACATACGAAAAGAAAGGTTGATAAAAGATGTCCTTGATGAAAAGTTAGGTATTTATACTGTAGAGTTAGTAAATCTTGAAAGAGTAGACAGAGAGTTCAAAAAAATCGTACTACAAACAGGCAGGGTTTTATATGATAGAAGAAGTAAGATATGCGATAGATAAGCTTAAGAGGGCTTTTCAGAGATTAGACGATGCTGTCAAGGAAGCAAAGGATGAGCTTGACAGAGACGGGGCAATACAGCGATTTGAATTTACCTTTGAGGTCTTCTGGAAATCTATTAAAATACTCCTTGAACATGAGGGCTACAGGTGTGCTGGACCGCGATCCTGTATTAAAGAGGCTGCAAGAAGAGGGTTTCTGGAAGACGCAGAGGTTGTACTTGACATGCTGGAAGACAGAAACAGGACTTCCCATATTTATGATGAGACCACGGCAAAAGAGATATTTGATAGAATAAAAAGTAGTTATACTGACGTGTTTAGGAAAAACATAGAGTTGTTTCAAGAATATCTCAATAGATGTAGCTGAAAACTTTTCTCTTTCCCTAATACGCCGTCTGATTCTGTTTAAGATTTTACACTTACCTTACCCAAAGGGTTCTTGTCAACAAGAGATTCAGTGATTGGGCCGATTATGATAAAATAGATAGTTTCTAAATTCTTGAGAAGAACAAAGGAGGTTCTGTAATGGGTAAGAGTTATAACATTGCTGTTATTCCTGGAGATGGTACAGGCCCGGAGGTAGTGAGGGAAAGTGTAAAGGTATTAAAAGTTGCCTCTGAAAGGTTCGGATTCAGCCTGGATTTCACAGAATACGACTTTGGGGGGGAGAGATATCTTAAGACAGGGGAGACTCTACCTGACAGTGCCATTGATGAATTAAAAGGGTATGATGCTATACTGCTTGGTGCTATTGGTCATCCTGATGTAAAGCCAGGTATTCTGGAACGGGGAATACTTCTCAGGCTAAGATTTGAACTGGACCAGTATATAAACCTGAGACCTGTGAAACTATATCCAGGTGTGGACTGCCCATTGAAAGACAAGACCCCTGAAGATATAGACTTTGTGGTGGTGAGGGAAAACACTGAAGGTCTCTATGTGGGAGGAGGTGCCTTCCTGAGAAAGGATACACCTTTTGAGGTAGCTATACAGGAATCTATTAATACCAGGTATGGTGTGGAAAGGTGCATCAGGTTTGCCTTTGAATACTGCAGAAAGAGAAACAAAGACAAGAAGCTAACCCTTTGCGGTAAGACTAATGTCCTCACCTACGCCTGGGACCTCTGGCAGAGGACCTTTAATGAGGTGGCAAAGGAGTATCCTGATATCCAGACTGACTATGCCCATGTGGATGCGATAACAATGTGGTTCGTTAAGAATCCTGAATGGTTTGATGTCATAGTCACAGACAACATGTTTGGTGATATCATCACTGACCTTGGAGCAATGATCCAGGGAGGAATGGGGATTGCTGCAGGAGGCAATATAAATCCTGAAGGGGTAAGCATGTTTGAGCCCATAGGAGGCTCTGCTCCCAAGTATACAGGTAAAAATGTGATCAATCCTTTGGCTGCAATCTGTGCAGGTGCTATGATGCTTGAGCATCTTGGTGAGCAGACTGCTGCAGATACAATTGAGAAGGCGGTTATGGAGGTGACAGGGAAACACCTGAAGAGTCTTGCTGCAGGCAAAATGGGATATACTACTACAGAGGTAGGGGACCTTGTTGCAGAGTATACAAGTAAGCTCTGATAAAGGGATGAAATTCCTTGAGATTGAAGGGGCCCGCCAGAATAATCTGAAGAACATCTCATTAAGGCTTCCCCACAATAGCTTTATTGTGATAACAGGTCTTTCGGGTTCTGGAAAATCATCGCTCGCCTTTGATACTATCTTTGCCGAAGGCCAGTGGAGATTCATTGAGTCTCTCTCCACTTATGCGAGGTTATTTCTTGAAAAGCTCGACCGCCCAGATGTGGATTCAATAAGAAACATCAGGCCTGCAATAGCCCTTGAACAGAAAAATCCTATCAAGGGCTCCCGTTCCACTGTAGGAACCCTTACAGAGATATATGACTACCTGAGGGTACTTTACTGTAAATTGGCAAAACCCTACTGTCTGAATTGCAACAGAGAAATCATAAAGTGGACAGTTGATCAGGCTGTAACACATTTGCTTGAAAATTATCACTCTGAAAGGGCGATTATCACCTTTTTCACAGATACTGATGCAGAACAACTCATGAAAAAGGGTTTTTATAGGGTATGGGATGGCAACCGTTTCTATGAACTCCAGAGACAGATGAAGGGTCCCTTTGAGGTAGTTGTCGATAGGGTGATTATTAAAGACCCTGAGAGGCTGTATGACTCCTTGGAGATAGCCTGGAAGAATGGGAACGAGAGGGTGGATGTGGTGCTATTCAGAGGCTCTACAACAGAGAGGCTCTCATTCTCTTCTCAGAACATCTGCGATTCCTGTGGGTTCAGACTACCAGAGCCTTCAATGCTTCTTTTCTCCTTTAACCATCCTGTAGGGGCCTGTCCAGAATGCAAGGGGTTTGGGAATATCCTTATATATGACGAATCTCTGATCGTTCCTGATGAGAGCCTATCATTAAGAGAAGGGGCTATTGAACCATGGGAAAAACCAGCTGCCTCTTGGTGGAAAGAACAGCTACTAAGGAAAGCCAAAAAATACGGGATTGATATTGACAAACCCTACCACATGCTTACAGAGCAAGAAAGGAATTTGATTTTCAAAGGAACAGAAGATTTCTACGGAATTGAGGACTTCTTTGAGGAACTGGAATCAAGAAAGTACAAGCTCCATGTGAGGGTCTTTCTCAGTAGATACCGATCACAGGAGAGGTGTCCTGTCTGTAAAGGCAAAAGGCTAAAACCAGAAGCACTTGCATACAGGATTAATAACAAGGATATTGCTGAATTGGGAGAGCTACCCATAGGAGAGCTTCTGGATTTTATAAGAAATCTGGAACTCACAGACTACGAAAAGAAGATAACCGACGAGATTGTGAAGCAGATCCAGATGAAACTGGAGTTTCTGATCAGGGTAGGACTTGATTATCTCACTCTCAACCGTCTTGGTAAGACACTGTCAGGTGGAGAATACCAGAGGGTGAATCTTGCAAATCAGATTGGTGCACGCCTTACAGGCACCCTCTATGTGCTTGATGAGCCTACTGTAGGGCTTCATGCAAGGGACACCCAAAGGATCGTTAATATCATCAAAGAGATGGCTGAAGCGGGCAATACCATAATAGTGGTTGAACATGATGCCACAGTTATATCTTCTGCTGACTGGGTTGTAGAGCTGGGACCTGAAGGAGGTAGAAATGGAGGCAGAGTGGTCTTCTCTGGAGCCTTCAGTGACTTCCTGAAGGAAGAGACCTTAACATCCCAATATATAAAAGGTCGGGATAGAGGACTTCTGCTACTGTACAAGAAAAGAAGCCTTCAGCATAAAGGCCCAAAGAGATTTCTGATACTCCGTGGTGCAAAGGGTAACAATCTGAAGGATGTTGATCTCAGAATACCCTTAGGAACTTTTACTGTAGTCACCGGAGTGTCAGGTTCAGGCAAGAGCTCTCTTGTCGTAGAGACCCTTTACAGGGCTGTTGCAAGGCGTTTCAAGGTTATAACAGACAGACCTCTGCCTTTTAGAGATATAGAAGGGATAAAGTATATTAAAGGTGTCAGGCTTATAGATCAATCACCAATAGGGAAAACCCCTCGTTCTAACCCTGTAACATATCTCAAAATATTCGACTTTATAAGAAAACTATATGCAGAACAGCCCTATGCAGTAGCCCATGGATACGGCCCTGGCTTCTTCTCTTTTAATCTTAAAGGAGGAAGGTGCGAAAGATGTAAAGGAGAGGGTTATGAAAAACTTGAGATGTATTTCTTTGAGGATATCTATGTTACATGTGAGGAGTGTAAGGGGAAGAGATACAAACCAGAGGCACTAAAGGTGTTGTACAAGGGCAAGAATATACATGAGGTGCTTCAGATGACAGTAGATGAGGCAATGGAGTTCTTTGCAGAGCAAGAGCAGATCATAAATAGATTGAAGATACTGAAAGACTTGGCCCTTGGTTACCTGATACTTGGACAACCCTCAACCACTCTATCAGGTGGAGAGGCCCAGAGACTTAAGATTTGTGCTGAGATGACCTTCAACAGAAAAAGAGACATCCTCTATATACTGGATGAACCAACTGTTGGGTTACACTACAGGGATGTGCTTGCCCTTGTCGGTGTACTGAGGAGACTCGTTGATGATGGAAATACAGTTGTTATAATTGAGCATAACTTGGACGTTATAGGCATTGCTGATTGGGTGATTGATCTGGGTCCTGAAGGAGGACCTGCTGGCGGTAAAATCATATATGAAGGACCTCCAGAGGGACTGCTCACCTGTAAGGAGTCAATCACTGGTAGATTCCTCTATACTCATACCAAAGAGTGGAACTGAGTTCTCTCTCACGGAGAGAAAACCTTATCCTCAACAGGGAACATAATTTACAGTATAACCATGTTTTATAAATGCCCGTTTAAGGCTTCTTCTCTCTTCAGGAGTCAGGAATTGATAAAGAGATATCACCCTTTCTTCTGAACGGCTGGCAGTACATATATATCTATAAAATTCTTCCTTAAGGTATACAGGAATGTCTGAATCCCTAAGGACCTTCCTGAGGTCTCCTGTCTCACATAACAACCTGTAAAGCCCTTTACTCTCTCTGCCAAAGTAGTATGCTCTTGTTCCTTTACTAATCACAAAAGTCGAGGGTCTACAGGCTGCTATTATAAATATAAAAATCACAGAAAAAAGTATAAACTTTTTCATCCTCTGTTATCCTGATAAAGAAGCCTCTCTATTGTCTGTATAAACTCCTCTGAGTTTAGGTTCTGCTGCCCTATAAGTCGTGCTACCACCCTACCCTCTTTGTCAACAATAAATGTTGAAGGCAATCCCACAACAGTGTATTTCTTTATAAATACATCTCCCTTCTCATCGTGTAATACAGGATAACTTATTCCGAGATTCTTTATCATCAAAGCAGCCTTCTGTTTAGACCTGTCAATATTTATACCAATTACTACTAATCCTTTATCTTTATATCTCCTGTAAAGCTCCTCTAACTGGGGCATCTCCTTTATACACTCCCTGCACCAGGAAGCCCAGAAGTTTATCACCACTACTTTCCCTTTAAAATCACTAAGCCTGTAAACCCCTCCCTGAAGGGATGGAAGCAGAAAATCTTCAGCTTTCTGGAAGGCATAAAGAGGAGTAAGAAAGAATAATACTATGCAGAGTACAGAACAAAGAACTTTAGTTTCAGAGTTTATATTCATATTAACAGTATAACATTTATAAAAAGAGTTAGCCAACTCTACTGAAGGAATAGCATCTTATTTCTGGAGAATAAAGCCTCTTGTTTGTAGTATAATTAAAATAATGAAACCCAGAAGATTTATACTACTGTTCTGTTTATTAATATTTTTTAGTATTGTAGGTTCTCTGCTTTCTGCTCCATCCTCCCAGGTAATGGTAATAACTGTACAGGGTGTGATTAATCCAGTAACATCAGAGTTTATAGAAAAGAGTATCCAAAAGGCTAATAAACAAGCAGTAGAGGTACTCATAATAGAGCTTGATACCCCAGGAGGGCTTGATAGCTCCATGAGGCAGATTGTGAAGGCTATAAATAGTAGCGGTGTTCCTGTAGTGGTTTATGTGAGTCCCTCAGGGGCAAGGGCTGCCTCAGCAGGTGTATTTATCACAATGGCTGCCCATATTGCTGCAATGGCACCAGGCACAAACATCGGAGCAGCTCATCCTGTAGGCATTGGGGGAAAGATGGATAAAACAATGGTCGAGAAGGCAACGAATGATGCTGTTGCATATATAAAGGCCATTGCCGAGAGCCGAGGCAGGAATTCTGAATGGGCAGAAAAGGCAGTAAGAAAGAGCGTATCTGCATCTGCTACTGAAGCATTAAAACTAAAAGTGGTTGATCTTGTCTGTAAAAATATCGATGAGCTTCTTGAAAAGATAGATGGCAGAGAAGTGATTACATCCTCTGGTAAAAAGAGACTCCATACTGAAGAGGCCCTTCTGGTAAGGGAGAAGATGGGTACAAGGCTGAAGATCCTGAAGGTGATTAGTGATCCAAATGTAGCCTATATTCTGATGCTTCTCGGCTTTTATGGACTCTTTTTTGAGCTTACCAACCCTGGTGCCATATTCCCTGGAGTAGTGGGAGCGATCTGTCTGATTCTTGCATTTTATTCATTCCAAACCCTACCAGTCAACTATGCAGGGCTGCTTCTCATAATCCTGGCAATCATCATGTTTATACTGGAAGTAAAGGTCACCTCTCATGGGGCTTTAACCATCGGGGGTATCATCTCTATGATTATTGGCTCTCTCATGTTATTTGAAACCCCTGGCCCCTTTCTCAGACTCTCAATATACCTTATACTTCCTGCAGCTCTCATCACAGCAGTCTTCTTTTCTGTAACCTTGGGGCTTGCTGTAAAGGCATGGAAAAGAAGACCTGTAACAGGTGTTGAGGGTTTAATCGGACTTGAAGGTATTGCCCATACCGATATCCATAATGAGGGCATAGCCCTTTTGAGAGGTGAATACTGGCAGGCATTCAGTGACGAACCCATTAAAAAGGGAGAAAAAATAAAAGTAGAATCCGTAAAAGGACTAAAAATTAAAGTAAGAAGGGGGTAGGTATGGTATTTCCACCACAGTTTTTGAGCCTTATATTTGTGGTTTTCATGATCCTCTATTTTCTTGCCAGTGCTATCAAAATATTGAAGGAATATGAAAGAGGCGTGGTCTTCAGACTTGGAAGGGTTATACCTGTTAAAGGTCCTGGATTGGTTATAATCTGGCCTATCATTGATAAGCTGGTGAGAGTGAGCCTCAGGACAGTGACAATGGATGTGCCTCCACAGGATGTAATCACAAGAGACAATGTCTCTGTGAAAGTGAATGCAGTAGTATACTTCAGGGTGATGGAGCCGATAAAGGCGGTCACTGAGGTAGAGGATTTCTATTTCGCCACCTCTCAGATCGCACAGACAACCCTACGAAGCGTAGTAGGACAGAGTCAGCTTGATGATCTGCTGTCAAAGAGGGATGAGGTTAATGCAGAACTCCAGAGAATCATTGATTTTCAGACAGAGCCATGGGGAATCAAGGTTACAGCAGTAGAGGTTAAGAATGTTGACTTGCCTCAGGAGATGCTGAGAGCAATAGCTCGCCAGGCAGAGGCTGAGAGAGAAAGAAGGGCAAAGATAATACATGCAGAGGGAGAATTTCAGGCAGCCCAGAAACTGGCAGATGCGGCAAGAATCATCTCTACAGAACCTATCGCACTGCAATTGAGATTCCTTCAGACACTAACAGAGATCGCTACTGAGAAGAACTCAACCACTATATTCCCCGTGCCTATTGATCTTCTGAAGCCCTTTTTTGAGAACCTTTCAAAGAAACAAGAGAGTTCTAACAAGAGGGAAGATTAAAATGTAAAAAGACAACTGAAAAATCTACCATCTAATAAGGGCAGCACCCCATGTGAGGCCTCCACCAAAGGCCTCAAGAAGAATATAATCTCCTTCCTTTATCTTTCCCTGCCTTGCTGCCTCATCAAGGGCAATAGGGATGGATGCAGCAGAGGTGTTTCCATATTTGTCAAGGTTGAGCATTACTCTATCCAGAGAAAGACCAAGCCGTTTTGCAGTGGCACTGATTATCCTCATATTCGCCTGATGCGGAATAAGAAGGGCAAGTTCTGAAGATTTCACACCATTCTCCTTAAGGGTTTCTATCACAAGCTTCTCCAGGGTCCTCACAGCCACCTTAAACGTTTCATTTCCCCGCATCTTTATAAAGTGGAGCCTATTCTTCACAGTCTCCTCTGAAGCAGGCATTTTTGAACCTCCTGCAGGTATATGAAGAAGGTCCCACATTGAACCATCTGCAAATATCTTTATAGAAAGAACTCCATATTCATTATTGCTTGGAGTCAGAACTACTGCACCTGCCCCATCACCAAGAAGCACACAGGTTGTCCTATCCTGCCAGTCAGTAAAACGGGAAAGCACCTCTGTACCTACTACAAGAATATTTCTATATATGCCACTTTTAATAAATGCATCTGCTACTGCCAGAGCATATATGAACCCAGAACAGGCAGCATTAATATCAAAGGCAGCAGCTTTGGTTGCATCCAGTTTGTGCTGCAGTATACAGGCTGTAGATGGCAAAGGCATATCTCCACTTACTGTAGCCACAATTATTAAGTCTATGTCCTTAGGTGAGAGGCCTGCCATCTGAAGGGCCTTCACAGAGGCCTCATGTGCAAGATCAGAGGCTACTTCCTCTTCTGAAGCCACTCTTCTCTCCCTTATACCTGTCCTTTCTCTTATCCATTCATCTGATGTATCCACCATCTTTTCTAAATCAAAATTCGTAATAACCCGTTCAGGCAAATAAGAACCTGTCCCTATGATTCTTGACCTCAACTATAGCCCTCCTTACTCTTAGATCATTATCTCGGAAAGTACTGAATCGCTTTCACTATTATATTTGGCAAGAGATTCAGAGATAATGGAATTAAAATTTCTTCCCGCAAACTTGTATGCAAGTTTGAGGGCATTTCTGATCGCCTTTGATGAAGACCTACCATGACTGATAAGACATGTGCCCTTTATTCCAAGCAGTGGAGCCCCTCCATACTCAGCATAATCCGTCTTTCTCTTGAAGTTTTTAATAGCAGGTTTCATCAATAAATAGGCGATTCTACCAGTAACAATCTCTGCTATCTCCCTTTTCAGCATTTTAAGAATCACATCTGCAAGACCCTCGCTTACTTTTAAAACAATATTTCCTATAAATCCATCACATACTACCACATCGACATCACCTTTAAAAATATCTTTTCCTTCTATGTTTCCGATAAAATTTAGAGATGTATTCTTCAGAAGTCCAAAAGTCTCTTTTGTGAGCTCATTTCCTTTTGTATCTTCCTCTCCTATACTAAGAAGAGCAACCTTCGGACTTGATACACCAAGAATGCTTTCACTAAAAGCACTCCCCATTATAGCAAACTGAAGAAGATGTTCAGCAGAAGTATCTACATTGGCACCTGCATCAATTAGAACTACCCGTCCTTTAAGAGTGGGCATGGTCGCTGCTATAGCAGGTCTTTTTACTCCCTTAATTGTACCAAGCATTATAAGGGCTGTGGCCATAACAACTCCAGAATGTCCTGCACTCACAAATGCATGAGCCTCACCCTTTTTTACCAACTCTATCCCACGCCTGATTGAGGAATCTTTCTTTCTTCTTAGAGCCACAGAAATATCCTCATCCATTGCAATCTGCTGAGAGGCATGTTTTATCACAATCCTGTTCTTAGGGTAGGAATTTTTACTTAAAAGATCCTGAAGAACCTCCTCATTCCCTACCAATATAACCTCAATATCCTTAATATCCTTAACAGTCTCTATTGCACCCTCTACTGTAACATAGGGAGCATTATCTCCACCCATTGCATCAAGGGCTATTCTCATGTCTCCTCTTTCTCCACAACCTCGATTACTTTTCTCTCATTGTATGTACCACAATTCAGACAGACCCTGTGAGGCAGTTTATACTCCCCACACTCTGGGCACCTTATAAGAGAAGGGATTCTTCCCTTCCAATGTGCCCTCCGTCTGTCTCTTCGACATCTCGAGTGTCTTGAATGCGGGTTTGCCATCTCATCACTCCTTTCTCTCAAGTAGTCTCTTTAATATAGAAAGTCGTGGATCCACTTCCTCTTTTTTACATGTACATTTTTGAATGTTTAAATTAGCACCACAAACAGGACAGAGTCCCTTACATTCCTCATCACAAAGTGGTTTCATAGGTATACTGAGGATCAACTGTTCTTGAACAATCTCTGTAATATCCAGCTGTTCACCCCTGTAATAGCTAATATTGCTTTCATCATCTTTGATCTCATATGTCTCCATCTTATTTATCTCTTCAATCGGAAGATAGGTAAGGTTTATATCAAGCTCGATATATCTCTGGAAGGGTGTTAAACATCTGCTGCAATGGAGTCTAATCTCTCCCTTTATATCTCCACTTACGAAGACCTCATTCAATTGTCTGTCCAGATGAAGATGTGCTACCACATCACCTACAGAATCGATCACTCCTGGCTCATGTAGGGTCTCTGAAAAATCAATATCAATACCCTCTTCCTCTATCTCAATAATATTTATCTTCATAATCTGCCTCCCTCAACGCTAAAAATTCAATAACATATTATGAATCTTAATGTTTATTTATCTCAGAACATCTAAAATTTTTCTGAAACTTTATTATAATTTTAATACTTCTTTATCGTCAAGCCACCAGAGAATATACAAGTGAATTTACTTCTTGACTTTAGTCGAAAATTTTTGTATGGTATAATAATCTTAAAAACTTATAAAGACAAGGGGGTGATAATACAAAAAAGGCGGAAGGGGCCAAAAAATTTATATTTAAGAAAGGGGTGAGTTAAAGTATGGAGGTTTCAAGAAGGACATTTTTAAAGGCAACGGGTGGTAGCCTACTTGCAGGTATCCTGGGATTTAATCTGAAACCTGCAAGGTCCTATGCAGAAACTCTCCCCATCCGTTATGCAAAGGAAACCACTACAATCTGTCCCTTCTGTGCTGTAGGATGTGGAATTATTGTCCATAGCCAAAATGGAAAGGTAATTAATACGGAAGGAGACCCTGATCATCCTATCAATGAAGGTTCCCTTTGTTCTAAGGGTGCTGCCCTTTATCAGATTGTAAACAATCCTGTAAGACTTACAAAGCCAAGGTATCGTGCACCAGGAGCCAAGGAGTGGAAAGAGGTTGATTGGGACTGGGCACTCGATGAGATTGCTAAGAGAATCAAAAAGACCCGTGATGAGACCTTTGTGAGACGTAATGCAAAAGGACAGGTGGTTAATCGGTGTGATGGGATTGCCCATGTGGGAAGTGCAGCCCTTGATAATGAGGAATGCTATATACTACAGAAATGGCTCCGTTCCCTTGGCATTGTCTATATTGAACACCAGGCCCGGATATGACACTCTGCTACTGTAGCGGCTCTGGCAGAGTCGTTCGGCAGAGGAGCAATGACAAATCACTGGATTGACATCCGTAATGCGGATGTTATTCTTATTATGGGGTCAAATGCTGCTGAGAATCATCCAATCAGTTTCAAGTGGGTGATGGAGGCAAAGAAGCGGGGTGCAAAACTGATAAGTGTTGATCCTCGTTTTACAAGGACATCAGCAAAGGCAGACATCTATGCACCTCTGCGTTCTGGTACAGACATAGCCTTTCTGAATGGAATGATCAAATACATAATAGACAACAACCTCTATGATGAGTTTTATGTAAAACACTACACCAATGCCCCATTCCTTGTAAATCCTGACTTTAAGATGCCAGGTGAGCTGGATGGGGTGTTCTCAGGATATGACCCTGTGAAGAGAAAGTATGACAAATCCACATGGTCATTCCAGAAAGATGAGAATGGAGTTATAAAGAAAGACTTCAGTCTCCAGAATCCTCACTGTGTGTTCCAACTACTTAAGAAGCATGTCTCTCGTTATACACTTGAGATGGTAGAGAAGATAACAGGTACTCCAAAGGACAAACTTGTTGAGATATACAAAACATACGCATCCACAGGCAGACCTGATCGTTCAGCAACAATAATGTATGCCATGGGATGGACACAACACACAGTAGGAACGCAGATCATAAGGGCAATGGCGATTATACAGTTGCTTCTGGGTAATATCGGAGTTGCTGGTGGAGGTGTGAATGCCTTAAGGGGCGAGAGTAATGTGCAGGGCTCTACAGACCACTGTTTACTCTTTCACATCCTGCCAGGTTATCTGAAGACACCAAGAGCATCACAGCAGACCCTCAAGCAGTACAATGACAAATATACTCCAAAGACAAAGGAACCGATGAGCGCAAACTGGTGGGGTAATTATCCAAAGTACTCTGTGAGTCTCCTGAAGGCATTTTTCGGGAAGAACGCCACCAAGGAGAACGACTTTGGTTATGAATGGCTCCCAAAACTTGATGACGGCCAGAATGCCTCATGGATCATGCTATTCCATGAGATGTATCTGGGGAAATTCAAAGGATTCTTTGCATGGGGCCAGAACCCTGCATGTTCAGGCACAAATGCAGGCAAGGTTCGTAAAGCCCTTGCAAAGCTTGAATGGATGGTGAATGTGAATATCTTTGACAACGAAACAGGTTCTTTCTGGCGTGGGCCTGACATGAAACCCGAGGAGATTAAGACAGAGGTCTTCCAACTACCTGCTGCCGCATCCTGTGAGAAAGAGGGAAGCATTACAAACTCTGGCAGGTGGGCACAGTGGCGATACAAGGCTGTTGACCCACCTGGTGAGGCAAAACCAGACTCCTGGATTATCAATGAACTTTACTGGAGGGTTAGAAAGCTCTATGAGAAAGAAGGTGGAACATACCCTGAACCAATACTCAATCTGGACTGGAGTTATGGTCCCAAGAATCCTGAGGGTAAGGTTATAAAGATTGACCCTCATGAGATTGCAAAGGAGATAAATGGCTATTTCCTTGAAGACAAGGTAGTAAAAGGAAGACTCTTCAAGAAAGGTACCCTTGTGCCAAGCTTCGCCTATCTACAGGACGACGGCTCTACATCCAGTGGAAACTGGCTTTACTGTGGCTCATACACAGAGGCAGGCAACATGATGGCACGCCGTTCCAAGAAGGACCCCACAGGTATTGGGCTTTATCCTGAATGGGCATGGTGTTGGCCTGTAAACAGGAGAATACTTTACAACCGTGCCTCTGTAGATGAATATGGAAGACCGAGAAATCCCAAGAAACCTGTCATCTACTGGAATGGTAGCAAATGGGTTGGGGATGTGCCTGACGGAGGATGGCCTCCTCTTGTAAACAAAGACAAAACCCGTCTCGCATTTATAATGAAACCTCATGGTGTGGCCCATATATTCGGTCCAGGGCGGAAAGACGGTCCATTCCCAGAACACTATGAGCCTCTTGAGTGCCCCATTGAGGCGAATCCACTGCACGGGACAAGGATAAATCCAGCAGTAAAACTCTTTTATGAGAATGGTAAGGGACTGCCAGAGGATATATATCTCAATGCAGACAAAAGGTATCCCTATGTGGCTACCACCTACAGGGTTACTGAACACTGGCAGACAGGGGTACTGACCAGACACCTGCCATGGCAACTGGAGATGATGCCACAGAACTTTGTTGAAATCAGTGAAGAGCTCGCAAAGGAGAAAGGTATAAAGAGTGGTGACAAAGTGATAGTATCCTCAGCCCGTGGAAAAGTATGGGCAATAGCCATCGTGACTAAGAGGTTCAAACCCTTTAAGATTATGAATACTACAGTTCATCAAGTAGGGCTTCCCTGGTGTTTTGGCTGGCAATATCCTGAGGATGGCAGTGGTGGAGACTCCTCTAACCTGCTGACACCTACTATTGGAGACGCCAACACAATGATACCTGAAACAAAGGCCTTTATGGTCAACATTGAAAAGGCATAGGGGGTGAGGAAATGGCTGTGCAAGAGATAGAGAGACAGAAATATATAAGCGGTGTGGATGTGCCATACAGGCAGAAAGGCCTCCTCATCACCCCTGAACTCTGTATTGGATGTAGAGGTTGCCAGACTGCCTGTAAGGAGTGGAATAAGCTGCCTGGTGAGAGGACACACAACCGTGGAACATATGAGAATCCTCCTGACCTCACACCCAATCTCTACAATAAGATCCGTTTTGTTGAGGTAGAAACCCAGCAGGGTCTAAAGTGGCTCTTTATAAGTCAGAGATGTATGCATTGTGGAGAGGCAGGCTGTATGAAGGTATGTCCTGCACCAGGTGCGCTGTATAGAACCCCACAGGGGGCTGTAGCCTTTAACAAGGACAAATGTATCGGCTGTAGGTTCTGTCTTGCAGGCTGTCCCTTTAATATACCCAGATTTGATTCAAACAGTAAGGTCTCTAAATGTCACCTCTGTTCAGACAGGATCTCAAATGGACTACCACCAGCCTGTGCAAAGACCTGTCCTACAGGAGCAATCAGTTATGGTGACAGAGATAAACTCCTCAGTCTTGCAAAGGCCTCAGGCTTTAAAGCCGTATATGGAGATAAGGATCTCGGAGGTCTCGGAGTAATGTTCGCCTTCAGAGAATATCCATCCTTTTATGGATTACCAGATACTCCGGGGCTGCCATCTTCTATTGTCTTCTGGAAGAGCATCCTAAAACCACTGGCACTCATAGGACTTGGAGGTGCGGTGGCTGCTGCAGCGGCTCATTACATAACCATTGGCCCGAAGGAGCCAGAGGAAGGAGGTGAGCAGTAATGTCTGAGTATCTTGTACAGAGAACAACAACTTGGGAGAGGTTTAACCACTGGGTACTCGCTGTCAGTTTCATAATCCTCTGTCTCACAGGGCTTGGTTTTCTCTTTCACTCTCTAAACTGGCTCAATACCATATTTGGAGGAAATCACCTCGCAAAAGAGATCCATAGATGGACAGGGGTTGTCTTTACATTCTCTGTCCTCTTCACTTTGGGTAGCTATCTTGGAGAATCTCTCCGTTTCAGTAAGGAAGACACTCAATGGCTCTTGAATCTTGGAGGTTATCTCTCAAAAACCGCTGTAGAACCTCCTCAAGGAAGACTGAATGCAGGCCAGAAGGTGTATTATTTGGTGGTTGTGGTGTTGTGTGGAGCAGTGATTATAATTAGTGGCTTTATAATCTGGCTCGCTCCTTCTACTGCTGGATGGCTCAGACTTGGACATCTTTTACATAATCTCGCATTTGTGGTCTTTGTAACCACTGTGCCTCTGCATATCTATCTCAGCACTGCTGCAAATCCTGGTACCTTCAGGGGTATGACAAGAGGTACTGTCACTAAGACATGGACCAAGAGACATCACTCCAAATGGGCAAAGGAACTGGGAATTGATTAAGACAAGAGGCAGAAGGAGCACAGTATGCTCCTTCTGCCTTATTCTAAGAATCCTTCCAGAATCCTGAGAGGTGCTATGAAGACCTTAGAGGAGATTCAGAAAGAGCGACCTTACCTTAAGGAACAATTAGATCTTTACAGGAAACTACAGGGTCTTAGGTCTCTCAGCTTTTCTACAGAGGGCTATATCCCTATGGAGAAAGGATTTTATCCTCCAGACACCTTAGTGTATGTAATTACAGAGGTGTCAAAAATTCTCGGTATTGAGATAGAAAGGCTAAATTGGGTTAAAGATATGATTACTTCAGGTAATATAGACTTCAGAAGACTCCCAATAGGTGATATACAGCTTAAACATAATGAATACTCTCAGGAAGAACTGGATGTTATATTGTACTTTATTTCAAAGCCTTTCTTCTTACACGAGAAACAAAAGCTCTCTCTGGATGGTATCTACTGGGATGAAGGAAAATGTCCTGTATGTAATTCTGTTCCTTCTGTTTCTATTATTGGCAGAGAAGAAAAGAGGAGATTTTATTGTTCCTACTGCGAGACCGTAGGATACTGGAAAAGGATAGGCTGTCCTTCCTGCCTTACTGAAGTGCCAGAGGATATAACCATAGTTATGTTGGATGCAGAGGAAGGAATAAGGGCAGACCTCTGTGAAAGATGTAAAAACTATTACAAGAGCTTTAACTCTTCTATGTTGAATGAATACACTGAAGAGATGCTTGATCTAATAAGCCTTCCACTGGATATTATTGTCCAACAAAAGGGTTATCATAGAAGCTCTCCGAATCCCTTAGGTATGAAGAGACTTCTTTAAAATCACCTTCCTTGACAAAGGACTCTCTCCATCTTGCCTTCTGAAAAATTGCTATGCCTTTGTAAGAGTTATTGTTGTTCTGTACAATTAAGGTTCTAAACATATCTGCCCAGGCGGTATGCCTCACACCGCCTAAGTATACTGAACGAGATTATTTTGGACAGCGGTGGGTTCTAAATTTTAATCTCAGGGTATAATGTAATTGTTTAAAGATTTTTTAAGATATACTGGAGAAGGAATTTTAATAAGGAAGATTTTATGCACTGGTACCAGAAAGATATTACCAAAGTATTTAAAGAACTGGACACATCCCTTGAAGGGCTTTCCAAGGAAGAGGCAGAAAGACGTCTCAGAAAATTTGGACCAAATGAGCTTGTTGAGAAAAAGAAGAAAAGTCCCCTCATAATGTTTCTTGGCCAGTTCAGAGACTTCATGATAATTGTCCTGATCGCGGCTGCAGTCATATCAGCCTTAGCAGGAGACTTAAAAGATACCATCACAATTGCTATTATTCTGATCCTTAATGCAGTTGTGGGGTTTGTTCAGGAATTCAGGGCAGAAAAAGCAATGGAGGCCCTTAAGAGACTGGCTGCCCCTTCTGCTACTGTCATAAGGGATGGGCTTCCTCTCCAAATTAAGGCATCTGAACTCGTTCCAGGAGATCTGGTTGTACTTGAGGCTGGAGGGATCGTGCCTGCGGATTTGAGAGTTGTTGAGGCATTCCAATTGAGAATTGATGAGGCACCCTTAACAGGTGAGTCTTTCCCTGTGGATAAACAGACAGAAGCAATAAAAGAAGACAACCTTCCTCTCGGTGACAGAAAGAATATGGCATACAAAGGTACCTCTGTTACCCATGGCCGTGGAAAGGGTGTGGTGGTCGCAACAGGGATGAAGACAGAACTCGGCAGAATTGCCACAATGCTTCAAGAGGAGAAAGAGGTAAAAACACCCCTCCAGAAAAGGCTTACCAGTTTCGGGAAAAGGCTCGCCATAGCCGTCATCTTTATAAGTATTGTTGTATTTAGTTTTGGTCTTCTCAGAGGAGAACCTATTCTTTTAATGCTTCTGACTGCTATCTCTCTTACTGTTGCAGCAATACCTGAGGCACTACCTGCTGTGGTGACCATATCTCTCGCCTTGGGAGCAAAGAAGATGGTGAAACAGAATGCCCTCATAAGAAAACTTCCTGCAGTGGAAACACTCGGTTCTGTCACCTATATCTGTTCAGACAAAACTGGTACCCTTACACTTAGTAAAATGGAGGTGTTAGAGATATATGGAGACGAGGGGCTACTGAAGGTCGAGGATATAAAGATATCAAAACATCAGGATGTTTCTCTTTCCGAGCCTCTGCCACTACTGTTGATAGCACTTGCACTCAATAATGATGCTCAGAGGGGAGCTGATGGGGACATCATTGGTGATCCCACAGAGGTAGCACTCTATACAATAGCAAAGGAGAAAGGGTTTGAAAAGGAAACCCTTCAGTTAAAGTTGCATAGAGTAGACGAACTACCCTTTGATTCAGACAGAAAGTGTATGACCACTATTCACAGATGGCAGAATAGGTATATCTCCTTCACAAAAGGAGGGGTGGATGTACTGCTTGATAAATCAAGCAATGTGCTTACCTCTGAGGGAGTAAAAGACCTCAACAGAGCTGAGATAGAAGAGATGAATAACCGTATGGCCTCAGAAGGCCTCAGGGTTTTATGTGTGGGAATGAGAATATGGGAGAAGATGCCAGAAGAACTCTCTCCTGAGAATATTGAAAGAGGGCTTACCCTGCTCGGACTTGTGGGGATGATGGACCCTCCAAGGGAAGAGGTCTTTGAGGCTGTCAGGGTCTGTAAACAGGCAGGTATAGTGCCTGTAATGATAACAGGCGATCATCCACTCACAGCAAAGACAATAGCAAAAAAACTTGGAATAATTGAGAAAGGCTCTGAAGAGATAATTACAGGGCCAGAATTGGAAACACTTTCTTTAGATGAGTTCAAAAGTAGAGTTGAAAACATCAGAGTTTATGCAAGAGTTGCTCCAGAGCAGAAACTCAAGATTGTGAAGGCCCTTCAGGAGAGGGGTCAGTTTGTTGCTATGACAGGCGACGGTGTGAATGATGCACCTGCACTGAAAAGGGCTGATATAGGAATAGCTATGGGTATTACTGGAACAGACGTCTCCAAAGAGGCAGCCCATATGATCCTTCTTGATGACAATTTTGCCACGATCGTGAAGGCAGTAAAAGAAGGAAGAAAAATCTATGACAATATTAGAAAGTTCATAAAATATCTCCTCACCACAAACTCGGCCGAGATCTGGACTCTATTTCTGGCACCCTTTCTGGGACTTCCGCTTCCGCTGTTGCCAATCCATATACTCTGGATCAACCTCATGACAGATGGTCTGCCGGCTCTTGCACTGTCAGTAGAGCCAGAAGAGGGAGATGTGATGATGCGACCCCCTAGGCCACCCCGTGAGAGCATCTTTGCACATCGTCTCGGTATCGATGCCATATGGGTGGGTCTCTTCATGGGAGGAATTGTTCTGGCACTCCAGTGGTGGACAGTAAACAGAGGGATTGAACACTGGCAGACTATGGTATTCAGCACCCTCTGTTTCACACAGCTTTTTAATGTGCTTGCTATAAGATCAGAGAAGATGTCTATATTCAGAATAGGATTTTTATCAAATAAACCTCTGTTAGGATCAGTATTTCTAAGTTTTATGCTTCAGATAATGGTTATCTATCTGCCTTTTTTAAATCAGTTTTTCAGAACAGCACCTTTATCTATAAAGGAACTCTCAATAACTATTCTTCTCTCATCCTTGGTCTTTTTTGTAGTAGAACTCGAGAAGATGATCATAAGAAGATTAAGAGGAAACTCCTATAACAGATTTTAGCCTCTATAAACCAGATAGGCGATATAAAGAAAATACAAAATAATAAACCCTATCCCTTTTTGTCTATCAATTAGATGTTTCTTACCTACAAAGAGAACTGCAAATAGAAAGGCTGTTGCAATCACCACCATCATAATATCTACATTCAGTTCTGGTCGGAATTGAATTGGCTTTATTAATGAAGTTACTCCTAAGACCCAAAAGACATTAAACACATTAGAACCCACCACATTTCCTACAGCAATATCAGTCTTCCTCCTGTAAGCTGCTACAGCAGAGGTGACTATCTCAGGCAGTGATGTACCAAAGGCGATAAAAGTCAATCCTACAAAGGCCTCACTTATACCAAGATCTCTCATCAGCACCTTTGCTCCATCCACAACCCATTTACCCCCAATCCCCAGTCCAGCAATACCAAGGATCACAAGAAGAATACTGACAGGAAGTTTATACTCTTTTAATTCCTTCTCTTCCTCTACTCTACCAGTATTTATAGTATATATGTAATATAGGAAGATAGAAAAAAAACATAAAAGTACTAAACCGTCTGATCTTGTTATTGACGAAACAGGTGCACCTGCTAATAAGGTATCATTTGCCATTATAGCTATAACAATCACAGCAAGAAGACTGAAGGGAATCTCTTTGTATGTGGTACTCCTTTTAACTTTAAGGGAATGGATAGTGGATGCTATACCAAGCCCAAGCAGAATATTGGCTATATTACTACCAAGAATATTTCCAAGAGCAATTTCAGAAGAGCTTTTAATAGATGCTACTATGTTTACCACCATCTCTGGAGCAGAGCTCCCTACAGAAACGATTGTCAATCCTATGACAAGGTCAGAGACATTGAACCTCCTTGCTACAGATGCAGCACCCTTAACAAGCAGGTCTGCCCCTTTGACAAGCACTACAAAGCCTATTATAAAAATAAGGTAACTAATCATAAATTCTTAGTGAATAATGGTTAAGTAACTTTTGTGTCATACACTTTAGTCTAATAGAGCATGGAATGTCAAATCAGACTGAATTCGGAAGCAGGTAAATTATATTTAGGCTTTTTACTTTGGTTGTGTATCTCTGTCTTTGGATTCTGGAGATTTCTCCTCCTTTAATAGAGGTCTCTCTTTCTCAGGAAATAACAAGAGTATGCTGATCCTCCTGTTTCGTGGATCAATAGGATTCTCTTTAATAAGAGGAATTGTATCAGCATAGCCTGCTACTTTTGATATTCTTTCAGGTGGCAATCCATACTTTTCCATCTCCTTTCGTGCTGTAAGCGCCCTTTCTGTGGAGAGCTCCCAATTAGTATAAGCCGAGGATTTATATGCAAGGGCGTCAGTATGTCCTTCAATAGCCACTTTGTTAGGAATCGTCTTTATATTCTCAGTAATTACTTTGAGAATCCTTTTTGCTAAGGGTGTTGGCTGAGAGGAACCAAGCTCAAACATGGGTCTGCCTTCTTTGTCTACAAGCTGGATCCTTACTCCTCCTTCGAATATATCTACAAGAACCTGATCTTTGATATCCGCTAATTTATTCTCTATAGCCTTTTTTATCATTTCTTTAAACTCCTCTGCATTCATTCCAATTGTATCACCAACCTTATTAAAGACTGCGCTCTGTTTCTCCATAAATGAAGTCCCACTTTTTTCAAATATACTGAAGTATTTAAAATAATGAGCAATTCTTGCCCTCTTCTCAGGTGAAACCATTGTTATAAGCCACAGCAGAAGAAAGAAGGCCATCATTGCTGTAACAAAATCTGCATAGGCTACCTTCCAACTCCCTCCATGAGAGCCTTCGTGTAATTCTTTCTTTATTTTTTTAATAATTACAGTCTTCTTTTCATTCATTTCAACTTATTCAGTGTGTCTTCCAGTTCTTTAAATGAGGGTTTCTCCTTTTCTGGTATAGCCCTTCTACCAAATTCCACAGCTATCTGAGGAGCTGATCCACCCACAAAGGCAACAATTGCAACCTTCACTACTTGGAAAGGGACAGAACTATCTCTTGCTATATGCTCGAGATTTATTGAGACTGGTCCTACAAAGCCATAGCAAAGTAGAACACCCATAAAGGTTCCTACAAGAGCGGCACCAATACTATGGCCAAGTACCGAAGGTGGCTGATCAATCTTTCCCATTGTTAACACAACACCAAGTACAGCCGCAACAATACCAAGCCCAGGCAGGGCATCAGCCACCTTTGCTATACTTAAAGATGGAATCATCGCCTCTTTATGCTCTGTCTCTATCTCCACATCCATTAAACTATCCAATTCATGAGAGGGAATATTCGCTGTTACTATAACCTTTAAATTATCTGAAATAAAGTTAACAAGCTCATGATTTGAGATCACCTTCTTATATTTATTAAACAGAGGGCTCTTAGAAGGGTTCTCTACATCAGCCTCTAAGGCAACTACACCTTCTTTTCTCGCTTTTGAGAATAACTGATAGAGTAACGAAAGAAGTTCAAGATAAAAAGTCTTATCAGGAGGCTTCCATTTAAATATTTGTAATATCCCCTTTTTTATCACCAGAGAAAGAATTTTTGGTGGAGAGGCTATTATAAATCCTCCTATAGCAGCTCCACCTATGATTACTATTTCTGCAGGTTGTATAAGCACATGTAGATTACCCTTTTCAAGAAGAAAACCACCAATAACAGAGACAAAGACAATTATAGCACCTATAATAACAAACATAATTTACTCACTCTTTTTTAAAATCTCCTGTGTAGTAGGAATTTCTATCGTAAGAATTGCACCACCAGAGGGAGCATTTTCAGCCCAGATCTCTCCACCATGCTCTGTCACAATACTATGGGATATGGACAATCCAAGTCCTGTACCTACCCCTACAGGTTTTGTTGTAAAAAAGGGCTCAAATATTTTCTGTAGTAAATCTTCAGGAATACCCGGACCATTGTCAATCACCTTTATAATCACCTTTTTTCTGCCTGCATCATACTCTGTTATAAACACTATCTTTCCATTTTCTATGTTGTTGTATACAATTGCCTGTTCTGCATTTATAAGAATATTTAATATCACTTCCTGCATCTGCTGAGGATCCACAAATACGCTCGGAATATTCCCAAACTTCTTCACCACCTCAATATTGTGTTTTCTTATCCAATAACCTCTCAGCTCTATCGCCCTTTCAATAATACTATTCATCGATTCAAGGCTTTTCATTGGTTTTCTCTGTCTTGAAAAGGTGAGGAGATTATCCACTATCCTTTTACATCTGTCCGCACTATGCAGAATCTTCTTAAGGGCATCTTTTATCCAGTCTTCTGTTGTTTTGGTCAGTAGTATCTCGGCATAGGCTATTACACCTGTCAATGGATTATTTATCTCATGTGCAACTCCTGACACGAGTTGCCCTAATGCTGTAAGTTTGTCAGTATAATAGAGGTGTTCCTTCAATCGTTTTATCTCTGTAACATCCTTCATATAATGCACAGTAAATATCTCCTCTTCTTCATATAATGGATATACAGTTATCTGATATGTCCTGTTATCCTTCAGTTTTTCGTATGTATATGGTTTCTGGGTCGAAGTCACTACTTCCTTCGGACAACTGTTTTTCATCTTACAGTTAAATACCTCATAACATTTCTTTCCGATTACCTCTTTTGGTGTCTTTTTCAGATAATTGACAAGGGCAAGATTTGTTTTAATAATATTAAAATCATTATCAATCACATAAACATAATCAGTAATTGCGTCTACAATCGCCATCCATTGTCTTCTGCTCTCAATAATCAGCTCCTCTTTCCTCCTTCTCTTTCTATCTTTTTCAAACTTTGAGATAACATAGGCAATAAAAAATGATAAGGCTTCTAAATCTGTTAATCTTTTTAACCAGATATACACTTCTTCTTTTATTAATTCTTCTATTGGTGCTTTTTCCTCTGTTATCATAATTACAGGAACCTGTACTTCTCTTTGCTTCAACTCTTCCATAAACTCTTGCCAAGACATATCACCAAGGGCCTGTTCTATAAGTACTATCTTTACAGGGTCCTTTTCTATCGTTTTAAGTCCCTCCCTGCCTGTAGCAGTATAATTTATTTTTAATTCTAACCCGTATTTACTCAACAGGCTCTGAATAGTTTCAAGGTCAATTCTGTCTTTAAGAATGGCTAAAAGGCACTCCCTTTTTCCGTAGCCATCAATCATTCTTTACCCCCTCTTTAAAAATATAATCTCTACTCTCCTGTTTTTTGCTCTTCCCTCCGCAGTTGTGTTCGGAGCCACAGGTCTGTACTGTCCATATCCAGCTACTGAGAATCGAGAAGGATCAATAGATTTGTCTTTAAGTAGATACATCAGAACACTGGTTGCCCTTGCAACAGATAGCTCCCAGTTAGAAGAGTATTTAGCATTTCTAATAGGAACATTGTCTGTATGTCCTTCTATTACTATATCATTTTTTGTTCTCTTTATAATTGATGCCACAGCTGAAAGAATAGGTTTACATTCATCCTTGATCTCTGCAGAACCACTCTCAAAAATCACAGAATCAGGAAATACCACTCTTACCCCTTTCTCCTCTACTATTACATTAATACCCCTCATGCCTGCAGATTCTTCAATCACCTCTTTTAGGTCTTCTCCAATCTGAAGAAGCTCACTCTCTACAGGCTTAATACTCTCAATCACTGCTATTCCAGTCTGGGGAGCTGTTTTAAAGGCTGCCCTTACTGAGCCTGTAAACATCTCAAGTTTACCCCTGTCTACGTGACTGATGGCATACATGGTGGTAAAGAAAGCAAACAGTAGGGTGATAAAATCCGCATAGGATATCACCCATCTGTCAGGATTATCAGCTGCTCCTGGCTCTAAATCCTGTTTATGCTCTTTCTTATCCATTTCTTTAGCTCCTCACATGTGTTCTCAACAATTGTTCTATATAATAGGGATTCTTTCCCGCCTGTATTGCAAGAATTCCCTTTATTATCATCTCTCTTAAAGATATCTCTTCTTCCAGTCTATTGAGTATCTTCTTTGATACTGGCAGAAGAAGAATATTGGCTGAACCAACACCATAGATAGTGGATACAAAGGCAACTGCTATACCGGCTCCGAGTTTAGAGGGTTCTGCTAGGTTTTCCATCACATGGATAAGCCCCAGAACAGCCCCTATGATTCCTATTGTAGGAGCAAAGCCTCCTGCTGTTTCAAAGACCTTTGCAATTCTTCTCTTCTGCTCAGCGTAAACCGCATTTTCTTGATACATTATATCCTTCAACATATCAGAGGGTATACCATCTACTGCAAGATTTAAGGCTTTTTTGAAAAAGGGGTCTTCTATAGATTGTATCTCTGCCTCAAGAGCCATAACCCCATGTTTTCGCGTTATGGTAGAACACTTAAGAATCTCATTTATATAATACTCAGGGTCAATTCTGTCTTCACCAAAAACCTCTTTCAATGCTGCCACAGCACCAAATATATCCTTCAAAGGGTAACTTAACATTGTTGCCCCTAAGGTCCCTCCAAAAACGATTACAGCTGCTGTTGGCTGAAGAATAGAAGATGACTTACCTCCCTCCAGTATATTTCCACCGAAAATTGCAACAATTCCTAAAAAGATACCTATGACCGTAGAGAAGTTCATATCTTCTCTTCCACCTCTTTCCTTTTCCGTAAGATTTCTCTCTGTTTATCAAAGGCATATCTCAGTATTATCTCACGTACAGTCTCCTCAGTTTCTGAAAAATCAATTGCTACTTCATACTTGCCTTCTTCAAGCTCATTTATTCTTACTACTTCTCCGTACAACAGAAGACCAGTGGTTGGACACGTAGGAAGAAGCATTTTTACCTCTACTGTATCACCTACAGAAACTTGCTCAGAGGTCTGAAACCTTGCCCCTACAGCACTTAAATTCACCTTTACAGGTGGAGCATTTATCAGTTCCTCATCTTCTATCTGTAATTTCTCTAAAATCATGGATAATTTTGTATTAATCTCAAGTAGAATCTGCCATAGTCTTGGATTAATAGAGCTATCTGGTGGCTCCTCTGGTAGGATCACTGCAGAACTCATAAAAACTCTTGATCTACAAGGGGTCTCTTTATCAACCCTTTTGATAATTATAGGTATTACATCATCTATTCTAAAATATCGCCTTCTCTCTGTGGATATTAACTCCAGTTTCATATTATTCTCCTTTACCTCCTTAATCCTTGTATAGTATTTATTCCATCCATTGGTATCTTGAACTACAATTACCACTGTCTCGTCTACATTAAGCTCTGAGGGTCTTTCTAAAAGCTCAAGCATAATATGTTCATTATCCCAAGAACGGACAATCGCATCATATCTCCTTTTTTCATCCGGTAATACAGAGTAATAGACCCTCTCCTCACTTTTCTTGAATTTCATAGTATCCACCTCTGCCTACAGGTGTCTGTAAGAAGGCCTTAACCACCTCTGGATCAAACTGTGTACCTGAACATCTCTGGAGCTCTTTTATGGCTGCTGCATGAGATAAGGCTGCCCTGTAAGGTCTCGTAGAGGTCATCGCATCATAGGTATCTGCCACAGTAAGAATCTTTACAAGTAAGGGGATCTTATCACCTGTTAGTCCTAATGGATATCCATTACCATCGATCCTTTCATGATGCATAAGAATAAGGTCTTTTTCTGAAGTAAACATTCTAAGAGGTCTAATAATACTCTCCCCTATAATAGGATGCCGTTTTATCTCATCCATCTCTTCCTCTGTTAACCTTGAAGGTTTCAAAAGTACTGTATCCTTTACACCTATCTTTCCTATGTCATGTAGATATCCTCCAAATTGAATAATCTCTTTTTCTTCTTTACTTAATTTCATCACATCACATATCTGGAGCGCATAGTTTGTAACCCTTTCAGAATGATGCATAGTATAGGAATCTCTTGCCTCTATACTCACAACAAGAGACTTGAGGGTATTTATCAAAGTAGTATAGAATATTTCATAAAGGGTATTATTTTCTATCCTGAGAGAAACCTTCTTTCCAAAAGTAATTGCAAGATATATCTCATCCTCTGTGAAGTTTACTGCTTCTATTTTGTTCGTAATACTCAGTAGTCCAAAGACCTCATTATTGGTGACAAGGGGTATAAGAAGGAGTTCTGTCTTCAACTTAGTCTCTGTAAAAGGATTTGTCTCTCCTGAAGGTATAACATGATATTCTTTGTCCTTTATCACCTTCTCTAATACACTCCCGGCAATAGGTATCTCCTTCTTTGTCTTACCTGTAGCACTTTTTATTCTTAAATAACCATTGCTGAGTATTCCGAAACAGACCTCATTGGCAGTAAGAAGTCTTGATGCCATAAATACAATCCTCTCGTATATTTCGTTGTTATCATAGAGTTCATCTAACTCTGTACTGACCGACTGAAGAATAGCTATCTCTTCTAACCTTTTTACTACTTCCTTATACAGTTCATTTACAGACACTGCATTACCTCCTGAAGAAATTCCTCTTAAGAGCATTCTCTCTCTTAACAATCTCTCTATGGTTGTTTTAATCTGTTCGGATTTAAAGGGTTTTGTGATAAAATCTTTTGCTCCTTCTCTTATTGCATCAACCGCATCCTCTAAGGTTGGATAACCAGTTATAATTGCTACAGGTGTTAGAGGAGAAATAGATTTTACTTCTCTCAAGAACTCCAATCCATCCATTTTTGGCATATTGAGATCTGTGAAGATTAGATCATATTTGGTGTTATTGAGCTTTCTTAATCCCTCTACACCATCCACTGCAATGTCTGAACAGAAACCAAGGCTGTCTACTATCTGAGAAAGAACATCTCTCACTACAGGATCATCATCAATTATCAGTATCTTGGGTTTATCCATCTCCTTTAATAAGTCTCTCCTTTAGAATTTTTGCTTCTTCATCTGTCAGGATCTTCTTATCCTTTAACTTTTCTATTCTTTCAAGCCAATTGGTTATTATTTCAGCGTTATTACTTTTAGCAATACTATTTATTATCTCAATCTCTCGATAGGTCTTTCTCAAAAGTTCTCTTAGTTCCTTCAGTTCCTGAATTAACAGTGCTCTTTCAAATGCCTTGGTTGAGAGAAACACTATCTCTTCAACTTTAAAAGGCTTTGCAAGATAATCATATGCACCCTCTTTTATAACTTCTAATGCCACATCAAGCGTCCCATATGCAGTAACAATAACCACCATTGTCTCAGGAGTGTTTTTTACTGTATATTTAAGCACTTCAATTCCGTCAGCACCTGGCATCCTCAAATCAGTAATAACCAACTTTATGTCCTCAACCCTGAGTAAACCTATGGCTTCTATTCCATCTTTTGCAGTTACTACAGGATAACCTTCTCCCTTGAGGATAGAACTTATAGCATCCCGTGCTATATCATCATCATCCACCACAAGTATCTTAAAGTCTTCCTTCCTCAATTTATTGACTCCCCAAGGGAAGTGCTACTGTTGTGCTGCCCCTACCCTCTTGATCTTCTCTAACACCTCTTTCTTGGTTTGTTCAAGCAGTTGTCTCTTTTTTGCCTCTGAAGAGATACTGACAATATCCTTCCGCTCTGTCTCCTTCTCAGAGCTACCAGAGGCTTTCAGCTTTGATATTCTGTTGTAAAGCTGTGTTATACTGTAAAATTGAAACGCTGAAATGGTCATTTTATCTCTTTCCAAGCACTTTTGAGAATTTGAAGAAGCTCTATCACATGCTCAATCTTCATAATATTGTTAGACACATTAGCAAAGGTCAGTTCCTGAAGCATGTAGAGGTAAAGACTTTCGAGATTTCTTGAAATCTCACCACCTATATCATGATTAAGAGAGTTTATAAGCTCTTCTATAATAGCAATCGCTCTTGAGAGATTCTCACATTTGCTCTCCTGATCATTAAACTTTATGGCATTCATCGATTTATCAAGATACTCCAGTGCTCCATCATACAGATGCAAGATCAGTTCGAGTGCAGACAGAGAAGTATTTACCATGGTAGCCTTATACGCATGCTCTATATACTGTACATTCATTTCTGATCTCCTGTTATTCTGGATATATTACTCAACTGTTGAGTAACATAGTTACTCTCACTTTGCAATTGTGAAAGTGTCTGTTCCAGAAGATAGAATCTCTTTCTTAAACTATCCTCAATCAGTTCAAGTCTCCTTTCTAAGGAGTCTCTTCTGTTAAGCAGATATCTCTTTGAACTTTCAAAACCTTCTCTCTTGTTAGGTATGATTGTAGATATATACTCATCAAGAACAGAATAGACCGAATTTGCCATCTCATTAATTGTATTTATCACACTATCCGAATCCTCTGACAGTGCAGTATCGAGCGTTGAACTGTCCATCTGTAAGACCCCGCTTCTGTCATGGGTTATGCCCAAGGATGCAAGGGTTTTTCCATTATACGAATTTATGGTTATCTCCCTTAATGTATTCATTATCCTGTTGGTCAGACTTACTCCATATAGAGGTCCCTTTCTTGTGAAATCTCCCTTTAAGTTTTTGATAGTATTGAAGACCTGATTGTATGCTGAAATAAAGGAGTTAAGTTTATTTTTCAGAACCTCGGTGTTTTCAGAAATAGTAAGACTTAATGTACTACCACTGCTGTCTTTTTTAAGGGTAATAGTAACTCCTGTTATAAGATCAGAAATGGTGTTAGATGCCCTTGTAACTGTGAGACCATCAACAACAAGCTCTGCATCCGCTGCCTGCATAGACTGGGACATCTGTTGGACACCTCCCACAGGGGTGCCATTGCTGTCATAAGAGTCAGGATTAAAGGCAAGCCTGGAGAGTCCTAAGGAGTCGGTCTCTGCGGTTTCTTCAAAGACTCCATTGTTGTCTTCATCAATGAGTATCTGTATAGTATTAGATGCACCTGTATTATTGGATGTAATAATAAGTCTGTAGCCTGTTCCATCATTTACAATAGAGGCCCTCACTGGAGCACCTGAACTATTAATAGCATCCCTTATCCCTGAAAGGGTATTATTTGAGGAATCAACTGTTATAGTTACAGGTGTACTGCTGCCTACCTGAATCTGTATCTTCTGGATAGAGCTCTGTGACAGGTCTGCTACCGGGTCTGTATCTGAAGAAAATACTGTAGAGTAAAGGCTCTGTGCCTGGGCAATTCTATTTATTTTAATAGCATATGTGGCCACTGTTGCGTCCTCGGTGGCAGTGGCTGTGAAGACTGACTCATCAGAAGAGGTGGCATTTCTGCCAATAAGCTCAGTGTTTTTCAATTCTGAAACAGCATCCTTTAAAGAAGAGAGTGCACTTGCCAATGTGCCTAAGGAGCTTATTTTCTGCTCATAGTCATTAATTCTACCCTGTAGTCTTAAAAGAGGAACCCTCTCCAGTTCCATCAACTTTGATACAAGCTCATCAAAATTTATTCCAGAAGTGATTCCTACTGAACTAATAAGAGACATGCTTACACCTCTATATCAATCAGATTCTTGATTGCCTTTTTTAGTTCTCTCACCATTGCTATATATTCTTCAGGTGGTATTTGGCGTATCACTTTTCCCTCACTGTCCACTATCTTGATAACTACATTCCCATCCTTATCAACAGAAAAAAATGCTGTTGTCTTAAAGGGCATCTCTATGGTTTGAGAAGGATTTAAGTTTATATCTCTCTCTAAAGACTTCTCTAAAGACTTCTCTGGTGCGGGGAGCTTATTTTGTGTTTCTAAAGATACTCCATCTCTCTTTCTATTAATTAAATGTCCTATTTTTATAAGCTTTATTTCCATCATAGTAATTTAAATTATTCTGGGAAGGGACTGAAGTCCCTTCCCGTTGGCCTTTTATCTTCCACCCAGCAGCGCAAGGACATTCTGGGGGATTGTGTTTGCCTGTGCCAGCACAGAGATACCAGCCTGCTGCAGTATCAATGCCCTTGTCAGTTTTGCTGTCTCAACAGCATAATCAGCATCCTTTATTCTTGACTGTGCAGCACTCAGATTTTCACGGGTGTTCTCTAAGTTTCTGATAACTGACTCAAATCTGTTCAGTTTGGCACCAATTATCGCCCTTTCTGAGTTAATCGTCTCCATAGCCTCTTTAACTGCAAGCATGGTGAGATTGGCTGCAGCTGCTGTTGTCACCACCATAGAGTTCACAGGAGCATTGGAGAGGCCTTCCGAAGTATCTGAGGTATCACCTGTTAATGCACCAGCTGTTGAGGTGGCATCAAAAGATACTGTTGTCTGATTCAGATCCTGATTCAGCACTATAGCACCATTTGAACCTGCATCAATAGAGGTTGTGCCATCTGCAAAGAAATTGGTGATATCAGAGTCAACACTGGAGTTTGCTGTAACAGTAATTGCTGCACCATTACGGTTGATGAGAACGATCCTATCATCACCAGCACCAACATTCACCCTGACAGCAGTTACCCCATGTTGTGCAGTCTTTGCGTTGATAGCAGTAACAAGATTATCTGCAAGACCGCCAAGAGTAGTGCTTGCTGCAACAGCATCTATACTAATACCGTTTATAACCAGAGCACCTGCTGCAATGTCAGCAGTAGAAGCAGCAGCAGCATCAAATCCAGTACCGATTAGACCATTACCATATACAAAGGCAGTTACTCCTGTACTTGAAGTATATTGGTTCAATCTGTTAACTTTTTCCACAGCAAGAGTATTGGCACTGAACTGGGAACCGATAGAAGCACCATTAACAGTAGGAGTTGCTGAACTTGCTGTTACATACTGAATTGCGATTCTTAAAGCAAGGGCACTGTCTGAGAGATTCGTAATAGTAGAATAATTAGAGGCTACTCCCATTGTACTTGGTGAGAGGTTGCTAATAGTGATGTTAATCGTCTCATTCACCTCAACTCCCACCTGGATATCAGCAGAAAAGCCACCTGCCAGGAGTTTCTGACCATTGTAACGTGTCTGATTTACGGTTCTGCTGAGCTCATCAATTAGCTGGCTCACCTCCTGATTCATTGAAGACCTGTCAAGATCTGTGTTATAACTTGCAGCCTGCTCTGCCAGCTCATATATCCTCTGCAATGCATTGGTCATCTCATCTATGGCACCCTCAGCTGTCTGCAATATTGACAGCCCATCATTGGAATTACGGATAGCAACAGTCAGACCCCTGATATTCCTTTCCATCCTTGTACTGATAGCCAGTCCAGCTGCATCATCCTTTGCTGAATTGATCCTCAATCCTGAGGACAGCCTCTGTAAGGCAACCTGAAGTACTCCCTGTGATCTTGAGAGGTTTCTTTGGGCATTTAATGAAAGGATATTGGTGTTGATTACAAGTGCCATCTCTTATTCCTCCTTGAACCCTCTTTGGGCCTCCATGCCCTTATGCAGGCAAAGCCTGCTTCTGTTGGGACCCGGCAGTTTTACCTTTCACCACCTCCCTTCCTGCCCTATTGATCCCATTTCTTATTTTCGGTAAAAATCCAGAAAACTTTAGTTCTGAAAAATCTGTCAAAAGATTGACTTTCTCTTGTTTGATAGAAAAAAATATTTACTAATGACGAAGATTCTTGTAATTGATGATGA
Source organism: Nitrospirae bacterium JdFR-85 (assembly GCA_002011745.1). Lineage (GTDB taxonomy): Bacteria > Nitrospirota > Thermodesulfovibrionia > Thermodesulfovibrionales > JdFR-85 > JdFR-85. Next base: position 49,891 of record MTOU01000017.1, read on the forward strand.
TGAGACAATAAGAGATGTTCTGCAGCTCTTTCTTTCTAAGGAAGGATTCGAAGTTACTGTAGCCGCCTCTGCAGAAGAAGGACTGGATATTCTCTTCTCCGAAGCCCCTGATCTCTTACTTGTGGATATGGTGATGCCAGGTATGGGAGGGATGGATATATTAAAAGTGCTTAACCAGAAAAACATTAATATTCCTGTAATTATGATAACTGCCTTTGGTACTATCGAGAGTGCTGTTGAAGCAATGAAACTCGGTGCATATGACTATATTACCAAGCCCCTGAACCTGGAGGCACTGGTAATCACAATAAAGAGGGCTGTGGATGTCTCAAGACTGAAGAAGGAAAACCTCTGGCTAAAAAGACAACTGAGACAGAGATATCACTTCTCTGGACTTATTGGAGACTCTCCAAAAATGCAGAAGGTCTATGAGATGATAGAGAAGATTGCAGACACAGACAGTACTGTTCTAATTACAGGTGAAAGCGGCACTGGCAAGGAGCTTGTGGCAAGGACAATCCACTACAGTAGTTCCCGTGCAGAAGGACCCTTTGTACCAATCAACTGTGCTGCAATTCCTAAGGATCTGCTTGAAACAGAACTCTTTGGACACGAAAAAGGGGCCTTCACTGGAGCCTTTAATACAAGAATCGGGCGTTTCGAGCTGGCCAACAATGGAACAATATTCTTGGACGAGATCAGTGAACTTGCTCCATCCCTGCAGGTGAAACTCCTGAGAGTAATCCAGGAAAGGGAGTTTGAAAGAGTAGGAGGTGTTAAAACAATAAAGGTAAATGTAAGAATAATCGCTGCAACTAATCAGAATCTTGAGAAGGCTGTTGAAGAAGGAAGATTCAGAGAAGACCTCTATTACAGACTAAATGTAATACCCCTTCCTCTGCCTTCTCTGAGGGAAAGAAAAGAAGATATTCCATTGCTTATTAATCACTTCGTTAAAAAATTCACTAAAAAGCTTAAAAGGACACCCCTGAATTTCCCTCCTGAGGTTATGCACTGTCTTATGCAGTATGATTGGCCCGGAAATGTTAGAGAACTTGAAAACTTAATTGAGAGGTTGATGATCCTTGTAAGTGGCGATAAAGTGAGTATTTCAGACCTTCCTGAAAAGTTTCATGCATTTGTTAATCCAGAAACCCATTATGGAACAACTTCTACCTCTCTATATAATAGTGTTGAGGAGCTTCCAGAGGAAGGTATAACTCTAAACTCGATTATAGAGAATATCGAAAAAAAATTGATCCTTAAGGCATTAGATAAAACAGGAGGAAACAGAAGCAAAGCAGCAACCCTCCTCGGCCTCAATAGAACCACCCTTATAGAGAAGATGAAAAAAATGGGTATAGACTTTCCTCGGCCTAAGAAACCCTCTTCTATTTAAAAACCTCCTGTCAACCTCAGGGGATTTCATACTGTCAATAACCTGACAGGGTTAAAATCTTTCTCTTAAAAATCAATACATTAAAATACAGGCATATTTATTGCTAATTTATATGTATGATAATTATTCTGGCGTTTTTACTTATATCTTCTGTCCATGCCACTAAAGTTAATGATACTATGGCGAAGGTAGAGGAGTTACTTCATAAGCACAGAGGTTTTGAGGCTCTACAGGTGCTTGCCTTTTATAGGCCAGAGGAGAAAGAGGTATACCGTTACCACCGCCTATATGCAGATGCAGCAGAGATGACAGGAAAACTCTATGAGGCAATAAAACACCTCAGACTTGCCTATATCTATGCACCAGAGGAAGAAAAGGAGAAACTTCTTCTGGACAGAGGTAGAATGTATTTGAGAATGAAACATTATCCTGAAGCAATGACCACATTCCGCCTCTTTTTGAAGCTCTATCCTAATTCTGCATTTCGGCAGGAGGTATATTACTATCTTGCAGAAGCACTTATTAAATCAGGACTTTTTACAGAAGCACTTAAATACTATGAGAAAGCAGGTGATTCAATTAAGGCATTATATGGTAAGGCAAATGCCCTGCAGGCTATTGGGATGACAAAGAAGGCATATAAACTCTATTTGAGCCTTCTTGAAAAAGATTCAGATTTTTTAAAAAACTCACCTGAAACAAGGTTTTACTTAGGGGAGAATTTAAGACTTATGGGAAGACTTGAGGATGCAAGGCTATATCTCACCTCTATAAGAGAAAGTCCTCTTAGATACAGAGCCTATATATCTCTCGGGCTGATAGCTCTGAAGAAAAAGAGATATAGAGAGGCAATAAAGGATCTCCAGTTAAGCCTCCAATCTCCTGAAAGAGATGTGAGAAGAAAGGCATTGCTCCTTCTTGCAGAGACATATATAAAAATAGGAAAAAAGAAAGAAGCAAAGAAGCAATTGATAACAATAAAAAATTCTTACCCCTTTGGAGAGGATTATGATAGGGCATCACTTCTTCTTGCACGTATTTATAGAGAGGAGGGAGACTTTCTCAGGGCCAAAAGACTACTGAAAGACTTGGTTTTCCGGTTAAAACCCTATGAAGGGGCAATGGAGGAACTGAAAGAACTTATTCTTCATGCAAAGAAAACTAAGCAAGAAGAATTTATAAAACTGTGGAGAGAGATGGGTCGTCTATTTATGAGCACCTCGTACGAGAGATTCCTTCTTCAAGTGGTTGTAGACCTGAAGAACACAGGAAAACCCTATTATGACCTCTGCAGATGGCTCTTTGAGAATGGAAGCAAAAAGACAAGGAGACAGGCTGCCTTGCTTCTGGCAGAATTCTACTCTGAGATTGGTAAAGCAGAGTTGGCACTGAGGTTTCTGAGAATGGCCGACAGAAGAAATGATAAATACAGACGTCTCTTAATCCGTTCTTATATCCTTGAAGGAAATTACAGAAAGGCCCTCAGGGTTTTTAAAAGTCTGAAGAATATAAAGAGTGAAGACATCTCTGAGCTTTTACTGATAGCCATGAAAGAAGAGGAGGCAGTAGAAATCCTGAGAAGGACCATAAAGAGAGTTAGACCTCCGGTAGAAACATATGTAAAAATAGCAGACTTACTCTACAAGAAAAACTATAAAACTGAGGCCCTTAAGTATTATAGACTGGCACTTTCTGACAAAGCCAAAACCAATGTATCAAACAGAGATCTGGAATGGGCATTCTACAGGGTGTCATATCTTAGCAACAGGATTGTTTCTGAGAATACAGATTTGGTAGAGGATCCTATAATAAAGAAGATGCTCCTTGTATACACACAGGAAAAGAGAGTATCAGAGACAATGGAGAGGATTTTTAATGGATTTGGCTCTACTAAATAAGGCCTTTGAAGACTTTACAAAGGCGTCAAAGAGTCTGGAGGATTACTATAGGCATCTCAGTCAACGGATAGTATACCTTACAAAAGAACTGGAGTCAAAGAACAGACAACTAAATAAGGCCCTTTCAGAGGTTGAAAGAAATAGAGACCTGCTAAGAGAGGTACTTTACAATCTTGAGGAGGCAGTGGTGGTAGTGGATAAAAACGAAAAGATTGTCATGATGAATCCATCTGCAGAAAGACTTTTCGGAGTGAAGGCTAAAGATACAGAAGGTATAAGATTATCAGATTTAGAATTCTCAATAGAATATCGAGCCACTGATGCAATACTCTCTGTTAATGGTAAAAGATACCATATAATTATCTCAAAATCTTCTCTCACCTCTGGTGGACTCTTCCAGGGAGAAGTAATCTTGATAAAAGATATCACCAAACAGAAGGAATTGGAAATGCAGTATGAAAGGAATCAGAGATTGATATCAATGGGAGAGATGGCGATAAAGATAGTACACGAGATAAGAAACCCTCTCTGCAGTATAGAACTCTTTGCATCAATGCTTGAAAGAGAGGTCCAGGAAGGGAGATTAAAAGAACTTGCCAGAGGTATCTCGAATGGTATAAAGAACCTCGATAATATATTGACCAATATGCTTCTTTTTGCAAGAAATCATAAACTCATTAAGTATCCATTCTCTCTAAAAAAGATAGTCAAGAGTGTAATAAATATGCTCTATCCCATTATGGAATCCAAAGCCTTGAGTTTAACTGAGTCAGTAGAGGATTATGAAATTATAGGAGATATAGAATTACTGAAACAGTCTTTTATGAATATACTCATAAATGCTATTCAGGCAGAACCAGAAGGTGGTAATGTCTCTATTTATTCTGGCTATGAAGATGAACATATTGTTCTCTATATAAAAGATAATGGACCAGGAATAGAGAAAGAGAATATAGAAAGAATATTTGATCCATTCTTTAGTACAAAAGACAGAGGCACAGGCCTGGGGCTTACTATTGCGGCAAAAATAATGCAAGCCCATGGAGGTTTTATCAAGGTGAAGAGTGAACCCGGAAAGGGGAGTGAGTTTAGTCTATGGTTTCCCAGAAAGGGGTAAGTATGACTAAACCTGTAATGATTGTTGATGATGATTTAGAGATGAGAAAGGCCTTGACAGAGGCAATAAAAAGACTGGGTTATAAAACAGAGGCTTTTGAGAGTGCAGAGACTGCCCTTGAAAAACTAAAAAGTAAAGAATATCTTCTTGTCATAACAGATATGAAGATGCCAGGAATGAATGGCCTTACCTTTATAAAAGAGATGAGAAAAAAGGTAGGCAATATACCAGTCATTGTTATTACAGGTTTTGGTACAGTAGAGAATGCTGTAGAGGCAATGAAAGAGGGGGCTACAGATTATATTATGAAACCTTTCTCTTTTGATACTCTGCAGAAGGCAATAGAGTCAACTGTAAAAAGGAACGGAAATAAAAGAGAAATTATAACCGACAATCCAGAGATGAAGAGAATTATTAAACTTGCAGAAAATCTTGCACAGAGTGATATCACAGTACTCATTTATGGTGAAAGTGGCACAGGCAAGGAACTCCTTGCAAGATACATCCATAACCAGAGTAGACGTTCTGATAAAGCCTTTGTAGCGGTAAACTGTGCTGCTATTCCTGAAAACCTACTGGAGTCTGAACTTTTTGGCTATGAAAAAGGGGCCTTTACAGGAGCAATTGATAGGAGAAAGGGCAAATTTGAACTTGCTGATGGCGGTACCATACTTCTTGATGAGATAGGAGAGATGCCTATGCCACTTCAGGCAAAACTGTTAAGGGTACTACAAGAACGAGAAATCGAGAGACTGGGAGGAGTGAAGAGTATTCCTGTTGATGTGAGGGTGATAGCCACCACAAATAAAGACCTACATATAGAGTGTCTTGAAGGAAGATTCAGAGAAGACCTTTACTACAGGTTGAATGTCTTCCCTATAAAACTACCTCCTTTGAGGGAAAGACCAGAAGATATACCACTTCTGGCTATGTATTTTATGCAGAGGTTTTCTGAACTCAGTGGTAAAAGGATTGAAGGTTTTACAAAGGAAGCTATGGAAGCCCTTAAAAGAAGACCCTGGCGAGGAAATGTAAGAGAACTGGAGAATGTAATTCAAAGGGCTGTATTCCTCTGTGAGGACAAACTTATAGGTCTTGATCACCTTTGGCTTGAAGAATATCAACAGAGGTTAAATACTGCTGGAAGAATAAAAGATATGGAAAAAGAATTAATCCTTCAGGCACTAAAAGAGACAAATGGTAACAGAACAAAGGCAGCCAAGATACTGGGCATAAGTGTCAGAACACTAAGGAATAAACTCGCTCAGTATGGACAAAAAGTTCCTATAGGGTAATTTTTGCCCTTAAAAGTAGAATAGCTATTAGAAAATATCAGATGAATAGAAATGGCATAAAATTTGATAGATAAGGATTAGCAATGGGAGATGGTTTTAAAACATTAGAGGGTTTTTTAAGGCTGACTGTTTTAAGACACGGAATCATATCCTCCAATATCGCAAATGTTGACACCCCTGGGTATAGGGCAAAAGATGTACATTTTGGACAGCTATTGGAGAAAGAGACAATGGAACTTAAAGTCACAAATCCTTACCATATAAGAAGAGTCAGAATAGAGGAAGACGGCACTATTGTAGTAGAGGATACCAGCACATGGAAAGATGGTAACAATGTTGAACTTGATGTTGAGATGGCAAAAATGGCAGAGAATGCACTTTTATTCCAGGCAGGTATAACACTGCTTTCTTCAAAAATAAGGATGTTTAAGAATGCTTTGAGGAGGTGATAGAGTGAAAGTTTCTGGTGTGTTTGGGATTATTGCCACTGCCCTTGAGGCACAGAGAGAAAGGATGAATATTATTGTCTCAAACATGGTTAATGTACATACCACAAGAACAGAAGAAGGAGGACCCTATCGCAGAAGAGATGTGGTTTTTATGCCGGTCGAGATAGAGGGTGTTTCAGAATATATGAAAGGGGTAAGGGTGGAAGAGATTATAGAAGATCCAACCCCATTTAAAGTAGTCTATAACCCTGGGCATCCTGATGCAGATGAGAAGGGATATGTGAGACTCCCTAATGTAGATATTCTTGAAGAAATGGTGAATATGATGATGACATTCAGGGCTTATGAGGCTTCATTGTCTGCTTTTAATACCTTCAAAAGTATGGTGACAAAAACTCTGGAGCTTGGGAGGTCATAATGGCAGAAATAAGAGATATATCTTCCTTAAAACCACAGGAAAGGCTAAATAGATTATCTCATACAAAGAACAAATCAGAAGGTTTTGACCTGTTGCTTAAAGAGACAATAGGAAAACTCCAAGAAATCCAGAACGATGCTGAAAGGGCAGTAAAAGAGTTGGTCTCAGGTGGTGACATTATCCAAGCGATGTTAGCTATGCAAAAGGCTGAGTTGTCTTTTCAGCTCATGATAGAGGTGAGAAATAGGCTATTAAATGCCTATGAAGAGATTCAGAGGATGCAGATCTGATGGCCCCTCTAACCAATATAGCTGAAAGGCTCAAGTTAATGTCTCCAAAACAGAAATTTGCTCTGATTGTTTCTGTTACATTAAGCCTGACAGCAATTATACTCTTTATAACATGGATAAACAGGGCAGACTATCAAGTACTGTATTCAAACCTGAGTGAGGAAGACAGTAGTCAGATTATTCAACGGTTGAAGGAGCTAAAAGTACCCTATAGAGTTACACCTGGAGGAATAATGGTACCTTCAAATAAGGTCTACTCTCTAAGGCTTCAGCTTGCAGGTGAAGGACTACCTCAAGGAGGGGCAGTAGGATTTGAGATATTTGATAAAACAAACTTTGCTATGACAGATTTTCTCCAGAAAGTGAACTATCAGAGGGCACTTCAGGGAGAACTGGCCAGAACTATCCGTTCCCTGTCCGAGGTACAGCAGTGTAGAGTGCATCTTTCCATACCTGAAAAGAATCTCTTCTCAGAAGAAGAAAGACCAAAGGCCTCTGTAGTAGTACAGTTAAAGCCTGGAAGAAGGCTCTCTCAAAACCAGATTCAAGGGATTGTTCATCTTGTCTCAAGCAGTGTGGAGGGACTTGATCCAGCAGATGTTACTGTGATTGACAGCAAGGGCAATCTCCTCACTTCTTCCAGTGGTGATTCTTTAATTGCGGCAACAGCCACCCAACTACAATTCCAGCATCTTGTAGAGAAACACTTAGAAGAGAGAATAGTAAATCTTCTTGAGCCTGTTGTGGGGAAGAACAAGGTGAAGGCAAGAGTGTCAGTGAGGATAGACTTTACAAAAGTAGAGACAACAGAGGAGAAATTTGATCCTGACAGCCAAGTTGTAAGAAGCGAACAGAAACGCATAGAGAAATCAATGAAGAATACCCCAGGAGGGGTACCAGGTGTAAAATCAAACCTTCCGACTCGGGGAATTGGTAAGACCTCTGTGGTGCCAGGATACTCTGAGAAAAAGAATGAGGTGATAAATTATGAGATCAGCAAGATCATCAGCCACCAGATTAACCCACCTGGTAAGATAGAAAGAATCTCAGCAGTGGTACTCGTTGACGGAAATTATACCACAGAAGGTGAGAAAGGGGGGAAATATATCCCCCGCACAGAGGAGGAACTTAAAAAACTTGAAGATATTGTTAAAAAAGCAGTTGGGTTTGATCCAAAAAGGGGTGATGAAGTGAAGGTTATTAATATGCCTTTTGAGACAGGAACACCTTTTGAGGTAGAGACAGTACCCGAGGAGAAGGAGATTCTTCCATTGGTAATAACAGTGGCCAAGTATGCACTTCCTCTTCTGGCCTTAATCCTTCTATTCCTGTTTGTAATAAGACCACTTATGAAGGTGTTAACCATGCCTCAGCCTCCTAAGCTTAAGATGGAGTTACCACAAAGGGTAGAGGATGTTGAAAGAATGATGTTACCTGAGAAGCCTTCAAGAGAACATATTCTTGAGTGGGCGAGAAAGAATCCTCAGAAAGCAGCCCAGTTGGTCAAGAATTGGCTTGAGGAGGGGTAAGTGCCTTTAAGTGGACATGAGAAGGCTGCCGTTTTTCTTATCTCTCTTGGAGAAGAGATAGCAACTGAAGTCTTAAAGGCTCTTGATCCATCAGATGTGAGGACCATAATGAATTATATGAAAAGACTAAGAAAAGTCAATCAGAACCAGATTGAAGAGGTATTGAAAGAGGCAGGCGATATAATAGCAAAAGGAGATATTCCTATAAGTGGAATTGAATTTACAAGGACCATCATGTCCAGAGGAATTGCAGATGAGAGTCTACTGCCTCTTTCAGAAATGGATTCTATTCAAAACCCACTTGAGATTCTGGAAGATGTAGATGTTAAAACATTAGTGCCTTTTCTGAAAGAAGAGCATCCCCAGGTTATCGCCCTTTTTCTTTCTTTAATGGAACCTCGTAAGGCCGCTGAAGTAATCGGTCTATTACCCGACAAAATGAAGGCAGACGTTGCTATAAGGATTGCAACGATGGAGAGAATACCAGAGGAGGCTGTAGAAGAGCTAAGAGAGGTCTTAAAGAGTAAGGTAGAAATCTCTAAAAGTGGTGGAAAGAGTTTCTCTGGAAAAAGAACCATTGCTGAGATACTGAACCATTGTGACAAGAGTATCGAAGAAGTCATATTTGAGAAGATAGAGGAACAGGATTCTGAGTTGGCTGAGTCTATAAGAGAAAATATGTTCCTATTCGAAGACCTCCTGAATGTAGATGACAGAGGTATACAGCTCATTCTAAAGGAGGTATCTACAGAGGAACTCTCCATTGCCCTTAAGACAGCATCAGATGCTTTAAAGGAGAAGATTTTCAAAAATATGTCCCAGCGAGCAGCACAGATACTTAAGGAAGAAATGGAAACAAGGGGACCTGTGAGGGTGTCTGACGTGGAGAAGGCCCAACAGAATATAATCAAAGTGGCAAGGAAGCTGGAACAAGAAGGCAGAATAGTAATCGGCAAAGGAGAGAAACTTGTTGTATAAGAGAAAAATAACTTTCGAGGGTGAGATAACACCTTTTGATATGCCCGTCTTTAAGAAGACCGAAGAAAGAAAAACAGAACAGTCTTCCTTATCGATGAAATTTGAAGAACTGGAACAGCAGGCATATCAAAAGGGATTTGAAGCGGGACAGAAGGCAGGCTTTGCCATGGGTGAAGCAAAGGCCAAAGTATTGATTGAGAGAATAGAAAATCTCTTAAATGAACTTATTGAGTTCAAGAGACGGCTGCTCACAGAGCTTCAACCTCAGGTTATTGAACTCGCTATAGCCATTGCAGAAAAGGTGATCTTGAAAGAATTGGAAGAGCATCCAGAACAGGTGGTAGAGATCGCAAAAGAGGGTCTTATGAGGCTGGAAAGACAGGGAAAATTAACAATAAAAATAAACCCAAAGCTCAAAGAGATATTTGAAAAACATAGACCTGAACTTTTAAAACTCCATCCTGATATAACCTTTGATATAGACCCTTCCCTTTCTGTTTATGAGGCTGTGGTTATGAGTTCATCAGAGGAGATAACCACTGATATAAATGAGCAGTTAAGAAACCTTATAAAAGAGATGTTTGAGAGGACAGATAGTGATTGATCTTTCTTATTATATAAGGACTGTAAAAAGGATAGAGCCTCTTAAGGTATATGGACGGGTACAGGAGATTACAGGCCTTATTATTAAAGCTTCTGGTCTCAGAACAAGCATAGGAGAGTGTTGTCAGATAATATCGGAAAACACCTCTGTAGAAGCAGAGGTTGTAGGATTTAGAGACAACTCTGTACTGTTAATGCCCTCTGGTGATATAGCAGGAATCAAACCGGGCTCCAAGGTGCTTGCTACAGGGAAAAAGGTATCAGTAAAGGTCTCTCCTCTACTGAAGGGGAGGGTTATTAATGAGAAAGGTGAACCCATAGATGGCAAAGGTCCTGTAAGAGGAGTAGATTTTCCTCTATTCTCTACATCTATAAATCCCTTAAAAAAGAGAAGAATCTCAGAACCTCTTGACCTTGGTATAAGAGTAATAAATGGACTTTTCACATGCGGTAAAGGACAGAGAATCGGAATAATGTCAGGCTCAGGAGTAGGAAAGAGTGTCCTCCTTGGAATGATAGCCAGATTTACCGAAGCATCAGTAAATGTAATAGCACTGATTGGAGAAAGAAGTAGAGAAGTAAAAGAATTTATTGAAAAAGACCTTGGCCAGAAGGGTGTTGAGAGATCAGTAGTAGTGGTATCCACCTCTGAACAACCTCCCATTGCAAAGGTAAGGGCTGCTTTTACTGCAACTGCTATTGCAGAGTACTTCAGAGACAGAGGAGATGATGTACTCCTTCTTATGGACTCTTTAACAAGGGTAGCTCAGGCACAGCGTGAAATAGGACTGGCCATAGGAGAACCTCCAACTGTAAAGGGATACACTCCTTCTGTATTTGCACTCATTCCAAAGTTACTCGAAAGGGTTGGGACATCCGAGGACAAAGGCACAATCACAGGTATATATACAGTGCTTGTAGAGGGTGATGACAATATAGCAGACCCTGTAGCTGATTCTGCAAGGGCTATCCTCGATGGACATATTGTTTTATCAAGAGAACTGGCTATGGAAGGGATCTACCCTTCAGTTGACATTATGCAGAGTATCAGCAGGGTCATGCCCGACATAGTGGATGAAAGACATAGAGAGTATGCATCCAGATTTGTGGATACCTTTGCTACTTATAAAAAATTTGAGGATATGATCACCATAGGAGCCTACAAAGAGGGATCTAACCCTAAGGTCGATTATGCTATAAAAATGTATGAAAGACTTAAGAATTACATCAGACAGGACATGAATGAAAAAAGGGACTTTGCTGACAGTCTACAGGCCCTGTATCTTCTGTTTGAGGCAAGATCATGATTGAGAGAAGGCTTGCAAGAATTCTTAAAATAAAAAGAGTCTCAGAAGAACAGGCAGAAATAGAGACACGTAGAATAAAGGATGAACTCGATGCAGAAAGGAAAAAATTGCATATACTGAGGGTACATCTTGAAGATATTATAGCAGGTATTAATAATACAGGTAATGGACAAGAAGTCGATATTAGGGCAATGAATTTCCAATACAACCGTCTTTTTGATCTTGCAAAAGAAATACAGGAACAACTGAGAACATTAGATGTAAAAACTCGGGAATATGAAAAGAAAAAAGACGAACTGATAGAGATACACAAAGAGAAAAGAATATTAGAGATTCTACTGGAAAGGGTCTTCCGTGAGAGATTGCGGGAGGGCTTCAGAAAAGAACAAAAAGAGATCGACTTTAATTCCATTACAAGAGGCTTCAGAGAATTATGAAACTTCTGGTATTCACAACTCTAATTACATTTTCTCTTTTCTGTTTTTCTCCATATATATATGGAGAAGATGACATTCTGCAAGTGATAAAAATGAAACAGAAAGATTTGGACAAAAAAGAGAGAGAGATCCAGTTAGAAGAAGAAAGGCTGTCTCTTTTAAGAGAAGAGATAGAGGAAAAGATAAAAAAATATACCCGCCTACTGGAAGAAATCAAAGAAATTCTTGACAGGATAGAGGCTGAAAAAAGTGAAGCCCTCACACATATAGTAAAGACATACGAATCAATGCCTCCAGAGGATGCAGCAACAAGACTGTCAGCCTTGGATGAAGAAATGGTTGTAGTGATTATAAGAATGATGAAACCCAAAAAGGCTGCCTCTGTACTTGCCTCTATGGAACCACAGAAGGTTGTAAGAATTACCAGAGGTCTAACACAGATTGAAAGAGAGAAAATTTTTCCTACCAGGTAAAATCCTCTCATCATTGATAGAATCAACGCCTTTAAAATAGGCAAAAAAACTGTACCTTCTGTGTATCTTCCCACTGGCATGTATATTGAATACTCTGCATATAAGATGAATATGTTAATTCCATTGACTCCACAGATACTGCCTGAAAGGATAATAAAGGTAGAAGGAGATATCTTAACTTCTCTGAAAGGGGAAGAATTTGAAGAAGTCCTGAATATGTTATTTAAGAATATAAATGAAAAAGAGGAGAATAAGTTACCTGAGAATGCCAGCAACACTTCTTCAAGAGAAACAGAACCTGAGAAAGACTATGCTGATACAGAGGTCTTAAACATTTCATCTATGCCTTCAGTATCCGAGTATAAAGATAAAAGTATTGCTGAAGAAATCCCTCCTGAGGAGTTTCTGAAAACCGTCAAAGAGGATTTAATACAAGATACTGCTCCAGCAAGGCATAAAGCCAGAATAGAGATTTTTTTGAGAGACTTTGCACTCTCATCAGAGAAAGAAAAACTTTTATCAAAGGAAAGGCCTTCAAAGGAATTTCTCTATTATAATGTAAAAAAGGGAGAATTAGAAGGTGAAAACAGTAGACAGAAGATATTCTTTATAACTCCAGAGCAGAATTCTGTATCTTTATCCCTGGCTCCTGAAAAAAGTACTACCCTATCCAGAACAATCCTTCTTATACATGAGTATGTCGAAGATCACAAAACTCTTAAACAGAACACACCCAAAGATCCAGAATCCTTTAAGGTTAAAAATACTTTTAACAAAGGGGTTGATCACTTACTGAATCACAGGGATATTCTTCCAGAGAAGACCGTATTACCGTCTCAGGAATATGAGGAAATCTCAGACCCTCTAAAACAGGAGAAAGAGCTTCCGATTAAAGAATCTTCTCTTTTAAGTAAAAAAGGAGGATTTAAGAAGGACTTCGAGGCTGGCTTCTTCGATATAAAAAGTCCTAATAATAATCCTGATACACATTTTATTGAGGTAGAGATTGCTTCAGAGACTCATCAAATACACAATGTGAAACAGCCTGTTCTTAAAATGGATAATGATTCTTCCTCAATAGAGGTACTTTTAGAACATGATGAGCTGGGCAGACTAAATATAAGACTAACACACCACAATGGAGTCATTGAAGGACGAATAAACGTCTTTGATACTGCAGCCAAGGATTTTATGGAGAGAAATCTGTATCAGATTATATCAATGCTTGTCAAGGAAGGGATAAACATAGGTAATTTCTCTCTTGTCTTGAAGGAAAGAAATGGTAATGACATGGAGGAGCTTAAAGAGTACCAGAAAGGAGGAAAAAACTTAAAAAAACTTCAAGAACCTATTAGGAATTCCAGAAATGGAGTGATAAGCATTATAGTGTGAGAAAGGAGGATCACTATGGTTGTTATTCCACCAAATGATACGAGTCCAAAACAGGATGTTGAAGACAAGAGCACGTTGAAGGACGATTTTCTGAAACTCTTCATCACCCAGCTCAAGTATCAAGACCCTCTGAATCCCTTGGATGGTAAAGACATGACTGCCCAGCTTGCCCAATTCAGCTCTCTAGAGCAGCTAAACAATATAAAAATGCAATTACAGGATCTACTGTTGTTTCAGAACTCGCTCCAGAACACTCTTACAGTAAATCTAATAGGTAAAAAGGTTGAGGTGGTTGGTAATAAAATCTCCCTTGATGGGACATCCGAGATTCATTTCACTCTGCCCATGAGTGCCAAAAGCGTAAAAATCTCTATATACGATTCCACAGGCGCCTTAGTGAGAAATATAGACCTTGGTCCTCGGCCTGCAGGAGATAACACCTATACATGGGATGGTCTGGACAACTCAGGTATCCCCCTTCCTTCAGGTCAATATGAAGTAAGTATAGAGGCCTATGATGAGTCAGGCAATCCTATGGATGCAGAATCTCTTACCTATGGAACTGTTACAGGTATTACTTTTGAGGACAATATTACATATCTCATACTCGACAATGGAGTAAAGATACAGCTTAATGAAATAAAAACCATAGGAGGTGTTTGATATGCTTACATCACTTTACACAGCCATAAGTGGTATGAGTGCAAATGGAACATATCTTTCGGTAGTTGGGGACAATATTGCAAATCTGAACACCATTGGATTTAAGGCAAGCAGAGTATCCTTTGCAGATGTGATGAGCCAGACTATAACAGGCATTGCAGGAACATCACAGGTAGGAAGAGGGGTTTTGCTGAGCAGAATAAGCCCTCTCTTCACTCAAGGCTCTTTTGAGACAACAGGAAGCGCCCTTGACCTTGCTATAGATGGTGATGGTTTCTTTATTGTAAGTGACGGAGGAGCAAGATATTATACCAGAGCAGGACAGTTTTCTATTAACAAGGATGGTTATATAGTCAATCCTGAAGGGTTGATTCTGCAGGGATTTGTCGTTGACAGCTCTGGAAATATTACTGGAACATTGGGGGACTTAAGAGTAGCAACCACACAGAGCCCCGCCAAAATAACCTCATCTGTGGATATCGCCGTAAATCTTGATGCAACTGCTACTGTAGCTACAGACCCCTTTACACTTGATGGAAATGGTGACGGTGTTAATGATGATCCTGCCAATTATAATTTCACCACCTCTTTAACAGTATACGATTCTCAGGGAGGTGCCCACGAGATCACTCTCTATTTTGTAAAAACTGGTGATAATGCCTGGGAAGTCCATTATGTCCAAGAAGACCCTGCCAATCCAGGACAGTTGATTGAGGCAGGTGTGCAGAATCTCACATTTAATGAAGACGGTTCCTTAGAAAATGATAATGCAACTGCAATAAACTTTGACTTTGGTGCTGGAGTTATCACACCACAACCCATCACCTTTAACTTTGGAACAGGCACAGGAGAAACTCCTGCAGGCAATGGACTCGATGGCACTACACAATTCGCTTCAGATTTTGCAGTTATAAACCTTAACCAAGATGGTTATGGAGCAGGATTCTTGAAGAACCTGATAGTATCTGAGGATGGAATCATAACAGGTGTGTTTACAAATGGACAGACACGCGTGATTGCTCAGGTTGCTCTTGCTAAGTTCTTGTCTCCTACAGGTCTTTCAAAAATGGGACGTAATCTCTATGCAGAATCCTATGATTCAGGACAGCCTATTATCAGTGCTCCTGACACCTCAGGCCTCGGCAGAGTCCTCTCGAATACCCTTGAACTGAGTAATGTTGATCTTGCAGAGGAGTTTGTGAAAATGATCTCAGCACAGAGAGGCTTTCAGGCAAATTCCAGGGTAGTTACAACAACCGATGAACTGCTGCAGGAACTGGTGAATCTGAAGAGATAATATGAATGTATTAGAGGAACTTCAGAAGAGTGAAATTAAAATACCTTCTCCACCTGTTGTGGCAATAAGAATACTGGAGGCTGTGAAAGACGAAAAGACGTCTTTCAAGTCGCTGGGAGATATTATCTCTGCTGACCCAGCACTGACATTAAAGGTTTTAAGTATAGCGAACTCCCCTTTTTATGGTCTTGCCTCTAAAATCGATAATCTTGAAAGGGCAATAGGCATTTTGGGTATAAATGCAGTCAAAAATCTTGCACTCTCTTTTGTAATTGTTAAATCTATAAACTCTTTTAATAATGAAGAAGGGTTTAATCTGAATCTCTTTTGGAAACGGGCTGTTACTGCTGCAGTGTCTGCAGAGCTTCTTTCAAAAATATTGGGATGCAGATCAGACAATACATTTGTAACAGCATTACTGATGGATATAGGAATTCCTATTATGAGTATGGTAAGGCCCTTAGAATACAAGAAAGTATTAGGCGAAAAAAGAATTAACCATTTAAGCACTGTGGAAGCAGAGAGAAAAGTGTTTAAATTTGATCATCAACAGGTAGGAGCAGAGTTACTCAAAAAATGGGGGTTACCAGAAGGTATATACAAACCTATAAGAACACACCATAGTATTAATAATGCACAAGAGTATCAGATTCTTTCACTTATTCTAAATATATCTGATATTATCTCTTCTATTTATCATGGAAGTAAAAATATCGAGAAATTGAATATTCTCAAAAAATTATTTAAAGACAAACTGTCTATTTCCGAAAAAAGAATGGAAGAATTTATAGATACAGTAGGTGATAATACGTTAAAGGTGCTAAAATCTTTTGATATAACTCCAGGAAACATGAAACCTTACTTTGTGATCCTCCAAGAAGCAAATGAGGAACTTCAAAGGCTTAATATTTCTTATGAACATCTCGTAATAGAATTGAGACGCGCTAAAAAGAAAGCTGAAGAACTTGCTAAGGAACTAATGGAGGCTAATAAAAAACTCCAAGAATTAGCACTCAAAGACGGGCTAACAGGTCTTTTTAATCATCGCTATTTTCAAGAAGTCCTTGATAAAGAAATTCAACGTGCTCAGCGATATTATCATCCATTATCGCTTGCCATGATAGATATAGATTATTTCAAAAAGATAAACGACACTTATGGTCATCCCCAAGGTGATATAGTTTTAAAGAAAATTAGCAGTATAATAAAAGAGAATATAACCTAAACTCCCTATTTCTTAGGCACATATAGATAAAAGGTCTACGCTAACCTTAAAAAATTCTCTTAACTAAAGGCAGTTGACAAGTTATGTACAT
>MTOU01000011.1 GCA_002011745.1 Nitrospirae bacterium JdFR-85
GTAGTTGGAGCTGTACTGGGTACAGCACTGGCGTATGTAGTTGATGTGGTGAGCACTGCTGCAAAGCCGAAGGCAAAAGAGGCAGAATCAACAGTGTATAATAAATGATATTTTAAAACTATAAATAATAGGTGTATAGATAATTTTAATAGATAATTTTACATATCTGTAGGTTAAAATAGTCAGGTGGTAATCCTAAAGGGGGGTGATATACCCCCTTTAGGAGTTTAAAAATTTTATAAATGAGAGGTGATGAGATGCAGAAGGTGGTAATATTAATCTTCATCTGTTTAGTGGTCTTTTTTATCCCCGACTCTGGCAATGCAGACACGAAAGCGGGTTGTTTGGTCTGTCATAATAATATGGGAGGAAAGATTGAGTATCAGGGAAAGGTGATAGACCTGAACGTAGATGCTGAAAAATTTGAGAAGTCGGTACATGGATTCCTCTCATGTACAGACTGTCATCTTGGATTCAAAGAAAATCCCCATCTACCACCAGAAGGTGCCCTCTCTAAGGAACTACAGCCAATAATGGAAAAGATATCCATAAAGGCCAAAGCTGATCCCACTGCTATGGTTGCGTGTTATAACTGCCATACACAGATATACAACGATGTACTTGGAAGTGTTCATGGCAAAAATATTGTTGATAAAAAGAGTACTGACGGTGCCTTCTGTCTCGATTGTCATGGAACTGCCCATTATATAACAAAATCTACAGAGAAGTCCTCACCAGTGTATCAGTTCAATGTGGTAGAGACCTGTGGAACCTGTCATGGCAGTCCTGAATTGGCAAAGAAATACAATATAGAGGCAAAGGTGATGAAGAGCTACATGGAGAGTTTCCATGGCAAAAAACATATACTTGGACACAAAAGGGCCCCTACCTGTGTAAATTGTCATGGTGCTCATGAGGTAAAATCAAAGGATGACCCTGCATCACCTGTGTTTGGAAAGAACAAGATCAACACCTGTGGTGGATGTCACAAGGGAGCAAATGAAAAGTTTGTTGCTGCCATAACCCATCAGGAGGCAGGACCTATCCCACATTATGCAGAAAAAGGGCTGATTATACTCACAATTTCAGTGATAGCCTTTACAGTAACCCATGTGCTTCTTGAAGCATACTCAGATATAAGGGATACATTCTTCAGGAAGAAAAAGGAGGTGGAGCATGAAAGCTCAGAAGAATACACTTCTTGATGAGACACAAGAGGTTGAAAGATTCAACATTATATTCAGGATTCAGCATGTAATTATGTTTACCACATTTCTTCTTCTGGCATTCACAGGCTGGGGATTGAAATATGCAGAAATAGATGTGTCAAGTTGGTGGATAAGAATCTGGGGAGGTCCCAAGACAGCAGGTATAATCCACAGGGTAGCAGGTGTGACAATGATTCTGGATTTTATCTTTCATGTGGTTTATATCGCTTACTTGTTACTTACTGGTAAGATGAAGATCAGAAAGGAGACCACTGTAATTCCTCTGCCTAAGGATGTGAAGGATGTGATACATAACTTCCTTTACTTTATCGGCCTGGTAAAGACCAAGCCAAAATTTGGGAGATTCACCTATGCACAGAAGTTTGATTACTGGGCTGTCTTCTGGGGCATGTTTATAATAGGTCTTTCAGGACTCTGTCTTGCATTCCCGATCCAGGCAAGTTACTTTGTACCTGAGTGGGCAACAGGCTGGTTCTGGCAGTTGCTCGCAATTATGCATAGTGATGAGGCTCTGTTGGCTATAGTATTTATACTCTTCTGGCACTTCTATAACGAACATCTGAAGCCCGAGGTCTTCCCCATGAGTTGGGTCTGGCTTACTGGAAAGATCTCTGTGAAGGAGTTGAAGCACAAACATCCCCTGGAATATGAAGTGATGTTAAAAGAACAGAGTGGCAAGGAGAGCTAATATGAACAAGAGAGTAGTAATGTTGGTTTTGCTCCTCACAGTATTTGTATTACTCACAGGCTGTCAGAATATACCCGAGAGTGCTAATAGTACACCAGTAAAGGAAGAGGCTCAAGAAACCAAAGAGGTACAGAAGGATATAAGCAACTTACTATGCTTCCAATGTCATTCCTTTGCTGAATTTAATACAGTCTTTCCCCATGATTCTCATAGGGCGATGGGGTTACACTGCACCCAGTGCCATATAATAGAAGGACATAAAATGGCAAAACTCAATGGAGATACCTGCAATAACTGCCACAATCTGGAACACATGAAACTGAGTATAACTTCCATGCCAGCAAGTTTTAATCACCAGTTCCATGCCCAGATGTTTGAGTGTAAGGATTGCCATAATAAAAAAGCATTTCCAATGAAGTTAAACAGCAAGAAGATAACAATGATGGATCTACAGGAAGGAAAGTACTGTGGCAAGTGTCATAATGGACAGATGGCATTTGCCTCATCAGAGTGTCAGAAGTGTCACCAGATGTAAGGGGGATATCATTCCCTCTTACATCATCCTTCAATCCCTAATCTCTTCATCTTTCTGTAGAGTGTAGCAATATCTATCCCGAGACTTCTGGCTGTCTCCTCTTTGTTCCAGTTATACTGAGTAAGCCTCTCAATAATAATCTTCTTCTCATACTGTGATAGGGTGTCTTTGAGGTTATTGGAAAATGTCTCTGGATGTGTTTTTATCCTGTCAGGCAGATCACGGAGGGTTATGGTATCAGAATTACAGAGCACTACTGCCCTCTCAATTACATTGCTCAGTTCTCTCACATTACCGTACCAGGGATAGTCCATTATTACCTTCATCGCTTCTTCATCAATCCCCTTCACAACCTTATTATTCTCCTGTCCAAATTTTCTTATAAAATACTGAACAAGAAGTGGGATATCCTCTTTCCTCTCTCTCAAGGGAGGAATAAATATCTCTATAACATTTAGCCTATAATAAAGGTCTTCTCTAAAGGTCCCCTCATGAATCATCTCCTCTAAATTCTTATTTGTAGCAGCAATTATTCTCACATCCACATACTTTGGCTTAGTATCTCCAAGGGGCATCACCTCACCTGTCTCTATAACCTTGAGGAGTTTTGCCTGAAGTGACAGGGGCATATCACCTATCTCATCGAGAAACAGGGTACCTCCATCTGCCATCACAATAAGACCTGCCTTGTCTGTTGTGGCACCTGTAAAGGCCCCTTTTCTGTATCCAAACAGTTCACTCTCCAGGAGCTGTTCAGGTATAGCAGAACAATTGATGGTCATAAAGGGATTGTCTCTACGAGGGCTCCTACAGTGGATAAACTCTGCTATAAGCCCCTTACCTGTACCACTTTCGCCTCTCAACAGGATATTACTTCTTGTAGGTATAACCTTCTCCAATGTCTCAAATATTCTCTGCATCTGTGGAGATTTGGCTATAATCTCTTTACATCCCATCTGTTGGCTCAACTGTCTCCTCAGGGTCTGATTCTCGATCTGAAGCCTCTTGTGCTCTAAAAGTCTCTTGATCCTCAGCTTTACATCCTCATTCACAAAGGGTTTCACAATATAGTCTGCTGCTCCCTTCTTCATCGCCTCCACAGCATTCTCCACACTTGCATAGGCTGTCATTATAACTACTACTGTAGATGGTGAAACCTCTTTTGTCTTCTCCAGTAACTGTATCCCGTCCATACCTTCCATCTTGAGATCCGTAAGAAGAAGGTCAAAGTCTTTCTTTTTTATCTTAGTCAGTGCATCTTCTCCGCTGAGGGCAGTATCTACTATATACCCCTCCCTGCTGAGCAAAAACTCGAGGGCTCTACATATATCCCTTTCATCATCTACTACCAATATAGAAGGCTTATTCTCCTTCATACGCAGGCAACTTTATTCTGAATGTTGACCCCTTTCCAACAGTAGACTCAACAACTATATTACCACCAAAGCTTCTAACAATGCTATAACTGACAGCAAGTCCGAGCCCAGTACCCTTGTCTTTTGTGGTAAAGAAAGGATCAAAAATTCTGCTTAGATGCTCTTCAGGAATCCCTATGCCTGTATCTGAGAATACTATCTCTACATCACTGTTCAGCCTACGTGCTGATATATTGAGAATACCTCCTTGAGGCATGGCATCAAGGGCATTCAGCTCCAGATTTATAAACACCTGCTCCATCTGGTTCTCATCAACAAGTATATCAGGGATATCATCGGGTATATCTATATGAACCTCAACATTCTTCATCCTCTTGTCATACTTAACCAACTCTAAGGTACTGTTGACAAGCTCCTTTATTTTTACACGTTTTATCTCCTCTGCACGGGTCTTTGAAAAACTGGACATCTGTCTTACAATGCTGGAAATCCTGTTTATATGTTTGGCAATTGTATTTATAGCATCCTTTGTGAATTCATCAAATTCCATCTCCTGTAGGATCTGGATATAAGAAGATATAGAAGTTAGAGGATTCCCTATCTCATGGGCAACTCCAGCAGACAGTCTTGCAAGGGCCGCAAGTTTCTCTGACTGCATCAGCTGTTGTTCTGCCATCTTCAGTTCTGTCACATCCTGTAGCAGTATAAGGATATTACACTTGTCATCTGAAGTCCTAAGAGGTGTGGCAGAAAGCTGAAAATACCCCTTTCTTCTGCCCAGGTCTAAATACATAATCTCTTGGATGTTCCGGTTATTTACAACTGCATTGCACAGGTCAGTAATAACCTTTGAGTCTTTATAGATACTGTCAATGGTGAAATTCTTGAGCTTGTCTTCTGAAAGCCACTCCTCCAAGACCTTGTTCAGCCAGACAAGTCTTCTCTTTTCATCAAATATACATATTCCTGCATTTACTGAACTCACAATGGCATGGAGTTTCTCCTTTTCTTCCTTCAGTTCTTTTGTCCTTTCGCGGACTATATTCTCAAGTTCAACAGCATATTCCTTTATCTTCTCTGTATATTTTGCCTTCTCTTCCGCCTTCACCCTTTCTCTATTTATAACTATCACTATCAATGCCCCTGTAACAGTTATCACCAGAATAGTCAGCACCATAAGGGAATGAAAACGCATGCTTCTCTGAATACTTGATGTAACCTCTGAATAAGGCATTGAGACACAGACTATCCAGTTCAGATTCTCCAGTTTTACCCTTGAGAAGGCGATGAGTTTATCTTCACCATAGGGAGCTATATAAGAACTGTAACCCACATCTTTAGCTTTAAGAATCTCCACCTCTGTCTTGAAGGAGGTATGACATTTAAAACAATGTCTGTCTGCCTTGAAGATATTTCGGCCTACCATCTTCTTCTGGGTGGGGTGATATATAAGAGTCCCTGATGAATCCATCATCCATGCATAACCCCTTTTTCCAGCCTTAATGGGGGCAAGGAATTTAGTATTTATATCATCCACTGAAATAAGCAATACAAGATTACCCATTAAATACTCGCCTCTCCTGATCGGTACTATAAGTGTTAGAATCTTTTCAGGAATAGCAGAATAGCTGATATGGTATTTTTCTATATCCAAATCCTTCATCTTCTCAAACATACCTTTTTCGATCCATTTTACGGCATCATCTGAGGAGTAGTAGACTATTCTGTCATTGCTGTCCAGAATAACAAGCCTGATCCCTATCTCCTCTTGTAACTCTGCAAGGGCATAAAGCACAAATTCTTCAAGACCTTCCTTATGCAGACCCCTTCTTGATAGAAGTTCTGCCAGGGCGATAGTCTCCTCTTTAAGATGTTTAAGGTTGTTTTGGATAGATTCAGCCACGGTTTTTGCGATGATTAGCTGCTGCTGGCTGAATTGCATTGCCATCTCTGCTTCATAGTTCTGGAGAAAGAAGACATTGAGAGTAATAATTATGCTGGCCACTATCAGGAGGAAGATTATAAACAGCAATTTGAATTTCATTAAATAATGATAACAAAAATCGGCTCTAGTTGACAAAAAATTAATATTACTTATATTATAATAAGCATATGTCATTGGATGACCATAAATTGAGGGTTTTCTGCACAGTAGCAGAGACGAAGAGTTTTTCAAAGGCCTCGGAGATAATACACCTTACCCAACCGGCAGTAAGTCTTCAGATTCAGGCCCTTGAGGAACTCTATGAGACCAAGCTTTTTGACCGCACAAGTAGCGCAGTAACCCTTACACCGGCAGGAGAAATACTCTACAAATACGCAAAACATATTCTTGCACTTTATGCCTCAGCAGAAAAGGAGATTGGTGAACTCACAGGACTGGTTAAAGGGAGTGTTTCTCTGGGAGCAAGTACCACCATTGCCAATTATCTCCTGCCAAAGGTGATAGCAGACTTCAGAAAAACAAGACAGAAGATAAAGATCCATTTACAGGTAGGAAACACAAAAAGGGTGGTAGAACTCCTAAGGGCTGGTAATATTGATATAGGACTTGTAGAAGGCGAGGTCTCAAAACAGAAGCTCACCCTGGAGAGACTGATTCAGGATGAGCTGGTACTTATTGTCCCACCTCAACATACCTTTGCCAAAAGGAAGGAGATATCTCTTTTTGAGATAACAACAGAGCCATTTATTATGCGTGAGGAAGGCTCTGGCACAAGACAGATGATAGAAAAGTACTTTGCGAAACATGGTATAACTCCCCAAAATATGAAGATATCCATGATCCTTGGAAGCACTGAGGCGATAAAGCATGCAGTAGAGAATGGGATGGGTATCTCTATTGTTTCTCGTTGGGCAGCCTTAAAAGAGGCAAAGTTTGGCACATTAAAGATGATCAGCTTTAAAGAGGAACCTCTTATAAGAGATTTTACTCTGCTGTTCCATAAATATGAGGTACTTTCACACGCAGCCGAAGATTTTCTCACCTATATCAAGAATTATGACTTCAACAAATTACTTATTGAGTAAATAACTCATACAACCCTGACTATTCCATCTCCCTCTTCCACTCTTCCTATCACAGCAAAATAGAGTCCGCTTTCCTGGAAGAGTTCTATTTTTTCTTCATTTACAGCAATCAGCAGCCCTCCCGAAGTCTGAGGATCAGAGAGAATAAGTCTTTTTTCTTCAGGAATACCTTCAGAAAAAGACACCTTTCCATTGAGATACTTCAGGTTATTATATGCACCTTCAGGTACCATACCCACCTCAACCAACCCTGCCACACCCTTCATAACAGGTACCTTCTCAGACTCAATAACTATATTTATTCCTCCATTCTTGAGCATGTTTAATATATGCCCTAAAAGTCCAAATCCTGTTACATCGGTGCATGCAGTGGCACCTGCCTTCAATGCAACCTCAGATGCCTTCTTATTAGACATACGCATCCATTCTATAGCTTCATTAAGGTCTTCATCTTTTATCTTTCCACCTTTAAGGGCAGTGGTAAGAATACCGGTTCCGATAGGTTTGGTCAGGATTATCAAATCCCCTGCCCTGGCCCCTTCTGTCCTCAGAATATTATCCTTATTTACGATACCTGTTACAGAAAAACCCACCTTGAGTTCTTTATCCTCAAAGGTATGCCCTCCTATCAGTGCCACTGACTCCTGATGGAATACCTCCAGCGCACCTTTTAGAATCTCCCTCACAATTTCTATCTCCGTGTCACAGGGAGAAAATCCTATTATACAGAGAGATGTCTTTGGCACCCCACCCATCGCATAGATATCACTCAACGAGTTGGTTGATGCAATTGTACCAAACAGGAAAGGATCATTCACTACGGGAGTTATGATATCTACAGTCTCTACAATAGCTGTCTCTTCAGAGAGTAAAAAAACCCCTCCATCATCTCCCACAGGCACAATCACATTCTCCAGCCTCGGAAGACTCAATCGGCAGAGCAACTCATCCAGGTCCAACGGACCCAGCTTTGCTGCTCAGCCCGCTGCCCTGACCTTCTCAGTTAATCTGGCTTGCATCCTTTAGTTTATCAATCACTTTCCAAAGCAGTCAAACAAGACCACTTATTTCTAAGACACAAACCTTTTTTCACAATTTTTTCAAACTATGTTCATAACTTCTTCAAAAATTTTAATTATCATATAACCAGATAATTAAGACTGCCTTGCAGTCTACAACACTCTAAGAAGGAGGTTATTATGAAAAAGGTTGTGGTGAGTTTAGCAGTGGTAACTGTACTGGGCTTAAGCGCACTCGCTTTTGCCCATGGTCCAGGATGGTGGAGTGGAAGTCACATGATGGGCCCAGGCATGCACACAACAGGATGGAACTGTGGAGGTGGAGCATGCTTCGGTCCCTATGGATATGACAAGAAATTTCTAGATGAGACTAGGGAACTGAGAAAACAACTACATGATAAGAGGTTTGAGTATTTCGAGGCACTAAGAGATCCAAACATAAAGCCTGAAACAATTACAAAACTGGAGAAGGAACTGTCTGAACTTCAGCAGAAACTCTACGAAAAGGCTCCAAAAACCGCCTATATGGGTAGTTACGGCAGATTCGGAACCCGCGGCTGGGGATGCTGGCATTAAGCTCACGCCCTCTCTTTTCAGGCAGCCAGTTCTAAGAACTGGCTGCCTCTTTACCTTTCAGACTCAATCAAGGAACTTCACCATACATATCTCGTCAATATATCTGCTACCGATCCGGAAATGTTTCTGTCTAACACACTCCTCTGTAAAACCTGCCTTTATGAAGAGGTTCAGTGAGCGTTTGTTTGTTGTAAAAATGCTTGCCACCATCTTTTTAAACCCTTTCTCTCTTGCCCATTCAATCGCATACTGCAACATCCTTGTACCTATACCAAGCCCTCTGTATTCTTTGATCAGATGAAGACCCACATCCACCACATGTGTTGACATATCTCTATGGCCACATCTTGACCGGACTGCAGCAAGGGCACCTATAACAGCACCTTCTGCAACTGCCACAAGTAGCAGATCGCCTGCGTGTTCAATCTCACTGATGTATCTTTTAGCAGATCCCTCGTCTTTACCGTAACACTCCATCAATACATAGCTTCTTTCTGGAGAGATAGATCTTACAGTCTTTATGATTTCACCAGCATCTTCAGGTTTTGCAGGTCTAAGAATAACCTCCACACCATTTTTTGCTATGAATTTTTGTATCTCTAACATGAATCCTCCTTTCTTACATTATACCTCAAAAAGTTCCAACCTTATGACTTATATCATAAAAATCAGGGTTAATTATTTCATAAAATTCTATTAAGGTAAAACTTTAAATTACAGGAGGTTAAAATGAAAAAAGAGACTTTAGAACAATGTCCTGCATGTTCCTCTACCACACTCACTCACTGGCCCATACAGATAAAACTGATGGGCACGGTTATACCCTTTCTTAACAATGCTGATCTACTTGTTGCTGCTGACTGTACTGCATTCGCTACAAGGGAGTTTCATGACAGGTACCTGAAAGACAGGAAGGTTCTGATAGGCTGTCCAAAACTGGATGATGCACAGTTTTATCTGGACAAGTTCACGGAGATCTTCTCCAACATCCCTCTGAAGAGCGTAACCTGTCTGAGAATGGAGGTGCCCTGTTGTGGTGGTATGACAATGATACTTAAAGAAGCACTGAAAAGGGCAGGTAAAGACATCCCTTTAAAGGAAATAGTCCTTGGTGTAAAGGGTAACTTTCTTGAAGAGAGAGAGGTTTAGGTAGTTTATGGTATATTTTATTAATGGAAAAGGAGCTCACCTATCAGGAGATATTTAAAAGTCTCAATAATAAAGGTATTGATTATCTTGTTGTTGTGGGGGGCTCGCTGTAAACTTCCACGGCATTCCACGGATGACCTATGATATTGACCTTATGATAATGTTAGACCCAGAAAATGTAAAGAAGACTGTTAGAGGAGTACAGAAGATGGCCTGTGCAGAGGAGGCTTGCTTGGCTTTACCTCGGTAACAAGTTGCGAAGCCACCTGCCAAAAAAGACCATTGAGATACAGGAACTCTTCAGAAAAGGCATGATATAATCCCGTCTTTGTATGATATACTATTGAACATGAGGGACATACTTATATGCGTAACAGGAGGGACTCCCCAGATAATTACGGAAACCATCTATGCCCTTTCAATGAAATATCCTGAGATTCACTTAAAAGAGTTGTATGTGGTAACAACAGAATATGGCAGGAAACTTATAAAAGAGAGACTGCTTAAAGAAGGTATTCTTTCGCAGATGCTCAAGGAATACGGTCTTCCTCCAATTAATTTTACTGATGAAAATATACTTGTAATTAAAGGCCGAGATGGAACTCCTCTTGACGACATCCGCAACGAGGACGACAATACCTCCACTGGAAACCTCATTACTGAGTTTATCAGAACCTTGGCAAAAGACCCCGAACTGAGATTACACTGCTCCCTTGCAGGGGGCCGTAAAACCATGAGCTTTTACCTGGGGGCAGCACTCCAAATGTTCGGAAGACCCTGGGACAGACTTTACCATGTACTTGTGAGTCCTGAGTTTGAAAATAACCCTGAGTTTTTCTATCCACCCAAGAAACCGCGTATGATAAAGTGTAGGCTCCCAGACGGCACCGAAACGCTTCTCTCCACAGCTGAGGCAAAGGTGACAATTGCAGAACTACCCTTCGTAAGACTTCGCGACAAGGTGCCTTTTAGGGAAGAGAGTTTTTTGGACTTGGTGAAGGAGGCTCAGCAGAGCGTGGATAGTTGTATTCCGCAACTGCCTCTAACGTTGGACTTCAACAGAAGACTCCTTCGTATCGGAATGTATAGGGTCAGACTCACTCCCATGCAGCTCGCACTCTATGCCATACTTGCCGAGCAGAAGACAGAACATTGTAGTAAATCTGAAAGACCGTACTGTGACGACTGTACCGCCTGCTATGTGGACATTATTACCCTTTCTGATGTAAAGAATCTTCAGAGGCTCATAAACTTCTACAAAACGATGTTCGGAACAAAGGCATGTTGTCTGGATGACGAAAGATGGAAGAGGTACGCAAAGAGAGGAGGCATACCGCACGAGGTTGTGAGACAACACCTCTCAAAGATTAACTATGCACTTAAAAGAGGAATAAAAGACAAGGGACTTCACTCTCTCTACACCGTACACAAAACAGGCGCCTACGGCTCAACGAGATACGGAATAAGAATAGAAAAGGTTAGAATCTCCTTTGAACCTCCTACGAAGAGATGATCATTTACTACAGTGTCTACAGGCTTGAGCTACTGCCAGAGGAGAGGATACTTCTCCCTCCTTATAAGGGTTCCACTCTCAGGGGAGCGTTCGGCACGGTCTTCAAAAGGATTGTCTGTGCTTTGAAGAACAAAAACTGCGAGGAGTGTATGCTGAGTGGAAGGTGCGTTTATGCCTATGTCTTTGAGTCAAAGCCCCAGGAGAGGATACACATCTTCGGAAGGGTGAATACCATACCGAGACCCTTTGTCATTGAGCCTCCAGAAGGCGAAAAGACGGAGTTTTCTCCCGGAGAAAGAATAGACTTTGCCCTTCTGCTTGTGGGAAGAGCATCTGAGTATCTACCTTACTTCGTCTACACCTTTGAAGAGCTCGGAAACTGGGGTATCGGCAAAGGAAGAGGCAGGTACAAGCTTCTTCAAGTAAAAGTTCCAGAAGGCAGAAAAGTCTATAACTCTAAAACAAGGACGATCACTCCTACGGTCCCTTCACAGATTGACTTAGGAGGGGCTGTCCAGTACTGCATAGATGGTATCAACTCTGCAACCTCATCTCAGAGGGTCACCTTAAGGTTTAAGACTCCTACGAGGATAAAGTTCAACAGGAGACTTGTCATTGACCCCCAGTTTCACATTCTTATAAGACAGCTTTTGAGAAGACTCTTTCTCCTTTGGCACTTCCACTGCCGTGGCTCAGACTCTGCAGAAGAGCTTAAAGACCATCACAAGGAGGTAATCCAGTACTCCTACAAGGTGAAACTTCTCAGTTCGTCGCTCCGCTGGTATGACTGGGAGCGTTACTCCCACAGGCAGAAGACGAAGATAAGACTCGGAGGATTCATAGGAGAAGTAACTTACGAGGGACCTGTTGCACCTTTTCTGCCTCTGCTCAGGGCAGGTGAGGTGCTTCACATAGGCAAGAGTACCACCTTTGGCCTCGGAAAATACGAGATACTGGACTGAAACATTTCTGAAACATTTCTCTTCTTGTTCTCTGCCTTGGAATCTTTCATAAAATATTTTTATGAAAAGAGATCTCTACATAATAGCCTATGACATTACGGAGCCAACGAGACTCAACCGCGTGAGGTATCTCCTGAAGGGCTACAGCACAGGAGGGCAGAAGTCTGTCTATGAGTGTTTTCTTACAAAGGCAGAGTTGAGGTTTGTGGTAAGTGCTCTCCAGAGACTGATCTATGAAGAGCAGGACAGGGTCCACATCTTTCATCTTGAGGGCCGCTGCAGAACCCATACCCTTGGCATTGCTGTCCAGCCCAAAGACCCGAGCTTCTTTTACTTCGGCTAAAGGAGCGCAGATGGGCACACTGTACATTGATAGAAAAGGATACTACATAAAAGCTGATGGTGAAACCATTGCCTTCTATGTAAATGGCAAGAGAGAGGGTGCTGTGCCAGTAAGACCTCTTAAGAGGGTAACGATAGTGGGAAATAACACGATTGATACTGCGGTGCTTCACAAGCTTCTGAAAATTGGCGCAACAGTGCTTTTTCTGTCAGGAAGGAGACTCCAGTTTATGGGCATCTTGAGAGGAAAGTTTAACAGTAATGGGATACTACGGTTAAAGCAGTACGAAATGAGCATAAATGGCGAGTTTACCTCTGAGTTTGCCAGACAACTGCTTCTGAGAAAGATCCGTTCTCAAAAGATATTTCTTGAAGAGGCACTGAAGGAGAGGAGAGAGTTAAGAATACACTTCATGCAGACCTTTGACACACTGGACAACATATCAGAAGCCTTAAAGAAGAATAATACCTTAGGGATAGAAACCCTGAGGGGATACGAAGGAGCAGCCTCAAATGCATACTTTTCAGCCTTTGTAAGACTCTTTCCCGAGTATCTCAAGTTTGAAGGAAGAAACAGACGGCCTCCTCGTGACCCTGTTAATGCAATGCTTTCACTTTGCTACACGATGCTTTACTATGAGATTGTGAGTGAGATACACACTGTAGGGCTTGACCCCACCATAGGGTTTTACCATCAGTTTGACTATGGTCGTGACTCTCTTGCCTGTGATATAGAAGAACTCTTTCGCCCCGAGGTAGACAGATTTGTACTGAAACTTTTTAGACAGAGATATATCAGGAAGAGGGACTTTGTAGAAGAAAAGGGAGGGGTCTATTTAAAGAAGGGGGCACGAACAAGGTTTTATCCTCTTTACGAAGCTTGGGTTGTGGAGATACGAAGACAGGTGAGAGAAGAACTAAGAGACCTTTCAAGGAGGATCACCGGTGGGAAGGACCCTTTATCTCGGTGAACACAGAGGTATGAAAGTGACAAGAGACGGTCCCTCACTCTGGATCAGGATTCCCGGCCAGGCGGGTCATCGCGTTCCCGTAAGGTTAATTGAGAGGGTAGTAATAGTAGGCAGAGTAGAAATTGACTCTTCCGTATTAACCCTGTTTGCCAAACACGACATTCCTGTTTTTCTCTTTAACAACCGCGGAGAGGAAATGGCAGTGGCTGTGTCACTGGAGCATAAACGCCCAAAATACTTTCACAGACAGAGAATATTCTTGGCCTCCGGAGAAAATAAAGAGAGGTACATGAACCTCCTGAGGTCTTGGAGGAGAAGGTTACAGCTTTATGTAATCAAACGCATCTCAAAGAAGAGACTGGTAGAGCGGTTTGCAGTACAGGGGCTCAAAGAACACGAGTACAAAGGTCTGGTAAACTCAGTTGCACGCCGATATGGAAATAGATTCAATTGTGTTCATAGAGTCGTAAAGGGACTGTTCAAGGAAATGGTAATATCTCGCATTCAAAAGGCCGGGCTTGATCCTGACCTGGGTGTACTTTATAAAGGAAGGAGATTCGGCCTCGTACTTGATTTATGTTATGTACTGGAACCTGAACAGGATTTACAGACTTTCATGATGATGAAAAGCATATATCTGAATAGGTTCGTAAATCACCAGGGAGTAACTTCCGAAGGTATGAGAGATATTGTCTTAAGATTTGAAAACAGGCTCGCTTTTTCAACAATTATTACAGACCGAATTATAAGGAACATTATTGAAGCTATGTACGAACTTGAAACAGAAGGGTGTATAACTATTATAGAGAGGAAACTTTTATGAGAACTAACTATCTTGTCTGTTATGATATCAGAGACCCTGCAAGACTCCATAGAGTTTATAACTATCTTAAAGGCAGAGGCAAACACCTTCAGTACTCGGTGTTTTGTTGTTTGCTCACTTATGGAGAGCTTCAAGAAATGAAGAGAAATCTTGAAATGATGATAGATACTCTTAGGGACGATGTGAGAATCTATTCACTGCCTCGGAGGTTTGAGATGATAGTACTCGGATGTGGAGACCGTTTGCCCAATGGTGTACAACTTTTCGAAGAATGAAAAACTTAAGAACAATTTGATTTTTGTAAAAAGAAGAGGTATAATTTTACAAAAGTTCTTTGACAACAAAATCTTTTTAATCTTGTTTGTTATAAGAATCGTTTATAGAACTATAAAAAAGAGTCTAAGTTATGTAATGATAATAATCTTGGCCGAAAGGAAACTAAACCTATTGATTTTATTTCAGAAAAAGACGATGTGCAGTAGAAACGAAGACCTCAAAAAGAAGGGATTGCGACAACATGTACTGTTTAACTTCACTTTCAATTTTTTGTAGAAACGAAGACCTCAAAAAGAAGGGATTGCGACTGATGCTGGTAGATACAAGACTTGACCTCGGTAGCTTACCGTAGAAACGAAGACCTCAAAAAGAAGGGATTGCGACCTTATAGATGCTTTTGATTGTCATTGATCCTCCCGTAGAAACGAAGACCTCAAAAAGAAGGGATTGCGACCCCTATCCCCTTTTAAAGTTATTTACTCTTTTTAGTAGAAACGAAGACCTCAAAAAGAAGGGATTGCGACCTGAATAAATGGTGTCTGTTTCATAGTTCAACCTTCGTAGAAACGAAGACCTCAAAAAGAAGGGATTGCGACTTGATGTCTCTCTTGTTGATAGTGGCAAATCCTGCAGTGTAGAAACGAAGACCTCAAAAAGAAGGGATTGCGACAACTCTAACAACTGAACATCAGCCAGTGGACCGTTTGCCAGTAGAAACGAAGACCTCAAAAAGAAGGGATTGCGACTATTCCAAACAGTATCTGTCTAACTCTTCTTGTAGAAACGAAGACCTCAAAAAGAAGGGATTGCGACTTTTTAACACCTTAGCTATTTCTGTTACAACAACCTTGTAGAAACGAAGACCTCAAAAAGAAGGGATTGCGACCCATTAAGGTAAACCTTAATGCTATAGATGATGCTGTAGAAACGAAGACCTCAAAAAGAAGGGATTGCGACGTTATAGAATCTTGTGATAGTCTTCTCATCTCTTGTAGAAACGAAGACCTCAAAAAGAAGGGATTGCGACAGGTTGACTTATGATTGTTATATAGTTGTTTAATGGTGTAGAAACGAAGACCTCAAAAAGAAGGGATTGCGACAACTTGTCAGGTTGTAAGTCCTTCAACCATGCAAGGTGTAGAAACGAAGACCTCAAAAAGAAGGGATTGCGACCTCCTGGATCACAATTTCTTCTTTCCTGCCGTCGGGTAGAAACGAAGACCTCAAAAAGAAGGGATTGCGACGGTAGTCATTGGCATCCACCACCTCTACCTTAGCCTGGTAGAAACGAAGACCTCAAAAAGAAGGGATTGCGACAAAGAGAGGAGACTTAGTTAGTCTCCTCTACTAGTAGAAACGAAGACCTCAAAAAGAAGGGATTGCGACAATCTTTCAAAGAAATGCGTTTGTTAGACTTTTTGCGTAGAAACGAAGACCTCAAAAAGAAGGGATTGCGACATCCCCAGCGAATATGTACTTGCTGGGGTACCCTCCCGGTAGAAACGAAGACCTCAAAAAGAAGGGATTGCGACCTACCGTTCTTATACTGGTAGATTTGTGACGAATCGGGATGGAGTAGAAACGAAGACCTCAAAAAGAAGGGATTGCGACCGCCAGTCATTCACGAGATTTGAGAGGGCAAATCTCGTAGAAACGAAGACCTCAAAAAGAAGGGATTGCGACAGGAATAAGAGGGATTCAAATGGAAGGTCATGTTATGGCCAGTAGAAACGAAGACCTCAAAAAGAAGGGATTGCGACTGAGAGGGCAAATCTCACGCCCTCTTCGAACCCTCTCTGTAGAAACGAAGACCTCAAAAAGAAGGGATTGCGACTTTTTATAACTCTATCGGTACTGGTAAAACCAGTTATCCGTAGAAACGAAGACCTCAAAAAGAAGGGATTGCGACCCCAAATCTGACAATTTGACCCTTTTAGGTACTGATTTTTTCTGTAGAAACGAAGACCTCAAAAAGAAGGGATTGCGACCTGTTATATAAGGTATGGGTTTCATAGTTTCACCTTGGTAGAAACGAAGACCTCAAAAAGAAGGGATTGCGACTCATCATACTGTTTGCTTATTTCTCTAATATTTGCCAGTAGAAACGAAGACCTCAAAAAGAAGGGATTGCGACCTTTGTGATCCCCTTCTCTTTTGCATAAGTGGTTATTGTAGAAACGAAGACCTCAAAAAGAAGGGATTGCGACGTATGCTCACTGCTCCCAGGTTTGCCACCCATGGCATGTAGAAACGAAGACCTCAAAAAGAAGGGATTGCGACTAATACATTATTTCTTTTTCTTGATCTTTCTTGACTTGTAGAAACGAAGACCTCAAAAAGAAGGGATTGCGACATCCATGTAAGTGTATTCCTTTTCCTCTGAGGGATGTGGTAGAAACGAAGACCTCAAAAAGAAGGGATTGCGACTGGTCAAACTCAACCCACTGTTTGTAAGTTTTAGTATCCGTAGAAACGAAGACCTCAAAAAGAAGGGATTGCGACAATAGAAATCTATCTATTTCTTTGCCGTACAGGGTGTAAAGTAGAAACGAAGACCTCAAAAAGAAGGGATTGCGACCCAGCGCTCCAAGAGAGGGTATCGAAACCCTCTCTATGTAGAAACGAAGACCTCAAAAAGAAGGGATTGCGACTTAAGCACCATCCTCCACCTCCATAGACTTAATGTAGAAACGAAGACCTCAAAAAGAAGGGATTGCGACTTTACTAAGTCCTTAACTGTTTTAATCATTTTCCTTACCTCAGTAGAAACGAAGACCTCAAAAAGAAGGGATTGCGACATGGCGTCTTTCTTGCTTAACTTGTTAATGTCCACATGTAGAAACGAAGACCTCAAAAAGAAGGGATTGCGACGGGATAGAGATATAAATCCCTATCCCTCTTGCAGGTAGAAACGAAGACCTCAAAAAGAAGGGATTGCGACTAATATTGGTGTTTCAATGTTTTTTAGAGTAGAGTAGAAACGAAGACCTCAAAAAGAAGGGATTGCGACGGTCTCCATCCTCTGAGCTTTTCCTCTGCACTATAGGTAGAAACGAAGACCTCAAAAAGAAGGGATTGCGACAATTTATTTTTTATATATTATTAACCCTCCAGTGGGTAGAAACGAAGACCTCAAAAAGAAGGGATTGCGACACAGAGTATGGGTAGAGGTTCCCATCGCTGGAACCTTGTAGAAACGAAGACCTCAAAAAGAAGGGATTGCGACAGGTCTTGATGACGAAAATAAAGGTGAACAGAGCAAGTAGAAACGAAGACCTCAAAAAGAAGGGATTGCGACATCCTACACACTCAGGGATGGTTGAGGGACTGGCTTGTAGAAACGAAGACCTCAAAAAGAAGGGATTGCGACCCCCTGCGTCCTTCACTGTTTCACAACAGGAAAGGGTAGAAACGAAGACCTCAAAAAGAAGGGATTGCGACCTAAGCCCTTGATTACTGAGTGTGCCAATCCTACACACGTAGAAACGAAGACCTCAAAAAGAAGGGATTGCGACCATCCTGATCGGGTTACCGCCCGATTCGGTAGTTGTGTAGAAACGAAGACCTCAAAAAGAAGGGATTGCGACTTACCGCCCGATTCGGTGTTGCCTCTGTTTTGTGAGAGTAGAAACGAAGACCTCAAAAAGAAGGGATTGCGACTCCCTTCACTGCATACGCAGTCCTTCAGGATGACTTTGTAGAAACGAAGACCTCAAAAAGAAGGGATTGCGACAGTGTGCCAACCCTCACACACTCAGGGATGGTTGAGGGAGTAGAAACGAAGACCTCAAAAAGAAGGGATTGCGACTACCCTTGCAGAGTATGGGTAGAGGTTCCCATCCCTGGTAGAAACGAAGACCTCAAAAAGAAGGGATTGCGACGTCTCCATCTTCAATCTTCACAAGTAGACCATCGTAGAAACGAAGACCTCAAAAAGAAGGGATTGCGACAGAGGGTGTCAAAACCCTCTCCGTCCTTTTCCCTACAAGTAGAAACGAAGACCTCAAAAAGAAGGGATTGCGACGTCTGAATTGTGGTTAATACTGGATACTCTTTAATCAGTAGAAACGAAGACCTCAAAAAGAAGGGATTGCGACCTTTTCCCTACAAAATATATATTTCGTGGGATGGTAGAAACGAAGACCTCAAAAAGAAGGGATTGCGACCGTCAAAGACGGTTACTTTTGAATGCCTATGCTTGTAGAAACGAAGACCTCAAAAAGAAGGGATTGCGACAACATGATCTAATACAGTTATAAAACCTCTGCACTGGTAGAAACGAAGACCTCAAAAAGAAGGGATTGCGACTCCTCTTTGCCTCCTTTTTATGAAATTTAAAAAGCCGTAGAAACGAAGACCTCAAAAAGAAGGGATTGCGACAGAGAAACCGCCGCCCCCATCATTGCACCGATGAGGTAGAAACGAAGACCTCAAAAAGAAGGGATTGCGACGGGATTAAATAAAGACAACATTAGTTGTCAAAGAACAACTTGTAGAAACGAAGACCTCAAAAAGAAGGGATTGCGACAACATGATCGCTATTTCTTCCACTCCTCTCCATTTTGTAGAAACGAAGACCTCAAAAAGAAGGGATTGCGACCCTGCGTCCTTCACTGTTTCACAACAGGAAAGGGTAGAAACGAAGACCTCAAAAAGAAGGGATTGCGACTAGTATAAGTCAGGATCCCTCTTCAACACCTTAGCAGTAGAAACGAAGACCTCAAAAAGAAGGGATTGCGACCAGTGTCCCAAGAGAGGGTATTGAAACCCTCTGTGTCGGTAGAAACGAAGACCTCAAAAAGAAGGGATTGCGACGAGGGTATCGAAACCCTCTGCATCCTTTCCTCTACAAAGTAGAAACGAAGACCTCAAAAAGAAGGGATTGCGACTGAGCTACAGTATGAAAGTGTTCAGTTGAAATGGGTAGAAACGAAGACCTCAAAAAGAAGGGATTGCGACCCTCAGTGCCATAGTACTTTTGCCAGTAGACTTATCGTAGAAACGAAGACCTCAAAAAGAAGGGATTGCGACTTTTCTTAAAGTACTGAGAGTGTCAATCTTTTCCTTCTCGTAGAAACGAAGACCTCAAAAAGAAGGGATTGCGACACAGGACAGGGCTCAAAGTCTTTTATACAGGTGACATAGGTAGAAACGAAGACCTCAAAAAGAAGGGATTGCGACCCTCAGAAATGCCGCCACCTTTTTCAGGGTGGTGGCAACAGTAGAAACGAAGACCTCAAAAAGAAGGGATTGCGACCATCTGTTGACCCCTTTCTTTGAATTATACTCGTCGTAGAAACGAAGACCTCAAAAAGAAGGGATTGCGACCTCGTAACGGTAGGTTCTCGTTTCTGAGGGATAGGGTAGAAACGAAGACCTCAAAAAGAAGGGATTGCGACTGTCCCTTTAAGCACTTTTTGTAAAAATTTTCGTATAGTAGAAACGAAGACCTCAAAAAGAAGGGATTGCGACTTTGCCCCCTTTCTTTGGATTATACTTGTCTTGACTATGTAGAAACGAAGACCTCAAAAAGAAGGGATTGCGACCGAGATCGGCAGGTTCAAGGTGAGCAGGAATTTCAGCGTAGAAACGAAGACCTCAAAAAGAAGGGATTGCGACAAGGCTAAATCTTTAAGAGATACTCTTTTATTAGGTAGAAACGAAGACCTCAAAAAGAAGGGATTGCGACCTTTCTTTGTCTTTTGTAATCTTTTAGCTAATTCGTAGAAACGAAGACCTCAAAAAGAAGGGATTGCGACGGTCCCCTACTCCTCAATCTCCTCATCCTCTTCTGGTAGAAACGAAGACCTCAAAAAGAAGGGATTGCGACTAATATTTTTTGGTGCTTTTTCTGTTTTTTCTTGTGTAGAAACGAAGACCTCAAAAAGAAGGGATTGCGACCCACTGGCCTAGGCTTGCTCACTGCTCTCAGGTTTGCCAGTAGAAACGAAGACCTCAAAAAGAAGGGATTGCGACCCGTCAGCCTCCCTACATCTTGGTACGGTAAACCACACGTAGAAACGAAGACCTCAAAAAGAAGGGATTGCGACCCTCAGAAATGCCGCCACCTTTTTCAGGGTGGTGGGTAGAAACGAAGACCTCAAAAAGAAGGGATTGCGACTATCGAGAGCTTTCTTCCTTTCCATCTCCACCTCCAAAAGTAGAAACGAAGACCTCAAAAAGAAGGGATTGCGACTTTCCTCCGTACTATAGATACTTTGAGTATCATTACAGTAGAAACGAAGACCTCAAAAAGAAGGGATTGCGACACTCATCATCATCTTCTTCTTCTGTAGATGGAGTCTCGTAGAAACGAAGACCTCAAAAAGAAGGGATTGCGACCCAGGAAAACCATAATCCCTTGTCAATTCTTTGATATAAGTAGAAACGAAGACCTCAAAAAGAAGGGATTGCGACGAGGTTAGTCAAAGGGTTACTTTTGAATGCCTATACTTAGGTAGAAACGAAGACCTCAAAAAGAAGGGATTGCGACGGTCAATGAGCTGAATCTGTTTATTTGCTTCTTCTTGTAGAAACGAAGACCTCAAAAAGAAGGGATTGCGACCGTCAGGCAGAGCCTGTTACCTGACGGCCTATGTCTTAGTAGAAACGAAGACCTCAAAAAGAAGGGATTGCGACGACTTGTCTGAAGTCTGGATTGTTTCCAATACCTTATGGTAGAAACGAAGACCTCAAAAAGAAGGGATTGCGACCCTCACTGTGTGATTTACCCGTCAAAGACGGGACTTGTAGAAACGAAGACCTCAAAAAGAAGGGATTGCGACATTTCATCGTTATAGAGTGTGTACTTCCTACCTTTATAGTAGAAACGAAGACCTCAAAAAGAAGGGATTGCGACCCAACTCACAGGCTGCCAGGTATTATACCCAGCAGCGTAGAAACGAAGACCTCAAAAAGAAGGGATTGCGACCCAGCATCTGCAAAGATAAACCTACTGGGATACCCTTCGGTAGAAACGAAGACCTCAAAAAGAAGGGATTGCGACTGTTGTTATACAACAAAAATTTATACATTTCTTCCCAGTAGAAACGAAGACCTCAAAAAGAAGGGATTGCGACTCTCTCACAGACCTGAAGAGTCTGTGAGATTACCTTGAGTAGAAACGAAGACCTCAAAAAGAAGGGATTGCGACGAGGGATGGAAGGAATGTATTGAATAGAAGTAGGAGACGTAGAAACGAAGACCTCAAAAAGAAGGGATTGCGACTCTTGAATAGTGCCATGACATCCTCCCTGTCTCCCTCCCTGTAGAAACGAAGACCTCAAAAAGAAGGGATTGCGACAAAGGTCATGCTCGAAGTGATAGCCAGAAGGACAATATGAGTAGAAACGAAGACCTCAAAAAGAAGGGATTGCGACCCTATCCTTATACCTGATTGTCATGTATGGCATAGTGTAGAAACGAAGACCTCAAAAAGAAGGGATTGCGACAAAGGTCATGCTCGAAGTGATAGCCAGAAGGACAATATGAGTAGAAACGAAGACCTCAAAAAGAAGGGATTGCGACATACAAAGATAAATGTAATTAAGGCAATTAGGGGCTCAAGTAGAAACGAAGACCTCAAAAAGAAGGGATTGCGACTTTGTTTACTTTGCTCATTTGCTATATCTACAAGGTAGAAACGAAGACCTCAAAAAGAAGGGATTGCGACTTTATTGGCCTCATCTGATCCCTCGGAAACATTTCCGAAATATTTCTTTTTGTTATCCCTGAAGGATACCTCTGCTATAATTAATCCAGTAGGTGACTTCAAGGGAAGAAAATGAATTATTTTATTGATTTTTATAAGGCTATCCTGATATGATACCTCAGCACTGGAGGGATAGGATGCAGAGCAAGAAAGCGATTAGAGCGAGGGTCAGGATAAACTCAGCAATCATAAAGTCACTGCATCCAGCAGAACCTAAAACTGCCAACCTTTCTCACCAGGAGGCTCCAGTTGCCCATTGAAACAGTCCAGAAGATAACTCTTGCCGATTTGATGCAAAAGGAATGCAAGGTTGTAGGGTGAGGTTAAAATATGGATAAGGAGTTTATTCCATTTGTGAAAGGTGCTCTACTCCACGATATCGGAAAAGTGATTCAGAGAGCCTCTGACCATCCCGCTTATAAAAAACATACTGAATGGGGCTATGATTGGCTCATAGAAAAGGGCTTTGACGAAAATATTGCACTGGCTTCATTGTGTCATCACTACCATCCTGATTATACCTATAAAAGTAATGCTGCTCTTATTTGGTATCAGGCAGATAATCTGGCATCAGGTGAGAGAAAAGAGATTGAAGACGAAGAATTTGAAGAATCAGAATGGCATAGAGATGTTCTGCTTGCATCACCTTTTAGTAGGATAAGGAATCCTCTAAATATAGATGAGATTCCTGAACTTACATATCTACCTCTAATAAAAAATCTTGAAAGTGTAGAAGTAACTTTAAAAGACGAAACAGAAGCCCCTGCTGGAACAGAAGAATATAAAAAACTTTTGAGTGATTTTGAGAAGGACTTAGAAGTTGGCAGAAAATATGGGTATCCATTTAATCTCCTTCTCATGCTCTTTGAGAAACACTTCTCAAATGTCCCGTCAATCACTTCTAAGTATTATTCAAAAGTTACCAGACAAGAAATAAAATCCAAACACCCTGACATTTCCCTTTTTGACCACTCTAAATTGACTGCTGCCATAGCGGGCTGTATGTATCGCTACTATAGAGAAACCTATCCTGATAGATGGAACACTGAAATGCTTGTAGATGAAATAAAGAATGTACCTGACGACCATAAACCATATCTTCTCATCGGTGGAGACATTTCAGGCATACAGAAATTTATCTTCACCATAACTTCTAAAGGTGCACTGAAGTCTCTTAAAGGAAGGTCCTTCTTCCTTGAACTCCTGACAGAACATTGTGTATCAGAATTGATTGAAAAACTCAACCTAACAAGATGCAATCTGATCTTTTCAGGTGGTGGACATTTTTATATACTTGGCTACAATACACACTCAGCAGTAAAGGTTATAAATGAGTTACGAGATAGAATAAACGATCTCCTCTTTAAAGAATTTGAAGGAGCCTTACAGGTCCACATTGATTACGAACCATTTCATCCAGACTTATTTTCTAAAAAAGGAACAGAGTTGTCAGAATTGTGGAATGTACTTTCTGAGAAACTTGAGAAGAGGAAAAAGAAAAAGTGGCTTTTAAGGCTTGAAAAGTATCTAATACCGCAGATGCCCTATGAAGACAAAGATGAAGAGAAAAGTTGCCTGACCCGTTCTTGTGAGATATGCTTTAGAGAAGATAAACCTCTTGTAGATTTAATAGAAGAAGAGGAGATTAAAGTTTGCGAATCATGCCGAAGTCAGTATTTACTTGGTAGTATGCTCGTAAGAATCTCTAAAAAACACCAGCCAGTGATATACAAATTCAAAGAAAAACCTCAAATGGATTCTATTAAAATAGCAAACCATTATTACACAATCCTGAATGACTGGGATGAAAACCTGGGAAAAACTGCTTTATCTGTTTACAGAGTCAATGACTTTCGTCCAGAGGCTTATGAGCATTCTAATGCTATTTTTTTACCCTTTGGAATATATCAACACGATGAAATGCAAGAACTTTCTGATGTAAAAGATGAGTTTGGCATATCAAGGCTGGCCGTTTTGAGAATGGATGTTGACAATCTTGGAAAGATATTCTCTGAGGCTGTCCATCCAGAGGACAGAACCTTCTCCCGTATGGCTTCAATCTCAAGGAGGCTGAACGAGTTTTTTAAATATTACCTTAACCACATCGTTGAAGGCAGGGTAATAGAGGATGCCATAGATGTGGCTGGAAGAGGTGTCAAAGACAAAAGAAGAAAGCTCTCAGTAGTGTATTCAGGTGGAGATGACCTTTTTATCATAGGACACTGGCTTGATGTTACAGAGGCAGCGATTGATATTAATAGATACTTCAGAAAATACACGGGTAATCCATTTATAAGCATCTCTGGTGGAATTGCGATAAACCACCCTAAATACCCTGTTTATCAATACGCCCGCGATGCAGAAAGAGCAGAAACTATAGCAAAGGAAAATAGAAAGAATGGTGCTAAAAATGCCATAACGCTTTTTGGAGGTAAGGACTTTAAATGGTACGAGATTAATGAAGTATTAGAAAGAGTTGACCTTTTCCTGAGGTTCCTCAGAAAAGATACTGATCACATAGAGGTTGATCCTGAAAAACTTCCAAAGACATTTTTTTACAGGTTACTGTCTCTTGCAAGAAGGTTCAACGAAGAAGGAGTACTCATTCTGCCCAAAGCAGCCTATCTTATCTCTCGGGCAAATTTTAAGAATGCAATGCCAGATGAGATTCTTAAAATAAAGGAGGTCGTCATGACCAGTAGCAAAGAACAATGGAAAATCACAGAAACTGCCACATTGTGGACATTAATGATGATGAGAAGAGGAGGTGAGGAATGAGTAAAGAGCGGACAATAGATGATGCGATCACATTAGCTAAAAAATACAATGTAGCTCTGCAAGCAGTAAAAAAGGAAAAAAACGAATATAAATGGAATAAGTTAGAAGAAGCAGAGTATGATTTTCGAGTGAAACTTACAGAAGAAGATAAAAATAATTTAAAAAAGGACAGAAAAGAGTTAATTAACGAATTAAACAAAGAGCAACTTCATCTGATAGTAGCCAGAAATATTCAAAATATTTTTATTTTTGAAAATAAAAAGAATGATGGTGCAACGAAAACTGCTCCTACTAAAGAATCTGCAGAAATGCTAAACAAATTTTCAGAATTAATTGGGCTTTTGTCTAAAGCTAATGGTATTAGTACTTCACAAATACGAAAGTTTTTAGATGCACTACGAAAGATAAAAACATCTATAAGCAAAGATGAATTTAATCCTTCAGAAGTTCTATTACTACAAGTTAAAGTAGCTTATACTGCAGGCAGAAACAGAAATTTAAATTTCTTTTACGATGTTATGAAGCCTGCAATAGAGTATGGAAGTAGGGATAAATTTCATTTTGAACAACTATTGCGATTTGTTGAAGCCATAGTAGCTTACCATAGATTCTACAAAGGCGAAAATTAATGAAGGAGGCAAAAATGGAAAAGCCAATTTTAGGAAAGATAATTATGATGGGGACAATTGAGTGTCTTACAGGGCTTCACATTGGTGCCTCAAAAGAAAATATGGAGATAGGGGCAATTGATGCACCCGTTGTGCGTGACCCTGTAACAAGGGAGCCGTATATTCCGGGAAGCTCACTGAAAGGTAAAATGAGGGCACTTTTGGAGAAGGCTTTGAGTTCAAATAACACTAACATTGCTAATAACAAGCGAAATATTGGCACAAGAAATAATCCAATTTTTATTCATGTCTGTGATGACTATAATTTAGCTTTATCATGCCAACTTTGTAGAATTTTTGGTTCATCAGGAAAAGAAGGTGGGAAAAATTTTCCTGCTCGCCTGATTGTTAGAGACTCTTACTTAGAAGACGAAAGCTTAAAGAAACTCTCAGAAATTGACACAGGTCTTCAATATACAGAATGGAAATTTGAAAATGCTATTGATAGAGTTACCTCTGCTGCCAATCCCCGCCAGATT
Organism: Nitrospirae bacterium JdFR-85; assembly: GCA_002011745.1. Taxonomy (GTDB): domain Bacteria; phylum Nitrospirota; class Thermodesulfovibrionia; order Thermodesulfovibrionales; family JdFR-85; genus JdFR-85. The sequence goes on from MTOU01000011.1 coordinate 26,126, forward strand.
GAAAGGGTACCAAAGGGTGCTGAGTTTAGATTTGAGATGATCTATAATGTTGAAGACAGAAAGCAGATTGAAGAGGATCTAAAAAACCTCAATCTTGCCATTGAACTTCTAAAACTTGACTCTCTTGGAGGTCATGGCTCAAGAGGTTATGGAAAGGTTGATGTAAAGTTTGATTGCGTCAAGGCTATGACCGTTGAGCACATAAAAGGTGACTCACCTGATGGAATTAAAGAGGTTAAATCTCTTGAACAGATTAATGAAATTATTAATTTATTCAAGAATGGCTCAGAGGAAAAGTAAAGATGGAAATCTATCTCTTAAAATTAAAGTTTAATGGTCCAACTCACTTTGGTGAGACAGGAATTGACCTTGAGAATGTCTCAGAAAGAGTGAGTTCTGATACTTTGTTTTCAGGTCTGGTTAATGCATACAGCACAGTCAGTAGCAGAAAAGAGGTCACGGACTTCCTTCAACATTTTAAAGAAAAACCACCATTCTTTATAAGTTCACTTTTTATCTACATAGACGACATCTATTTTTTACCAAAACCTCTTTGGGACAACCACATTGATAAGGATTTTAAAAGAAGGTTTGGCAAAGAACTCAAAAGACTGAAATGGCTTGATCTATATGGATTCTCAAAATGGCTTCAGGGCGAACTAACAGAAGCAGATATAGAAGGTATGATTGAAACCCAGAAAAAATACTATGAAGCTTTTAAGATAGACATAAGACCACGGGTGTCGCTTGATAGAACAACCCAGCAGAGTGCACTGTATCATGCTGGTTATGTGTACTTCAGCAAAGATGCAGGATTATATGGCCTTGTAGCATTTAAGGAAAGTGGGTTTATTAATGATTTTGAAAGATTGCTGAGAATCCTTGGCGAAGTAGGTCTTGGTGGTGAAAGAACCTATGGATGTGGCACTTACAAAGTAAAGACTTATGAACAAGTTTCAGGAACATTTGAGAAGATATTGTTTGGCAAGTATTCAAATTATATTATTTTATCACTCTACCATCCCTCAGAGAGAGAAATGAAAGAATTAATCAACAATGTACTATCGTATGACTTAATCCGTAAAAGAGGCTGGATCACAAGCGGCAGAAATGCATTGCCGTACAAGAGAAAATATGCTGGGTTCTTTGTAGAGGGAAGTGTATTTAAAGAAAAACCCTTAGGATGCCTTGTGGATGTAACCCCTGATGATAACAATTTACAGAAGGAAATAGGGCATCCTGTTCTTAGATATGGTTATGCTTTTAGTATTCCAGTAGAAGGAGCATTATAATGAAAGTTTTAGAGAAAACAACTTTAAAGCTTACAACGCAATCGCCCATTCATATTGGTAGCGTTGAGCAAAAATTAACCCCTTTTGAGTATATACTTAAAGACGGATATGTTTATCCTGTTTCAGAAAATATTCTTTCTGAATTTCTGCTACAACGAAAACTCATAAACTCATATCTCTCAGCAATTGAAACACAGGGACACAGGTTCAGAATTGAGGATTTCTTTAATCAAAATGGTGTTAAACTTGACGATTCTGAACTACTCAAACTCAGCAATGGCAAAAGAGTAAGAATATCTGGAAATACATCAAGGCTAACAGAATATAGACCCTTCATCAGAGACGGACTTGGAAATGTATATCTTCCAGGCACGGCAATTAAAGGCGTAATAAGAACAGCAGTGCTGTACTGTATTCTTAAGAGATATAAAGAATCAGATCCTAAAAATTTCAAAAAACAAATAGAGGAAAGAATAGACAAGACTGATATAAGATCTTTTAAACGCAGAGATACCTTCTTATGGCTACAAGAGTTTTATCTTCAAAATTTCACTCTAAACAACAAAAAACGGAGTCCAAATACTGATTGGTTCCGTGTTATTAGTGTTTCGGATGCATATTCAGAAAGGGATTTTCAGACAGAAATTATAGGTATTAAAGTCTTAAAAAAAGAAAAATCGGGCTGGCAGATAAAGAGATTAAATAAAGATCGGGATATGTTGATTTGGGCGGAGTGTGTTCCTGAAGGAGTTACCTTTAGATTTGACATTTGTTTTGATAAAAATATCTTAGAAAAATTCAATGATGCTAAACAGAATAAATTTCCACAAAATATTCAAGAGTTGCTAAATATGATTCAAGAATGGGCAAGAGACATACAAAAATATGAGCAGAAATTTTTTGATGGTCATCCTTTATCACGATGGTATCAGAGAGAGCTCAACTTCAGAATAGGCTTTGGATCTGGTATGCTCTCAACCACAATAGCACTTCTTTTGCCAGAGGATTTAAGAAAAAAGATTCGTAACTACTCAGGCAAAAACAAGGGCAACGAAATCGCACCAAAGTCAAGAAGACTCTGGATCAATAATAACAAGTATACTCCTTTAGGATGGGCTAAATTAGATATAACTTAAACTGGGGAATAATAATGAGTGTCAAACCAACGGTATTTCTTTGTCCTTCAGGGATATCAATTATTGAATATCTTAAAAGAGAAGGTATGCCTTCCATATCAACACAAACCATTCATGATTTCCTTAAAGATTCCAATGAAGAAACTCTTAAAAGAGCATCAGCAGAAATTAATTCTTTATACAGAATGGGAATAAATGAAAATGATGTAGTTGTCTTTTTCAGCAGTGATACTGAGGATGGAGAAATGGTTGCTGAAATTCTCAGTAATTTTCTAAAAAATAAAATTGGCTGTGATACTTATGTGAAAAGAATTAAGGGTTTACAAATAAATGACAAAAGAAGGTTTGACAGAGAAGGCATACCTAACCTAACTGAAGAGGTGGTTAACCAGATTGAAAAGTACCAATACTCACATGCAATGGTAATTAATGCTACAACAGGATTCAAAGCCACTGTGCCCTATCTGACATTTATAGGTATGGTATTTCAAATTCCGATCAAATATATCTTTGAAAGATCAAATGAAATTATTGAATTACCTCCTATTCCTATAGATTTTGATCTCAAAAGGTTAGAATCTCTTGCTCCTGTGATTGATCGGATTATTGATGATTTTGCACCTGGTGAAGAAATCACAAAAGAACTAGGAGTGTCAGAGTATGAATTGAAAACTAACTTCAGTGACATTTTATTAGAAGAAGATGGATTCTTTACGCTCCGTCCCACGGGACGCATTTTATATAAAAGATACCTCCATATAAAAGGATATAAAAACATCTTTATTTCAGAGAAAGTCTTTAAAAAACTTAATTCAGGCGAATACGATAAAAACAAGTTTGTTTCACTTTTCAAGAAAATGAAAGATCCCGTACATCTTAAAAGCAAACTCCATAGTGAGGTAAAGAAAAAAGGTAAAATAGACTTAGAATGTTATAAACAAGGAAACACAAACGAAAGAATATTCTTCTATATTGAAAATAATAGTCTCTATATTTGTGACATTTTAATGCACGATGAATACTTGAGATTGATTAATGAAGGAAAATTATTAAAAGAGGAATTTCCTCAACGGTTATTTCAAAAGTTACAAACATGAAAATTATTGACATTAGCACATTATACTCAGACACGGCCAAACTTTCTGAAATTGACACCTACATTAAAAAGGCCCGTGAACTCGCCGGTGAGGGTAATGAGGTGGTGCTCACGGGAGCGGGGCCTGTGTGGCTGTATCTTAAGATTGCTCATGCCCTGCATGGGGTTGCAAGAAAACTGATTTACCGCAGTCCTGTTACAGGGGATGTGGTTATTTTTGACCATAGTCCTTATTGATCTTTGACAATGCTATTAGTCAGAATTAAAGTACAGGATTCCAAAATCCAAATGCCAGATTTCTGGCTAAGTGGTAAAAGCAATTTTACATATTCCAACGGAGTCAAAAGTCATGAGTCAGGAGGAAAATTATGTGCAAGCTCGGCTGGGCGGTGGTGGAAATGGTATAATATTGTTACAGTTATCTGGAGACATCGAGATGGACAAGGTATCCAGAAAGGAATATGAGAAATTTCTTAGGAGATGTTTAAAGATTGAAAAGGAGCTTCATCAGGTCTTCCCTGATATAGACAGACATGACCTTCACCTTATAGTGAGAAGCCTTCTCATACCAAGAAAGTGGGGGAGAAAATTTCTCCTCAGGAAAAGAGGACAGAGATATGTCCCCTGATGAGGTGCTACTTGAAAGAGTTATTGCTACACTGAGAAAGGTAAAACTGGAGGCAATCCTGGTGGGAAATGTTGCATCTGTTTTACAGGGTGTTCCTATAATGACTCAGGATATTGACCTCTTTGTGAGGGATACCGAACTAAACAGAAAAAAGATCAGACTCTTTGCAGAAGAACTCGGCCTTAGTATATTTAAAAGAGACGAAGCAATATCAGAGGTAATAACTGCTGAAGGGCATGAATTAGTGGTAGATTTTATCTTCAGGTTATCACATGACCAGAAATTTGAAAGTGTAAGAAGCAGGGCTAAAAGGGTGAAGATAGGAAGACACTACTGTCTGGTGGCTGACCTTGAAGATATCCTTAAGGCTAAAAAGGCTGCAAACCGTCCCAAAGACCAAGCGGCTTTAAAACTAATAGAGGATACTCTGAGGATAAGAAATTATTTACAAAGGAAATCTAAATAAGAATTAAATTTTACTATCCCTACAAAATCTTGAGACCCTTTAGTGTCTTTAAAGGTTTAAAGATTGCGAGCGTAAAATGTGCCCTTTAAGATTGAGGGCAAGACCTTGGGAGCAAAACTTTCCTCTTTTGCTATAAGCCAATGGCTTAATGAACAGGGCTGGTCCCCAGAAGTGGTTCTCCTTTCTCCTGTGACTCTACCCTTTCAACCTCATCTATTGCAAAATGAGCGTTTGCGGAGGGTTTAATGGAGAGTTTTGAGTGCCTTGAAAATGGCGAATGAAGAACCTGAGAAGTATCTTAAAAATCTTGAAGAGCCGTCCTCAAAGAAGTGTTTAGAATCTCCGAGGAGGGGTAGAGTTAAGAAGGTTGAGAGAAACCTTCAGAAATATATAGATTACTTAACCTTGGATTAAACAATACCATTGCTGGCAATGAGGTTAATAAGATAACAAAAGAGGTTGAGCTTATTGCAGGATGAGAACCTTTAATAAAACTCATTAGATACGGTGATAAAGAAGTGAAGCCTCTCCGACCAAAGGTCGGGTCTTCCAGTGCAAGGAAAAGAAATTTTTGAAAGTCGGGGATGAAGGCAAAGGGCATTGTAATAGAACCTCAGAAAAGAAACTTTTTTGCCCATGCGAGACCGGAGGGAAATGTGACATACTGCAAGGTAGAGCGTGTAGGAGATAACAAAAAAGTTATGTTAGTTATACCAACAAAGCATCTCCAGAAGATTAAAAGATAGCTCAATGAGGCGTTGAATGAGTGAAGTGATGATAAGAGTAGATGAACTCTACAGCGAAAAGGCACTTCTTTAGTCATGTAACAGGGGATGTGGTAATGACCATAGCCCTTATTGATTATTTGACAAACTCTGCAGAGGTAGAAGGTTGGATGAGGTATCGATCTGAAACAGTTTCTTTCCATTTAAAAACTCAATCTTATTCATAATTTCTTCGTATTTATCGAATATAATTAAAATAATAGATTGAAAGGAGGAATATAATGATGCATTGGGATGGATTTGACATGGGATTTGGAGGCTTTGGATGGATATTTATGGTTCTGTCCTGGATTATTCTCATTGTGTTGGCCGTTTATCTGATCAAACATCTGTTCACTGATAGAAGCAAAATTGAATCGTCATCAGAAGATACAGCTGAGGAGATTCTCAAAAAGAGATTTGCAAAGGGTGAGATCTCTAAATCCGAGTATGAAGAACATCTAAGGGCTTTAAGACAAAAGTGATAATAAAGATGGGAGGTCAAAGAATGAGAGAGACTATAGGTATGCTTTTAGTAGTTCTCTTTATGTTAGCAGGGACTGCCTTTGCCTATATGGAAGGCAGCCCTATGATGGGTGTAGTAGAGAATTCAGAAGCACAAATTAAGGGCTCACAGGAAGGTTGTGGTATGAGTACAGAAACAAAAGGAGACTTTATTTATGGAAGAAACAGTAAAGGCATGATGATCTCAGGCACGGGTTGTGGTATGATAGGTCATGGTACAGGAGCTGGAATGATGGGAATGATACATAACATGATGGGAACTCCAACAGGATGTGCAATGATGGGCGCAGTAGTACCAAGCATGCTCTTCTCCAGGAAATACCAGAAGTTTCTTGATGAGACAGTAGAATTAAGAAGACAGCTTCACCAAAAACAATTCGAGTACTTCGAGGCCCTAAGAAAACCTGATACAACTGCAGAGGCTATTGCCAAGATCTACAAGGAGATTTATGAACTGCAACGCAGAATATCTGAAAAACTTCCAAGAGCAGAATCCAGCCATCATTGTGGGCATTCTCACTAATAGAGTATGAGGAGGGATATATTATTTGAACCATTCAGGACATGAAGAACATGATCATAACAGCCATCCACCCCCAAAGGGGATGATGGCTGAAGAAGATAACAAACAGGAAATGCATCACCATGAGAGCCCCATAGAAGAGTCTCATGCCATGCATGAGGGTCACAAGGATAATGGCCAGGTCAGCCACCATGCTCATATGGTAGCTGACTTCAGACGGAGATTCTGGATAAGCCTTGCTGTTACACTTCCGATACTGCTTCTCTCACCAATGATACAAAGGTCTCTTGGACTCGAAGAGACATTACGCTTTCCTGGCGACATCTATCTACTCTTCGGCCTTTCAAGTTTTGTATTCTTCTATGGTGGTTATCCTTTCCTGAAAGGACTATTTGATGAGCTGAGACAAGCACGGCCAGGGATGATGACCCTAATCGCCATTGCTATTTCAACCGCCTATCTCTACAGCACTGTTGTGGTGTTTGGTCTTAAAGGTAAGGTATTCTTCTGGGAGCTGGTCACGTTGGTTGACATTATGCTCTTGGGACACTGGATAGAGATGCGTTCAGTAATGGGAGCATCACGGGCACTTGAAGAACTGGCAAAGCTAATGCCTTCTGAAGCACATCTACTTCTGCCTGATGGAACCACCACTGATGTGCCATTAAAGGAATTGAAAACAGGTGACAGGGTACTGGTGAAGCCAGGAGAGAAGATACCTGCTGATGGAGATGTTATAGAGGGAGAGACCTCAGTTAATGAATCAATGTTGACAGGAGAGTCTAAACCTGTGGTGAAGAAGGCAGGTGACAGGGTTATAGGAGGAGCCATAAATGGAGAGGGCTCTATTGTGGTTGAGATAAAAAAGACAGGCAAGGACTCCTTTCTTTCACAGGTTATAGAGCTGGTGAGGGAGGCTCAGGAGAGCAAATCAAAGACTCAGGACCTTGCAAATCGTGCTGCCTTGTGGCTAACACTTATTGCCTTTGCAGGAGGTAGCATAACACTGCTCGTATGGCTCTTTATAATAAATAAGGATTTTGCCTTCTCTCTTGAACGCACTGTCACGGTTATGGTCATTACCTGTCCTCATGCCTTGGGGCTTGCTGTGCCTCTGGTAGTGGCTGTATCTACTGCACTTGCAGCAAGAAGTGGACTATTGATCAGAAACAGAGCAGCCTTTGAAAGGGCAAGAAATATACAGGCTATTATATTCGACAAGACAGGCACATTAACAGAGGGTAGATTTGGAGTAACAGATGCAGTGATCTTTGATAGTAATATAGACGAGAAGGAACTTCTAAAATATGCCGCCTCTGTAGAGGCACATTCAGAACATCCTATTGCACAGGGGATTGTTGCATCTGCTAATGATAGACTCCAGATAGAGGACTTCAGAGCCATTCCTGGCAAGGGTGCAGAGGCAAGAGTTAATGGTAAGGAGGTAAAAGTTGTAAGTCCTGGATACCTTAAAGAAAAAGGCATAAATATAGAAGACGAGAGGATAGATGTACTCTCCTCACAGGGAAAAACAGTCGTCTTTGTCCTGATAAATAGACAGCTAAAAGGAGCTATTGCACTGGCAGACATTATAAGGCCAGAGTCTAAGGAGGCAATTGCAAAACTTAAAAGGATGGACATCAGATGTATAATGCTTACTGGAGATAATGCTCAAGTGGCAAAGTGGGTATCAGACGAGATTGGTCTTGATGAATATTTTGCTGAAGTCCTTCCTCATGAGAAGTCTGAAAAGGTAAAGGATGTACAATCAAGGGGATTTGTGGTTGCTATGACAGGCGATGGTGTTAATGATGCACCTGCCCTTGCCCAGGCTGATGTGGGCATTGCCATTGGAGCAGGAACAGATGTGGCAGTGGAGACCGCAGACATTGTCCTCGTAAGAAGCAACCCTCTTGATGCAGTAGCCATTATTGGTCTTGCCCGTGCAACATACCGAAAGATGATACAGAACCTTTCATGGGCTACAGGATACAATGCCTTTGCCATACCCCTTGCTGCAGGAGTTATGTATAAATGGGGAGTGCTGCTCAGCCCTGCGATGGGTGCTATATTGATGTCATTGAGTACAGTAATAGTAGCTATTAATGCAAGGTTTTTAAAAATGGAGGTGTAAATATGATAGACAAAAGTGTAGTAATTGGCAGAAGGCTTAAAGAGGCAGAAGAGAGCCTTTCTGAGGCAGAACTCTTAAAGGAGGAAAAAATCAGTAACATTGCTACGCTTGCCAAACTCTATCATGCGATGATATACGGACTTCTGGCCCTTTTTGGGATGGATGATATAGGTTCCCTTACGCACGCAGACCTTATCGAAAGGTTTGATAGAGAATTTGTTAAGAAGGGATTTTTCAAAAAGGAATATCTGGAGGCAATGAAATTTGCCTATGACTTCACACATGAGTGTGACTGTGTCCATATAAAACAGCCAGAAGACAGAGATATTGATTATCTCTTCTCAATGGTAAAGGACTTTGTGAAGAATGTGAAGAGAAACCTACTCTGATTTAAGAATCTCAACTATTCTTTCCATCACCTCTGATGCACTCTCACGGAAGAGGATTTTGGCCATATGATCATAAGGCGTTTCAGTCCTGTTGATAAAGATGAGCCTTGCACCAGAATGGTAGGCGAGCCGGGGTATGGAGGCTGCAGGTTCAACCTGAAGTGAAGAGCCTATCATAAGCAGTACATCAGAACGGTGTGCAGCCTCAATAGCCCTCCCCATCTCTTCCTGCGGCATAGGCTGGCCAAAGGAGACAGTGGCAGGCTTGATCAATCCACCACAGTGTTCACATTTGGGATCAAACCCTGTATCTTCAAGAATACTATGTATCTCTTCTATAGGCCACGTCCTTTCACAGCTAATACATATGGCCTTCCGGTTGGTACCGTGAAGTTCTATCACGATCTCAGGTGAGTTTCCAGCCTCCTGATGAAGCCCATCTATATTCTGAGTGATAAGTGATTTAAGCAATCCCATCCTTTCAAGTTCTGCAAGGGCAAGATGTGCCTTGTTGGGTCTGGCATCTTTTAGATCTCTAAAGAGTTCATACTTCATTCTCCAGTACTCCATGCGTGCCTCTCTGCTTGACAGAAATTCCTGATAGGTGACTATTCTGTAGCGATTCCATATACCACCTGGACTACGGAAATCAGGAATGCCTGACTCGGTAGATATCCCTGCCCCTGTAAAGGCACAGAGATATTGAGAATCTCTGATCAACTCTGCTGCTTCTGTGACTCTACGGTCAAAAGAATCCATAACTTGAGAACTTGCACAGGGTTTTTCTATTATAACAAAGTGAGGTGAATAAAAAATGAAGGATAAAAAAGACAAATGGGTCACTCTCAGAATTACCTATGGCCCTCTTGAGGCTGAAATGATTAAGGATATACTGGAAAGTGGAGGCATCGAGGTGATTGTACGTTCATCCAAAGTCAGCCCTTATCCAGTGAATGTTGGTAAGATAGGAGAGATAAAGATTCTTGTGAGAGAGAAAGACCTTGAGGATGCAGAAAAGGTTCTGAGTCAGATAGAAGAGCCTCCTGAGTGAGATACTCAGATATTTCTTCCATACCAGAGCAGACCTCTTCCAAAACTGAGATGTAGTGTCTGTTGAATATACCCATGTGAGGTTTCCTGAAAAGGCACAAGTACAATCTCTACTGAAAGGGGCTTTACCTCTATACTATCAATTATGGGCAAAATCTCCTTTTTGGGTACAGCAAGATCGAAGATGCTTATTTTAACTGCCTCTATAGCCTCTGACTCTGGCAGATTAACTGTAAATATATACCCCTTGGGAAGAGCTAACTCTTTCTGAGTCTTCAACTGCGCCAAGGTGGCAGATTTTGATGCCCTTAAAAAATGGCGGGGTTGTATTTTGAAAGCAGGCACCCAGAAGGCAATCTCTTGGTTCTCCCATTCACTCTTGATTACTTTGGGAAGGTTTGCAAACCTGACCAGGTCTGCATAACTGTTGAGTTGAACAGAAGATACATTGGCCTTTATCTTCCAGAAAGGAAGAAATATTGAGGCACCCCCTTCCTGAGGTACTACTGAGAACTCTATCTTCTTCAATCCAGACAAAGATGCTTCCCAGGCAGAATTACAGTTTCTACAGAAGAGCACCAGAGAATCCTTTTCACCCTTAAGGTCCCAGCCACAATAGGGACACAAGGTTGCGAGGAACCTCAGCCCCCAGTCTTTTGCTTTTGTGAAATCCAGTTGGGTTTCTCTGTTCAAAGGTACAATTGGTTTATCAGTGACAGCATCATAAAAAAAGTTGTTATTGATGTAGGTTGGTAAATAGATAACACTCATCGTCTCTCCAATAAAGGCACGGTGGAAGACGGTATTTCCTGCAGAAAGAGAAGGTTTCACCTTGAGTTTTTCTATCCTCTGAAACTTTGTCTCCATGGTAGAGAAGACACTTTTGAAGGGTTTATAAGAAACAAAAAAGTATCTATTCACATCCAAGGTTACATATCTAAGAGGCACTGCCTGGGGTCTTACTCCAAGTGATACAGGCATTCCCTTTATATCAGCGGCAATGAGGGTAGTATCAACAATACGCTCTTCTGTCTTTTGTGCCTTACACGAGAATGTCATTCCCTTAAATCGCCAATAGGGAATAAGGATCAACTCCCTGTCTGTCCGCTTAGGCTGCATCCAGTAGTGGAATGTCTCCTTGGAAGTGATATAGAGCTTCACACGACAGAAGGCACACTCCAGCAGCCTGTCAGTTTCTTCGAGGGTCACAGGAGCGCTACACTGGGGACACTCATGTGATATTCTTAATTCCAACCTCTCTGCCTCTTAGAAAAGAACTGACCTAGAGTTTCTGGCCACACTGATTGCAGAAGACCGACTCAGGAAGATTCTTTGTACCACAATGAGGACAGGTCTTCTCAGCAGGCCTTTTCTCTACCTCTGTTCCACAGCGTATACAGAACCTTGCATGGGGTGGCAGGTTTTTACCACACTCAGGACACTGCTGAAACACCACAATCTGATGTCCGCAATAGGAACAAAACCTTGCATCCACTGGAACAGGGTTATTACATTCTGGGCATTTTTGGGTCTCTTTTGAAACGGCTGCTCCAGACGCCTTCATAATCTCAGAGAACATCGCTGGCATCATAAATCCAAAACCCATCCCCATACCAGCACCTGCACTTGCCTGAGTCTCAGAGGCTTTCTCCATTGCCATCGCTGCCTTCATCTTAAACAGACGATTAAGATCATCAAAGACATGGAGCTTGCTTTTGTCGTCTATCGCCTTTTGTACCTCAGGGGGTGGAGTGATGGAGTTTATATAGAGCTTTGTTAAACCGAGTCCATAGTGGCTGAAGTCCTCCTCAAGTCTCCTCTGGAGCCCTTCAGAGAGTTCATCATATCTGCCAGGCAGATTGAGAATAGTATCAAGATGTTCACCAAGATGGTCATTAAACCGGGAAACTATTACACGGCTTAAATACTCTTCGATCTCTGCAGTGGTATACATCCCTTGAGTACCTACCAGTCTATTAATAAAAAGCACAGGCTGAAGCACCTGTATATTGAAGACACCAAAGGCCCTCAACCTAACAAGACCAAGTTCAGAGTCCCTGAAGGCTACAGGATCTCTCGTCCCCCATTTCAGATTCGGAAAGACCTTCATGTTTACAAAATAGACTTCAGCCCTTAATGGACTGGTCATCCCCCATGGAATACTCAGTATCTTTGTAAGGATAGGGATGTTTGCTGTGGTGAGAGTGTGTCTACCAGGAGGAAAGGCATCATAGGCCTTTCCGTGGTAAAAGAGCACAGCTGCCTGACTCTCACGAACGATTAACTGAGCGCCAAACTTTATCTCTCCTGAGCCCTTTTGTGGTATTCTGTAAACTATCTCATTGCCTGTCTGGTCAAACCACTCCAGTACTTCAAGAAAAACAATATTATCCTTTCCCATAGACCCTCCTATTTCAAAGTGAGGCTGGTCTCAATCCTCTGGAGAGAGCCAGCTTCTGAAGATCTCTCAATTATAATATCTGGTAATTAAGGAGGAAAGTCAAGCTCCTGTGAAGGTACCTATCCAGAAGTGCGAGGTTTTTGGAGAATGGCAGTAAGTAGAATTGCCAATGCTACTGCTACAGCAGCCATGTAGAAACTACTTGAGAAACTATTCGTTTTTTCAGCAAGAACACCCGCCACAGCAGGTCCTGTTATCTGTCCAAGGCCAAATATAAAGGTGATAATACCAAAGGCAGAAGATGCCCTCACAGAACCTACATAATCACCCACCACTGCCGCCATTATTGAGGGGATACTCCAGGCAACAATTCCATAAAGCCCAATAGAAAGATAAAGAAACACTCCAGGGATTCGAGAGGCGATCAGGAGATAGGAAACCATCTGTATTGAGAAGACAGTTATAATACCTGCTTTCCTTCCTGCCCTATCGGAAAGGGTTCCGAAAAGAGGACCTGACAGAAGGCTCAGAAGCCCTATCCATGACCATAGATTACCAGCAACCGCCTCTGGCATTCCCCATTCTTTGACAAGACAGGTCACTATAAAGGTCGCATATATGACATAGGTGAAACCAAAAAGAAAGTATATTACACCAATGTGGTAGATTACGAGTTCTTTAAAGACAGTTTTGTCTTTCTGAAGAGGTCCTTTTTGGTGGTTCTTGTCTTCAGGTTTAGCACCAAGGGGCTGTAGACCTAAATCCTCTGGTCTGTCCCGGAGTAAGATAACACAGACAACAGCAATCACTACCACAACCATTCCAAGCACAAGCCAGCCAGCTCTCCAGCCATCCGTAGGATTTATACTGTTCAGAAAAGGGATCAATTTTCCACTCAACAATAACCCCAGACCACTACCTATAACTATAAAACCCGCTGCCCTACCCCTTTTCTGTTTCTTGAACCATGAGGAAACCAACCCCATTATTGGCACATTTGAAGCCCCACTGCCAATACCTGTGAGCATGTAAAGTATGGCCACTGTAAGAACTCCATTGGCTGTACTGATAAGAGACATTGATACACCAACCAAGACAAGGGCAAGGAAGATAAGCCTTCTTGCACCAAATCTGCTCACAAGAAATCCACTCAAAAGTGCTGCAAAGAGGTATCCTCCAAAATTAATTGTACTTATAAAACCCATCTCTGAATAACTAAGCTGCAGGGCCTCTCCCATTGATGGCAAGAGCATCCCTAAGGCGAACCTACCAAGGCCGATACATGCAAATACACCAAGACAGCCAGTAAGGACAATTATCCATCCATAGTGAAATTTTCTATATTTTTTCATCCAAGGTTTCACACTAAGAGAATATTACCATAAAGTGAAGATGCATTTAAAATCATACTTGTTAATTTATGATCTTTTCTGTCATAATCACTCCTAAATGGGGTTTAACAAAATAAAATTCCTTAAATATGTAGATAAAGTACTGGGAAAGCCTCTTGTTTACCTCCTTCCAAGCCTTTATAAATCCGGAATGAATATACAGCGTTCAGCAAAGAGAATACTGATTATCAGGCCAGGTGGCATAGGAGATGCTGTTCTGCTTCTGCCAGCGATTAAAATGTTGAAAAACTCTCTGACAGAAGCAGAAATAGATATTCTATGTGAAAAGAGAAATTTCAGCATATTTCAACTTTCAAAAGAAATAAGCAGCCTTTATCTCTATGACAGAGATATGGAGTTATTAAAATGCCTAAGGAACAAATACGGCATTGTCATTGATACTGAACAGTGGCACAGGTTATCAGCAGTAGTGGCACGACTGACGGGAGCACCTATAAGAGTAGGGTTTAATACAAATGAGCGTGCTAAGATGTTTACCCATCCCATTCCATACAGTCATGATGATTATGAGGTATACAGTTTCCTGCGGCTAATAAGACCTATAATTGGCAGCCTTGGTGTAGAGGTAAATTGGCGGCCAGTATTTAACCCTAACAGTACATTTATTGATCCAGAAGAAGAGACGGTGGACAGAGATGTGCTTACAATAGTAGAAGAAGCCCTAAGTAGATGGCCAAAGGGGCTTGTAGCCATAAGTCCTGGTGCCACAGTTGAAGAAAGAAGATGGGGAGGCAACAGATATGGCAGACTGGCAGAGAGACTTGCTGAGGAAGGATATGGTATTCTGATACTTGGAACAAAGGCAGAAAAAGGGGATGCAGAAAGGATGCTGACCTTTGCAGAAGAATGTATAGACCTTACAGGCAAGACTGATCTCAAGGCAGCTGCATTTATACTAAAAAAATGCAGACTCTTCATAGGGCCTGATTCAGGACTACTGCATATTGCATATGCCGTAGGTACCCCGACAGTTTCTCTATTCGGTTCAGGTATCCAGAAGAAATGGGCACCAAGGGGCCATAGACACATAGTAATCAATAAAGGATTACCTTGCAGTCCCTGCACCAAGTTTGGGTATACTCCTAAATGTAAAAAAGGTGTTGTTTGTCTGAAAGATATTGAGGTCGATGAGGTCTTTCAATCAGCAATGAGGCTTTTACATAATGGAGAGAGGAATGAAACCTCTGGTTAGCGTGGTTTTGAGTGTATATAAAAATACCAATCTCGAGTTTTTCAAACAGGCAATTGATAGTCTTCTGACACAGACCTTCAAAGACTTCGAAATAGTACTGATAATAGATGGAGAAATACCCTTTCCTTTGAAAGAGTATATTAATAGTATACAGAAGAAGGATTTTATTAGAGTGTTTAAAAATCCTGTTAACAAGGGACTGGCATTTTCATTAAACAAAGGTATAAAAGAGGCAAGAGGCGAGTATATTGCAAGAATGGATGATGATGAGATATGTGTTCCGGAGAGGTTGGAGGTTCAATACAGAGTTATGGAGGAAACAGGTTGTGATATATGTTTTTCAAACTCCTGTTTCATTGATGCCTGTGGGAGAAGACTTTCAATCCTCTATTCAAATAAATTTATTGAAGAATTAAGAAACCTTCTTAAAGACAGATACAAATTTCTTAAAAAAATAATTGTTGATAATTTTATCATGCATCCCTCTGTTATGTTCAAAAAAGAAAGAATCTTAGAAATCAGTGGATACAATGAGCATCTGAAACCCCATGATCATGAACTTTGGATTAAGGCCATTTTACACAATTTAAGTTTTGAAGTCATTAGTGAACCACTGATACATATCAGAGTGCCTCAGCAGAAGGACTACAAAAGTAGAGTAAATAAAATAAGAAGTTATTTTGTCTGGAGTGGCTCTTTAATAAGAAGGCAAAAGAGAGAGATAATCAATGCTGGAAGAAATTATTTAGAAAAATTCTTCTTAGAAATAGCCTGCAGAAAGGTTTTGTGTAAAGCAATTATTCTTCAAAAAACCCCTTTAAAAGGACTTTATTTTTTAGCATGGCTAAGAGATTACCTGATAGGATATAGGACTACCCGATAGCATTTTTTCATAAGTACTCTTCAACGTTATACTTTATTTATGAGTTTTATAATAGCTAAGTAAAATCCATGTTATAATTCCAACAGCAAGCTTCTTAAGAAAAGACATCTTTTGTTTCCATTCCTCATCTGAGCAAATGGCAATTTCACCTTGTTTAAACCGAAAGGGATTACCTGAGACAGTATGGTCAACTCCCATTTTGAGTGTTTTTTCCTCGATAAAAAACTTTAAATCATTATATGTAGTTCCTATCCAATTGATAATTCCTTCAACTGTATCCTTAGGGAGAGCAGTTAATCTTTCATATAATACCAATTTATAGTAATCCGCCTTCTTCTTCAATAATTGAGTAAACAGATTGAACAGTATCCATTCTTTAACAGCTTCTAAAAGCCCTCTCTGATGCATATAAGCTTCTGTCCAATATATCTCCGGACGTACTTTCTTCCGCTGCCAGGAATATGCTACAGCCCGACTGTCACGGACAAGATGGATAACATACAACTCAACCCCGGGTATCTCTCTCAGAATAAAACCATGGTCTGGTATTTTTGAAGAATCAATCAGAACATTACACCCCGAAACTTTAGCAATAGATTTATAGAGTCTTTCTAAAATGCTAACATATTCTGTTAATCTATCCTGATAATTCTTCAAACGAAATTTTGGAAAAGCCAGTTGTGGTATATATCTAAGTCGGGATACGGATCTCTGTAATTTTATTAAATTTTTTACATCTGAATGGCCTAACTTGCCAAATGTCTCTTCTATGACCTTTTTCCAAAAATCACATAGCCTAAAGGGCTGTCCACATCCACAAAGTTGGTTCTCAGCCAAACTCCTCTCCCATAAGTGAAACATCTCTCCCAAGGAAAAAAAACCCTCTGTCTGCCCTAACATACGATCTAATAATGTGCTTCCACTGCGACTTGCACCTCCAATAAATACTAACTTTATTTTAGAATCATTCATATATAAGACCCACCTACAGAAAGATGTAATCAAGATAAATCATTAAAGACAGTCCTTTATTTATCTTTGTCGTATTTTGTCAACTTTAAATAAGATAACATACACAAAAGGAGTAGAGCAAAGAAAGTTGCCAAAGGGATTCCCTTTAACCCTATTTTCAATACCACTAAGAAATAATAATCTAATATAAAGTTTAAAATAATTGTAAAAAATGCTATTATTGCAACAGGTTTAAAAATCTTTTTAATCTGATATGTACGAAAGAATATAGGCCATAAAGCCATGAGTGGAAGACTTAAGGAATAAAATTTTGTAGCCTCAGTAGTCAATTGTAAATCTACGAATGAAAAAGCACCGTAGTTAAAAAGGGTTTTTATAATAAAAGGAGAAAAAAGGAAGATTGCCCCAGCAAGAGGAATATTAAATAGCAAGATCCTTTTAATATAGAAATTCAACCTGTCTAACCTTCCCTCCACTTCAGAAAGGGGAGTTATAAGGATATTTTCTGTCTTTACTATCCTCAGTGGTACAGTAGAAACTAACCAGCCATAATAAAGAGCTGTCACACTCTTAGAAGGTAAAAGTGATGCAAAGGCTCTATCTGTTAACACAAGAAGATGAAATAAACTGAACAAAATGGCAAGATAAAAAAAATGTTTTAAGATATCTTTCATCTCCTTGTTTAAAAAAATTTTAAAGTGAAAATATTCCTTAGATATGACAACCAAATAAAGGGTAGAAACTATCTGAGATAAAGAGAAGGCTATAGGCAAAACCAAAACATTCTTAAAAGTTAATAGACCGATGGTGATAAGAATAAAACCTAAAAAAACATTTAGGAAATCGGCTATGAAGAAAGGGGTAAAGCTTTTCAGGCTTCTCAAGATGGCTCCAGCGTGATGAAAGAAAAAAGAAAAAAACATCCATGGAAGGAGTATAAAATAAGATAGTTTTAGAAGATATCTCGTATCTTCTTTAAATCCTACGGGTATCTTAGATAGTAAAGGATAAAGTACAATAGCAAGTATCAGAATAACACATGACAGTAGTAATGTAAAACTCAGCAAGATCTCACTTGAACGATGGAATTCTTTTTTATCTTTTCGTGCTCTAACAAGAGTAGGAACTCCAATAGAATCAAAGATATTTATAAATGTCATAAAAATCCCCATCAACCCAAGAGCCATAAAAAAGGCATCAGTTTTGTAGGAAAATCCTAACAGGACTGCAATTACCCATGTCTGTAAATATCCAAACCCTCTCGCAAATATATTGATTAAGGAAGATTTTAAGAGAGCCTCTTTTACAGTTTCAGGAGTTATTTTCATAAGTTCCTTTTTTCTCAAGTATCTTCTCAAACTTTTCACTCTGGTCTTTAAAATTATACTGCTTTACTAAAATAAATGCATTTCTGAGTAGTGTAGATAACAGATCATCATCATAAAAGACCTTTAGAACACCCTCTGAAAGACTCTCTACATCTTCTATCTCAGAAACCCATGCATTCTCCATATGAGTTACAATACTCACAGCCTTTGTAGTAACAACTGGACACCCACAGGCCATAGCCTCTAATACAAAAAGTGGTAGTCCTTCATGTCTGGAAGGATAGAGAAACAAATCCGCGCTACTGAGAACATCTCTCAACTTAGTCTCATCAACATAACCAAAGTTCCTCACCCTGTATGGCAGCAGTCCACTGTCTACTTTATCTCCAACCACCCATATCTCAAGAGAGTTTTTATTAATCTTATTACTGAGCTCTGAGATTACCTTTAGGGCTATATCCAGTCCTTTCCGATAGTCCTTTCTTCCAAAAATCAGGATAGCCTTTCTATCCTCCTTTAACTTAAGTAATGAGGGCTCTGGGTTGGGAAAAAAGACCTCAAGGTCTATCCCATTATGGACAACATAAAGGTTGTTTTTACTATATTTGCTTAATTCATCTTTCAGTGAATCTGAAACAGCAATACAAGGAATCTTAAACATCCTGAGACCTATAAAATATACCAGTGCTATCAAACCCTTTCTAAGAATATCATTATAATAAGAGACATCATAATCCTGGGCAAAGTATAGCACCCTTTTGTAATTTCTAATACTCAACAACACCGCCATTACAATTATATCAGCAATGATTAAGTCAGCCTTGATCTTATTCACAATAGCCCATAAAATAGTACCCGTTTTATGTCTATATGGGATCTTCTCTATCTTTACCTTAGATGATATATAAAGATGTGAATTGAAAATGTTTGTAACAATTCTAACTTTATGACCCTTTTCTGCAAGATGGTTGGCATACAAAACCACCATCTTGTCTCCACCCCGATTCAGTAGACTATGTCTATAAAAAACAATCTCCATCTCTAATTATAATACACTATACAATAACAGACTGGATTATGTATTATAGTTTTAGAAACCGGAAAATCTATCCCTTAGTGAGGTTGGCTAAAGAATGATAGAACTCTTTGGTAAGAATGTGATTGTAGAAGCCAATGGTATTATATACAGAGGTGTGCTCGTGGAGATAAATGAAATGGAGGTACATCTACAGACAGAGATGGGATGGATAACCATTCCTGTAGAAAATGTAAATAACATAACAGAAGACACAGAAACACTCTAAAGACTTCCATAGTGATACTGCAGAATAGCAGTAGCAACAATTGCGGCTGTCTCAGCTCGAAGGACCCTCTCTCCAAGAGAAACCACTTTAAAACCACCCTCTTCTGCAAATCTAACCTCCTCTGGACTGAACCCTCCCTCAGGACCAATAAATAGACAACACTCTTGAATATTTCTGTTTCTAAAAATATCAAAGGGAGTATTCCCCTCTTCAAAGAATACAAATTTCTCTTCTATCTTTTTAACCTTCTCAATCGCAACAGAAAGTTCTAATGGCTCATGAATGTAGGGTACAATGGTCCTTCTGCACTGTTTTGTAGCCTCTTTGGCTACAGCCCTCCAATGCTCAAGTTTCCGTGTATGCCTTACCTGCGTTCTATCTGTGATCACAGGATATATCTCATTGATACCAAGTTCTGTGGTTTTCTGAATAACAAGATCCATCCTGTCTCCCTTCAGTATTCCCTGAAGTAGAATCATCCTGACAGAGGATTCTCTACTGTGCTGATACTCACCTACAATATCCACTACTAAAGAGTCTTTCTTAATATCAACTATTCTCCCCCTCAATGCAGTCCCTTTACCATCAAGAACAACCACCTCATCTGCTTCTTTGAGTCTAAGAACCCTGTGCAGATATCTGAATTCTTCACCACTAATTATGACCTTCTGGGATTTTATTCTCAGTTGTGGTAGGATTACCCTTGGAGGCTCATGCATTTATTCTCCTGAGAAAAAATCCTTCAGTTTGTCCATAAAGCTCTTCTGAACCTCGTCTCCTGAAAGCCTTGCAAACTCCTGTAGAAGTTCCTTCTGTCTTGGTGTAAGCTTCTTAGGGACATCTATATAGATGCGCACAATCTGATTCCCTTTCGAATGGCCTCCAAGCCTGGGTACACCTCTACCTTTAAGGACAAACTCCTTGCCTGAAGGTGTTCCTGCCGGGATTTTAAGTCTTTCTGTTCCATACAGTGTAGGAACCTCTATCTCTGCACCAAAGACAGCCTGTGGAAAGGTTATAGGGACTTCACAATACAGATCAAGACCCTGTCTCTTGAAGAACTTGTGAGGTTTAACTGTGATGATTATATAAAGGTCGCCTGGTGGTCCACCATGGCTTCCAAGTTCTCCCTCACCCGAGATTCTGAGTCTTGAACCATTGTCAACACCTGGAGGTATCTTTACTGAAACAGTTCTGTATTTTCTGATCCTGCCCTCTCCATTACAGGCCCTGCAGGGCGTCACAATATATGTGCCTGAGCCTCCACACCTTGAGCATGTTCTTGATACAGAGAAAAACCCTTGCTGAAACCTCACATAACCTGATCCACCGCACTCAGGACACCTAACAGGTCCTGATCCAGGATTCGCTCCTGATCCCCCACAGAGATCACAATTCACCCACCGAGGAATGGTAATCTCTTTCTCACAACCCTTGACAGCCTCCTCAAGGCTTATGGAGAGGTCATACCTAAGGTCAGCACCTCTCTTCGGTCTAGTTCTACGACGCTGACCCGTGAAGGTTCCAAAAAAGTCACTAAAGATATCTTCAAAAATATCTGAAAAGGCAGAAGCAAAAGAGTCAAACCCTGTATCTGAGAATTCAAACCCCTCAACTGTGCCAAACCTGTCGTATCTTGCCCTCTTTTCTGGATCACTCAGACATGCATAAGCTTCATTTATTTCTTTAAATCTCTCTTCTGCTTCTTTATCGTTTGGATTCCTGTCAGGATGATATTTAAGTGCAAGCCTTCTGTACGCCTTCTTTATCTCCTCCTGTGATGCATCCCTTGGAACACCAAGAATCCTGTAATAATCCTTCATTATACACTAACTACCCCTGTTCTTTATCCTTGTCTACATCCTCAAACTCTGCATCTACAACCTCTTCTTCACCTTCGGGCTTGCTACTACCATCACTGGATGAAGCAGTTGCTCCTGCGCTTGCAGAGGTCCCTGCCTGTGCCTGAGCTCCTCTGTAGAGATGCTCTGCCAGCTTATGGGATGCCTTGGTAAGCTTGTCAATTGCTGCTCTGATCTCCGAAACATCGTTACTTGTGTCTTTTGCCTTTCTACAGGCTTCCAGTGCTTCCTCTATCTCTTTCTTCTCATCTTCAGTGAGTTTGTCGCCATATTCACGAATAGACTTTTCCACAGTGTAGATAAGATTGTCTGCCTCATTTCTGGCCTCGGCAAGCTGTCTCTTCCTTCTGTCTTCTTCTGCATGTTCTTCTGCCTCCTTCATCATTCTCTTGATCTCCTCTTCTGTAAGGCCGCTGGAAGCTGTGATTCTTATGGACTGTTCTTTTCCTGTACCTAAGTCCTTAGCGGAGACATGAAGTATTCCATTGGCATCAATATCAAAGGTAACCTCTATCTGAGGCACTCCTCTTGGTGCCGGAGGAATACCAACAAGCTCAAATACACCAAGAAGCTTATTGTCTGCAGCCATTTCTCTCTCGCCCTGATATACCTTTATAGTAACAGCAGGCTGGTTGTCTGTTGCAGTTGAGAATATCTGGCTCTTTCTCGTTGGTATTGTAGTGTTACGCTCGATTATCTTTGTAAATACACCACCCAGTGTCTCTATACCCAAGGAAAGCGGTGTAACATCCAGTAGCAGTACCTCCTTCATCTCTCCTTTAAGTACCGCTGCCTGTATTGCAGCACCAATAGCCACTGCCTCATCAGGATTTATACCCTTATTGGGTGCTTTACGGAATATCTTCTGTACCACTTCTTGGACTTTTGGAGTTCTTGTCTGTCCTCCTACAAGCAGTACCTCATCTATATCATCAGGGCTCAGTTTTGCGTCTTCAAGGGCCTGACGACATGGACCGGCTGTTCTCTCCAAGAGGTCCTCTATCATCTGCTCAAATTTCGCCCTTGTTAACTTCATGACCAGATGTTTGGGACCTGAGGCATCAGCAGTTATAAAAGGCAGGTTGATCTCTGTCTCCATTGCTGATGAAAGCTCAATCTTTGCCTTCTCAGCCGCCTCCTTGAGCCTCTGCAGTGCCATTCTATCTTGTTTCAGGTCTATTCCATGTTCCTTCTTAAACTCCTCAACCATCCAATCTATGATCCTGAGATCAAAATCATCACCACCGAGATAGGTGTCTCCACTTGTGGAGTGAACCTCTATCACTCCCTCTCCTATCTCTAATATGGATATATCAAAAGTCCCGCCTCCAAGATCATAAACAGCCACCTTCTCCTCTTTTTTCTTATCAAGTCCATATGCAAGAGCAGCTGCAGTAGGCTCATTGATTATTCTCAGCACATTCAGACCCGCTATCCTTCCCGCATCCTTGGTCGCCTGTCTTTGGCTATCATCAAAATACGCAGGGACCGTGATTACTGCATCAGTTACAGGTTCACCCAAATAATCCTCTGCAGCCTGTTTCAGTTTCTGTAGTATCATTGCAGAGATTTCAGGTGGAGAATACCTCTTACCCAGCACCTCTACATGGGCATCACCATTTGGAGCCTCAACGATTTTATAAGGAAGACGCTTCATAGCCTCCTTTACCTGAGGAGAGTCATATTTTCTTCCCATCAATCTCTTAATAGAGAAGATGGTATTCTGGGGGTTTGTAATTGCCTGACGTTTTGCTACTTGACCAACAAGCCTCTCCCCCTTCTCAGTAAAGGCAACCACCGATGGTGTTGTTCTATTACCCTCTTGATTGGGGATTACAACAGGTTCACCACCCTGAACAACGGCTACTACCGAGTTTGTGGTGCCAAGGTCTATGCCTATTGCTTTACCCATATTCCCTACCTCCTTATTTTATAATTTTATTTTTTATAATTTCGAGAGGAAAACTACTCATTATCTATTTCTTCTGTATTTGATTCTTCATGTGTTTCTGGAGATGTGGCTTCCACCTTCTCTACTTTCTTTGCCACTGCTACAAGAGAAGGTCTAATAACTCTATCCTTTAACATATATCCCTTTCTGTACTCTTCTACCACGGTCTTGTCTTCCACATCATCCCTTTCTACCTGACTCATTGCATGATGAAATTCTGGATCAAAGGGCTTACCTACTGCCTCTATTTCACTGACACCATACTTATTAAGAATCTTCCTCAGTTCTTTAAGGGTTAGATCCACCCCCTCTTTTAGACTCTCCAGAGAAACCTCATTACCTGCATGCCCAAGAGCCATCTCGAGATTATCAATTACTGTGAGTAACTCTATTACGAGAGGCTCTACTCCGTATTTTAGCAATTCTTCTTTGTCTTTCTGAACCCTCCTTTTGTAATTTTCAAATTCGGCATAAAGCCTTAAATATTTATCCTTGAATTGAAGAAGCTCTTCTTCAAGTTCCTTTATTTTTTCTTCTGGTGGCTTTTCTACAGGGATAACCTCTTCCGCTGTTTCTTCCTTTTTTTCAACCTCTTCTTCCTGTTCTTCTTGTGACTCTTTTATTTCCTTCTCTTCCATCCTTCCCCTCCTTCTTCAAGTATTTTTGTTAGTATTCTTGCGGCTGTATCCACTAAGGATATAGCTGAAATATAATTCATTCTCTTTGGTCCAATTATTCCTACCACACCTGCAGGTCGGTCTTTGTCTTTATAAGTAGAGGCAATCACACTCATTGTATGGAGTTCTTTAATGGGATTCTCTGTTCCTATAATAACCTGTACCCCCTCTGAGTGTGCTATTTTGTCTATTAATTTAATAATATTGTGCTTGTCCTCAATTGTTCTGTAGAGTTCTTTAATCCTTTCTATATCGGCAAACTCTGGAAAATCCAATATCTCAGTCAAGCCTGTAATGAAGATATTTGCTCCATAGGTCTCTATTGCTTCTGTGCAAAGTCTAAGGGCCCTGTCTACAAGGGTATCAAACTCCTCTTTGTCTTTAATCATTTCATTTATAAGTTCCTCTTTTATATCCTTAATAGTATAACCTGCAAACTCTCTATTTAAAAAGTTGGTTATTCTGCTCAGATCAGAGGCACTCAATCTAAACTCATTCTTTATGATATGATGCCTTATAATACCCTCATCAGTAAGAATTAATACAGCAATCCTGTCTTCTTTATACGGTAGCAATTCGATTCTTCTGAGAGTAACCCCTTCTGGACCAGGAGAGACTGCCATAGCCATATAGTGTGACAGGGCAGAAAGGGTCTTTGTAGTCTCACTGAGTATGCTCTCCATATCCTGCATAATACTCTTGAATCTCCTCAGTATTGTCTTTGCGAAATCAGAATGATAACCGATCTCTTCTTCAAGGATATGTTCTACATAAAAACGATATCCTTTATCAGTAGGGACCCTACCGGCAGAGGTATGAGGCTGCCTCAGGTACCCCATCTCCTCCAGATCCGCCATTATATTCCTGATCGTTGCAGGAGAATAACCAAATGCATACTTCTTTGTTACATACCTCGATCCTACAGGGCCGGGATTGTTGATATAACTCTCAATCACAGCCCAGAGGACCCTTTTGCTTCTTTCATCCAATGCGTTAGCACTCCTCTCCATCGAGTGCTAATAATTTAACACTAAACACCTCTGTCTGTCAAGGCCCTTTATTAATCTTAAAATTTATCCTTGGGCCATAGTCAAATCGTTTTATAGTTAAGTTATTCTTACCTTCTTACCCTCCGGACCTTTTGAATTAAGTCAAATGACAATCTTGGAATTGCCCCAGATATGGTTTTAGTCAAGTTATACAGATGGACAGGTTTTGTATAATAAAACTATGAAAATCATATCCATATGTGGAGCTCATAGTGGCTGTGGCAAGACAACCGTGGCAGAGGCGATTCTGCAGGGGCTTGAAGGCAGATGGGGAGCTCTGAAGTATACAAGAACCGCCTTTTATACTACTGTTTCAGATGAAACATATAATGCTTCTCAGAGTAAAGACACATTTAGACTACGCAGGGCAGGAGCAGAGAGAGTTATAAGAATACAGGCCCCTCCAGAGGAACTCCAAGAGTCCCTTAATATGGCAATGGCACTCATGGCAGACTGTGATGGTGTAGTCACAGAGGGAAATTCCTTAATTGAGTTTTTAAACCCTGATATAGTAATATTTGTTTTTGGGAGAGACAGACTCAGAATCAAACCATCTGCAAAGGACATTCTCCAGAAGGCGGACATTGTGGTAGGATGGTCTGAAACATCGGAGAATATACTTAATATAAATGGTTCCTTAGACAGACTTATACAAGAGATAAAAAAGAGATTGCCTTAGTTTTATTTATAGGGCTCATGAGACAGGAAGAGATTAGGAAAGAACTGAAAGAGGCGCTTCTTAAGGTTGCAAAGGCCGGTAGAATAACCTGCACAGAGGCGAGAAGACTGGCCGAAAAAAAGAATGTTTCTTACCGTGAGATAGGAAAAACCGCTGACGAACTTAACATAAAGATCACAAACTGTGAGCTGGGATGTTTCTGAATGATAATACTTTTTGAGCTTGCCCTTACCCTCTATTTTGCTGCCACGATTGTCGGCATACTGGAACTCTTCCGTAGCAGTAAGGCAACGGAGAGGTTTATGCTCCTGCTGACAGCTACTGGTTTTGTTCTTCATACAGCAAATATTATAGTTAGATATTTTGTCGCCGGACACATACCCATAACAAACATGCATGAAGCCACCTCTTTCTTTTCATGGTGTATAGTATTAATATTCTTTTATGTAGAATACCGATATAAAGTGGGACTTCTCGGCTCATTTATAATGCCACTGGTCTTTCTGCTTATGCTCTCTTCTTCTATGCTACCGAGAGAAATAAAACCGCTGAATCCCATACTGGAGAGTTATTGGCTCGGTATTCATACCCTTCTTGCCTTTCTTGGTGATGCTTCCTTTGCAATGGCAGCAGGTATTGGGCTTATGTATCTTGTACAGGAGAGGTTTGTTAAAAGAAAACACCTTGGTAGCCTGTTTCAAAGGCTTCCGAGCCTACAGATGCTTGATGAGATCAACTACAGGCTTATAAGCATAGGATTCCCTCTTCTTACACTTGCGATCATAACCGGAGCCCTATGGGCAGAAAGTGCTCTCGGCAGTTACTGGAGATGGGACCCCAAAGAGGTCTGGTCATTAATCACCTGGTTTATATATGTGTTTGTGCTCCATGCGAGACTGAGGCAGGGCTGGCGTGGAAGAAAAGCAGCATACCTTTCAATACTGGGATTTGGAGCTGTACTTTTCACATTTTTTGGAGTAAATCTTCTTCTTAAGGGATTCCATGCATTTGTAAAATGAATATACTTGTCACTGGGCTGAACCATAAGACCGCACCTGTAGAGGTGAGAGAGAAGCTCGCCTTTGATGGTGAGAAGCTCTCAAAGGGGCTTGATGCACTTCTTAAATTGTCTGAAGTCAAAGGTGGTATTATACTCTCTACCTGTAACAGGGTGGAACTCTACACTGATGTGAATGACCCTGAGAAAGCAAAACTACAGATAAAGGACTTTCTTGCAGAGTTTCACTCATTAAAAAGAGAGGATATGGAGAAGTCTCTATATTTCTATATCAATGAAGATGCTATAAGACATATATTCAGAGTTGCTTCAAGCCTTGATTCAATGATAGTAGGAGAACCCCAGATACTGGGACAGGTAAAAGAGGCATTTGAGTATGCTCTTTCAAAAAAGTGCACCTCTGTTGTTTTGAACAAACTCATGAAGAAGGCTATATCTGTGGCAAAAAGGGTGAGAACAGAGACGAGGATTGCAGAGAATGCTGTATCAATAAGCTATGCAGCAGTGGAACTTGCCAAGAAGATTTTCACCCGTCTCGATGATAAAACCTTTATACTACTTGGTGCTGGTGAGATGGCGGAACTGGCAGTAAAACACCTCATAAACAATGGGGTTAAGAATGTGGTTGTAGCAAACAGGACATATGAGAGAGCAGTAGAACTGGCAAGAGAATTCTCTGGAAGGGCTGTCCCCTTTGATACCTTTAAGGAGGAGATGGAACATATTGATATAGTTATCTGCTCTACCGGGGCACCTACATATATACTCCATAAAAAAGAGATGCAGCAGATCATGAAGAGGAGAAAACATAAACCTGTTTTTATAATAGACATCTCCGTGCCAAGAAATATAGACCCCGCAATAAATGACCTTGATAATGTATATCTCTATGATGTGGATGACCTTCAGACAGTAGTGGATGCCAATATCTTGGAGAGAAGAAAAGAGGCTGCCAGAGCAGAGGAGATAGTCTTAGAAGAGGTGGAAAAATTCAAAAAATGGCTTAACTCTCTTGATGCAATTCCCACAATTGTGGCTTTACGCAGTAGGGCAGAGGAGATAAAAAGGGCAGAACTAAACCGCCTTCTGAACAGACTCCAGGGAGTCGATGATCGTCAGAAGCAGCTGATCGAGTATGCCATGACAGCCCTTGTGAACAAACTTCTCCATCCTCCTACAGTAGTACTTAAAGAGGATAGAGAAGACAGGGATATACTTATAGCCGCAATCAAGACACTCTATAATTTAGAGGACGGAGAGGATGGCTGAGAGAAAAAAGGTGATAATTGGTACAAGAGGAAGCAAGCTTGCACTATGGCAGGCTGAGTGGGTTAAGGCAGAACTGCAGAAACATTACCCAGGGCTTCAGGTAGAGCTGAAGAAGATCAAGACAACGGGTGATAAGATTCTGGATGTACCTCTGGCCAAGATAGGAGGCAAAGGGTTATTTGTTAAAGAGATTGAAGAGGCCCTACTGAGGGGTGAGGTTGACCTTGCAGTACACAGCATGAAGGATGTGCCCACAGAGTTCCCAGAGGGGCTGGGACTGTCTGCAGTATGCAGAAGAGAAGACCCACGGGATGCCTTTGTCTCAAAGCTAAAAAATAGTACTCCTTTATATAAAAGTCTGGCTGAGCTGCCAGAAGGGGCTGTGGTAGGTACAAGTAGTCTTAGACGCTCCTGTCAACTGTTGAACAGAAGACCTGACCTCAGAGTACTCCAGCTAAGAGGCAATCTCGATACCAGACTGAGAAAGCTTGATGAAGGAGAATTTGATGCGGTGATTCTTGCCACAGCAGGGATGAAGAGACTGGGAGTGCAACACAGAATAACAGAGACTCTGGACACAGAAGTGCTACTTCCAGCAATAGGCCAGGGAGCCATAGGGATAGAGACAAGGATCGATGATAAATATATGAACAATCTCCTCAGAGCCATAGACCATCAAGAGACAAGGGTCTGTGTTATGGCAGAAAGGGCCTTCCTCAGAAGGCTTGAAGGTGGCTGTCAGGTCCCTATTGCAGCTTATGCAAGAGTCTTGAATGGCAGGGTAGTAATGGATGCTCTTGTGGGCAGCATCAAGGGTGATAGAATCGTACGGGGAAGAAAAGAGTCTACCCCAGAAGAGGCAGAAAAGATGGCTGTTGCCCTTGCTGAAGAAATGCTCCAGAAAGGGGCAAAAGAGATTCTTGAGGAGGTCTATGGAAAAAAGGACTGACAGAACCGGGAAGGTATATCTTGTAGGAGCAGGTCCAGGAGATATCGGACTCCTCACTGTAAAAGGACTCAGGTGCCTGCAGGAAGCGGATGTGGTTGTGTATGATTTCCACCTCAATGCCCAGATACTGAATTATATACATAAGGATGCAGAGTTTATATATGCAGGCAAAAGGGGCGGTCATCACGAGATGACTCAAGAAGAGATAAACAGACTGATTGTGGAAAAGGCAAAGGAGGGAAAGGTGGTCTGTAGACTTAAGGGTGGAGACCCCTTTGTATTCGGAAGAGGCGGTGAAGAGGCAGAGGTGCTTGCAGAAGAAGGGATCGAGTTTGAGGTGGTCCCTGGTGTGTCCTCTGCAATAGCCGTGCCTGCCTATGCAGGGATTCCCCTCACCCATAGAGGGCTGTCTTCATCTTTTGTTGTTGTACCAGGAAGTGAAGCGACTGATAAGAGACAGAGTCATATAGACTGGGAAGCCCTTGCAAGGACAAAGGGAACAATTGTCTTTCTAATGGCAGTAAGAAATATAGAAGAAGTAACCAAGAGGCTCATTGACAAAGGCAAAGCTCCTGACACTCCTGTTGCTATAATACGCTGGGGTACAAGGGCAGACCAGAAAACAGTGATCTCCAAACTGAAGAACCTCCCGTCTGTAGTGAACAATCAGGAGATAAAACCTCCTGCTGTTGTGGTAATAGGAGATGTAGTGAGGTTGAGAGATAAACTAAACTGGTATGAAAGGAAACCACTCTTTGGACAGAGGGTACTGGTTACAAGGGAATCTTCTGAGGCTTACAGAAAGCTTGAGGAGGCAGGTGCAGAGGTCTTTCTATTCCCTACTATTAAGGTGGTACCACCTGAGTCTTGGGAAGAACTGGACAGGTGTATTGAGATGCTTCAGCAGTATCACTGGATAGTCTTCACAAGCGGAAACGGCGTTAAATTCTTTTTCCAGAGGTTCTTTGAACTGAAAAGGGATATCAGAGAACTTTCAGGCATAAAACTCTGTGCCATTGGGCCAAAGACCGCAGATGCACTGGCTGGATTCGGTCTCAGGGTCGATCTGGTGCCTGAAGCATACAGGGCAGAAGGTCTTATTGATACTTTTGGAAAAGATGAGATAAAGGGTGTAAAGATACTACTTCCAAGGGCAGAAAAGGCGAGAGAGGTCTTCCCTGAAATGGTAAGGGCTCTTGGAGGAGTAATTGATATTCCTGTCACATATAGGACAATCAAACCTGAAGGGCATGCCAAAAGACTGAAGCGTTTTCTCAAAGAAGGCAAGATTACTGTGGCCACCTTCACCTCAGGTGCCACATTCACGAATTTCTGTGAAATGCTGGGAGAGGAGGCGGTTGCTCTACTGAATGATGTTACCATAGCAGCAATAGGACCTGTAACAGCAAAGACCATTGAGAAGGCGGGTCTGAAGGTGCATATAATGCCCAAGGAGACATCGGTTGAGGCTATGGTGGAGGAGATCATAAAATACTTTACAAAGGGTGAGATATGATTCCTCAATGGATAAAGAGCATCTCTGTGGTTATTCCCCTTTACAATGAAGAAGAGAATGTAGAGGAACTCCACAGGAGACTGACTGAGGTATTAAAGGAGTTACAGAGAAAGTATGAGATAATATATGTTGATGATGGAAGCACTGATGGGACTCCCCAGTTGTTGGAGACTTTGGCTCATGATGATGAACATGTGATAGTGCTGAGTCTAAGAAGGAACTTTGGTCAGACTGCTGCCTTTGCTGCAGGTTTTGATTTTGCCAGTGGTGATGTTATTGTAACAATGGATGGAGATCTGCAGAATGATCCTTCAGATATACCCAAGCTGCTGCAATATATAGATGGATATGACCTTGTAAGTGGCTGGAGAAAAAAAAGGAGGGACCCTTTCTTCAGAAGAAGACTTCCCTCAATGATAGCCAACTGGCTTATAAGTACTGTAACAGGTGTGAAGCTACATGATTATGGCTGCTCCCTTAAGGCATACCGCAGAGAAGTGATTAAAAACCTTAGACTCTATGGAGAGATGCACAGGTTTATACCCGCTGTTGCAAGCTGGTATGGCGTAAGGGTAACAGAGGTGGAGACAAAGCACCATCCAAGGCTGAGGGGTAAATCCAAATACGGAATCTCAAGAACCATAAAAGTTGTTCTTGACCTTATTACTGTGAAATTCCTTCAGAGCTTTTCAACAAAGCCTATTCAGTTTTTTGGGCCTTTTGGTCTCTTTTTCAGTGCTTTAGGATTTCTTATCTCCCTTTATCTCACCCTAAGGAAATTCCTCTTTGGTGAATCTATCGGTGGCAGACCACTTCTACTGCTTGGGGTTCTGCTGATAATTGTGGGTATTCAGTTAATTGGTATGGGACTTCTGGGTGAGATGCTTGTAAGGGTATATCATGAGAGTCAGAGAAAACCGATTTATGTGATAAAAAAGATAATTGGGAAAAAAGAGAAATAAGATAGTCTTTTTTGTCCTGAAGGCCACAGTCAGTTTCTTAGCCTTATACCTGGTCCTTAAAAAGGCAGGCCTCAGAGACGTAGTATCCCTTCTCCGAGAGATAAAAATCCATTATTTTCTACTGGCAACCTTCCTCTATGTGAGTTCTGTCTTTGTATCCTCCATCAGATGGCATCTGCTCGCCTCTGTGAAAAACAGAGCCTTGGGGGTGGTAAGACACTTTTTTCTTTACATGATAGGGGCCTTTTTTAATAATCTGCTGCCAGGTGTTATAGGTGGTGATACAATGAGGATATATTACCTGTACAGGGAGACCTCTGATGCCTCTACAGCCTTTGGTTCCACATTTCTTGACCGTTATACTGGCTATGCTGGTCTGCTGCTGGTCGGTCTCCTTGCCACTCTTTTAGGATACCACATGATAAAGGAGACATATATTGTATGGTTAATACCAGCTCTTGCTGTGACCTTTGTGATTGGCAGTCTACTCATCTTCTCCTTAAGGATAGGCAGAAGATTCTCATTAATTGGTGGATTTTATGACTATTTTTTGAGTTTCTTTCAGAACAGAATCCTAATTTTAAAAACATTGATGTTATCAGTGTTGATTCAGGTTATAACCATATTCTCTGTTTATGTAATCACAAAGGGGGTTGGGGCAGAGGTATCATCTCTGGAACTCTTTATATTTCTGCCTCTGATCATAACAGCAACTGCAGTACCCATCTCCATATCTGGTATAGGAATCCGAGAAGCCGGGTTTGTGATACTTCTGGGACTCTCGGGTATCAGTCCTCAGGTATCAACAACTATCTCATTCGCCTGGTTTCTCTCCCAAGCCTTGGGTGCCCTTCCAGGCTCAGTGATATATCTATTCTGGAGGTCCAAGACAGGTTCTGCTAAGATGCCTGCTTCGGAGTTGTAGTCTTTCGGTACCTCGGTATAGGTATATATTCCACAGTAGGTTGCTGTCTTACAGGCTGTCTGTATAGACTCATGAGCTGATATATCTCCTGTGGAATATTAGTACTCACATTAAGCCCTAAGGCCTTTGCCTCCTCATAGGTGATGGGATAATCGTGGGTCCATCTACCCTCAGATAGTACAGTGGCTATCTCTTCAGCCTTCTCAGGGGGATATCTACCATTCAGCAGAGAACGGACCTGTTTTTTTAATTGTTCTATAGCCTTTGCACCTATGTCAGCATATATCCATGTCTTGTCATCCACATCTGCAAGGGGTTTTGTATTTACAAGCTTTATTAAGGAAGCTGCAGGATACTCACCTATCTGGGGATCAACCGGCCCGAGCACAGCATGCTCTCCCATCACGATCTCGTCTGCTGCAAGGGCAATCAAAGTACCTCCTGACATGGCATAATGGGGGACAAATACTGTCACCTTACCTTTATGTTTCTTTATTGCATGGGCTATCTGGTATGAGGCGAGTACAAGCCCTCCTGGTGTATGTAGTATCAGGTCAAGAGGCAACTCAGGATCGGTCATATGGATTGCCCTTATCACCTCTTCAGAGTCATTGATGTTTATGTAACGCATAATAGGGAAACCGAGCAGACTCATTGTCTCCTGTCTATGCACAAGCAGTATCACTCTTGAGCCCCGAATCTTTTCAATCTTTGAGATAAGTCTCTGACGGGAAGACTCCAGCAGTCTCTGCCTTATTATGGGTTGTAGTGCAGAGACTATAAAGAACAACCAAAAGAGACTGAATATATCCATGCCCTACCTCCTCTAAATAAAATCTGAGTATACCTCATCAGAGAAGAAGGCTCTATATGAACTCCTTCTCTTCTTGAACAGTGGCAACATAAGAATACCTGCCACAAAACCTCCTATATGTGCCCACCATGCTATACCGCCTCCTGCCTCAGGAGACAACAGAGAAAAGGTGCCGGAAAACAATTGTGTCACAAACCAGACCCAGAGATACACAAAGGCAGGTATCTCAATAAAATAAGGGATAAACAGTATAGGTATAAATGTGATAACTCTTGAATGAGGAAACATTATAAAGTAGGCCCCCATCACTCCAGCAATAGCGCCTGAAGCCCCCAATGCTGGCACAGTGGAATGGATATTAAAGATATAGTGGGTGATGCTTGCTGCTATGCCAGAAAGCAAATAAAACATGAGAAACCTAAAATGGCCCAGCCTGTCCTCTACATTGTCTCCAAAAAGATAGAGTGTCCACATATTACTTATGAAGTGCATCCAACCACCGTGCAGGAACATATTGGTAAGAAAAGGCCAGTAGTTGTCAAAAGAAAGGCCAAAAAACTGTGCCCATTCTGGATGAGAATATCTTGCAGGCACTACTCCAAAATTATAAAAGACTTTTGTGAGTAGCTCCTTCGGTAGAGAGAGTTCAATAAAAAATACCACTGCATTAACAACAATAATTGCCCATGTGGCACAGGGGAACTCTCTACTGGGTATCGTATCTTTTATGGGAAACATAATAATATACCCCCTCTTTTTATTCTCTCTTGCATCCCGCCATTAGTAAACAATAATTAATACTAATATAAGAAACAAAAAAGAAACAAGAGTTATTCTGTCTCTGTCTTTTCTCTGACCCTTCTGTAGGCGAGTTTTGCAATCCCACCTGCTATATGTTCTGATGTATTTTCTACTTCTCCTCTGAGATATCTATCCACCTCTTCCTCATCTGCATTGAGGATGTTCCTCACTGTATTGGCCGTTATACCCAGT
This sequence comes from Nitrospirae bacterium JdFR-85, assembly GCA_002011745.1. Lineage (GTDB taxonomy): Bacteria > Nitrospirota > Thermodesulfovibrionia > Thermodesulfovibrionales > JdFR-85 > JdFR-85. Next base: position 60,285 of record MTOU01000011.1, read on the forward strand.
TTCTCTGCAATCTCATTATTTGTGAGCATAGATTCATTCTTCAGAACCATCACATATGCAGCCTCTGCCAAAGAGGGTAGCCATGTAAGGTTTCTGTACTGTATCAGGCTTCTAAGACCCCCTACCAGTTTTAGGGCCTCCATAAAGACCTCTTCTGCAAGCATATCAATATCCCTTGTATGTTTTTTTACAGTCTCTATCATCACCTCTCACCTCCCTGTATAAACTTACTAAGAGGCATCCTTATATCTATCAGTCCCTCAGGTGTTATATCAAAAATCCATGTATTGGTATCATGTGGTGCCAAACGGCAACCATCTATCCTGATTGTACGTAGTATACTACCTGGAGGTAGTCTGTAGTAGGAACTCTCCCATTTGTTCTCTATCAGCCTCTTGTCCATTATAATTGTCCCGTCCACAATATGTGCCACGGCAAGACCTCCTGCTGCCTCAGCAGACTCTCCAGCCTGAGATGATCTCTTCTGGGAAACCACAATCGCGGTCTGATGGAATTTTTTAAGAAAATTAAAGAAGACCCTTACAATACTTCTAGCCATCATCTCCTTGTGTTCATAGAGGGCTGTTATACTGTCAATCACTGTATTTTTTGTCTTCTTCTCTTTTATCGCATAGGCCATTGTATCAATCAATGCCTTGGGATTCTCTCTTAACTCCTCATCTTCTGTAACATCTATTACTACAATATTCTTTTCTAACTTTTTAAAATCTATATCCATCGCCTCTGCCCTTGACTTCAGAGTTACATACAGAAAAGAAGCAGGGTTCTCAGTGGTAACATATAGGACCTTATATCCACTACTGGCCTGTGTTAATGCAAACTGTTCCACGAGAAGACTCTTCCCCGTGTCTGGTATTCCCGTGAGATTCAGTACTGCATATGAGGGCACTCCACCCAGAGGCACCTTTTTTACTGTTCCATTCACAAATTCGATTCTATAAAACATTTGATCAAGTCCGGTGCCTGTAGGAATACCAGTAATTCTGTCAGACTCAGGTTTTATTTCACTTAATTCATAATACTTCTTCATGGAATAACCCCTAAGATTAAAAATTTAAAGAATAATAATGAGAAAAGGGGCGAGAAACCTCGCCCCTGAGGAAGGTGATTTTAGGACTTTATCTCTATCTTCTTTATACTACGGCCAGTACCTGTCTTTGGGAGTTTGAGTGTAAGCACACCATTTTTGAATTTTGCCTCTACTTTGTCAACATCCACATCCTCTGGCAGAGGAATGGTCCTTGTGAAGGAGCCATACCTTCTCTCTCTGTAATAGTAGTTCTTCCCTTTGTCCTCCTTGTCCTCTTTCTTCTCTCCTTTGATAGTTATAGAATGTTCATCCATTGTCACCTCAATATCCTTCTCATTCATACCAGGCAGCTCTGCTGTGATACGATATTCCTTGTCATCCTCTGTAAAATCCACCTTCGGTGTAAACAGACCCCATCTTTCTCTTACCGGTTCCAGCTCATAATCACCAAAGAATCTATCAAAGAGCTCCTCAACCTCCTCGAAGAAACTCCTTACAGGCTCATCCCATCTCCTCAGGCTCCCCCTCCTTCTGAATGGCACAAGGTCTCTGATAGACATAAACCTCACCTCCTTTTTCAAGGATTCTAAAGGGGCAAGGCCCCTGTTAAGGTTATCCTTGTGTGATTTCTATCTTCTTCACCTTGGCCGTCTCTGCCTTAGGTAGAACCAATTTCAGAACACCGTTTTTTATAGTCGCTTTTATTTTGTCTCTGTCAATCTCATCTGATACAGAGAACGAGCGTTCAAATATACTGGGTGAAAACTCCGTGAATCTCGGAGTATACCCTTCTGGCACTTCCTCACGAGCCTCTCCCTTTATAGTAAGCACTTCCTTCTCAAGAGTCACATCAAGCCCCTTCTCCTCAACGCCTGGGAGGTCTGCATAGAGTATATACTCATTCTGATTCTCTATTACATCAACATGGGGAATACGTTTTCTCTTTTTCTGTACCCTCTCTGTGGAGGTCTCAGTTCTTTTAATCAACTCCTTTGTAGCCATCCATGCTCACCTCCTTTCGGTAATGTAAAATCTTCTGTGTAAAATTGAAATTCAAAGAAAAGAGGGTGTATCCTCCATATAATTTATAGGTTTTAAAACTTTAAGGAAGGAGGAATAC
>MTOU01000037.1 GCA_002011745.1 Nitrospirae bacterium JdFR-85
TTGAACACAGAGACTGTGAAACCTTGTTTAATTTCTTTTTATCATGGTGTTTTTAAACCTTAAACGCAGTGTGCGAAAATTGTTTAACAAGGGGAGCCATTTAAAGTTTTCTTCCCCCATTCAATGGACTTGATCCTACCATTAGAAATTTTTCGACCATTTAAGAATCCTCAATTATGATGTCAGGCCAAGGCCTTTGTATTAAAATTTCAATGGTAGGAATGAATGTTACTTTGGTGGTATAATTGATTTTAAATATCTTAAGAGGTGACCAATGAACCCCCGAGGAAAAGGCTTATTATCCATTTATTCTAAATTTCTAGAAAATCTTGTAAAAACAAAAATCTTTCAAGGGAGGAGTAAAGTCATGATTTTTATTCTAATTCTGATCATAACTCTCTTTATATCAACTGATGCACTGGCAATGGATGTGATTGACAGCAGCAACAGAGACAGGATATCCCTTTCTGCAACCATCTACAATACTGACATTGCCCTCATAAAAGAAACCAGACAACTGAGACTTGCAGAAGAAAGAGGAAGACTCATATTTAAGGATGTGCCCTCAATGATTGTACCCGAATCTATCACTGTGAGCGGTCTAAAGGTCCTGCAACAGAGCTACAATCCCAGCCTCCTTAACAAAAAGGCACTCCTTGATGCATATACAGGCAAAAAGGTGAAGCTTGTCGTCTGGGACAAAGAGAAGCTAAAAAAGCGTGTTACTGAAGCCATTCTTTTGCGTACCATGGATGGATATATCTTTGATATTGATGGAGAGATATACTTAGACCATCCTGGCAGTATAGTAGTTTCCGGAATTCCTGAGGATCTCCATAGAGAACCCTATATTGAATGGTTATATGAGGGGCCTTCCCAGAACATAGAAGTATCCTATCTCACAAGGGGCATAGGCTGGCAAGCTGACTATGTTATGATATTGGGGAAGAACTCGAGACTGAGAATTAATGCCTGGGCAAGCATTAAAAATCAGAGTGGAATATCACTGAAAAATGTGAGAATTATGCTTGTTGCCGGAAGTCCCCATATGGAAAGGGAAAGACCTCATGTATATGAGTACCTGGCAAAGGCAAAGAAGCAGTCAGCCACAGTAACTGAAAGACCCTTATTTGAGTATCATCTTTATGACTTTAGATTCAGGACAGACCTGGCCCAGGGGCAGACCAAACAACTGAACCTCTTTTCTGCAGAGGATGTAGCTGCTGAAATAGAGTATATACTCTCATCTTCTAATTTCAATGTCTTTGGCCCCTTCAGTGGCAAGAGTACCCTGCGGGTCAAGACTTATATTTTGTTTAAGAACGTAAAAGAGAACAACTTGGGCAAACCGTTACCTGCTGGAACTGTAAGAATGTATAAAGAAGAAACTAATGGAGCCATGATATTTATTGGAGAAGCAAGGCTTCCACATACACCTTCTGGAGAAAAAGTAAGGCTTCTCACAGGCTATGCCTTTGATATTGTGGCAGAAAGAATCCAGAAGGACTACAAGAAGGTAGGTTCCAATCAGTTTGAATCAGAATGGGAGATCATACTCAGAAACCACAAACAGAAAGAGGTTGTTGTTGCAGTGGAAGAGAAAATTCAGGGAGACTGGAGGATTATTGAGAGTAACTATCCCTATAAAAGAACCGATGTATCCACCCTCAGGTTCAACGTGAGAATAAAGCCAAAATCTGAGGAAAGGGTAAGATACAGGATATGGGTTAGACCCTGAGGTATAAAAATGCTATAATTACCTGTCAATGAAAAACTTTCTGTTTCTCCTAACCTCTTATATTCTTGGATTTATCAGTGCCATTCCTATAGGTGCTGTCCAACTTGAGGTGGCTCGACGTGCACTGCATGGACATCTCAGGTCAGCCCTTATGGTATCTGTTGGTGCAGTGATGGTAGATATACTCTACGGGACGGTAGCATTTTTTGGGCTGCTACCCGTGTTGAAGCAGAAAGAAACAATGGCATGGTTCTGGCTTATGGGAGGAACACTATTAATATTCCTTGGGTTGTCTGTGGTTAAACGTTCTCTGGATTACCATGACTTCAGCAGAGTCTCATACAGACTCAAAAACAGAAGTATCTCCTTTGTCACAGGAGCCTCTATAGCACTAACCAACCCCATGATGATTCTATGGTGGCTACTTGGAGAAAGGATAGTTGTTGAACTCGGTCTCGTACCCCATTTCACCCATGTAAAAGGGGTTGAGTTTCTGCTCGCAGGAGGCGTAGGTATGTTCAGTTATCCAGGACTCCTCGCATTAACACTCTACTGGTTAAAGAGGTTTATACCCCAGAAGACCATAATGAAGATCACCTTTCTTTCAGGTATATTTGTTCTCTTCTTTGCCCTTTACTTGATTATAAAATCATTGATATATCTGTTTTAGATGGTTTAGATTATGGTATGCCCTACTTTGTGGTACATGAACATCATTCAAAAAAGCTGCACTATGACTTCAGGCTTGAAATAGACGGTGTGCTTAAATCATGGGCAGTCCCTAAAGGACCATCCATGTCTGCAAAGGACAAAAGGCTGGCGATCCAGGTTGATGACCATCCCTTAGAGTATGGAACCTTTGAAGGAATAATTCCTGAAGGGCATTACGGAGCAGGACCTGTAGTTATATGGGACTCTGGAGAGTTTGAACTTAAGGAAGGCTCCTTAAAGGAAGGAAAGATTGAATTTGTACTTCACGGAAAAAAACTGAAGGGTCTTTTTGTGCTCTTGAAAATGAAAGGCAAAGAGAAGGAGTGGCTCCTTATAAAGAAAAAGGACTCTTATGCAGCGGACAGATTCAGTCTCAAACAGGAGCTTACTCCTCAAAAATTGAAAACTCTCAAGGAGAAAGTGCCTCCCTGCGAGACAGATTAATTCATTGAGACCCTGACTTAACAGCCTCTGTTATAAGGGCAAAATCCTCTAAGGTGAGTGTCTCTGCTCTGCGGTCAGGTGAGACCCCCACCTCCAAAAGAAGGTCTTTTATATCAGATCTGATCGGTTTCAGGGAATTTGCAATCGTTTTTCTCCTCTGTCTGAATGCGGTCTTGACTATCTTTCTGAAAAGCCTTCTATCAGACACAGAAACCCTGGGTACAGACAGCCTCTTTATAAACACCACAGCCGAGTCCACCTTGGGAGGTGGAGCAAATGCTCCTTTTGGTATATAAAAAAGTACCTCAACATCTGCAACAAACTGGACCATTACTGAAAGAACACCGTACTTTTTTGTCCCTGCAGAGGCAACAATCCTCTCGGCCACCTCCTTCTGAACAGTAAGGGTGGCTGTTATGAGAGGAACAGAGTCTTCAAGGAGGCGGAAGAGTATAGGAGTTGTAATATAATAGGGGATGTTGGCAATCACCTTGAAAGGAGGAAGAGCGGTGAAATCAAATTTAAGCACATCTCCACAGACTATCTCTACCTCTTCTCTGCCACTGAACTTTTCCATCAACTCTCTACACAATCTCCTGTCCACCTCTATAGCCAGCACCTTTGAGACTTTTTCGGCAATAAACTCTGTAAGTCTTCCCTTGCCAGCACCAATCTCCACAACCAGGTCATCCTCTTTCAGTGCTGACATGGATACAATTCTCTGTAGAATATCGGGATGGTGAAGGAAGTGCTGCCCTAAGGGTCTTCTCAACTCAACTACCTATGGTAAGAATCTTCAGCATGTTTGTCATACCCTGTCCAGGTGGGTCACCACCAATAACCACAACAGTATCTCCTCTTCTGAGTAATCTCCTCTCGATAAGTATCTCCACTGACCTCTGAAGCATCTCTGGTGCAGTCTGAAGTCTCTCCATCATGAAAGGAGTTACACCCCAGTAAAGGCTCATCCTCCTTAACACTGACTCATCAGGACTGAACGCAATTATGGGCACTTTTGGCCGCAGTTTTGATACAAGCCTCGCAGTGTATCCTGACTTTGTAAGTGCTACTATATACCGTGCCTTCACATCCTCTGCTGCCCTTACTGCTGCATCTGCTACCGCAAAGCTTACCTTGTTCTCCTTATGTATCTGAAAACTTGTATCAACAATCCTCTTCTTAAGAATAATATCCTCCTCAGTAACCCTAATAATCCTCTTCATCATCCTGACAGCCTTCACAGGATACTGGCCTGTTGAGGTTTCAGCAGAAAGCATCAAAGCATCACTACCATCAATCACTGCATTGGCAACATCTGTCGCCTCTGCTCTTGTTGGTCTCGTATGATGACGCATTGACTCCAGCATCTGGGTGGCTGTGATAACTATCTTCCCGTTCTCATTCGCCTTTTTTATAAGCTCCTTCTGAATCAGTGGAACCTCCTCAGGCGACATCTCTACCCCAAGGTCCCCCCTTGCAACCATTATCCCATCTACTACATCCACTATCCTGTCAATATCTGCCACTGCCTCTGGTCTTTCTATCTTTGCTATAATAGGAACATCATATCCCCTCTGTTGCATCCAGTTTCTTAGTGCTTTCACCTCTTTGTGGGAGGTCACAAATGAGAGGGCTACATAGTCTATACCCAGATGGAGTCCAAAGCTGAGGTCATCCCTGTCTTTGTCTGTAAAGGGAGACAAGGATACAGAGGAGTCAGGAAGATTAACCCCTTTTCTGCTGCTTATTGTGCCTCCCTCCTTTACCAGTGCCACAAGGCTGTCCTTCATCCTCTTTTTTACCACAAGGGTTATGAGCCCATCATCTATCAATATTCTATGTCCTTTTCTCACATCTTTAAGAAGGGCAGGATAGTCAATAAAGATGCTCTCTGGAGATGTCTTCTCCCTACCTGCTTTTACAATAATCTCCTTACCTTTTGAGAGCCTAAAAGGCGCCTCCACATCTGTAATCCTTATCTTAATCCCCTGCAGATCCTGGATAACTGCTACTGGTGTATCAAGCTCCTTGGAGAGACTTCTCACCCTGTTGAATACCTTCTCATGGGTCTGATGTGTACCATGGGAGAAGTTCAACCTCGCCACATCCATCCCAGCACGTATCATTGCCCTCAGTGTTTTGACATCCTCACTTGAAGGGCCTATGGTACATATAATCTTTGCCTTCGTCAATTTCTGCCCCCAGGAGACTCTCGGTCAGTTCTTGTTATAATCAACTCATCCTCTCTCCAGGTACAACTCTGGTGATAGAGACACCCTGCCTTCTGGGGAAAATCTGAACGGTAATGTGCACCAATGGAACACTCTCTATGGTAGGCAGTCTCTGTGATCATCATTGCTGTTATAAACATATTTCTTAGCTCAATCTCCTCTCTTGTAGCATAGGTGCCCTTTATTATCCCTCTATGCCTCAGTATAAATTCTCTTGCTATGCCAAGAGACTCTTTACACCTAATTATACCAACCCTCTCCCACATAATCCTCCTCAGAGTATCCCTCAATAAAGGGGCATCCTTAATTCTGGCTACTGATGAGAGCACCACATCAGGTACCCCTTTTGGCATCTCCAGGCCATCCTCAGCAGAACTCCTTCCAGCCCTCGCACCAAATACGAGTCCCTCAAGAAGGCTGTTACTGGCGAGTCTGTTTGCTCCATGTACACCTGTACATGCCACCTCACCCGCAGCATATAGCCCTCTTATTGTGGTCCTGCCTTCAGTGTCAGTCTTTACTCCTCCCATTGTATAGTGGGCTGCAGGAGAGATAGGTATCCTCTGGGAAGTGATATCCACATTATAAAGCAGACAGGTTTTGTATATCCTCGGGAATCTCCTTTTTATAAAATCACTGTCAAGGTGGGTAAGATCAAGATAGACATGGGTGCTCTTTGTTCTTACCATCTCTGAGATTATGGCCCTTGAGACCACATCACGAGGGGCAAGTTCACCTAAGGGATGATAATTTCTCATAAATGCCTCTCCATGTACATTCCTGAGGATACCTCCTTCTCCTCTCATTGCCTCACTTAGCAGAAACTGAGGGGCACCAGGTATGTATAGGGCTGTGGGATGAAACTGTACAAACTCCATATCCTCAAGCACGGCTCCAGCCCTTAATGCCATTGCCATCCCATCAGAGGTAGCTACAGGAGGGTTTGTTGTACGGGCAAATATCTGACCACCTCCTCCTGTGGCAAGCACTGTTGCCCTTGCTGTTACAAGAGTGAACCTGCCTTCTTTTAGAAGCACTATCCCATAACACCTTCCATCTTCCACCAAGAGGTCTACTGTCATTGTATGGGTGAGTCTCTTTATATTCTCAAATGATTTCACCTTATCGACCAGGACCCTTTCAATCTCCTTTCCAGTAGAGTCTCCATGGGCATGAAGTATTCTCTTTCTAGAATGGGCCCCCTCAATGGCGAAATCGAGTTTAGAGTCTTTCTTGTCAAACTCAGCCCCCCATCTTATCAGCTCCATTATCCTCTCAGGCCCTTCCTCAACCAGTATCTTCACCGCATTCTCACGACAGAGGCCATCTCCTGCCCTAATAGTATCCTCAAAATGTATTCCCACCTCATCCTCATCACTAAGTGCCACAGCCACTCCACCCTGTGCATATTCTGTACTCGACTCTGTGAGTATATCTTTGGTAACAACAAGAACCTCACCCTGGCTGCCGAGCTCAATAGCAGCCCTCAGGCCAGCAACCCCGCTGCCTATGACAAGAAAATCCGTATTTATTCTATCCTCTACAGTGCTCACCTTGAGATAGTCCAAACAATATGTCCTATATTTTACAAACTTCGGCTCTAAAATTAAACCTGAATTGGCCTTAAATAGACAAAAATTAGTATCTTATTCATAGAGGAAGGCTTTTCTACAATAATACAAATTAAGATTATGCTTCCAGTAATATCCAAACAACTCTGTAGCGTATGATGAGACCCTTAAGGAGATATAGGGAGAGATTATGAGGGCTATAGAGAACTCTCCCTTAAGGTACAGACAGTACATCCCAGCTTGAGTTTTCACTCATATTACTGTTAAAGTATTTTTAATGTTTAAGATAGCTGTTGTGGATGGCCAGGGAGGCGGTATAGGTAGCCTTATTGTAAGGAGGCTGAGAGAGGCTTTCGGTGACAGAGTTGAGATATATGCCCTTGGAACAAACTCTGCTGCCACAACAGCGATGATGAAAGCACGGGCCAACAAGGGAGCAACAGGAGAGAATGCGATTCTGGTGAATGCCCCAAAGATGGATGTGATAATCGGTCCATTGAGTATTGTACTGGCAAACTCCATGCTTGGTGAGCTGACAGCCAGAATGGCTGAGGCTATTGCAGCAACAGAGGCAAAGAAGATTCTTCTACCAATAAACCAAGAAGGCATAGAGATAGTGGGGGTAGAGGGAGAACCCCTTCCACATCTGGTAGACAAGGTTATAGAAAGACTGAAAGAAATTATAAACAGAGCGGAATAATCATTCTGTTCAAAGGAGGTATTTCAATGTGTGAGGCAAACGCCTATATATATGAAAATGGAGAGGAGAAGCTCTATCTTGAGAGTGTGGATATCCTGAAACCAGAGGGTGACATAATATACCTACGAAACCTCTTTGGAGAACAGAAGGAATTTAAGGGGAAGATAAGGGAAATATCTCTGTTGAGCCACAAGATAGTACTTGAGAGGACTGAGGACTAATTGCCTTTTTAAAAAACAATATGATATTTTAACAAAATTCAACTAACAACAAAGTGAGGTTGTAATGAGAAAAGAATTTGTTTTTTTGTTAATACTTCTGTGGGGAGTGTTGGTTTTCCAGACCAATGCCTTCTCCTTTGGTGGATGTGAACCTGACTGCCAGAAGTGCCACACCCTGAGCAGTGAGGAGGCCAGAGACCTGCTAAAAGAGCTTATCCCAGACCTAAAGGTAATAGGGGTGAGAATAGCACCTGCAAAGGGACTGTGGGAGATTGCTGTTGAATCCAGAGGGAAGAAGGGTATAGCCTATGTGGATTTTGCCAAAGAGAATGTGATAATCGGACAGATTGTGAAGATCAAGACAAGGGAAAACCTCACTAGGGAGAGGTTTGAAGAGCTCAACAGAATTGATTTCTCCCAGATCCCTCTTGATAATGCCATTGTGATGGGCAATCCTAAGGCAGAGAACAAGGTGGTCATCTTTGACGACCCTGATTGACCCTTCTGTGCCAAACTTCACCAGGAGGTGAAGAAGATACTCTCTGAGAGGAACGATATCGCTTTTTATATTAAACTATATCCATTGAAGATGCACGAGGATGCATATAGGAAATCACAGGCGATTCAGTGTGAGAAGTCACTGCAACTACTGGAGGATGCCTTCGCTAAAAAGGAGATACCTGACCCTACCTGCGACACTGATGAGATTGACAAGAACATAGCCCTTGCACAGAAACTGGGTATTACAGGCACTCCTACAATTATTCTTGAAGATGGAAGAATACTTAGAGGGCTGGTAAAGGCAGAAAAACTCCTGAAATACATTGATTCAATAAAGGCAGAAAAGGGAAAGAAGACTTCAGAGAAATAAAAAGTTTTTCTGGTTGCAGGCCTTTTATATCTATAGAGACTTAATTCCTGAGTTCGACAAATTTCTGATGGCCCTCGAAAGGCCTCATCCCTCTCATCTCAGGGTAAATATATTGAAAACGGATGAAGAGAGCCTGAAAAAGTATTTAAAGAAGTATGGCTGCCATCTGGAACCACTCCCGGTGAGGCACTGTTATAGTTTCTCAGGACTACAGAATCCAGGTGCCACTGTGGAGTACTTTCTTGGATACTACCATATGCAGGGGCTGAGCTCAGTACTGCCCTCTCTTGTGCTGGAGCCCTCACCTCAGCACAGGGTGCTTGATATGTGTGCATCTCCTGGCAGTAAAACCACACATATTGCAGCAATAATGGACAACCGTGGTCTCGTTATCGCCAATGAACTGAATAGAAGAAGATTAAGCATTCTGAAGTTTCACTTAGAAAGACTCGGTATAACCAATACCTTGGTAACCACATTTCAGGCGCAGAACTTCCCTACAAGGTATCCTGACAGGTCTGAGATAAGGTTTGACAGGGTACTGCTTGATGCACCCTGCTCTGGAGAGGGAAGATACAGAAAAGTAATGAGACCAGATGAGCTGAAGAAGATGCAACCTTATGGTGAAGAACACTCCCTCAAGATGTCAAACTACCAGAGACAGATGATACTCAGAGGTTTTGATCTCCTCAAAAATGGTGGCATCATGGTCTATTCCACCTGCACCTATTCACCCTATGAGAATGAGGCGGTTGTGGATTATCTTCTCAAAACGAGAGAGAATGCCGTTTTAGAACCCATAAGGTTTGAAGAGTTACACCTTGTGGAAGGTGTAACAGAATGGAAGGGCATCAGATTCAGTGAAGAATTAAAAAAGGCTGTCAGAATATATCCACACTTTCTGGACTCCTGGGGTTTCTTCATAGCAAAGATACGTAAGCTCTGATGCAACAAGCAAAAGGGTCAGGTCTTGAATCTTGAAAAACACACATAGTAAAATTTATTCCATGGCAAGACCACTCAGAATAGAGTTTGAAGGAGCCCTTTATCATGTTACTTCACGAGGCAATGAAAAGAAAGATATATTTCTGGATAACAAAGACAGAGGGATGTTTCTTGACATACTGGCAGATGTAACAGCAAAGTACAATTGGCTGTGCCATGCCTACTGTTTAATGAATAACCATTATCATCTGTTGATAGAGACGCCCGAAGGTAATCTATCAAGAGGTATGAGGCAGTTAAATGGGATATACACACAGAGATTCAACAAGAGGCACGGAAGAGTTGGGCATCTATTTCAGGGTAGATACAAAGCAATTCTGGTAGATAAGGAAGGTTATTTATTGGAAGTAGCAAGGTATATAGTGTTAAATCCGGTAAGGGCAGGGATTGTAGATAAACCAGGCAAGTGGGAGTGGAGCAGTTTCAGGGCTACGGGGTTTAATAAAAGACCTCATTCATGTTTGACAGTACAGTGGATATTGAATCAATTTTCAGAAGACATAGGGATAGCCAAGAGGGAATATGTGAAATTTGTATTAGCAGGGATAGGTAAGGAGAGTATTTGGAAAGAACTAAAGGCTCAGGTAATACTTGGTGGTGAAGGGTTTATAGAGATGGTCAAAACCATGTTACAACAGAGGGGAAGGAATAAAGAGGTTCCAAAGACACAGAGGTATGTATGGAGACCGTCTCTGGAGGAGATATTTACAGAGCAAGTGCAAAGAAACAGAGAACTAAGAAACAAAAAGATAACTGAAGCAGTATATAAATATGGATATACACAGGCTGAGGTAGCAGATTATCTGGGAGTACATTATTCCACGATAAGTAAAGTGTTGAATAATTCAAGATTCAAGACCTGACCCTTAAATTTCTTAAATTTTATTCCACGATAAGTAAAGTGTTGAATAATTCAAGATTCAAGACCTGACCCTTAAATTTCTTAAATTTGGAAGAAAAGAGGCTAAAAAAGGGACCCTCCTTTGCTCTGCAGTATCTCTTCCTCCTTTACCCCTACAACCCTTAGAATTCTCAAAGCTGCTGGTAGGATCTGGTTCTCAATATAATAATCCACATCCACATCTTTTACTTCTGCAAACTCCACAGGCTCTGCCCTCTGGCTCAGACTCCCCTCACCCTTACATATCACATAACCAATAACACTGCCGGGATTGAGGGTTATACCTTTTTTCTTCAGTTTCTTTGCTGCCTCCACATGGGGAGAAGTCTGTTTGTACTCCTCAAGAGGCTTTGAGAGCTGTTCATAAACCACAAGGTCGCTGATGGATACCCTGTAGGCCTTGAGATCCTCTATGGTCTGCCTGAGGAGCCTTACTGCTCCCACTATGTCTCTATCTGCCATCACCATCCTTAGCACTCTCTCCTGTGTTCTCTTTGCTATCTGAGACCAGTCCCTGCGGACCTTCTCCAGACCCCTAATTTTTAGATTGCCCTCCTTGTCAATCAGGGCGTATCTCTTTTTGGCTGTACCTCCGCCAATCTCCCGAGGGATAAATATACCCCTTTTGTAGAAGCCTTCGAGTTCTACCTTCATAATACCAGGCAGTTCAGAGTTGAGACTGTCAAGAAAGTCTAAAAGCTCTTTCTCTTTTCTGCTGCCAAGCATGAGAAAGGCAGAGTCCGTGTCTCCATAAACTGGAGGGAAACCTTCTTTCTCTGCCCTCTCCATTATCGTCTTAATCCAGTGCCTGCCATAGGCAGTGATTGACTCGGCACACTCTCTGCTGTACCACTTACTTGCTGCAAAGGCGTAGTATCCATAACTCGCATTTGCTATCGTCTTCACAGCCTTCTGCCTTGTGTCATACCAGTGATACTCAGGGGTATCAGGCCGGTATTTTTTCATCTCCTTCTTCAACTGCTCGCGTTCCACGAGAAGGTCTTTTATTATGCTCGACTCAAAGCCTGCCCTCTTTTTACAAAACCAGTACTTAAGACCAGGGACCTTATGTCCATCCCCCTTACAGCAGCCACAGTTAATCGTCTCTACAGAGATATTGAATGTGGAAATTATGGAGGGATACAGAGAAGCGAAATCCACCACTGCGATATTCTCATGCAGCCCTGCCACAGGTTCCTTAACATAGCCACCTGTGTATGTCTCCTTCTGTCGTCTCTTTATCTCATCAAACTTTGGCTGATTGGGTATCACCCTTGAAGACTGCTTAGCCTTTTTAGAATAAAACCACTCAACCAACTGGCTATAGGTCATCCTTGAGGTATCAAACAGGCTCTGACCTATCAGTCTCGTGAGCTGGTAGATCTGGGGTAGAATAACCTCTGAAAGCCTGAATGTGAGTTCTGAGTCTTTAAGACAGTAAGTGGCAAGCCTTGAGAGCTCCTTCCCCTTCTGCCATGCCTCCACGATCTCATGATACTCCATCTCTATCTTCTCATCTCCGAGAACCTCTGATGAGACCGCATCCAGACTTAAAACCTCTGTCTGTAGCATTGGTGCAAGAATGTTGTTTATAAAATTAAATATATCTATATGGACCCTGCCCTTAAGACGGGCTGTGGAAAAACGTGCTCTCTTTGCAATGCTCACTCCAGAACCATCCCTCGACAGAGGACCGAGGGATACCTTCAGCTTATTTGCTCTCTCTCTAAGCACATCAAAGTCATAGAGGTCAGAGTTGTACCCCACCACAATGTCAGGGTCATACTCCTTTAAAGTCTCCACAAACCTCTCTATGAGTGACTTTTCATCATTTACTACCTCCACATAATCAGGAAAGGAACTCTTCTGGTAGGTGAGAACCTTCCTCAGGTCTTTACCATATAGAGAAACCATTACCAGAGACCTCTCACCTCTCCTCTGCTCCACCACCTCTGTATCAAAGGCAACCACCTTCAACTGTAAGGGTCTCTCTTCTAAAGGCTTCACCTCTTTGGCCTTAAGAATCACCTCTGTGTCAAGGTCTGCCGTGGTCTCTTCTGCATCCACCCCAATCCAGTTCATGCAGGAGACACCCTTGTCAAGGAGATAGTTCCTGTAAAAACCCATCTGATACTCATACTCATCTTCTACTACTCCAGAGCCTCCCCTCGCCTTCTCCAGCATCTTTATAATATCTCTTGCCTTTGTGGTATCCTGGGGTTTAAGACAGAAGACTTTTAGAAAATCCCTTTCTACTCCGTTATGGATGAGTCTACACCTCTGGATATCTTCTATGGAGAATTTCTTCTTTTTGAGGAGATTCATGATATCTTTTTCTGCCCTATCTATATCAGTGGGCAGGACATAAAAATAGGGCTTATAGGATGGATCGTATATGGAAACTGTACGGCCCTCCTCTGTACGGCCATAGAGGAGAATGCTTACTCTGTCCTCAAATGCCCTGTAATCAATATCATAGATAAAAACCTTTGCATTCATTCCCTCAACTGGCCACTCCCAAGCACGATAAACTTAGTGCATGTCAGTTCTTCAAGACCCATAGGACCTCTTGCATGAATCTTGTCAGTAGAGATGCCTATCTCGGCACCAAGCCCAAACTGTCCTCCGTCGTTGAGTCTTGTTGAGGCATTCACCATTACAGCAGATGAGTCCACCTCCCTCAGAAATCTCATTGCTCTCTCATAATTGTCTGTCACAATAGTTTCAGTATGGGAGGAGCCGTACCTGGCGATATGCTCCATCGCCTCATCCATGTCCTTCACCACCTTGACATTCAGCACTAAGTCAAGGTACTCCTCATAGAAGTCATCTTCTTTTACCTCTTCAACCTCGGCAAACAGTGTCCTCGTCTTCTCACACCCCTTCAGCCTCACCCCTGCCTCTCTGAATCTCCTGAGCATTACTGGGAGAAACCTATCTGCCACTGGCTCATCAACAAGCATCGTCTCCATTGCATTACAGGTTCCAGGTCTCTGGACCTTCGCATTGAAGCATATCTCTTCTGCCATCTTAAGGTCTGCGTCCCTGTCAACAAACACATGGCATACCCCTTTGTAGTGCTTAAGAACAGGCACTCTCGCATTCTCTGTTACTGTTCTGATCAAACCCTCACCACCCCTGGGTATGATAAGGTCTACTATGCCCTCAAGTTTAATCATCTCCATGATGGCTGCCCTGTCAGGCACGTCTATAAATGTGATAGCCCCTTCGGGTATACCCTCCTCTGAGGCAGCCTTTCTCAGTATGCTTACAATTGCCCTGTTTGAGTTGATAGCCTCGGAACCACCCCTCAGAAGTACTGCATTGCCAGCCTTAAGACACAGGCTGGTTGCATCTGCTGTAACATTGGGCCTTGACTCATAAATGATTCCTATCACCCCAATAGGGACCCTCATCCTCCCGACCACCATCCCATTCGGCCTCTGCCACATCTTCGTGATCTCACCCACAGGGTCTGGAAGCTGTGCCACCTCTCTGAGCCCTTCTGCCATCTCATGAATACGCTTGTCAGTAAGGGTGAGTCTGTCAACAAGGGCTGAACTCAGCCCTTTTGCCTTCGCATACTCCACATCCTTCTGATTCTCTTCCTTAAGTACCGCTGCATTTGCAACAATCTCCTCAGCCATCCTCACGAGGGCACGGTTTTTCTGCTCGGTGTTTACTGCCAATAGCCTCCTTGCCGCCTCCTTCGCCTCTGTGGCCTTCTCAAGAACAAATCCTCTTATATCCATGCTACCTCCCAAATGATTTTTATATTAACTCCTTATCCTTGCGACATATCTTGAATTCTTTAAATTTTAAAACTTTATTCCTCCTGTTTTCAATTTTACAATACCCTTTTTGCCCAGCTCACCCTCAACAGTGTATTCCATATCAACAAATCTACCTATCACCCAGAGATTTGTGAGTAGATGCTTTGTAACACAGGATGTAGAAAAGGTGGATGATCCTTCTGATACAGCAAGATAGAGAAGTATCTGATCAGACAGATGAGGATCAAGACAGGCATTGCTTCTGTAATACTCCAGAAGTGCTTTCACAGCCTCCTGCCCTACCCTCTCTGCCCTTTTACCCCTTTCACCAAGAGCTGAAAATCCGGCAATCGCGCTGTTTGAAACCACCCTCAAAAATATAAAGGAGCCTTCACTCAAAGAGGAGACCTTCACAGTTTCTATCTCTGCCTTTAAACCCTCTGAAAGTAACAGCTTATAGGCGCTGTCCCTCTGTCTTTCTGCAATATGCATGGGAAGATTACCAACCCCAGATATCCCCTTAATCTCCCTTATAGTTCCTCTCTCAATACACTCCAGAGGAGTGCTCTCTGTTGCAGGTTCCACAGTTATATTAACAATCCCTCCACCTTTTGGATAGAAACCATATCTCTCCACTTCTGTCTCTATATTGATACCAAGTCTTTTAAGAAAGGCCAGAAAGACCTCCTTCAGATAATGATATGGAGGACTGAAAGGCACATGGGTTCCACCCTTAAGGACTAATCGACTTTTACTTGAAGAGTATACAAGGGGAGGCATTATCGCCTGTAGCAGGAGAGTGATCGAGCCTGCTGTACCAATATCAAAAGAGTAGTTGCCGGGAGTCGTTTGCTGAGGTTCAAATACCAGTTCTGTGGAACCCTTTCTGCAGCCCTCAACTCTTGCTCCTGTAATCTTCTTCAGTGCCTGGACACACATCAGGTGCTGCGGCCTTAGTCCTGGATTTTTACGATTTTTTCTTATGTTATATATCCTGAAGGGCTTCCTGAGGATGGCAGACAAACCCAATGCTGTTCTCAGTATCTGCCCCCCACCCTCGCCATAGCTGCCATCTATCTCTATCATAAATTTAGTATAACAATAATCCAAAACAGGATTGTGTGAGATAGAAGAAAATGATATAATCTTCAGAAGGGTTTTCTGAAGATGAGAAGGTTACTTGAGAAGATAAGCCCCTTTAGGGTGATGGATATCCTGAAAGAGGCAAGGTCTCTACCCGGAGCAGTACATATGGAGGTAGGAGAGCCTGATCTTCCTCCCTCAGAAAAGGTCAGAGAAGCACTGCTTAGGGCAGTAAGTGACCATAAGTTTTACTATACTCCTGCAAAGGGGCTTGTAGAGTTGAGGGAGAAAATATCAGATTACTATAACAAGAGATACAGTGTGAAGGTCTCCCCTGAGAGGATCATAATCACCCCTGGTACCTCAGGTGCCTTTTTAGTGGTCTTTGCACTTGTTACTGATGAACAGAGGGGACTTGTGCTATCAGACCCCTCCTATCCCTGCTATAAAAACTTCTCCTATTTCCTTCAAACCAGACCTCTGTTTATCCCTGTTGACAGTAGCTCCAATTATCAGATCACACCAGAGATGCTTGAGGACATAAAAGGTGCTGGAGCAGTAATGGTCTCCTCTCCTTCAAACCCTACAGGTACTGTTTATGATCCTCCAGTCTTTGAAAGACTTATTGAGGTAGCAGAGAAAAAGGGAATATGGTTTATATCTGATGAGATATATCACGGGCTTGAGTATGAAGACAGGGTCCGTTCAGCATTGGAGTTTTCAGACAGGGCAATAGTAATTAATGGATTCTCCAAGTATTTCTGTATGCCAGGTTTCAGGGTAGGCTGGATGATACTGCCTGAAGAACTGGTAAGAAAGGCAGAGATTATAGTACAGAACATCTTCATTGCTGCCAATACTCCTGCACAGTATGCAGCTACTGAGGCATTTGATGAGGATTATCTGAGCACTGTCAGAGAGACATTCAGGCAGAGGAGGGATTTCCTCTATAGCCGTCTGAAGGAACTTTTCAGGATCGATGCCATACCAGAGGGAGCCTTTTATATCTGGGTGGATATAAGTGACTACAGTGATAATTCAGTGGAGTTCTGCAGAAGGCTTCTCAAACAAAAGGCAGTAGCAATCACTCCAGGTGTGGATTTTGGGGAGAACAACACCATAAGATATGTGAGATTTGCCTACACAAGGAATATGGATGAACTTGAGGAGGGAGTAAAAAGGATAAAGGAATTTTTAAGGGAGGGCTAATATGACAGTACTTGAAGCAGTAAAGGAGAGGAGAAGTATAAGAAACTTCCTCCAGAAGGATATACCTCCTGAGCTGATTGAGAAACTGATTGAGGCGATAATCTGGGCACCGAGTGCTGGCAATCTTCAAGCGAGAAAGTTCTACTTTATTGAAGACTTTGATGTAAAGAAGGCATTGGCAGATGCGGCATTGAGACAGAACTTTATAGCCAGGGCTCCTCTTGTGATAGTGGGCTGTACCAACTCTCTGATCAGAAATGTCTATGGTGAAAGGGGAGTACATCTGTATAGCATCCAAGATGTGTCCTGTAGCATCATGAATCTTATGCTTGTGGCTCATGAACTTGGGCTTGGTACAGTCTGGGTTGGTGCATTCTACGAGGACGAGGTATCTAGCATCTTGAGACTTCCCCCAAATCTGAGACCTGTTGCTATTGTACCGGTTGGGTATCCAGAAAAGGTTCCATCTCCCCCACCGAGGGTCTCTCCAGATGAGGCTATAGTCTGGATCAGAAAAAGACAATAAACAACAGATTGGCAAAGAGGTGAAAGACCACAGGATAAAGGAGATTATGTGTTTTCATATAGAGATAACCCATAACAACAGAAGGGAAAAATGTGAGGAGACTCGAATAATCTCCTGAGAAAATAAATCTTGGAGAGTGGGCAAGGCTGAACATAAGGCTAACCAGAACCACGGCAGTATAGGTATTGCCAAAGAGCTCCTGGAGATAACCTCGAAAGTAGACCTCTTCAGGTATTGATGCAAGCATGAGATGGAAAAAGAAGGCTGAAAGTCCTGGAATGAGTGGCTGACCTCCAAGTAGAATGAAGATAATAAAAAAGGGTGAAAGAATAAGAATAGACAATGCAGATGCATGCCAGAGGTCTTTGATTGAGATCCTAAATCTCAACTTCGGACCCTTTAGTACAGGAAGAAAAAGCATATACAGAGGTATGAGATAACCGATCAGGGTATATCCTCTGTATCCATAAACAAAGGTGCCTGCGAGCAAGAAGAGATAACTACAGATTGGGAAAAAGAGTCTTCTGCCGGGCACTATACTATCTTCTCCCTTTTGAGTCTCCAAGCCTTATACTCACTGTTTTCCCATGTGCATCAAGCCCTTCTGTCTCTGACAGTACAATCACTGATGGAGCCAGCCTTCTGAATGCGGTCTCTGAAAGCATTATAACTGATGTCCTTTTTATAAAATCATACACACCAAGAGGAGAAAAGAACCTTGCAGTGCCTGATGTGGGCAATGTATGATTAGGCCCTGCAACATAGTCACCCATCGGTTCTGGAGACCACTGTCCAAGAAATACTGCACCTGCATTCTCTATATCTTTAACTAATGCCTCAGGGTCTCTGGTCATTATCTCAAGATGCTCCGGTGCTATAGAGTTTGCGATCTCTACAGCCTTCCTCAGGGTCTTCACTAAGATAATAGCCCCATAGTTTCTGAGAGATGCCTCTGCGATCTGTCTCTTTGGCAAAAGTCTGAGCTGTCTTTTTAGCTCTCTTATTACTTCTATGGCAAGGATTTCAGAAGTGGTTATAAATACTGATGAGGCGAGTTCATCATGCTCTGCCTGGGACAGCAGATCTGCAGCCACAAGGTCTGCTCTTGCAGAGTTGTCTCCTATAACCAGAACCTCTGAAGGACCTGCAAACATATCAATATCAACTGTACCAAAGACCATCTTCTTTGCAAGCGCCACATATATATTTCCAGGGCCAACAATCTTGTCCACCTTGGGTATGCTCTCTGTTCCATATGCAAGGGCAGCTATTGCCTGGGCACCTCCAACTCTGTAAACCTCCTTTACTCCCACAATCTCTATGGCAGCCATAAGTGCGGGGTTAACCTCACCCTTGGGGGTTGGAACACAGAGGGCTATCTCCTTAACCCCTGCCACCTGTGCTGGAATCACATTCATCAGTACAGTTGAGGGATATGATGCCTTACCCCCTGGAACATAAACACCCACCCTGTTAAGAGGTCTTATGAGCTGACCGAGTGTCACACCTCTTTCAGTGTATTTCCATGATCTTTCAATCTGGTGCTGGTGATATTGCCTAATTCTTTCTGCTGCAAGCCTGAGTGCAGAGTATACCTCTTGAGAAACCTTTCTCGCCTGTTTCTTTATCTCTGAGGGCAGAAGTCTAAACCTTTTCAGTTCTATGCCATCAAGCTTTTTTGTGTAATAAAGGAGTGCCTTGTCTCCCCTCTTCTTTACTTTCCTCAGTATCTCCTCTACAGCCTTTGTCTTTTCCTCATCCACACCTTCAGCCCTCTTTCTCAAAAGAGAAAGAAACCTCCTGATGCCTTCTTCAGTCTTTATAAATCTGATCATTGTCTCCTCCTGTCTTCAATCATCAGTTTTCCCTCTTCTATAATCTTTATTATTTCTCCATCTCTTAATCTCAGAACCACAGTAGGCTTAAAAAATACAAAATCCTGATGGAATGGTGTCTTCACCCTTCCTCCAAAGGAGCTATTGTCACCCAGAGCAATATGGACAGTACCAAGGATCTTCTCTGATTCAAGGATATTATCAGGTCTACGAGCACGATCATTGGTACCAAAACCGACCTCTGCGATGTTACGATTCTCTAACCTCTCCATAAGCTTATCTTTGAGTACTTCTAAAAAGGGCTCCTCTCCTTGAACCTCTTGGACTTCACCCTGGCTGATTATCAAGGTAACAGGAGAAAGCAACCGTCTCGTTGGTGCCCATTCAAGTACCATTCTGCCCTCTGCTGTGCCTTCCACAGGAGCAAAAAAGACCTCTCCTGCAGGTAGGTTACCGAAAGAACCCTTATGTCTCAGATTACCGGAGTCAACAAAGACCCTCCGTCCTCTCTTTGAGACCCAAATATGTGTTCCATTAGGTGCGGTTATATGTACCTCTGTGGCCCTTCTTAGAACTCTTGCAAGCGCCTTTGATCTCCTCTCAAGGGCCCTCCAGTCAACATTCATTGCACCTTCAAACATGGCTATATCAAAAAGGGGCATACTCGCATACCTTGTACCACATATGTTTGTGAGAAAGTCCCTGAAACGGGTATGGCTTGTAGAGTAGTTCGAAAGGGCAATCACTACATCCACAGCCTTTCTACAGTGTCTCTTTATTACTGTCTCAGCC
Organism: Nitrospirae bacterium JdFR-85; assembly: GCA_002011745.1. GTDB lineage: Bacteria > Nitrospirota > Thermodesulfovibrionia > Thermodesulfovibrionales > JdFR-85 > JdFR-85. The sequence goes on from MTOU01000037.1 coordinate 19,612, forward strand.
CTCTTCAGTCTCTCTTCTGATATCCTCTTCATTATTATTGCCCTCAGTAATCCCTCTCTCTTCAAGGCATCTACTGCCTTGTGACCAAAGGCGAGTCTCCATACTGCTTCTGGAGGCTCTTTGCCATGGGAACCCCTTGAGGGATAACAATGATAAAGCACCTCTTTGGCAAAGCCCCTGCCTGTCTCCACAGTAAGCATCGCAATATCCCTAAGTTTGTTCCATCTTGAGAGTTCTTCTTCAGAGACACTGTCCTTCTTTGTGGGTCTGTCAGTGAATATTAAGACCCTTTCTGTCTTCTTTACACCAAGATTGGTACGGAATACCTCCCTTATTGAATGAGTAAGCATCCTCTCCTCCTCCAGTATTTAATATCTTTATCTGTGAAGGACTCTTTACCAGTATCTCTGCAACTCCTTTAAACTTCTCTATTGTACCACTCACATCAATACTCTTCCACCAGTAATATATATGGGGGGGTGATGGAAATGCTGATATATAATCTCTGCGTATTATTACATAGAATCCCTTCTCCTGCAGGGGATAGAGCCTGCTGTAAAGAAAGGAGTCTCCAAGAGGGTTTGCTTTTGTATCAATCACAAAAAACCTTACAGTGGTGTCTTTACCTATATACTTGTCTGCATCTTCAGGACATATTGTTGAACCTGTGCCGCAGGTCTCTGCATCTTTCATGGCTTTCAACAACCGGCTCATTCTTCTCTGCTCCTTCGTTTTGTCAGAGATTATCCTTATCTGAAGCGGATGTCTCAGGATTATCTCTGCCCTCCCTTCGTATTCCCTTATGATACCTGATACATCTACTGTCTCAAGTAGAAAAAAGTAAACAGGCTCCTCTGTAAACTTATATCTGTAACTATTAAAAATCACTACTGTAAAATTATCTGGATCCTGATAGTTTTTTCGGCTATTCAGAAACACCGCCTTACCACTGTCATATGCCTTTCTAACAAAAAATCGGACTGTTTTACACTCTCCTTTAAATCTCTTAAGAAGATGTCTTCCTGCACAGACAGTACCTTCAGTGCCACAACTTTCTCTGGCAAGTGTCTCATTCCTCAGTCTCTTGTCCTCCCACCTCTTTCTTGCCTCCTCATTCCATACGCCAATCTTTCTGACTCTGGCCTTGGACTCCACCCTAAGGAATTCCTCAAGATATCTAAATTTGAATCTCCTGTAAACTCTCGCATACCCCTCTTCCACAAGTAACTTGTTTATCATTGTATCATTCATCCATACATATCTGAGAAGTCTCCTATATTTGTCTTCACTCTGGTAGGGGTCTCTCTGAAGACAGACCCTTCTGCCCTCAATAAGAGTCTTCAGCTTTCTCGAAGCCTCGATCCCGAAAAACTGCACCTCTTTCTTAGGATGCACTGTTTCGGGGGCATCAATCCCCACCATTCTTACCTTTCTCTCCTCTCCTTTAAAATAGATCTTGAAGGTATCTCCATCGATCACCTTCACTACTCTGTAGTACTCACATTTATAGGGAGTCTTTGCATGAAGGTTTTCTAAAGAGAAAAGAAAAGAGACAATAAAGGCCCAGAGGAATAATCCTGCCCTCAGCCAATATATGGGAAGCACTCTCAGGCCTGGATTCTTAGAAGACATAAACACTGGAGAGTATGCTCAGGCTAAAAGGCATTATTATAATTCCCAGCAGGTCTTTCTCTCCCTTGATGCCTCTACCTCCTGTCTTTTGTGCTCAAAACCCTTTTTGCCCATCATACCGTAGGTAAAGTTCTTACCTTCCTCAACTCCTGGCTGGTTAAAGGGGTTTATGCCTATGAGAAAGCCTGTTAAAACTGTTACAATCTCAAAGAACATAAAGAGCTGTCCCATATAATAGGCATCTATCCTCGGGAGGATAACCGTTACACTGGGGCGGCCTGCCTTTGCAAGGGCCAGTTCTGTGGATTCCTCCTCTGCCTTTATAAGCTCAGACAACAGATGTCCACTCAGATAACTAAGACCTTCCATATCCTGAAAAACGAAAGGAATCTTTATATCTTCACCATAATCCTCTATTCTCAAAAACAACAACACCTTATCCTCTGGTCCCTCCATCCAGAGCTGAAGTTGTGAGTGCTGATCAGTGGTGCCTACAGAAGGGTAAGGTGTAAGCCCAAGACCGAGTTTACCGAGACTCTCAGCCCACAACTGGCAGAACCATTCACTGAAACGCCTGAGACCATCTGCATAGGGCATTAGTACATCAATGGTTCTACCATAGTTCTGTCCATATAGATAGAGAATTGCTGCCATAAGCAGGGCAGGATTCTTCCAAGGCTCCTCCTCCATTACTCTGTCTCTTATATCTGCAGCCCCTTTTAGGATCTCCCTACTATCTACTCCTATAACCTCTGCAAGCAAAAGTCCAACAGGACTCAGCACTGAGTATCTTCCCACAACACCCGGAGGTATACTTAGAGACAGCAGTCCCTTCTGCCGGACTATCTCTCTAAGGTTGCCCTTATGAGGATCTGTGGTGGCAACAAAGTGCTCTCCTGTAGCCTCACCAAGCACCTTCTCCATCATCTCCCAGAGTATCATAAAGGATGCCACTGTCTCTGCAGTGCTACCTGATTTTGTCACTACATTTACAGTGGTCTTCTTAAGGTCCACGATATCAAAAATACTGTGGAGTGTTATGGGATCCACATTGTCATAGATAAAGACCTTTGGAGTCTTCTTAAGATTATGAAAGGGGCTCAGTGCCTCTATTATTGACCTAGGACCAAGGGCAGAGCCTCCTATACCGAGAAGAAGAAAATACTCTGAATCCTTCTTTATCTTCACCCCTATCTCTTTCACATCAGAGATATCTTGCTCCGGTAGATCAAGAAAAGCGAGTTCTTCCCAATTTCTCTGCTTTACCTGTAACACTGCCTTGGAAAGGACATCCCTTAAAGCCTCTATCTCTTTCTCAGCAAGTCCCTTCTCACCTATTACCTCCTCCATTGCATTTGCAATATTAAGTCTCAGCATCTCTGCCTCCTTATATTAAAAAGAGTTTGAAAATCTTCTTATCTCTCTTTCCAGTATGGATTGGAAAGGTCTTCAAAGGCTGTGATGGCAGCCACTGAACCCTGCCCTACAGCTGTCACAATCTGTTTGATGCCTCCTGTGATATCACCTGCTGCATACACCCCTGGCATGGATGTCCTCTGTCTGCTGTCCACCTTTATATAACCATCCTCTGTCAGCTCAAGCCCCAAATCCTTTGCAAGTGCATTCACAGGTTTGTATCCGATAGAGATAAAAACACCATCCACCTGCATACTATAGGTTTTTTTCTTTTTAAGATCTTTAAGCCTTACACTCTTTACCACTTCCTCACCTATAATCTCCTCAACCACGGTACTCCATAACACCTGAATTCCCCTTTCTTTAAGGCTATCCTGGAGCCTCTTCTCCGCCCTTAAGGCATCCCTTCTATGAACAAGGGTCACATCAACCCCTATACTGTTGAGATACAATGCCTCTGTGACTGCAGAGTTACCTCCACCAACTATAATCACCTTCTTGCCATCTTTGAAGAAATAGCCGTCACAGGTGGCACAATAACTCACACCTCTGCCAAGGAACCTCTCCTCACCAGGGACACCAAGTTTTTTATGTGTTGCCCCAGTGGCGAGAATAATGCCTCTACAAAGGTATCTATTAGAGGTGGTTGTCACTCTGAATCGGTTCCTCCTTGTCTTTTTTATCTCTATAACCTCCTCACCCTGATGTATCTCTGTATACTGCAATGCCTGTTGTGCCATCATATCCATCAAAGTCTTGCCAGGGATCCTACTGAATCCGGGATAATTCTCTACCACAGGTGTTACAGCCACCTGTCCTCCTATACCACCCTTTTCTATAACTACACATTTAAGACCGGATCTTTCTGCATAAATAGCTGCAGTAAGCCCTGCTGGACCTGCTCCAACAATCACAAGGTCTTTTTTTATTACCTTTTCTGCTGCTGGAACTCTCTTCAGTTCCACTGGAGCCCCTGTAAAAAGCGCATCAATAAAGACTTCTTCAGGCTGTACCCCTACGGCAACCACATTACCATTAATCACTGTCTGAGGCACAGATACTACAGAAAATCTCTCTGCAAGTCTTCTGTTCTCTAAGATCTCAACAATCCTTACAGATACCCTATGAGGCGCCTCTATCGCAGCAGATACAGCATACACCACCTGTTGAGGACAGTAAGGACATGTAGGGCTCACAAATACCATAACCTCTCTCTGGTCTTCAAGTTCCTTTAGCCTCTGTCTTGACTCCTTGGAGAGTAGCCCCCTGTTCTGAGACACCATAGTAATTGTAGTGATAAAGGCACGGCCCTCCTCTCCCACAGGTGCACCAAGGAACTGTATATCATATTCGTCTGGATTGACAGCAACAACAGGTGATGTCTCTACTGCTATCTCCTTTGCCTTAAGGGAGGCAGCAGAATGGCGGTGACAGTGGATCTTTTTGCTCAATAAAGAGAGTTCCTTACAGAATTTTATAGTAAATTCATTGTGTCTGTCATTAAGGCCCTTTTTAATAAACAGATGCAGGTATATATCTCTCCTTAGCGATCTAAACTCCTTCTTCAACACATTCCGAATATCATCTCCTATAACCTTCCTCACAGCACCCTCCATCATAATAGCTGGTTTTATTATACTCGGCAATGAGGTTATTTTTCTATAATTTTTCAGACTCAGTGAGAAACATATTTGACAATCTTTAACAGTAATGATATTATTATTTATAGATACTCTGATAAACCACACATATGCAAAAAGACTTTGATATACTGGATGTCTCTGGTGATATAGGACTCAAGGTTTATGGAGAGAACCTTGAAGAAGTCTTTCGTAATGGTGCATTCGGTCTTTACAGCCTGATCACAGACATATCCAAGGTTAATCCTGTAGAACAGACAAAGATAAATGTTTATGGTGAATCACTCCATGGGCTTTATATTGGCTGGCTGAATGAACTCATCTTCCAGTTCGATACTTATGGTTTCATAGGCTCAGATATAGTAATAGAGAACCTTACAGAAAGGAGGATAGAGGCCACTATAAAGGGTGAAAAGTTTGATCCAGAAAGACATGAGAAGGGACTACTTGTTAAGGCGGCTACATATCACAATTTTAAGATTGAGAAGAAAGATGGTATATGGACAGTTGAGGTAATATTCGATATCTAAGGGAGGTGAGAGAATGATTAAAGGCATAAAAAGGATTGATGAGTACAGGTTAGAGGTTCCTATTGGATATACAGAAGGCATGAAAGTAAAAGGGATAATATATGTTGATAAAGAGCTGGAGGGCCTCCTTGAGGAGGGTTCTGTAAAGCAGGTGGCTAATGTTGCCACTCTTCCAGGCATTATAAAGGCATCTCTTGCAATGCCAGATATCCATACTGGATATGGCTTTGCAATCGGTGGAGTGGCAGCTTTTGAGACAAGAGAGGGTGTAGTATCTCCTGGAGGAGTAGGTTATGATATTAATTGAGGAGTGAGACTCCTGAGAAGCAACCTCCGGCGCGAGGAGGTGCTTCCCAGGATAAGGGACCTCGTGGAGGTCCTGTATCAAGAAATACCCTCAGGGGTCGGCTCAAAGGGAAAATTAAGGCTATCAAGAGAGGATGAAAGGCGTCTTCTATTGAAAGGTGCACAATGGGCTGTAGAAAGGGGCTTTGGAGAACCTGAAGACCTTGAACGGATTGAGTCAGGAGGAGTATTGGAAGGGGCAGACCCTTCTGTAATAAGCAATAAGGCTTTTGAGAGGGGAATGTCCCAACAGGGCACCCTTGGTTCTGGAAACCACTTTCTTGAAATCCAGTATGTAGAAGAGATCTATGATCATAAGACTGCAGATGCCTTTGGTCTGTTTCCGGGACAGGTAACAATTATGATTCATACAGGCTCAAGGGGGTTTGGACACCAAGTCTGTACAGACTTTCTCGAAGTAATGGAGAGGGCTGTGAAGAAGTATGGAATAAAACTTCCTGACAGAGAACTCGCCTGTGCACCAGTAAACTCTCCTGAGGCTCAGGATTATATGGCTGCAATGAAGGCTGCTGCCAATTATGCATGGGCAAACAGGCAGTGTATTATGCACTGGTGTAGAGAGGCTATCACCAAAGCACTAAGAATATCTCCAAAAGAGCTGGGTCTTATGCTTGTCTATGATGTGGCACATAACATCGCCAAGGTAGAAATACATACAGTTAATGGAAGAAAGCAGGAGGTTGTGGTACATAGAAAAGGAGCAACAAGGGCCTTCCCACCTGGACATCCTGAACTTCCAGAGGTCTACAGACAGGTGGGACAGCCAGTACTTATACCTGGAGATATGGGAAGGGCATCTTATGTGCTTGTAGGAACAGAAAGGGCGATGGAGGAGACATTTGGGTCTACCTGCCATGGAGCAGGCAGGGTGCTTTCAAGACATCAAGCGATAAAGAGAGCAAAAGGACGCTCAATTGCCCGTGAGATGGAGGAAGCTGGTATAACAGTAAGAAGCGCTGGCAAAAGAACCCTTGCTGAGGAGATGTCCGAAGCATATAAGGATATATCTAATGTAGTTGAGGTAGTAGACAGGGCAGGCCTGTCCAAGAAAGTGGCTAAACTGAAACCTATTGGTGTTGTTAAAGGATGAATGAGCCTGTAATCTTCACTCTTATTCTTTTCCCGCTGATACTTCTCCTTTTTTTTCTCCTTTTTATAAGAGTGCTTAAAGAAAAAAGAAAGGAAAAGACCAAAAAAAAGACCGAGATGTCCTTTGTGGTAGATACCTTTCATGAGCTTGTAAGACAGTTAAAGGAAAAGGAACAGGCACTTGAAGAACTAAAGAAGAAGGCAGAACAGAAGGCTGAGGATATAGAGAGCTATAGTGAAAATATTATACAGAGTGTGCCCAGTGGAGTGGTAAGCTTTGATAACAATCTTGTGATCACTAAAACCAACACTGCTGCTACAAGAATCCTGAGAATGGAACCAGAGGAAATGATAGGCAAACCCTATTACGAGGTTTTCTCCTCCCCACTTAGAGAGATTATTGAATCGGATGAAAAAACAAAGAGGGCTGAATGTCTCTACAGAGACAGCAGGGGACAGGAAATCTGGTTGGGTCTTACAAAGACAGATCTGCTTAACAGTAAAGGAGAAAGGATCGGATATATACTTATTTTCACAGATATTACAGAAATCAAATCCTTAGAAGGGCAGGTGCGTCTTAAAGAGCATCTATCATCCATTGGAGAGATATCTCTTGGTATTGCTCATGAACTGAGGAATCCGATGGGGGTAATCTCAGGCTATACAAAAATTCTGATGAAGGACAGCCAACTGGCTGAAAGGCCCGAGATAAAGGCTATATATAAAGAGATACAGATAATGGACAGAATAATAAGTGACTTCATGTCATTTGCAAAGCCTGTAACACCTACTCTTACAGATGTAAATCTCGAAGAGATGGTGAAAGGAATTGTTCAACAGTTTATAAATCGATCACCAAATATCTCTGTAGAGTATCTTTTCAAAGAGAAGAATATCAAAACAGATGATGTTCTATTACGTCAGGCATTAGCCAATCTCATCCAGAATGCGATTGAGGCGATGCCAAATGGCGGGAAGTTATCCATATTAACAGAGAAAATAAACAATAGCTTTGTCCTTAAAATATCGGATACAGGTTATGGAATCCCTGAAGAGATGCGAGACAGGGTTTTCCAGCCATTCTTCTCAAAAAAGGAGAAAGGTACAGGTCTGGGTCTTGCAATTGTTCAGAAGAATATTACCATGCTTGATGGTACAGTAGAGTTCACTTCTTCTCCAAAAGGTACCACTTTCACAGTGACTTTACCTCAAAAATAGAGTTTGCTGAAAGAGTATAATATAATTCAGTACTGGAGAGGTGGCCGAGTGGACGAAGGCGGCGGTCTCGAAAACCGCTGTGGGTTTTACGCCCACCGTGGGTTCGAATCCCACCCTCTCCGCCAGTTTTTCTTTTAAAATCAAACAGTTGTCCATGGTTTCACCTCTTTAAATCTCCTATTTGAAGTGCCTGTCTTTACCTAAAAATGCCATGATTGTAACGAAACTGTCACGGTTTCATCTCAGGTTTTAGACTTAATAAAAAAAGGGTTTTATAATCTCTGCCAATTTACAGAAACCAATGGAGGAGAAGCGCTGGTCAGGTCACAGAACTTTTGATAGGGGGAGGGATAAAAAACATCAAAAACCTTTAAGCCTGAATTGTGACAATCCAGTTACAACCTGAAATTTTTTCTTTTTAAATCAAGAAGTTAGTTATACACTGTCGGTTTTTTATACTTATGGCACAAAACAACTAACTTGTTGATTTTTAAAGATTATTCAAAATTTCGGTTTTTTAGGTTCGTTTTCAACCTTTTGATTTCAAATCCATGCCTGCCTCACTGCAGATATCCAACAAAAAATCTTAAATATCAAACACTTACTAACAGATAACAAACTATTTTAAAAACTTATGAAAATTTCATTTTTCTCATGCCTGATAAAAATCAACTTAGCTAATCTCTCAGGAAACACACAGCCCAACAGCCTTTCAAGATTTTGCCAGTCACTTTCTATAAAGCGTGATTCTAATGTTTCTATTTCAACATTCATAATTATAAGTGCTTAAGAAGAGGACACTTTCTCTATTAAATTGGAAATCTATTTTTTATCCATCACCTCAGATGCCTTAAGCACCTCAAGACCTATCAGTTTTCCATCTCCATCAAAGTCTGCAAAGACTCCAAGAGCCACTGTCTCAGTCCTTGCTACCTTTATGTCTGTTTCTTTGAAGTAAATATAGAGGGCATCTGCTATTGGGTCATATGTTATTTTCATTTCAAACCCCTGTAAATTTCCTTTCTGTGACCTATCCTATGGATGGTAATAACTCTTTGTACATAGTCAATATCATAAATTACTCTCCAGTCACCAATTCTCATTTTAAATAAACCGGCAAAAGGTCCCTTTAAAGGGTAGTGAGTTATTTTTTCCACATTTTCAGCAAGCCAGGAAAGTCTATCTGCAACTCTTTGAGCAAATCTTTTGTTTAGAGCTTTAAAATCTTTCAGTGCTGCAGGAAGAATTATTACCCTGTACATTACTTTAGTCCAAGAACTTTTTTGGCTTCTTCAAATGTAATCCCTTCCCCCCTTTCCTTCTGTTTCATCGTCTCTTTCAGAGATTCCTCAAAATCAGGATTTAACTGAAGGCCATAATCAGGGTCTAAGAATTCATAGATTACTTCTCTTATAAGTTGCTGAAGTTCGCTTCTCGTCATCTCTCCTACCTTTTTATCCTTTGTTTTTGTACCCATGTCTCCTCCTTATCATCTTCGGATCATTGTAACCTTTTTGTCACATTTGATTGCTTCTAATGCTTCTATTATGTGTAATATATTATAATCATTATAACCTAAAATCCTTGATTTTTAAACATATTGGACATAATAGAGATAATCAAATAAAAAAAGAGGGGTCTCGAAAACCGCTGTGGGTTTTACGCCCACCGTGGGTTCGAATCCCACCCTCTCCGCCAGTTTTTATAAAAGATTGACATGACTAAAAGGGCTTAAATAGAATAGAGGAAAAATTGGGAGGGGCGAAGTTTTCAGATTTATGAGAGATTAAACTTATAATCTGAGGGAGGTGTATTATGAAAGGAGTAATTGTTAATTGTCTTTCAGAACTCGTAAAAGAAAAATTTGGAGAAGATAAATGGGAAGAGGCTCTTGAAAAGGCAGGGCTGAATAAAAGAACAGCCTTCTTAGCCACAGAGGATGTGGATGACCAACTGGTACTAAAGGTTATTAATGCAGTGTGCGAGACCTTAAACATATCACTTCAACAGGCTGCAGATGCCTTTGGAGAATACTGGATGTGTAATTTTGCTCCGAAGATCTACAGCGTCTATTATGATGGTGTAAACTCTGCAAAGGATTTTTTAATGAGAATGGATTATGTTCACCAGGTATCTACAAAGAATATCCCTGATGCAAGACCTCCAAGGTTTGAATACGAATGGATAGACGAGAAAACTCTCATTATGAAGTACAATTCAAAAAGGGGGTTGATCGATTTTATGATAGGACTCATAAAAGGAGTAGGTAAATACTACAAAGAAGACCTCAAAGTTACAAAACTGAGTAACGAGAGTGTAAAAATAGTATTTCCTTAACTCTCTTTTTCTAAACCTCCAAAACCAGAGGAGGAATAATCTCCTTTCAAGCAAGATTATTCTTTGCCTTTGAATTCAAGAGGAAGGAGGGCAAGTTGAAGAATTCTCATAATGTGTAATAATATAACAGACCATGATAGTGATACCTGCCATTGATTTAAAAAATGGACAGTGCGTAAGGCTTAAACAAGGTAAAGCAGAGGATGTAACCTTCTACAGTAATGAACCTGTCTCTGTAGCAAAGCAGTGGGCAGAGGAAGGCGCCACTTTTATACACATTGTAGACCTTGATGGTGCCTTCTCAGGTAACCAGAGGAACCTTGAAAGTATAAAGGCTATCAGAGAAGCAGTGGATGTTAAACTACAGGTGGGTGGTGGAATAAGAGACATGGAGAGAATAGACTTATTAATCAGCATTGGTATTGATAGGGTAATCCTTGGCACCTCTGCTATTACAAACCCCCGGATAGTTAGGGAGGCATCAGAAAGATATCCTGGTAGAATACTTATTGGAATAGACGCAAAGGAGAGAAAGATTGCGATAAAGGGATGGCAGGAGGTAACAGATATAGATGCGCTTGATTTTGCACGAAAGGTAGAGGGTATGGGAGCAGCAGGAATTATCTATACTGATATTGTGAGAGATGGGATGCTTACAGGGCCCAATCTCAAAACAACGGAGGAGATGGTAAAGGCTCTCAACATACCGGTTATTGCATCAGGTGGTGTCTCCTCTGTTGAGGATATTATAAAGCTAAAGCACATCAGAGGGCTCTGGGGAGTTATAACAGGCAAAGCCCTTTACTCAGGCAGACTGAAATTGAAAGAGGCGATAGAGATAGCCTCTAAGTGAGATCACCTCCTTGCTGTCTCTCTTCTTCCCTTAAAAATGGCTGCCTTTCTCATAAATGCCGGCATATCATAAGGGTCATCATAGTTAACCAGTTCTTTTGGTAGAGATTCCTTCTCAGGCACACTCATAGACTTTGATAAAACCTTCTCCTTTTCTTTAATCTTAACCTCTACAGCCTCCTCTTTTATTCTTGAAACTTCACTATAAGAGCCTGCCCTCCATCTCTTTGCATCCTCCAACTCTATCCTCTCCTTTCTCTGTTCAAAACCAGTGGCAATCACAGTTATTCTCACCTCATCTTTTATATCAGGATTTATAACAGCACCAAAGAGTATATTGGCATCATCATGGGCTGAATCGTATATAAGTGCAGTCGCCTCCTGAACAGCATCAAGAGACAGGTCCATACCACCAGTAATATTTATAAGTATTCCCCTGGCACCATCTATTGAGGAGTCCTCAAGCAGTGGGTTTGAGATCGCCTTTTTGGCAGCCATAACAGCGCTGCCTTCGCCTGAACCAATACCCATTCCCATCACAGCTCTACCTGAGTTTTCCATCACTGTCTTTACATCGGCAAAGTCCAGATTTATAAGCCCCGGAGTAAGAATAAGGTCTGATATGCCCTGGATAGCCTGCCTCAGCACATCATTTGCTACAGAGAAGGCATTCAAAAGAGGAGTACCTTTCTCTACCACTAAGGATATCCTGTCATTGGGAATCACTATCAGGGTATCCACATGTTCCTTCAGCCTCTTTATCCCTTCCTCTGCGTTCATTTTTCTCTTCTTACCCTCATAGAAAAATGGTTTTGTCACCACTGCCACAGTAAGGGCGCCTTTGTCCTTTGCAATAGATGCCACTATAGGGGCTGCTCCTGTACCTGTACCGCCACCCATTCCAGCTGTTATAAAAACCATATCTGCGCCTTCTAAGTGCTCGGCTATCGCATCCTGATCCTGCAGAGCCGCCTCCATTCCTATCTCAGGGTTTGAGCCTGCACCAAGCCCTTTTGTTATCTCCTTGCCAATCTGAATCTTCTTCCCAGCAAGTGATTGCTCAAGGGCCTGAACATCTGTATTTACAGCTATAAACTCCACTCCAGAGAGGTTTGCTCCAATCATATAATTGATAGCATTGCCTCCACCCCCACCAATACCAACAACCTTGATTACTGCTGAGGAGTTCCTTACTTCTTCAATCTCGAATACCATAATAACCTCCTTGTCTTTTTATTTTCTTCATAAATTGGGCAATCTATTTCTAACTTCCAAACCATCCTTTTACCCATTGTTTCATCCTTTTCAGGATATTACTAAAGACATCACCATAGTTAACAGGTAGTACTTCTGTCTCAGCACCATACAGAAGGAGTCCCACTCCTGTAGAGTACTTGGGGTCTGATAACACATCCTTAAGTAGCCCTCTGTTATAGGGTATCCCCTTTCTCACAGGCATCCCAAGCACAGCCTCGGCAAGTCTCTCCATCCCATTTAATAAAGAAGCCCCTCCTGTGATCACCACCCCATATACTGCCTCTTCATAGGCACCTGTGTTGATAAGTTCGGTCTTTATCAGCTCAAATAGTTCCTCACATCTTGGGTATATGATCTCTGTAAGATAGCTCTTTGGGATACTCTGTTGCTGTCTGCCAGCAACCATTATCTTTATCTCTTCATTCTCACCCTCTGGCAGTACAGAGCCATAGGTCTTTTTCAATCGTTCAGCCTCATCCACAGGTAATCTCAGACCTATAGCAATGTCATTAGTGATATGATTCCCTCCTATTGCTATAACGGATGTATAGGATAGAACCCCGTTTTTATAAAAGGCTATATCTGTAGTACCCCCTCCTATGTCTATCATAACAACCCCATGCTCCCTCTCCTGATCTGTTAGTGTGGCGAGAGAGGATGCAAGAGGCTCTAATACAATATCAATCACTTCTAAACCCGCCTTCTCACAACACTTAAGGAGATTCTGCACTGCTGATACAGAACCTGTAACGATCTGGACCTTTGCCTCAAGCCTGATCCCATTCATTCCTACAGGATTGATTATCCCTTCCTCACCATCTACAACAAACTCCTTTGGAATCACATGTAAGACCTCCCTATCAAGAGGCACATATACTGCCTTTGCTGCCTCAAGAGCCCTGTCAATATCCTCTTTTGTAATCTCGGACCCTTTAACAGGTGCTGTACCATAACTCTCAAAGCTCTTTATATGTCCTCCTGCAATGCCCACATATACAGACTCCACTTCTAAGGATGCCTGTTCCTCAAGTCTTCTAACAGCCTCTGATATAGACTCCACAGTGGCCTCTATATTTACTACTATCCCCTTTCTCAATCCCCTCGACTCAGAGGTGCCAATCCCAATAACCTCAAAATCTGAATCCTTCAGTTCAGCAGCAATGGCACATATCTTTGTTGTGCCCACATCAAGTCCAACTATAATAGACCCCCTTTTCAGTTCAACCCTCCCTTTTCACCCTGACAATAACCCTCTTATCAAACCTCAGGTCAACAAACTCCACTGGTATCGCCTTATTCTCGATCTTCTTCTCAACCTGTACCAGCCTTATGAGCTTGTCCCTGTACTTTCCCTTACCAATCTTTATAATTCTTCCATCAACCACAATAGTAAGGTCTTCTGGTTTTGTCCCTTCAATCTTTATCTCACTTTCTGGGAAAAAGCCCTCCTTTCTTATCACTCTCGCAAGAAGCAATGCCTCCCTCAACAGGCCCTTATGATTTCTACTTATCCTGATCACAGGAAGAAAAGAGACCTTCTCCTTTATCTCCTCAAGTATATTACCTTCACGATCAATCATATAGAACCTCTTACCCCTCTGAAGGAGTGCCACAGGCTTTACCTCCTGCACATAGACCAGAACCCTGTGAGGCAACTCCTTTCTTATATATGCCTCTTTTATCCAGGAAGACTGAATAAGTCTCTTTCTCACCTCAGAGGTCTTCAAGCTTAGAATACTCTCACCTTTTTTTAAACCACCCATGGAGAGTATCTCTCTGTCAGAAAGGAGGTGATTACCTATAACCTGTATCTGTCTAACTGTAAGTCTCTCGGAAATCTCCATATAGAGGAGTTTCAGAATAAAGACAAAAGACAGAAGTAAAACCATTAGGGCAGACACCTTCCACAGTCCTCTCTTCTTCAGAAGAGAAAGTATTCTACTTCTTTTTTGTACCCTATTTATCCTCCGTCTCCTGTTCATGATCTCTTTAAGGCATCCTCCAGAATCGCCTCTATAAGCGATGGAAAATCGTATCCTGCTTCCTTTGCTATCTTCGGAAGAAGGGATGTTTCTGTCATCCCAGGGATTGTATTTACTTCAAGGACATACACTTCTCCTCCTGCTACAAGTAGGTCAACCCTGGTTGCACCAGTACACCCAAGAGCCAGATGGGCCTTCAAGGCTGTGGTCTTCACTTCTTCATAAACATCCTTATCAAGCTCAGGGGGCAGTATATACTCTGTCTCTCCTGGAGTGTATTTTGCTGTGTAATCATAAAATCTCCTCTTTGGCCTCACCTCCACTGCACCAAGCACCTCCTCACCAAGGATTCCTACATGTACTTCCTTCGCCTCTATATACCTCTCTACAATAACTCTCTTACCAAACCTTGCTGCCTCTTTTACTCCTTTCATAAAATCCTCTTCTCCCTCCACAATACTTACTCCCACACTTGAACCCTCTCTTGCAGGTTTGATTACCCATGGAAGGGGAAACTCTGGTTTGCAAGGCTTCTCTGGATTTATTACCATAAAGGGAGGAATCTTTAAACCTTCTGCCATAAATAGCTTCTTTGATGCAACCTTGTCCATTGCTACTGCAGAGGCTAATACACCTGAACCAGTATAGGGAATCCCCATCACCTCAAGCATACCCTGCACAGAGCCATCCTCTCCCCAGCCACCATGAAGAACAAGAAAGGCTACATCAATGGCCTCGCTTCTGAGAACTTCAGGCAGTCTGGGGTCTGCATCAATAAAAACCACATTGTATCCCTTCTGTTTTAGGGCATTAAAAACCGCCTCTCCGCTTCTCAAGGAAACCTCCCTCTCTGCAGACACTCCTCCTGCTATTACTCCTATCTTCTTATTAGTGAGCATTTATTCCCTGTCCAATCATTTTTATCTCTGGTTCAAGCATTATTGAGAATCTTCTATCCACCTCTTCCTGCACCTTTCTCATTAAACCAATAAAGTCCCTTGAGGTGCCTCTACCGAGATTTATAAAGAAATTCGCATGCTTTCTGCTTATCTCTATATCGCCTATTCTGAAACCCTTAAGACCTGCCTCTTCTATCAGTCTACCTGCGTAATCACCTTCTGGATTCTTGAATACACAGCCTGCAGAATGTTCATTCAATGGCTGAGTACCCTTTTTTATCTCAAGAAATTCTCTCATTCTATTTTTTATACTCTCTGTATCATCTCTGTACAACCTGAGATGCACCGCCAGTACAATTCCCTTCACTGCCCCGTTTCTGTAACCTGGGGTAAGAGTATCTCTTTTGATCACCTCCATTCTGTCTTTATCCATTATTGTTATCCTGTCCACACGGTCCATAATCTCGTATCCGAATGCCCCTGCATTACCCGAAACAGCACCCCCAAGTGTTCCAGGAATACCTACGAGACCTTCCAGTCCTGAGAATCCTTTCTCAGCACAGAAATTTAATAGTGTCTGAAGGGGTATACCTGACTCTGCAAATACCACTACTTCATCACGATAAGTCTCCACAATCTCTACCTTCCTCCAGTTCCTGAGCCTTACCACCACCTCATCAACCCCTTCATCGCTCACAAGGAGATTGGTCCCTCCCCCAATCACCACCATTGACTGCCCTTCTGAGTTCAACAACTCAACAAGCAGCTTAAGACTGTAAGGGTCGAAGGGCTCAACCATTAATCTACATATACCTCCTATCCTTAAAGAAGTATAATCTCTCATAAGGATGTCTTCTTTTATCTCACCCTCAAACCCCATACCCCTGAGTTCTTCAGTAATTCTCTCCATCTTTTATTCCTTTAGCCTCTCTGCCAATGCATCTGAAATCTTGTATACATCACCTGCACCAAGGGTAAGCACAACATCGCCCTCCCTTAAAGTTTTAAGCAACTCTTCAACAAATCCTGATATATCGTTCTTTTCAGACCCTCTATCAGAAAAGTAGTACACCTCTTTACCCTTTGCCCTTATTGCATCAGCAAGCAGGGCAGAACTGACACCATCGATGGGTTTTTCACCTGCTGGATATATATCCAGTAGAAACAGGATATCTGCATCAGAGAATGCAGTGGAAAACTCACTAAACAGGTCATAGGTTCTGCTGTACCGATGTGGTTGAAATATAACAATGAGTCTACCACGGAATGCCTCTTTAACCGCCCTGAGGGTATTCCTTATTTCTGTAGGATGGTGTCCATAATCATCATAGACCCTTATACCTGATACTGATACCTTCAGTTCAAATCTCCGCTGAATCCCTCTGAAACCTGAAAGTGCCTTTCTCACCACCTCTGTATTAACCCTTAGTTCCTTTGCAACAGCAACAGATGCAAGGGCATTAAGCACATTGTGTCTGCCTATCATTGGAAGGGTGAACCTTCCAAGGTCCTCATCTCTGTATTCCACTTCAAAGGATGTACTCATCCCAGACTGTCTAATATCCTTTGCCCTGATCATCGCCTCTTCTGAAAAACCATAGGATATGTATCGTCTGTTCAGTTCATTCATGATATTTCTGAGATATATATCTTCATAACAGACCACAGAAATGCCATAAAAGGGCACTTTGTCCAGAAACTGGCGGAATGCAGCACAGAGGTTATCCATTGTCTTGAAGTAATTCATATGTTCTCTATCAATATTTGTGGCCACAGCAATGGTAGGCGACAGTTTTAAAAATGAACCATCACTCTCATCTGCCTCTGCTACTAAAAACTCACCTTTGCCAAGGGATGCACCTGTGCCTGTAGCCTTCAGCTTCCCTCCTATCACTACAGTAGGATCAAGTCCTGCCTCTGTCAGGATTGTGGATATCAGTGATGTAGTGGTTGTTTTGCCGTGGGCTCCAGCAACAAGGATACTGTACTTAAGTCTGCCTATCTCGGCAAGCATCTCTGCCCTTGGTATTACTGGAATAGATCTCCGCCTCGCCTCTATGACTTCAGGATTGTCTTCAGAGACCGCAGATGATATAACAACCACGTGGGCATCCCCTATGTTGTCTGGTTTATGACCAATAAGAACCTTTATACCCATAGACTTCAGTCTCTTAACCGTGGCAGAGTTTTTAATATCAGAGCCTGTAACTTCATAGCCAAGGTTGTGTAACACCTCGGCTATACCGCTCATTCCTACTCCTCCAATGCCCACAAAATGAACCTTTCTATAGTGCTCAAACATGCCCAAAATCACCCTCTCATATGTCCTGCCTTCTGCTGTAAAGGGGTCTCTACCGTCTGCTGTTCTGGTGCATTCTTTAAAATGCTCACGACCAGGTCTACAATCCTCTCTGTCGCATCCACCTTTGCCGATGCCAAGGCCCTATGCCTCATGTCTGCCCTACGATCCTCATCCAGAATAAGCTTTTTAATCTCCCCTGCAAGCCTCTCACCACTTAGTTCCCTGTCCTGTATAACCACTGATGCTCCTATTGCCTCAAGCCTTAAAGCATTCCTCAGCTGGTGCGATGAGGTTGCATAGGGATAAGGGATAAGGATTGAGGGCTTGCCTGTGGCACAGAGTTCCGATATTGTGGAGGCACCAGCTCTACAGATCACAAGGTCCGCCACTGCATAGGCCTCTGGCATCTGATATATAAAGGGAGTCACTGTTCCATAAAATCCATAGCTTCTGTAGGCATCCCTCACAAACTCATAATCATCACTGCCTGTCTGGTGTAGAAACTGGATATTGTCCTTCAGATCAAGCAGCCACTGTAAGGCTTCCACCATTGCAGTATTTATAGAATGGGCACCTGAACTTCCACCAAAAACAAAGACTGTAAAGAGTCCCTCCCTTAGAGAGAAGATCTTCAATGCAGACTTTTTGCTGCCTTTCAAAATCTTCTTTCTCACGGGACTACCTGTAAGGTATGTCTTATGCCTCGGGAAGTATTTTATAGCATCCTGATTGGATACACATACTGCATTGGCAATCTTCCCAAGCACCCTATTTGCTACACCTGGCATTGTATCCTGTTCCATTATCAATGTGGGAATCTTTAGCAACCAGGCACTCAGTACAGGAGGAAAGGATACATATCCACCAGAGCCGATCACGATCTGGGGCTGCAGTTCCTGCAGATACCTGTAACTCTGCTTTATTGATTTTGTCAGTTTCCAGAGTGCTCTTAACTTTTTGAAAAAGGGCTTACCTACAAAACCCTCCACATCTATTATTCTTAGGGGATATCCCTCTTTTGGGATAACCCTTGACTCTATTCCTCTATCACTGCCCATGAAAGAGACCTCTATCTGGGGATACCTTTCTTTCAGTTCTTCTATCAAGGCAAGAGCAGGGTATAAGTGCCCACCTGTGCCACCACCAGCAACCACCACTCTCCTCAGAATATCATCCTTCATGAGACAGCTACTCCCCTATGTCTCATTCTTTTAATCTTAAGTCTTGCCCTCTTTCTCATAATCATATCAGTAGTGAGCACATTGACCGCCTGTTCAGGCTCACCTGTTGATAGCCTTAGAAGAATACCAACAGCCATAAAATTCACAAGCAGAGAAGAACCTCCATAACTTATAAAGGGTAAAGGAAGACCCTTTGTGGGCAAAAGTCCTGAGACTACTCCAAAGTTTATCAATGCCTGCAGTGTTAACATCAGTGTAAACCCCATTGCAAGGTATCTTGAAAAGGGAAGACTTCTCTCTGATGCGATTTTGACACCCCTCAGAAACAGTAGAAAGAAAAGCCCTATCACAACAGTAGCTCCCAGAAACCCTAACTCTTCACCTATCAATGAGAATATAAAATCTGTATTAGCCTCAGGAAGAAAATTCAGCTTCTGCTGACTGTTGCCAAGACCCACTCCCATCAATCCGCCCCTTCCGAGAGCGATAAGCGACTGTACAAGCTGGAAACCACTCCCTTGAGGATCACTCCAAGGATCCAGAAATACTATTATCCTTTTGAGTCTATAAGGCTGCATAAGTAGTACCACTGTAACCGGTATGAGAGCTATCAGCAGGCTCAATAGATACCTGATAGGGGTGCCTGCAATATAAAGCATTCCTACAGTAATAAGTCCGAGAGTTACTGCTCCTCCAAAATCAGGCTGCAGTATCAACACCGTCTGAAAAAGGAGCATAACAGACACTGGTACAAGAAACCTTTTAATACTATGTGCTGCTGCCTCGGTATCTGACAGGTACTTTGCAAGAAACAGGATCATTGAGAACTTCACAAGCTCTGATGGCTGGAATGTAGAGGGCCATAGACGAAGCCATCTCTTTGCGCCATTAATCTTCACCCCGAGGTGGGGTACAAACACGGCAAGCAGCAGTAGTAAAGAGACTGCCAGCAGTGGATATGCCACTGCCTTAAGCTTGGCAGGTTTTATCCTGTAAAGTATCATCATAAATACCATTGAAAGCAGAAGAGTAATTAGATGTTTCTTCAGGTAAAATAGATTTATCTTTGTATTGAGTTCTTCTGTATCCCCAATCCTTGGCACAGAAGTAGAACTATATACCATCACCACCCCAATGGCGCTTAGGGCAAGCACTGAAAACAGTAACCATATATCCATGGTATTTCTATTTTCTTGTAACACTCTCAAGCTCCTTTACAGCCCTCTTGAAGGCCTCTCCCCTTTCTTCAAAGTTCTGAAACATATCAAAACTGGCACATCCAGGGCTGAGCAGCACTACCCCGCCTCCTGAAGCAGCAGTAAATGCCTTCTGTACAGCCTCATCCATGTCTGAGGCATCCTCAGTGGGCAGCACCCCACTGAGTTGAGCCTTTATCTTATCTTTTGCCTCACCAATACAGATCACCTTTCTGATCGTTCTTCTAAACATACCGAGTATTGAGAAATCAGCCCCTTTGTCCCTACCCCCAAGTATAAGGATTACTGGACACCTGAAGCCCTCAACGGATTTTATAACTGCATCAATGTTTGTCCCTTTTGAGTCGTTGTAAAAAGATATCCCGTCTATCTCAGCCACAAACTCCATCCTGTGGGGAAGTCCTCTGAACTCTTTAAGGACAGCTGTTATATTCTCAGGGCTGACCCCACAGAGATATGCAATCAGAGAGGCCACCATTGCATTCTCTATATTATGTACACCCTTAAGCCCCATCTGTGAGGTATTAATTAGAGGAATTGGCTTACCGTCTCTGTTGAGCACTATATAATTGTCCTCCAGATAAACACCTTTTACAGGGCCTCTCCTTGAAAAATAAAAGACCTCTGAAGTACACTCTCTGCAAAGGTCTTTTATCACTGGCTGGTCACTATTCAGTACCAGGTAGTCTTCTTTGCCCTGATTCTGAAAAATCTTCATCTTTGCCCCAAGGTATTCCCTTATATCGCTGTATCTATCCTGGTGATCTGGAGTGATATTTAGAATTGTAGAAATATGGGAATGAAATCTCTTGATCTTCTCCAGTTGAAATGAGGACAGCTCTGCCACAAGAAAGTCTGAACTACGCTGGGTTTTAGTGAGAAGCATCTCGAGGACCAGCTCAGTCATGGGAGTCCCGATGTTTCCACCAGCTATAATCTTCAATCCCTGCCGTCTCATCATCATCTCTACAAGGGTGGTGGTAGTTGATTTTCCGTTTGTCCCTGTTATCCCTATCCATGGGACCTCGAACTCTTCAGTACATCTGTAGGCAAGTTCAATCTCAGAAATAACCTCTACTCCTCTGTTTTCTGCCTCCTTTATAATCTCAATCCAAGGAGGTACTCCTGGACTTATAACCACAAGCTCTGCTCCATCAAGAATCTCTTTGCTGTGTCCTCCGGTCTCAATTACCACATCCTCTGGGAGGTTAAGACTCTTTGTATTTAGTATCCTCGAGTCTGTGGCCTTCACCTTAGAACCGAGGAAATGGAGGAGCCTTGTGGCGGCTATGCCGCTTCTACCAAGCCCTACCACAACTGCATTTATGTCTCTGAATTCATCCAACATTCCTTACCTCAACTTGAGTGTGGAAAGACTCAGAAGTGCAAGGAGTATACCCACAATCCAGAACCTTACAACTGTCTTCGACTCTGCCCATCCCTTAACCTCAAAGTGATGATGTATTGGGGCCATCTTAAAGACTCTTCTTCCGGTCAATTTGTATGATGCAACCTGCAGTATCACTGACACTGTCTCCACAACAAATATACCACCCACCACGGCAAGCACTATCTCGTGTTTTGTGATCACTGCCAGTATACCCAAGGCACCTCCAAGACCAAGAGAGCCCACATCACCCATAAATATCTCGGCAGGATAGGCATTGTACCAGAGAAAACCGAGGGCAGCTCCAAATATGGCTCCACAGAATATGGTCAACTCTCCTGTCTTGGGAAGATAAAGAACCTGTAGATATTTGGCCAGACCCGCATGTCCACTTATGTAGACAAGTGCTCCATTTGCAAGCACCGCTATAGCCACAAGCCCGATTGCGAGACCATCAATCCCATCAGTCAGATTTACTGCATTACTTGAGCCAACTATCACAAAAATAGAAAAGGGAATATAAAACATCCCGAGGTCTATAAGCCATTTTTTAAAAAAGGGCACGCTCAGTTTGGTACTATAAGGGTCGAGGGGATTGTAATAGAGGAAAAGACTTATACCCGTGGCTACCAATATCTGAAGGCCGAATTTCTGGCAAGCCCTGAGGCCTTTATGATTCTTCCTTACAATCTTCAAATAATCATCTAAAAGACCTATTATGCCAAAACATACTGTTCCCGCAGTTATAACCCACATATAGGGATTCTTCAGATCCATCCAGAGCAGTGCAGTCACAACTATGCTACCCAGAATAAGAATTCCTCCCATTGTGGGTGTACCCGCCTTTTTCAGATGACTCTGGGGTCCATCGTCTCTCACCTGTTGTATCATATTGAGTCTCTTGAGCATTCTTATTAGATAGGGGAGCAGGAAAAAGGTAAGAATAAACGCTGTGATTACAGCCATAGCAGTCCTGAATGTGATATATCTGAACACATTAAAAGGGAAATAATACTCGTGAAGACTATACAGCAACCAGTACAGCATCACTCCTCCAGTATCTTTTCCAGTCTCATTCCTCTGGATCCCTTTATCAAGACAGTGTCATTCTCTCTGAGCAGGTCCATCAAAAGCTCTTTTGCCTCCTTAGGGTTTTTAACCGAGAATGCCAGCCTGTTATTGGAATTCGCATCTCTGAACTCCTCATATGCGAGACGCATCAATGGTCCTACAGCAACAAAAATGTCAACAGGCAGAGAAGCAATCCATCTGCCAAGCTTTCTATGGGCAACCTCTGAATAGGCACCCAGCTCAAGCATATCACCGAGAACAGCTATTGCACGGGTCTTTTTCAGACTTAAGAGTTCCTTTATAGCCTCCTCCATTGAGGCAGGATTTGCATTATAAAGGTCACTTATCACAGTAGCGCCTTTCAGGGTCTTTAGTTCAAGTCTCATTGGGACACCTCTGAACTCCTTAAGTGTATCTGCAAAGGTGTTCATACAGTCAAAGATCCTACAGACTGATGCTGCAGCAAGGGCATTGTATACATTGAACCTTCCAAAAAGTCTCAGACTCACCCTCTTTCTCGTACCATCACTAACAAGAGAAAAACTCACTCCAGAGGCACTATAAGAGATATCCTCTGCTCTTACAGAGGCCTTCTCTGACAGGCCATAAGTAATCACCTCTTTGCCCTTAAGTAGTTCACTACCCATCAATGGTGACAACATCGGATCATCAACATTCAATACCACCTTTTTCACAAACTCCAGCATCTCCAGTTTTGTCTGCCTCACCTGCTGGATCGAACCAAAACCCTCTAAGTGGGCAGGCCCAATATTTGTTATCACTCCTATCTGAGGCAGTGCTATCTCACATAGCTGTCTTATATCACCCACTGCTGATGCCCCCATCTCCAGAACCGCAATATCCTGTCCATTGAGTTCAGCAAGACAGAGAGGCAGTCCTATATGATTGTTCAGATTTCCCTTGCTCCGGAGTACCCGGTGGTTTCTGCTCAGTACAGTGGCAATCATCTCCTTTGTTGTGGTCTTCCCATTTGTACCCGTTACTGCAATTACATTCACACTCCTTTTGAGACGCCTATATCGGGCTATACTCTGCAACGCCTTGAGAGTATTGTCTACATGTATAATACTCTTGCCCCTTACAGGCAGCACCGGAGGATAACTTACTATTGCACCATGGGCTTTCTTCAGCGCCTCCTCCACAAATGTATGTCCATCAAAACGCTCTCCTCTGAGGGCGATAAAGAGTTCACCCTCTTTGATGGTTCTTGAATCAATGGATATTCCCCTAAAATAATCTACCCCTTTAATGAGGAGCTTTCCTCCTGTTGCTTCCAGTATCTCAACAAGTGAATACCTCAACAATTCACTGCCTCCAGCCTGTTCTTTATTGCCTCCACAACAGTGGCCCTGTCTGAAAATGGATACTTTACTCCTTCAATCTCCTGATATTCCTCATGCCCCTTGCCTGCCACTATCACCATATCACCAGAAGATGCAATACTTATGGCCTTGAAAATTGCCTCACGCCGGTCTTCAATGATCATATAATTCTTTTTCTTGATGCCTCCTACTATATCCTTAATAATCTCACCTGGGGGTTCATTCCTCGGATTGTCAGAAGTAACAATCACCAGGTCACTCAATTCTGTGGCAATCTCACCCATGATAGGTCTTTTACCCCTATCCCTGTTTCCTCCACAGCCAAAGACTATGATCAACTTCCCCTTTGTAAGGGGTCTCATCGCGAGAATCACATTCTGGAGGGCATCTGGTGTATGGGCATAGTCAATAACCACTGAGAAATCCTGACCCAGTTTTATCATCTGTAGCCTTCCTTCTACTGGTTGAAACCTCCTGACAGCCTCCTGAATTATATGGGGCTTTATCTCCATCTGAAGGGCTGCTGCCACGGCAAGGGCTATGTTGTATACATTTGGCATTCCCACCAGCTCAGACCTGAGGCTTATCTCTTCAGTAGAGGTTCTTATAGAAAACTCAACTCCCTCTTTTTTCAGGCATATATTAGATACCTTGAAGACTGCATCCTCAGAGGTACCACAAGTTATAATCTTCAGTCCTGAGGAGAGAGTCTCCTTTGCTGCCCTACGGCAGTAGGGATCGTCTGTATTGAATATTGCTACACAGCGGGTCAGTTTTCTGAAGAGCCTCATCTTACTCTGGTAGTAGCTCTCCATATCTCCGTGGAAATCGAGGTGGTCTCTCGAAAGGTTTGTAAAGATGGAGAGATGAAACTCTGTATAATCAACCCTTCTAAGTGCCAAGGCATGAGATGAGACTTCAGAAACCACCATCTTGACCCCTTCAGCCTTCATCATCCTGAGAAGTTCCTGCCAGTGTATGGCATCAGGTGTAGTATGGAGAGGTAGTTTCTTTACTTCCACGGTCCTATTGTTATCCCTAATAAGATACTTTACTGTACCGATAAGACCAGTCTTATATCCTGCAGCAGTTAAGATATGAGAGAGCAGAGAAGAGGTGGTTGTCTTTCCATTTGTACCGGTTACCCCTATCACCTTTAGTTCTGACGAGGGATGTCCATAGAATCTATCCGAGACAAAGGCTATAGCCTCATGTATATCCCTAACCACAACCAAGGGCACTGAAAGTGACTTCTCCAGAGGCGTATCTGTCACCACAGCTGCTGCACCTTTGGCTATTGCGTCTGAGATAAATCTCCTGCCGTCATGATGCTCTCCTTTAATAGCAAAGAAGAGGTCTCCCTTCTTCAGGGTCCTTGAATCACTGCTCAGTCCTTGGACTTCTGCATCACCTATTACTACAAGGGGGTTAAGACCATTAATCAATCTGCTCAATCTCATCTTTATATACTCCTTTTAATCTGAGCAAGGGCATTTTACCTGTATATTTCTGGACAACCAGTATCTGTTCCTTAATGGTATCCTCCCTTGGAATCATCATGTATGAGAGTGCCCTTTTGGCAATAGCACTGAAGACCGGAGCAGCCACTTCTCCACCATAGTATTTACCCTTAGGATTCCAGAGGACTACTATAATAACAAAAATGGGACGGTCTGCTGGGACCATCCCCACAAAGGAACTTACGAAGTGTTTGTTTGAATAACGGCCAGTCTTAGGATCAACAAGTCTCGTTGTGCCTGTTTTACCTGCAACGGTATTCCCTTCCACAGCGGCCTTCCCTCCTGTACCCTCTTCTGATATTACGGCTTTCAGGGCCTCCTTCAGCAGCATAGCGGTCCTCTCTGATATTATTCTCTTCTTCTCTGTTCTTACCCGTTTCAGAATTCCTCCCTCTGCTGATATAACAGTCTTCAAAAGATGAGGTCTTACAAGATAACCACCATTGGCAATAGCTGCATAGGCTCTTAAAGCCTGAAGAGGTGTAACCATCACCTCATATCCTATAGCCATAGCAGCCAGGGTGGTGCCAGAGAATCTATCGGGTGATTTCACAATACCAGGGCTTTCTCCAATGAGGTCTATCCCTGTCTTTTCTCCAAAGCCAAATCTCTTCACATACTTATAAAATCGTTCTGGTCCGAGCCTGAGAGCGATCTTTACCGCCCCTACATTTGAGGACTTCTGAATAACCTCTTTAAGTGTGAGTATGCCGAGAGGGTGTATGTCTCTGATGCGCTTGCCAGCTATCTCTATTACACCCGAAGAACAGTCAACCTTGGTATTCAGGGTTGCAATACCCTCCTCAAGTGCAGCAGCTGCCATAATGATCTTGAAGGTCGAGCCTGGTTCATACAGGTCTGTAATGGCCCTGTTTCTTCTCGAAGAAGCTTTATATTTGCCGGGGCTGTTTGGATCAAAGGTAGGTCTGTTTGCAAGAGCAAGGATCTCTCCTGTATGAGGATTCATTATTATAGAGGTAGCAGCAGAAGGACTCCACTGCTCTACAGCTCTGTCCAGTTCATCCTCCACAATCACCTGAAGACCCTCATCTATTGTGAGCACAATGCTGTTACCCTCAGTCTCGAGTTCTGCCCCTGTGTAAAGGATATTACCCTTTGCATCTGTCCTTATTGTCACCTTTGATGAGTCTCTGCTCAGCAAGGAATTGTAAACCCTCTCTATACCTTCGAGTCCTCTGTTGTCAATATCCACAAACCCAAGTATATGTGAAGCGAGAGACCTCTTTGGATAGACCCTTTTTGTGTCAGGCAGTATCCCGATCCCTTTTATCTGTAAGTCCTTCAACAGTGTCTTCTTTTCAATACTCACCTTTCTGGCAACCCATACAAAGTTCCTCTTGGTATGTATACTCTTCAGGAGAGTGTGCTTCTTTAGTCTTAGGGCAGTGCTCAGGAGCTCTGCTGTTGACTCAGGGGTCTCTACTAAGGAAGGTCTACAATAAACAGAAAAGCTCTCTGTATTGAGGGCAAGAATTCTTCCTTTACGGTCATAGATATTACCTCTGTTTACAAGTATCTCTGTTATTCTTGTATACTGGTTTGAGGCCATCTGTTGATAGGTGGAATGTCGAAGGAGCATAAGATCAAACAACCTAAAAAAGACCATTATAAAGGCGGAACCGATCAGAGATATAACTATTATACCTCTCCTCGTTAACCTCTGTCTATTTATTTTATCTCTGTTCATTATTGTTTATCTAATATTTTTCAAAACCTGTAACAAAGGGTTTTGGAGATTCTGTAATCTTCACATAGAAAACTTTTTTTCTTTCGGTGGTAGAAAGGTGGAGTCTGTTTATGGCTATACGCTCTATGTTCTGTAGAGAGGTAAGCTTCTCCCTCTCCAGTATCAGCCTTCTTTTTTCATCCAACAGTGTCTCCTTAAGCCTCTGATACTGGCCAAGTTCATACTCCATCTTGACAAGATTAGAGCGGAGCCATACAAGCATAAAGATAAGGATTACTGTTATTAAGGAAAGAAATACTATAGAGAGTTTTGGTAGAAAACCTCCTCTGTACATCATAATCTCTCCCCTACCCTTAATTTAGCACTCCTGGATGAAGGATTCTCCCTTGTCTCCAGGTGTGAGGGTTTTATGGGCTTTCTGGTAATCCTTTTTAAAATCCCTCTCTTCTCCATTGAAAGCATAAAGTTCTTCACGATTCTGTCCTCAATGGAATGATAGGAGATGACGCATAACCTCCCACCCTCTTTCAGGACACTCAGAGCAGCCTCTAACCCCCTCTCAAGTTCCCTTATTTCATCATTTACTACTATTCTCAATGCCTGAAATGTCTTTGTAGCAGGATGTATTCTGCCTCTCCGTCTGTAAACTCTCTCCACTATTGAAGCAAGTTCTCTACATGTCCTTATTGGTGAACCTTTTCTCTGTGTGACAATAGCCCTTGCTATCGAGGATGCCCTTTTCTCTTCTCCATATTTTCTAAGGATATCCTCAAGATTTCTCTGACTCCAATGGTTTACTATCTCAAAGGCTGTCAAAGGCTCTTCCCTGTCCATACGCATATCCAACGGTGCATCAGAAGAGAAACTAAATCCCCTCTCTTCTGTCTTCAACTGCTCCAACGACACTCCAAGGTCCATCAATACACCATTCACCTTCTCTACTCCTCTCTCCATCAAAAGAGACACCATCTCTGAGAATCTACCATGAACCAGTTCTAACCTTTTGTCCTTTACCTCTTCCCGTAGGGACTGCAGTGCCAAAACATCCCGATCTATCCCAATCACTCTACAGCCTTCTCCACACCTTTTCAGTATCTCTCTTGTATGCCCGCCTCTTCCAACTGTTGCATCTACATATATCCCTTCCTTAGCAGTAATTAAATATTCCATCACCTCCTTAAGTAGAACAGGTCTATGTCTCAGAGACCCAGTAATGCAAGTTCCTCCTCATAACTCTCCCTGTCAACCTTTGCAAGATCCATCTCTTTGTCCCACTCCTCTCTGCTCCAGAGCTCTATCTTGTCGATCTGTCCTACCACAACAATCTCTCCATTGAGACCCGCATCCTCTCGTAAGGCTGAAGGAACAAGAAGCCTCCCTTGTTTGTCCAGCTCACATTCGTGGGCAGAGGCAACCACCCTCCTCATAACCCACCTTACTGATCTTTTCATCTGGGGCAGTTGTCTTACCTTCTCAACAAACCTCTGCCATTCCTCTGCTGGATAAATGAGTAGACATTTATCAAAAGCTGCATTAGTAACAAATAGCCTTGTGCTGTAGTTGCTCAGTAGGATATTACGAAAGGGGGCTGGTATAATTACCCTGCCCTTGCTATCCACTGAATTATAGTACTTACCCGAAAATCCTGGCACCAGTGCCCTCCACTTTCTACCACCTTTTACCACCTAATGATAAACCAAAATCGCTTAAAAGTCAAGAAAAAAATTGCTCTCTCGAGCGATTTTTCAATATATTGCTGTATGCAGAAGAAGAAACACAATATATTGTGGAGGAATATTAGGACATGCCTAATTAATTCTATTAGAGAGGTCTATGTTAAGGGGTATTACATAGTAACTTTCAGAAATCTTGTATCTTTTAAGAGGATATAGCCCAATCTTGGGGAAATCCTCCTCAGGCATAATCTCAAGCCTCCCTCTAAACACACTCCTTTGAATACTGCCTTTCAGCCTACTGTAGATATTTTTACCCTTCATGCTGAGGGAGGTGACCTCAACACCTCTGTCATGTATTTGTAAAACACCCTTCAGTTCCCTGAAAAGACTAAGAGGTATATAGAGATTCTGTTGAATGATGTCTGAAAGTCTCATATCTTTTATCTGTAGAAGCACTATCGCATCTGATTTTCTATCTCTACCTACACTTAATACTCCCTCAATATCGGCAACTCCTTCTCCCTTCAATCCAATAACCCTGAGTATAGGGAGCCTACCGAGCTGGACATCCTCTGCTTCAAACTCCATCTTATAGCCCTCCTTGTCTGCCAGAATGCAAAGCTCTATTTCCCCTTTTTTAGATGGTGTTACAAATCCATTAGTCTCTATCTCCAATTTCCCAATCAACAGCCTATCCAGTCTTAGTCGGCCTGTTAAATGATAAACACTAAGCAGAACCTTATCTGAAGAAGTATTCTCTCTGAAGAGCTCAAGCTCTTTTATATAAAATCCAAAAAATAACTTTTTTCTGAATCCTGAGATCTTCAGTACCACATCAACAGGCCTGCTACTAATAGATAATTCTTTCAATGATACCGCTTTTTCTATTTTATCTGTTATATACTCCTCAGGCACACCTATGTACCAGAGGAGTACCAGCAGAAGTGGCAAAACCATGATAAAAAGAAGCAATCTAATTAACCACTTCATGGTTATACCACCACCTCACTTAAAGTAAATATAGTGGTCTCCCTTATAATAATCCTATCTATCCTCAACAGTCTCCAATGCTACAAGTTCTGCCACAACCGAAAGTCTCTGGGGTGAGGAAAACTCTCTACTGAGTCTCAGGTTTCTCACAATAAAGTTCCTATCCTCTGAGTCAATATGATAAAGAAGTCTTACCAACTCAGAGATGGTAACCTTCTTCAGTTTCACCTCAAAAGGATAGAGTTTAAAACTACCAGAGTTCCTCAAAGGAAGAGGCTTTATCAAAAGCACCCTGTCTTTGAGTCCAATACTCTGCAGGACCTCCTCAAGGGCCACAGAAGGGGGGTCCTTTTTTTTGTAAACCCTTTGTCTGTAATAATCAAGTCTTTTTTTAATGTTAAGGAACTCTCCAGATAGTTCTTTCATCTCATATAGTCTCTTCTCAAAAACCTCTATTTCGGCCCTTAGGGCCTTATAATTAAAAAAAATATAGACATCAAAAAGCAGAATCAAAAGACAGGGGATCAGGAAAATTATTAGTCTTTTATCTAAAACCTTCCTCATTCCTTAATCTCCATTGTGAATCTAAACAACTCATTTACTCCCTTCTCTGTCTCCATAACTCTAACACTGGGAAACCCCTTCTGCAGAAGGCTCTTTAAATCTTCAAGGTCTTTTAGTTCTCTGGTCTCACCTTTAATTATAGTTCTTTCTGGTTTTATCTCTATGGAGTTTACCTTCACCGTATCTGTCCAGTTTTTGCTCAACTTTAGAAGTATATCCAGTGTATCAGGTGAATCTATCGTCCTAAGTGTCTCTCTCATCTGTTTAAGGGTTGCCTTCATCTGATACAGAGGAGCTACCACCTTTGAGGAAGGCATCAACTCTTTATAGGTCTTGGTAATATGGCTGTTAAGGGAATCTCTGTATCTCGACTCTTTATAGTAGAGGATGAAGAGATTAATTCCTATAAAGAAGAGGACCAAAAATACCAATATCAGGGCACGGGCCATAAACTTAAGAAGTGATTCTCTCTTCTGCTGCATACCCACAGAGGCTGCCAGAAAATCTATATCCCCTTCTTTCATCTCTTTCATCATTAGCCTCTTCCTCTCCTCCTCCAGCACCTTACCTTCAGAAAGGGGCATCTTGTCTGGATTCTCTGAAAGATATCTAAACACCAGAGAGGTGACTCTCGAGACCTCTATACCTCTCTGCTTGAGCCACTGAACCTTCTGCAGAAGGTCTTCCTTCTTCAGAAAGCCTACAAGGACTGCGCTATCTTCAGACATCTCATCCTTCTGTAATACTCTTGCCTGAAACACAAACTCCTCTGGTTTCAAAAGTGTAAACCCACTTAATTCAAAGGGGACAACCCTGTCTATTTTATCTTTATCCTTGAAGGGGAGTTTTAGAATCCTGAAACTGAGCATCCAGGAAGGCAGATTCAGGATAAACTCCTTCACATCTGGTGGCTTCTTGAATTCTCTTTTATGGAAAGTATGCTCACCCTCGAGGATGATCTCTCCTCTTTTATGGCTCAATATAGAGAGTCTTATAGTATCTTCGTCTATCTCTTCTATAAATCCTGTCTTCATCAGTTTACCCTGTAAAATAATACTCTGCTGTTGTCAATATCTACAATCTCCTCTACAGTAGATTTAAGACTCCCATTTGTAGCAGTAACAATAATCCTGAAAAACCCGCTTCTCACAGCTATAAGAGGCGATATCTCTGCATATACCTTCTCAAATCCTGAAATATTCTTTATCTGTTCAGGTCTCTCAAAGGGTGATTCTTTTCTGTAAAGGATAACATTTTCAGCCATTGAACTGTCTATCTCCTCATGAAGGGCCATTATCACCTCTTTGGGGGCCGTATTTATGTTAATCTTGTCAGATACTCCAGATCTATCATAGTATGCACTTAAATAGGGAATCAGCTTTTGAAGTGTCTCTGGAGTTATACCTTTTATATACTGTAGTTCTCCAATACTATAAAGAGGGGCGTTTTTTGCCCCTTCTTCAGAACCTGTTAGCCTTTCTGTAGAGTCCCTGTCTATCCAATCAAGTACCCTGTCCACAATGCTCTCCTCCACCTGAAGCACATCACAGAGCCTTCTGAAGAGAGAGATAACCCTTTGATTGTCTGAACCATTTGGATATATGAGACGATTAAGATTTATCTTTGCCTGTTCATCTCTGATTCTTATCAAGATACTCTCTTCATCAGACACAGGCACGGGAAATGACAGTTCCTCTGGATAGGTATATGTCTGAGACTCATGTAGAGACGAGACTGCATGAACCGCCACATCTGTTGCCGATTCTGCCATTACTGTGAGTGCTTGCATCTCTTTCCAGTTTTCTGTCATTGATACTGACGTGTAGGTCTCATAGGCAAATTCACTAACTAAGGCCACAAGAAGTACAAGTATCAGCAAGACTACTACAAGCACAAGGCCGCTGTCTCTTCTATCACAAAATGACATTTTCAGAACAACAGCGTTTGACCCTTAATCTCTGCAACCTCCAGGGGCTCGAAGATGCTGATCTTTCCGTACTCTCCGTCATAACCAGGACTTATATTCACCTTTCCATCCCTCACCCTCTTTATCCCCTCTGCCACTATCTCCCCTGCTGTATTCCTTATCATCTCAATATCGGCATCCATTAAAACACTAAACTCTGTTCCAAGCTCTGAGAGAATCTTCATATACAACTCCGAAACTTTCTTTGTATTAACACCCACTTTAAGTGCCTCTGCCAGTATCTCCTGCAACGGTATCAGTGAATAGAATGGTTTTGCAGAGGGTGGTCTGCTGGTGTCAGGCCTGTCAGCAAGGGATATCACTCTGTGCATCACTCCCACGGTAATCTCTCCACCACAGACAGGACATCTATAGTTGTGTTTCATTGATTCCTCTGGAGACAGACAGACCTTACATGCCCTATGCCCATCATAGTGGTATTTCCCCTCTTCAGGAAAGAACTCTATAGTGCCAAATAGCCCATTCCCTGTCTTTATAGCATTGAACAGTCCCTTGTAGGAGAACTCAGCCTCAAAGATGTTTGCCTCTCTACCGATCTTTGAGGGTGAATGGGCATCAGAGTTGGAGACCAGTCTAACAGTATCCAGCTCACTCAATCGCCAGTTCATAGGTGGGTCTGAACTGAGACCTGTCTCAATTGCATACACCCTATCAGTGAGTTCTTCAAAACACTCACTTAGGCTATCAAATCCAGAGAATGCTCCATACAGGGAGAAGTGGGGAGTCCATGCATGGGCAGGAATGACAATCGCCTCTTCAGATGTATCAAGCACCATCCTGAGAAGTTCTTTTGCATCAAGGCCAATGATTGGTCTACCATCGGCGCTGATGTTACCAATCTGGGAGAGTCTCCTATTAAGGATGGCAGCATCCTCAAGGGTTGGAACAATCACAAGCAGATGAATCTTTCTGGTCTTTTTGTTCTTTGAATAGATACAACTTATTTCTGTAGTTGGTACAAAGTACACATCAGACTCACAACTCAAGGGTACCCCCTCTACTTCTGAGTTCAGTCTATAAAAGCCATTGTCCGTAAGCTCCAGTTTTTCTCTCAACTCCTTGAACCATGCAGGATGGGTGAAGTCTCCAGTGCCTATCAGTTTTATACCCTTCAGTTGTGACCAGTAGGATATCCCCTCAAGGGTCATATCCTTGCTTGTTGCCCTTGAGTAAGGAGAATGAATATGCAGATCAGCAATATACCTCATCCTCCAAACCTCTCTCTATGTATCTTTGATTCATCATATTCAGTATCAGAATGTTCAGGCAACTGATGGGCAGGATATCCTATAGGCATCATACACTGAATCCTATAACCTTCAGGGACTCCGAGGAGTTCTTTTACATAGGCCTCTGCATTACCGTGGGGCCCCTCTGCATCCGCTATCTGGACAAAACAACTACCGAGGCCTTGATTGACAGCCTCAAGATGGATATGCTCGGCACAGATAGAGGAGTCCTCTTTGAATCGTCTTCCCTTTGTTGTATCATAGACTATCACAATCACCACAGGTGCATTCTTCACAAATGTAGCATAGGGGGTTGCCTCAGAAAGAGCAGTCTTTGTCTTAGGGTCTTTTACTATTATAAACTCCCAGGGTCTTCTCCCCCATGAGGTAGGAGCAAACATTGCTGCTTTAAGGATCTCTTTTAGTTTTTCCTCCTCTACCTCTCTACTTAGATAAGCTCTAATACTTCTTCTCTTTCTGATCACCTCGATCATAATAAACTCCTCCCATCCAGAATTTATCCTAAATAGTTTCGTACATCAAGGGGGTATTTTTCAACTACACTAAGACTGCAACAGATGTATATTACCTATACGCACATTCCTCAAACCCTCTTCTTTTGCCACCTGTAGACACCTGTAGGCAAGGGCTCTGGATGTAAGAGGAAGATCATCCATATAGAAGTGTCGATAAAATGCAAGGAGGCTGTAAGGTATATTGGGATTAAGTGAAGCAATAAAGCGGGCAATCCCTCTAACCTCTTCCTCATCAATATACCCCGGAACTAAGAGCGTACTTGCCACAAGAAGGGGAGGTTCAGTTCTTTGAGAAATCTTCTCTGCAACAAGGGCAAAATTTTCAAGAGTTCTCTGGTTAGTGACACCTGTAAGGGCAATATGCAACCTCTCATCCCATGCCTTGAGATCAAACTTTATAGTACCTCCTGTAGTGAGGGATAGTTCTATCATCTC
Source organism: Nitrospirae bacterium JdFR-85 (assembly GCA_002011745.1). Lineage (GTDB taxonomy): Bacteria > Nitrospirota > Thermodesulfovibrionia > Thermodesulfovibrionales > JdFR-85 > JdFR-85. The sequence continues at coordinate 53,976 of MTOU01000037.1, forward strand.
TTTAAGGAGTGTCTTATTCATTGTACCATTTGTCTCCCAGCAAACCCTCAGGACCCTGTCGGGATTATTTTTTAGTGCCATTCTTGATGCCTTCAGGGCGAAGGGTAGTTGAGGAGTAGGGTCACCACCAAAATAACATATACAGGTTGTACTTTTATCTACGGCTTTGACCAGGGACTCTACAGGAATGGTGATATCTACAAGGGTCTGTTCTCTGAAGTGCCAGTTCTGACAATAGAGACAATTGAAGGTACAGGCATGGAAAAATACAGCAAGATTAGTGTGTCCATACTCGGGTCCTCTCCTGCATGCATACAGGGGATAGCCTGAGCCGGTTCCACCAGCACAGACCCAGTCTGCCACACAGTTTGTAGGTAGAGGATCATGATACCAAGAAAGTTTACCCCTCTCGGAACTTACTCCAACAATCTGACCATTCAGATTCTTCCGCAATCCACAGTATCCAAGGCCACCCTCAGGGATAACACATTCATTCACACATATATTACACCTCTTTCCATCTTCTGCCTTGGGAGGTATTTCAGGGAGTCCAAAGGCCCTTCTGCTTCTTTTGTGTGCCTGAAGAGCAAAATCCAGGGCTTTCTCAGGGGTCCTTCTTATACACTCAAGACATACTCCAATCTGTTGAGAAATAAACAGAGAAGTAGTCTTACAAACACTGCATGTAGCCATTGTCCTGACTACATTATCTAACAAAAAAAGAGGGGTTGTAAAGACCCCTCAACACTTGATTACTATAATATTAATTTCTTACTCGCTCACCTTTATAACTCTTCCATACAATGGCTGTGTGGGTCTTGCATTCATCTTAAAGATAAGAGCAAACTTTTTGACCTGTGCCTCTGATACCTCTACAGGTGTCTTCAGCACAAGCCACTTTACTCCTTCTGTACATGGGGGTGTAGTAAGAGAACCATCAAAGGCATAGTAGGCTTTATTCTTGGGCAAGAAATCTGCTACATTAATTTTTATAGAACTCACTATCTTCTCACTACCTCCGTGCACTGGTAGATGCCTCCATATGGTTTTTATAAAACTGTTCTCCTTACCCTTTTTCATAAAAACAGCTACTACAGCCAGCTGGCCATCTTCACTTTTGTGGACGAGATGTGCCTCCATATCATAGGGTTTCCCATTGACTGTATTTTCACTGGGTGTATGGAAATGGAACTGAAGTAGATCGTACCTCTTGCCATTAACCACTATATAACTGCCCCTTTCATAGTCTACTTTGATAGTATGTCCATTGTTTATAACCTTCAGAGGAGTGGTTTTATAGTGGAATTCAATGGGCTTCAGAGCCGCCTTAACAGGATTTCTGATATCCACAGGAGACTGGCTCTTTCCCTCTTTACATGCCTTAAACTCAGGGGACAGATCACCCCAGTGTGCGGGTCCTATATCACCCTCATAGCCCCAGTGTGTAGAATGCCCTGCTGCACCAGCATACAAAGGAGCAATAATTAAAATAAAGACCAGAGAAACCATAAGACCAATAAAGACAGACCTCCTTTTCATGGTAAGCCTCCTTGTTTTGTGATTTTATGGCCAATGGCCATCAAAGGATATTTTAAAGCTTAAATTTTATATTACATTATAATTAGAATTGTCAAGATAAGCCCTCCTTGAAAAAGCAGGTTTACAATATTTAAGGAAAAGAAATTTACTAAGCCTTCGATAAAGGCTTGTAGGAGTTTACGATCGCTCTCTCAGCCTTCTTACACTCTCATATAGCACTACTGCTGATGCAGCAGCCACATTTAGGCTCTCTGCCTTCCCATAAATAGGCACTTTTATTGTATGATGGGATGTCTCTTTAATAGCTCTACTTATACCTGATGCCTCATTGCCAAATACTATAGCCATAGGAGGATAAGGCGTCCAATGGAATACATCTGTCTCTGCCTCTGCCATTGTGGAGACAATTGATATACTATGCTGGTGGCACCACTTGATAAATTCTTCCCTCTCTGCAAGTACAATTCTTATATGAAAGTGACTGCCTGCAGCAGCCCTGATCGCCTTTGGATTAAAAGGACTTACAGAACCCTTAAGCACCACAAACCACCCGAGACCTACTGCATCCACAGTCCTCACTATTGTGCCCATATTGCCAGGGTCTTGAATTTCATCAGAAACAGTGATTATCTTCTCCCCTTGCGGGATATCCTCAAGGAGATAGTGCTTCATCTCTGCAATGGCTACTATCCCCTGAGGAGTCACTGTCTCTGATAGTCTTATCATCAAACTTTTCTCGATAACACTTACAGGAACCTCTCTGCTAAGGAGTCTGTCCAACATAGGCCTAACCTTTTCAGTATTAACCAATTCTTCGGTTACAGCAACAGATTTTATTCTGCCTCCTGCATCAAGAGCTGTCATCAGCACCTTTGGCCCTTCGATGAGAACCTCTCCAGTCCTTCTGCCTACCTTTGGCAGAAACTTCTCAGGTGTCCTCTTCAGTTTTAGTATCTTCTTTACTAATGGATTCTCTCGCGAGCTTATCCTCTTCATTCTCATAAATCCTCAGAAGTATTTTATTCCTTTTTAGTATAATAGAAAAAAACTTATTCTGGAGGACACAAGATGAGAATGGTATTAGTTCTTATACTGTTTTATGTTTTGGTCTTTACAAACACTTCAGATGCCCAGGTTGTAAAGAGGGTTGAAGAGGCTACAGAGGTATTAAATGAGATAATGGCCATCCCAGAGAAAGGTATCCCACCAGCACTTCTTAGAGATGCAGAAGGCATAGCTATAATTCCCCGGGTAATCAAGGTAGGATTTGTAATAGGCGGCAGACACGGAAAGGGAATAATGGTGGTAAAGAATGATAAAGGCGAGTGGAGTTATCCCTTCTTCATCTCTTTTACAGGAGGCAGTATAGGTTGGCAGATTGGTGCACAGTCCACAGATATTATTCTTGTATTCAGGACAAAAAGAAGCGTGGATGGAATAATCAGAGGAAAATTCACCCTTGGGGCAGATGCCTCTATAGCGGCTGGTCCTGTAGGCAGGCATGCCGAGGCAGGCACTGATATAGAATTGAAGGCAGAGATCCTGTCCTACTCAAGAAGCAGGGGGATTTTTGCAGGTGTCTCCCTGGAAGGCTCCACACTCCAGATGGATTATGATTCAAATGAGGAGTTCTATCGGAGAAGTGGTATAAGCCTGACCGAGATAATAAACAGAAAGACAGGTGTATTGCCGGAGCCAGCCAGAGTATTTTTAAATACCTTGAAAAAATATATCAAATAGTTAGTATATAAAACTCAGTGGGTTCTTATATTCATGACAGCGGGTACAAAGTGTCCGGGCCTGTTTCTCATCTACTACCCATGTATGAGGCTTATGACAATCAATACATTCAAGAGGTGTAAGGCGTAGATGCTCCCCATGGCGACCAACCTTTGTCTCATTTCCATGGCATGTACCAAGACAGTCTTTGCTTTCTATTCTTAGCCTACCATGAGGTCTGTGGCAGTCAAAACACTTTACCCTTGCCATTACCCCTTCTGTGGGCACATCAGTATGACACTTAAAGCATCTCTCCTGAGTAACCATCTTCGCTTCCATCTCTGCAAAACTATGACAGTTAAGACAGTAAACCCCTGCCATGCCCATACCATGTACCAGTTTGTCTTTATGACATTTCTGGCATTTTCTGGAGTTTGCATCGAAGTTATGGATATTTCCCGTATGGCAGGCATCACAACTGATGTCCTGCATAAATACGTGTCTTGCATGCCCATAGGATGACCTTAGAGTTTTGGAGCCTTGTGCTGCCTCCTGCATATGACAGTCCAGACAGTTCTGCCAAGGTTTGATAGACCCGTGCTCCTGTGGTATATTCCAAGAACCTTTAAGAGCAAAGGCAATAAGTAGCTTGTTCTCCTCCAGAATACTTAACTGATGACACTTCTGACAGATTATATGACTGTGTTTACTTCTCCGCCAGTCTCTGAAGCCCTCTTCCATCAGGTGGCAGGTGGAGCAGAAGGCAGGATCTGTCTTTGTATAGGAGTAAAATTGGTATCCTTTTACAAATATAATTATAGCAATAAGGAATACCAAGATCAAAATTGCTGGTTTTGTTCCCATAACTATTTCTCTGGACCCGTAAGAAACTGGAAAAATCTATATATGATCAAGGAGAAGAAGCTACCCATCAAAGCTCCTATCAAAAATAAAATTATGAGAATCAACCCAAACACAAGATACACCAACAGACTATCTGGGGTGGTATTGATTGATAAACATCTATTCAGGTCATTACTTATTGTTGACCTCCATGTGCCTTGTAATGCATCAGCGAAGAGAAAATCCATCAGAAAGGTGATAATAATACTTATGAGCCCACCACTCAAGGCTCCTATAAGGAGATACCTCTTGAGGATGTCTTTACTTTTCTGCTGCATTGAGAATATATTATATCAACCTTTTTGCATTTCTGCAAAAGGATTTGCCTTAATGCAATGGGCTGTGAGAGGAAAGTTATTTAGAATCAATGGGTTAGGGCTCTGGCATGGTATGTGCTTAT
>MTOU01000040.1 GCA_002011745.1 Nitrospirae bacterium JdFR-85
GGCCGTAACTATAACGGTCCTAAGGTAGCGAAATTCCTTGTCGGGTAAGTTCCGACCTGCACGAATGGCGTAACGACTTGGGCGCTGTCTCGGCGAGGGGCCCGGCGAACTTAAGAATACCGGTGAAGACGCCGGTTACCTGCAGCTAGACGGAAAGACCCCGTGCACCTTTACTGCAGCTTGGCGTTGAGTTTTGGTGTGGCATGTGCAGGATAGGTGGGAGGCTGGGAAGCGGGGACGCCAGTTCCCGTGGAGCCGTCCTTGAGATACCACCCTTGTCACACTGGGGCTCTAACCTACGGCCGTGAATCCGGCTGGGGGACAGCGTCTGGCGGGCAGTTTGACTGGGGCGGTCGCCTCCTAAAGGGTAACGGAGGCGTCCAAAGGTCCCCTCAGGCTGGACGGAAACCAGCCGTTGAGTGCAAAGGCAGAAGGGGGCTTGACTGTGAGGCCGACGGGCCGAGCAGGTGGGAAACCAGGGCTTAGTGATCCGGTGGCTCCGAGTGGGAGGGCCATCGCTCAACGGATAAAAGGTACGCCGGGGATAACAGGCTGATCGGGCCCAAGAGTTCACATCGACGGCCCGGTTTGGCACCTCGATGTCGGCTCATCGCATCCTGGGGCTGAAGAAGGTCCCAAGGGTTGGGCTGTTCGCCCATTAAAGCGGTACGTGAGCTGGGTTCAGAACGTCGTGAGACAGTTCGGTCCCTATCTGCTGCAGGCGTAGGAGACTTGAGGGGAGCTGGCCCTAGTACGAGAGGACCGGGCTGGACGGACCTCTGGTGTTCCGGTTGTCCTGCCAGGGGCAGTGCCGGGTAGCCATGTCCGGACGGGATAACCGCTGAAGGCATCTAAGCGGGAAGCCCACCCCAAGATAAGGTCTCCCGAGCCGTAAGGCTCCTGAAGGTCCCTGGTAGACTACCAGGTCGATAGGCTGGAGGTGTAAGCGGGGAAACCCGTTTAGCCTACCAGTACTAATAGACCGTGAGACTTGCCTCTACCCCAGTCACTCCCCCTTGTCAAAGAAAGAATTGATTTTGGTGTTCTTTAAAGATTAAAATATTTATTGAGGAATAAAACTTCCGGTGGCTATACCGGCGGGGTAACACCCGTTCCCATTCCGAACACGGAAGTTAAGCCCGCCAGGGCCGATGATACTGCGACCGGGAGGTCGTGGGAAAGTAGGTCGCTGCCGGAGTTAAAAAAGGCATGAGGTAAATCCTCATGCCTTTTTATTTTCTATTATAGATTCAGTAATTCTTTTAGAGCAATTGTAAGTTCCTCAGTGGTAAAAGGTTTTGTAAGAACCTTAATATTTTTTAGTAGTCTTAATTTGTCAAGTTCTTTCGTATCAGCATAGCCTGTAGACACAAGCACTCTTTGAAAGGGATTGAGTTTACGCATATGTACTATTAGTTCTTCACCGGAAAGACCCGGCATTATTCTATCAATAATTACAACTGCAAATTTATCAGGAAATTCTTTATAAATACTTAAAGCCTCCTTTCCATCCTTGGCAGTTATTACCTCAAAGCCCTTTTCTTTCATGAATTCTGAAAGAAAATCTCTAACAATCTCTTCATCATCTGCTACTAAAACCTTTTCCCCTTTGCCTTCAAGGGATATGTCTTTTATTTCAGGCATAGTTTTTTGTGGTGCTATTTGCTCTGATACAGGAAAAAACAATACAAATTCGGTGCCTTTGTCTGGAGCAGTTTTGAGGTCTATGCTTCCGCCATGCTCCTGCACCACTGAATATACAATCGAAAGTCCAAGGCCTGTTCCTCTTGCAAGCTCCTTTGTAGTAAAAAAAGGCTCAAATATTCTGTGTTTTATATTATTGGGAATGCCCGGACCATTGTCTTGAACTGAAATCCAGACATATTCTTCTTGGGAACTTTCTTCCTGTCTTAAGATACATGTGTACTCTTCCTTTTCTATACAAGGTTTTCGGGATTTGCCCGTCTTTATTATGATCTTTCCTCCATCCTTTAGAACATCTCTGGCATTTACAATGAGATTGAGAATCACTTGGTAGAGTTGCCCTTCATCAGCCATTATGGAGGGCACAGAAGAGGCAAGTTGAATCTCGATATCAATATTTTCTTCTATCATTCTTCTTATTGTTGATATTGAACTTTCTATAAAATGGTTTATATCCATAGGTTTCTTTTTAGGAGGGACCTTTTTCCCAAGTATAAGGATTTGGTCTGTAAGTGCCTTTGCCTTGTCAATTACATTTAGTATTTTTTGTATATATTCCTTTATCTGCTCAGAGTTTGTTTTCATTGATACTATCTGAGCAAAGCCTGATATCCCCATCAACATATTATTAAAATCGTGGGCGATACCTGCTGCAAGAGCACCTATTGCTTCCATTTTCTGTGCCTGAAGAAGTTGTTCCTTAAGATGTTGTTTTTCTCTTTCGAGTCTTCTCAGTGCTGTAACATCACGAAGGGTGACGCTTGTTTTAAGATGGGCTCCATCCTTGTCTTTTATAGCTACAGCCTTTGCAAGCACCTTGAGTCTTTGACCATCTTTTCTTAAGACTTCAAACTCGGTTTCATAATAACCTCTTTCTTTAATTTTTTGATAGTTCTGTTCATAAACTTTCCAAAACTCTTTTGGTACTATCTCTATAAAACTTCTTCCAAGAAATTCCTGTTTTTTATAACCTAAGGTTTTTAAAGTGGTTTCATTACATTCAATGATATCTCCATCAATATCGAGAGAGAGCATCATGTCAGGAGCACTATTGTAGAGGGTTTTATAACGTCTCTCTGACTCCTCGAGCTTCTTCTTGAGGGTCACTTTTGTGGTGACATCTGTTATAGTTTCTACAACTGCATAGATTTTTCCTTCAGGATTCTTAAGGGGATAGGCATGAGTTTCTGCATAGTGCTTGGTACCATTTTTTGCTGTATGGATATGCAGTGCAGTATGGTGCTTGCCGTCTTCAAAGGTCTTCTTCACAGCACAGTCCTCTCCATGTTCATCACATGGTACATCATATCCATGAGATATCTCATAACAGTATCTTCCCACTACCTCTTCAAGGGTTCTTCTGGTTTGAGTAAGGTATCCTTTATTTGCGGATAAGATTTTCATCTGTTTATCAATAACAAGTACAGCATCTCCTATCCCCTCTAATACAGAAGTTAAAAATGTCTCAGATTCTCTAAGCTTCTTTTCTGTGAGCTTGAGATCTGTGATGTCTTTTATAATCTCAACTACAGATTCAATATTGCCCTTCTCATCAAAAAGAGGATAGAAGACTCTTTCAAAAAAACTTTCTTTGCCAGAGTCAGTGACACAGTGTCCCTCATCCCAGACAGGTCTTTTTGACCTTAAAACCTCTTGGAGTACACAGCCCTCACATGCTTCTCTTTTTCCATGTACCACCTCATAACAGTATCTTCCTTCTATCTCAAGCTTCTTTTTACCAATAAGTTTCTCCATCTCAGGATTGACATACCTAAATTTATAATCAGGTGCGAGTATGCCAATAGGATAAGGACTATATTCATATACTTTATAAATAGTTTCTAAGGTGTTCTTCAGTTTTTTTTGAAGTGCTTTTTTTTCAGTTATATCTCTGAAGGTATGTATATAAGTAATAAGGGAACCTTGATTGTCAAAAATTGGTATAAGTTCAATATAAATGTATCTTTTAAGAAAGGGCTCATAAAATTCTGCCTCAACAGGCTTTTTCTCCTTTAGGAGGTTGTTTATAGGACACCATTCAGGAGGTTCATCAGTACGATGTATTATATTAAAACACTTTTTGCCGAGTATTTCTTTAATTTCAAGACCGCATAACATGGAGACACTCTTGTTTGCCTTTATAATATTGAAATGATTATCAATTAACATAACACCCTCTTTGAGACTATCAAAAGTAAGTCTCCATTCTTTTGAAGCCTGCATTAATTGTTTCTCAAAGAGTTCTTTTTCAGCCCAGAGCTTTCTCTTTTCTTCCACTCTTTTGATGGAAAGGATGAGTTCATTATTACTAAAAGGTTTTATTAGAAAGTCATATACACCTTCTCTGATGCTTGCTACAGCCCGTTCAAGAGTCGCATAGGCAGTAATCACAATTACATCTGTATCTGGTTGAATAGTTTTTAGCTTTTTTAAAAGCTCTATTCCATCCATATCAGGCAGGACTATATCGAGTACCACCAGATCATAAGATAAATCTTTCAGGGACTCAATAGCCTCTTTGGCAGTAGCAACTGCACTAACTTCATAACCCTCTATTTTGAGGAGTTCTGAGAACCCTTCTCTCTCTTCAGGGACATCTTCTATGAGAAGAATCTTCATCTTTTAATGAATATTTATTAGTTGCTTAAACTCAAAGTTTGTGTAGTGTCTTCCCAAAGATTCTCTCGTAAGAAACTTCCTGCAAATCTTAATATCACCTCTGTTCCTTTATTTTCGTCAGAATTTATCTCTAAGAAACCATTGAGTCTGTTCATGATGAGTTTACAGATATAAAGCCCCAGACCATAACCAAATTTAGAACTCTCTGAAAAGGTGTTAAATATTTCTTTGATTCTTTCCTTGGGTATACCAGGACCTGTATCTCTTATTCTTAGTGTATTTCCTGATAGATGAATAAAAATTTTGCCTCCAGAGGTCATAGCTTCAATTGAGTTTTGAAGGATGAGAAAAAGAATTGTAAGAATTTCTTGTCTTGGCAACATTGGTACTTTATAGGGTTTAAGATATTTATACACATTGATTCTTCTTTCAGTAAAGGCCGTTTTTAGAAGAGTTAATGTATCGTCAAGTGCTTGTGATAGTGAAGTTTTCAGAGTAGTTTTAGTTGGTCTTCCAAAATCAAGAACTGTGCGAGTAAGAGTTGAGATATACCTGAGTGCCTGTTCAGTTTTCTCAATATAATTTTGAATATTCTCTCCCTTTTCTGTTTTTCTTTTAATGATGGTCATATAGGTAGATAATACATTAAGAGCAGTATTTAGATTATGGGTTATATATATAAGCATTGAGCCAATAGCAGCCATTCTTCCTGTATGGAAGACTTTTTCTCTTGATAAACTTTCAGGATAAGGTTTAAGGTCTTTGAACAGTAGACAGGCGTATCCATCTGTTGAAAAGGCATCTATTTGTATTGGTTTTTTGTTGAAATAATGTATCAATGTGATGGACTCTCCTGTTTCAATAACTGCTCTTACTGGACATTGACTAAGGGAAACGGAACATTTTTCAGAGTTATTTTTAAATACCTTATAACAGTATTGTCCCGTAAGATTGTCCATGTAATCCAGGTGCTCTTCTATAGCCTTGTTTTGATACACTATTTTATGTTCTCTGTTAACAATAAGCAGAGGAAGAGGAAGAAACTCAATTATATTGGCTAAAATTGACATTCTTTATTGGCTAAAATTGATATTTTATTAATAATAAATTTAATTTAATTATATCAGATAAGAAAAAAAGGTTCAAGTTATAGTTTTAGAAGATCTATTATCTGCTGCATATCCTCAGGCACTGGTGCATGAAGTGTAAGGATCTCTTCTGTGATTGGATGGACAAACTGAAGGGTTTCTGCATGGAGCATCTGACGAGGGATTTTTAGTCTTTTATTATCAATTATGATGGTAGTTTTCCTTCCATAGAGACTGTCTCCAAGCACAGGATGGCCTACTGAAGAGAAATGTACCCTTATCTGATGAGTCCTTCCTGTAAGTAGTCTTATCCTTAAGAGAGTGGCATTTTTGAGCCTTTCAAGTACAGACCAGTATGTCTTTGCCTCTTTCGGAGAACGGCTCCGGACGGAAAATTTTTTCCTATGAGATGTAGACCTACCGATAGGACGGTCAATCTCCCCTGAGTCTTCTTTCATAAGCCCATGCACAACAACAAGATACTCTTTCTTGATTAGCCGTTTTTTGAATTGTTCTACAAGTCCATAATATGCTCTGTCATCCAATGCTACAACAACTACTCCTGTGGTGTCTTTATCAAGCCTATGAACAACACCTGGTCTTAATGGTCCTCCCACCGAGGCAAGCCTATCTGAAATATATGCTATAGCATTCATCAAAGTCCCATCTCTGTGTCCATGGGAAGGGTATATTACGATTCCTGGTGGTTTGTTCACTGCTATAATATACTCATCCCTGTATAGTATCTCTACAGGAATGGGCTGTGGTATGAGTCTATTCTCTTCTTTCTCTTCAGGCAAGAAGACCTCAATTATGTCAGAGACCTTTATCCTGTAGCCAGGTTTAACCTTCTGTCTGTTGACCCTTACAGCTCCCTCTCTGATCAGTTTCTGGACAGAAGAGCGTGTTTTGTTGAGTTGTGCTGCAAGAAAGAGATCGAGCCTTTGAGAGCCTGCTGAAAAGAGACTGTTATCCTCAATTGAGATTTTAATTTCTCTATTTTTGTTTGCCATAATTCTTAAGGATGGCTGATATCCCCTGAAAAGAAGTCTAATTAACTCTCAGAAAGCTTCTGCTTCAGGAGTTCATTCACAATTTTAGGATTGGCCTTACCTCTGGAGGCCTTCATCACCTGACCAACGAAGAATCCGAGGAGCTTCGTCTCTCCCTTTTTGTATCGCTCAACCTCCTTGGAGTTGTTCTTTAAGACCTCATCCACCATTTTCTCCAGCTCAGAGGTATCTGTAATCTGTAGAAGACCTTTCTCCTTAACCACAACCTCAGGGTCTTTTCCAGTAAGAAACACTTCTGAGAATACCTTTTTCCCTATGGTACCGCTTATCGTGCCTTTCTCTATCAGATCCAAGATCTTTACAAGATGTGAAGGAGTCAGAGGGATGTCTGTAATCTCCTTCTCATGTTCGTTAAGGAGCCTGAGGAGTTCGGTCATCATCCAGTTGCTCACCTTCTTGGGATTACCTCCAAGCCTTACTGCCTCTTCAAACCACTCTGCTACTGTTCTTTCTTCTGTGAGCACTTCTGCGTCGTACTCAGGAAGGCTGTACTCCTTGATGAATCTGGTTTTCTTTTCATCAGGCAATTCAGGTAATCGGCCTTTTATCTCATCTACCCATTCTCTGGGGATCTCCAGTGGTACGAGGTCAGGCTCAGGGAAGTATCTGTAATCATGAGCCTCCTCTTTTGATCGCATTGAATAGGTTTTCCCGGCACTACTGTCCCAGAGCCTCGTCTCCTGTACCACAGACTCACCCTGGCTGATGAGCTTTATCTGGCGGTTTATCTCGTATTCAAGAGCCTTTTCAACGAACCTGAAGGAGTTTATGTTCTTTATCTCAGTCTTCGTACCAAAGCCTTCCGACCCCTCAGGCCTTACAGAGACATTGGCATCACACCTGAGAGAGCCCTGTTCCATGTTTCCGTCACATATGCCGAGATACCTGAGAATGGTTCTCAGTTTTCTCATAAACACAGCCGCCTCCCGAGGGGTACGGATATCTGGTTCAGTAACTATCTCAAGCAGTGGTACCCCTGCTCTGTTCAGGTCCACAAGGCTGCTGTCCTTCTCATGTATGTTCTTGCCTGCGTCTTCCTCCATATGTATTCTTGTTATTCCTACCCTCCTTCTCACCCCATCCACCTCAATATCAAGATATCCCTGCTGACAGATGGGAAGCTCATACTGACTTATCTGGTATCCTTTTGGTAGGTCAGGATAGAAGTAGTTTTTTCTTGCAAACCTACTATAAGGGGCTATTTTGCAGTTCATGGCAAGCCCAGCCATAATAGCAAACTCCACCGCCTTTCTATTCAGTACAGGCAACACCCCTGGCATTCCTATACAGACTGGACATGTCTGAGTGTTGGGTTCTCTACCAAAGCTTGTGGAACACCCGCAGAAGATTTTGGTATCTGTCAGAAGCTGTGCATGTATCTCAAGACCTATAACCGCCTCGTACTTCATAGGGGTGGCCTCCTCTTATGCCATTCTGTCTGCTGTTCATAGTTGTAGGCTGCCCTGAGCACAGTCTCCTCATCAAAGTGCCTTCCTATTATCTGTAGCCCGATAGGGAGTCCCTCTGAACTAAAACCACAGGGCACTGATATGGCAGGCACACCTGCAAGATTCACAGATATGGTGAATATATCATTCAGATACATCTGCAGAGGGTCTGAGATCTTTTCGCCTATGCTGAATGCAGGTGTCGGAGTGGTTGGGGTAACAATTATGTCTACATCCTCAAATGCCCTCTCGAAGTCCATCTTTATGAGAGTCCTCACCTGTTGTGCCTTTCTATAGTATGCCTCATAGTAGCCTGCAGAGAGGGCATATGTTCCAAGCATTATCCTCCTCTTCACCTCTTGACCGAATCCCTGAGCCCTTGTCTCCATATACATATCAATCAGGCTACTGCCTTTAGCTCTGAAACCATATTTTACCCCATCGTATCTTGCGAGATTTGAACTCGCCTCAGATGTAGCAAGAATATAGTATGTGGCAACGGCATAAGAGGTATGGGGAAGGGATATATCCACGGCCTCTGCTCCAAGTCCTTGCAGAACCTTTATAGCCTCTCTTACGGCACCTTCCACCTCAGGGTTAAGCCCTTCCACAAAGTACTCCCTTGGAACCCCTATCTTGAGCCCCTTTATACTCCTTTTTATTGTTTCTGTGAAGTCAGGCACTTCCACAGCTGCAGAGGTGGAGTCATGAGGGTCATGCCCTGAGATCACATTCATGAGCAGTGCAGCGTCCCTGACAGACCTCGTGATAGGACCGATCTGATCAAGAGATGAGGCAAAAGCAACAAGTCCAAAACGGGATACCCTTCCATAGGTGGGCTTAAGTCCTACCACTCCACAGAACGCAGCAGGTTGTCTTATGGAACCACCTGTATCAGAGCCAATCGCAGCGAGTGCCATTCCAGAGGCTACAGCAGCTGCAGAACCTCCACTGGAGCCACCAGGCACCCTGTCCAGATTCCAGGGATTTGATGTGACAAAGAATCCTGAATTCTCGGTGGATGAACCCATGGCAAACTCATCAAGGTTGGTTTTCCCTACCAAGACATACCCCTCTCTGAGCATTCTCTCTGTGGCAGTGCTTTCGTAGGGAGGGATGAAGCCCTCAAGAATTTTTGAGGAACAGGTGGTTTTTATTCCCTTTGTGCATATATTGTCCTTTACTGCTATGGGAAGTCCCCAGAGAATGCCACTGCTGTCTGATTGTTCTATCTCTTCAATCCTTCTGTAGGCATACTCCTCTGTCACGGTCACATATGCCCTCACCTTTCTGTCTGTTTCTTCGATTCTCTTTAAAAGGGCACTGAGGAGATCTGTAGGTGTTATCTCCTTTTTTCTCAGCAGTTCTGATGCCTCGGTGAGCTCAAGCCAGTGAAGTTGCACAGCACCTCCCTCTTATTTTCATCAAAAAATATAATAATCTTTTAAAACAGAAGTTTGCAACTTTTATTGACATTTGTTCAAAAATTGTATTACTTTTAAAAGACGGGGCGTAGCGCAGACTGGATAGCGCACCTGCCTTGGGAGCAGGGGGTCGGTGGTTCAAATCCACTCGCCCCGACCAATGCGCCCGTAGCTCAGCAGGACAGAGCAGCTGACTTCTAATCAGCGGGTCGGGGGTTCGAATCCTCCCGGGCGCGCCATAAATTCTTTGATTTAAAAATATGGAACTTTCAAAAACTCTACTGTTTATAGGCAACTCCCTTATAGAATACGGCAACTGGCAGGAGTTCTTTCCAGAGTATAAGGTATATAGTTTTGGTGTTGCTGGAGAGACTGTAGAAGGAGTGCTCGCAAGACTGCCGCGGATTACAGAAGAGGCCCCTCATGCTGATCTTATCTTTTTAATGTCAGGACTCAATAACATTGCAATAGATGATTGGAATTTCCTTACTGCCTATGAATCCATTCTTGACAGGCTATCTCATACATATCCAGATGCAGATATATTCGTCCATAGCCTTCTTCCCACAATGCTCCTTGAATGGATCTCCCTGGATACTTTAAGAGAGGCAAACAAAAGACTCCATGAACTCGCAATGAAAAAGAGAGTAAAGTTCATTGACCTTTTCAGTCACTTTCTTGACAGGAAGGGAAACCCGATAGAGTCTTATTTCCTACCAGACGGGGTCCATCTAACTCCCGAGGGATACACTGCCTGGGTAAATGTAATAAGAGGATATTTAAGATAGCACTCAGAGCTGTTCTGCCAGCTCCTTCACGAGCCGTTCTGTCTTTTCCCATCCAAGACAGGGGTCTGTGATAGACTTTCCGAAAATACCCTCATTGGGCTGTTGAGCTCCATCAACGAGAAAACTCTCGATCATTAATCCCCTCACAAGGTCTGCAAGTGTAGCAGATTGTCTTCTGCTCTGAAGCACCTCCTTTGCAATCCTCGGCTGTTCAAGATAGTTTTTGTTGGAATTTGCATGATTTGTATCAACAATAATTGTAGGATTTTTCAGATCCCTCTCTAAATAAATCTCTGCAAGTCTCATCAGGTCTTCATAGTGATAATTGGGGATATTCTGGCCATACTGGTTTACAGCTCCTCTTAAAATACAGTGCGCATAGGGATTACCAGTGGTTCTTACTTCCCATCCCTTGTAGCTGAATACATGCCCTGCCTGGGCTGCCTGAATAGAGTTTAGCATCACCTCAAGGTCACCACTTGTTGGATTCTTCATACCTACAGGTATATCCAGGCCACTTGTGGTAAGACGGTGTTCCTGATTTTCCACTGACCTCGCCCCTACCGCAACATAGCTGAGTATATCCTCCAGATAGGGATAATTACTCGGGTAGAGCATCTCATCTGCTGCAGTTAGATGGGATTCACTCAATGCCCTGAGATGCATCCTCCTAATCGCCCTTATGCCCTCAACGATGTTTGGCTCTTCCAGGGGATCGGGCTGATGCATCATTCCCTTGTATCCAAGCCCTGTTGTTCTGGGTTTGTTTGTATAAATACGGGGTATAAGGACCAGTTTGTCCTTTACTTCCTCTTGTAGCCTTGCCAGACGGACCACATACTCACATACTGCATCCTCGTCATGGGCAGAACAGGGTCCTATTATGAGCACAAACTTGTTTGACTCTCTCTTGAAGACAGAAATTATCTCTCTGTCTCTCGCTTCTTTCACCTTCTGGAGAGACTCATTGAGGGGCATCTCTTCGAGTACCTCTGAGGGCTCGGGTATTTTTCTTAGATAATCAAATCCCATTATTTTATTTTATATTTTTTTATCTTATTTCTGAGAGTGTTTCTATTAAGACCAAGCAGTTTTGATGCCTCAGACTTGTTTCCTCCTGTGGTATCCATGGCAATCTTCAGAAGGGCCCTTTCCACCTCACACAGAACAGTGTCATAAATTGACACTCTCTCTATCTCCTTGAATCTCCCCAGATAGTTTCCAACCTTCTCTTTTAGAAACTCCTCTATCGTCAGATTTTCAAGATAGTCAAACATCTCCTCCAGCTGTTTCACCTTAGTAGCCCTTTTAAGTACAGCAATTAATTCTTTTCTATTCAGGGGCTTAAATATGCTTGAGAAGGCACCATTCTGGAGTGCTTCTATCCTAAGCTCTCTATTGCCTTCCTCTAATATCGCTACGGGTATTATGCCTGAATTTAAAGAAACCATGCTTTCAAGGCATTCAATACAGGTTCCATCGGCAATCTCACAATCAATAAATATTATCTGTCTGTCTTTTGAGCACTTAAGAGAGGCTCTTATCTCATTCTTTACCACAAGTTGCAGATCAAGGTCTTTTAATACATCCTTGAAAAATTCTACTGTTGTTTGATCATTGCTTACAAGTAGTATTTCCTCTAATTCTCTGACCATAATCCTAATCTCAAGTAGACCAGTATTTCTTGAAAAAATAGCTTATAATTTTTTATAGTTAAACTGTATAGCAACCTTTTAACTTTTTACAGGAGGTACCCTCAATGCCAATTTATGAGTATAAATGTGAAGATTGCAAAGAGAAATTCTCCCTTCTTCAAAGAGTAGGAACTACTGAAAAGGATACCATATGTCCCCAATGTGGTTCAAGCAGGGTAAAAAGAATTTTTTCCACTTTCTCATGTTCGAGTTCTACATCAGGAGGTTTTACACCTTCCTTTTCAGGGCCTACTTGAGGCCCTTCTTCGTGCTGAGTAGTTTGCTCAGCGAGGTCTCTTTCTGCTTGACAAAAAATTGATGTTTGTTTTATCCTAAATGCCTTGAGGAGATATTTTGTCTCCATTAAATCCAAATTGAAGGGGGGTTGTGGATTGCATGCTTTAGGTACTCATTTATTAGTTGAATTAAAGGATTGCAATCCTGATGCAATCAGGGACCTAAACTATGTAAGAGAGACAATGATCTCTGCCGCAAGAAAGGCAAAAGCTACTATTGTTGATGTGGCCTTCCATGAATTTAGCCCCTTTGGTATTAGTGGAATGGTTGTAATTGCGGAATCCCATCTCTCAATCCACACATGGCCAGAATATGGATATGCTGCAGTGGATATCTTTACCTGTGGAGATACTATAAAACCAGATGAGGCGGCAAGATATCTGATTGAGAAGTTTCAGTGTAAAAATCCTTCTATAGTGGAGATGAAGAGGGGGATCATCTCCCATTCTGGAGAAAAACTTCCACACAAGGTCAGTAATGCTGAATTCCAGATGGTTTCTTGAGATTACCAGTGATACTGAAGTAAATATGCATGCCCTTGAGGAGGTTATATATTCCTCAAGGACCAAATATCAGAAACTGGAGATTCTGAGACTCGGTAGATTTGGTAAGAGTTTGATCCTTGATGGAAAGATGCAGTCTGCCGAGGCGGATGAGTTTATTTATCATGAATGTCTTGTCCATCCTGTTCTGCTTGCCCATGGTGATCCAAGGAATGTGCTAATTGCTGGAGGTGGAGAGGGCGCCACAATTAGAGAAGTTCTCCGTTGGCCTACTGTTGAGAAGGTCTATATGGTTGATCTTGACCGTGAGGTGGTTGAGGTATGTAAGCAGTATATGCCAGAGTGGCATAAAGGTGCCTTTAATGACAGTAGAGTAAAGGTCTTTTATGAGGATGCGAGAAAGTTTATTGCCGAGGCATCTGAGAAGTTTGATGTTATAATTCTTGACCTGCCAGAGCCAATGGAAGCAGGGCCTGCAATAATGCTATATACAGAGGAGTTTTACAAGGAGGTCGCAAATCATCTCACCCCAGGAGGTGTAATGGTAACACAGGCAACAACTGTATCGATTATAAACTGTGATGCCTTTGCCATAATCTATAAAACCATATCAGAGGTCTTTAAGGTTGTAAGACCCTATTGGACTGCTGTACCTTCTTTCTATACACCCTGGGGATTTGTATTCGCCTCGAATGGGAAAGACCCAAAGGGCTTGGATGTGGGAGAGATAAAAGAGAGGCTTACAAAAATAGATGGTGCTTTAAAATTCTATAATCCTGAAATACACCTTGCCCTTTTTGCTATACCTGAGTATCTGAAGGATATCTTGGAGAAAGAGACAAGGGTTAACAGGGATTCCTCACCCATATCCTTTTACTAATCCAACCAAAGAAATCTTAAAGGAGGTCTTCCTAATGAATTTCCAATCAGCAGAACAATGCTGGAGAGTTATAAAAAGAGAATTAAAGAGAGAACTTCTGAAAGAGATTGAAAGATTTGCAAGAGAGAGTACTTCTCCAACAAAGGTAGTCTTTGGAACATCAGGCTGGCGTGGAGAGATAGGAACAGATTTCACTTTCCAGAATGTGAGAGTTGTAACAGAGGCGATAATAAATGTGCTGAAGACAGAGAATCCAGAGCTTAAAGAAGCCCTGGGCATAAGAGACTTTGAAGATGTAAAGAAGAGAGGTGTTATAGTAGGACATGATAACAGATTTCTCGGGCCTGAGTTTGCCAGAGTTGTAATGGGACTGCTCAGCAGGGAGGGGATAAAGGTCTATTATGGAGGAGAAACCACAACTCCGGAGATATCTGCCTGTATTGAGATGCTTGATGCAGCCTGTTCAATAAACATCACACCCTCTCATAATCCTTCAAACTACTCTGGACTAAAGTTTAATCCATCTGATGGCGGGCCTGCAGGACCTGAAATCACAGAGAGGATACAACAGGAGGCGAATGCCCTTATGGGTGCTACTGCAGAAAGGATCTCTCCAGAGCCTTCTTATGAGAGTATTGATACTACTGCTCTTTATATAGAGTATCTTCAACAGAGGGGCACAATTGATCTACAAAAGATTAAAGATTTTGTAAAGAACGCTGACTGTCTTGTTGTGGTTGACCATGTCCATGGTGCCACAAGGGGAAGACCAGAGAGGCTTTTTAACATAGAGGCAGGCACAAAGCTGAGATTGTTGAGAACTGAAGATGATTATCTCTTTGGAGGAGTAGCACCTGAACCATCTGCTGAGAATATGAAGAAGGTTATCAAAGTGCTCAAAGAAGGGGATGCCACTTTCAGAATCGGTGCAATAATGGATCCAGATGGAGACAGGATAAGATTAGCTGATCATAATATCCAGATTCCAATGAACTACTTCGGGGCAATGGCACTGCATTTTCTCTATGTATACAAGGGGATTAAGGGATTAGTTGTCAAATCAGTAGGCACAAGCAATTTCGTGAATGCTATTGCAGAGCCTCTGGGTATTAAGGTGGTGGAGACAAAGGTGGGATTCAAGAACTTCCGTCCATATATGTTAAGAAATGCTCCAGAAAGGGCAATAGTCGCCTTTGAGGAGTCTGATGGAATATCTGCCTACAACCATACTCTTGAGAAGGATGCATTGTTTGGGTTGCTGTTGGCTGTAGAGATGGTAGCAACAACAGGAAAGAATCTGAGTGAGTATCTCAAAGAACTAATGGATGAATATGGCTATTACTATCCTGATCGTTCTGGGATAGAAGTGGACAGGGCTCTGGCAGGTGAGGGACTTAGAAGAAAGATATTAGCCCTTGAAAGCCGCTATCCAGTAGGCAGTAACATAAGGATTGGTGACAGAGATCTGAAGATCACAAAGGTGATCACTATTGATGGAATAAAATTTATACTTGAAGATGGTTCCTGGCTTATGATTAGACCTTCTGGAACAGAACCGAAAGTGAGATTTTATATAGAGTCAAGAGATCCTGAGGAAAAAGAAGATGTGTTCAATACAGCGAGAAGACTTACTGAGGAGGCAATAAAGGGAAGTGATTAAGGCTATTCTGTTTGATTTTGGGGGTGTCATTGCCGAGGAGGGGTTCAGGGAAGGGTTAAAAGAGATAGCAAGAAAGAATGGGATCTCACCTGAAGAGTTCTTCTCCTTTGTGAGTGATTTTATCTACACCAGTGGGTATCTGCTGGGCAGAGCAGCAGAGAAAGACTTCTGGGATGCTCTTAGAAAGGAGATGTCTATTAAAGGCAGCGATGAAGAACTAAGGAGAGAGATTCTTGACAGGTTTATTATTCGTAGAGAGATAATGAAGCTTGTTGAACAACTGAAGAAGAGAGGATACATTGTAGGTATATTAAGCGATCAGACAAACTGGCTCGATGAATTGGATAAAAGAGATGGATTTTTAAAGCTGTTTGATTATGTGTTTAACTCCTATCATCTGCACAAGGCAAAAAGAGATCCCACAGTATTCTCTGATGTTGCCCAGACTATGGGGCTAAGACCCGAAGAGGTGCTATTTATTGATGACAATCCTGAAAACCTGAGGAGGGCAGAAGAAAAGGGGGTAAGAACAATTCTTTTTACAGAGTTTGAGGACCTTTTAGGGAGATTAAAGGAAGAGAGGATTTTTACAGAATAGCAAGCCACTAAAGACTTTTTCCAGACTATTTAAACTTTGGTTGCCTTTTTTGTTCTGATAGGAGTAGTATAAAAGGTGAGAAGCCGCAACTCAAAGAGTATATCTCTCCAGGGTTCGGCCTCTCCACAATAAAATATTGATTAGGAGGATAGTTAGCCATGCAGAGTCCAAAAATCCGAATGATAGGGATAATTATTCTGATATTTGGGGTTATTCTAACTACAGATGCATTCTCTGGTTCCAATGACAAAGTGGTCACAAAAGGCAAGAGAGTCTCTATAGAATACACTCTAAAACTTGAAGATGGCTCCACAGTAGACACCAATGTGGGTGGTAAACCCTTCACCTTTGTTCAAGGGGCGAACCAGATCATCCCAGGTCTTGAGAAGGCGATAGAAGGGATGAAGGTGGGTGAGACAAAGCATATCGTGATCCCTCCTGAAGAGGGTTATGGAAAGATAAATAAAGATGCCTTTAAGGAATTCAGTAAGGAGCAGATTCCAAAGGATGCCCTTAAGGTAGGCACTATTCTTCAGGCTCGTGGACCGAAGGGAGAAATATTTTATGCAAGAGTGGCTGAGATAAAAGAGAAGACCGTCGTGCTTGATTTTAATCATCCCCTTGCCGGTAAGACCCTATACTTTGATGTAAAGATACTGGATGTGCAGTCTATAGAGAAAAAGTAAGCACTGAGTTAAGCACATAAAGGTCCGTAAAGGGAAGGCCTTCTATCAGACAGTAGATTATTGTAAGGATTTATAGATTTCTCCCTTGCAATTGAGACATCTATCTCAGCAGTGAGGAGCTCTTCTCTGTCCTCGGAGGCCCTTACAATCACCTTACCATCAGGTGAGACAATCTGACTTTTGCCTATGAATCTCAGCTCCTGTCCCTGTTTCCTCCGTTCCACACCTGTCCTGTTTGCCGTTATAGCAAAGACCCTGTTTTCAAGACACCGTACAGGCATTGCCTGGGGACAGTAGGGAAGAACAAGGTTTGAAGGATGGGCTATTATATCGGCTCCCTGAATTGCAAGGGTCCTCGCAGACTCTGGAAAGAACCAGTCAAAGCATATCATTATGCCTACTCTTCCAAACTCTGTATTCCAAACCCTGAAACCAGTGTCTCCTGGGGTGAAAAAGATCTTTTCTTCAAAGAACAGATGGGTTTTTCTATAGAGGCCGATAAAGCCCTCAGGGCCTACAAACACTGCAGAGTTGTAATATCTATTGTTGAACCTCTCAGGCAAACCACCAATGATGTACAATCCCTTTGCCTTAGCGATTTCTTCAAGTGCCTTCGTGGTATACCCCTCAGGTATATCTTCAGAGAGTATCTGGACCTCTTCATGATTTCTGAACTGATACCCTGTGGCAAAGAACTCAGGCAGAACAACAAGACAGTTCTTTAGTTTCTGAAGAGCTTTCTTTACCTTAAGAAGGTTTTCCTCTTTCTCACCAAATACTGGCTCAAACTGATAACATCCTACAAGCATAATTGGAATATAATATAACAAAAGGGCCTTTATAATGTAAGTGGAAGGTGAAAAAAGCTCTGTAAGTTTGCTAAAATAATACTGTGGTGAGCGTAGCTCAATGGTTAGAGCACTGGACTGTGGCTCCAGGGGTTGTGGGTTCGAGTCCCATCGCTCACCCCAATTAATACTTTAATAATGGACTTAGAAGACACCATCGCTGCCATATCCACCCCGCCTGGTGAGGGAGGAATCGGGATAGTTAGAATCTCTGGCAGAGATGCCATAAGGATTGCCTCAAGGATTTTCCATTCTCCTAAAGGTAAAGACCTTAGAAAGGTTCCCTCACACACAATCCATTATGGTTACATCATTGATCCAAAAGAGGGTGAAAGGATTGATGAGGTCTTGGTGTCTGTAATGCGGGCTCCCAATACCTACACAAGGCAGGACATTGTAGAAATAAACTGCCATGGTGGTATGGTACCTCTGAGAAGGGTACTCCAGCTCGCCATCAGAGAAGGAGCAAGGCTTGCAAACCCAGGAGAGTTTACATTAAGGGCATTTCTTAATGGCAGGATTGACCTTTCACAGGCAGAGGCGACTGCAGACCTCATAAGGGCAAAAACAGAGAAGAGCAGTCAGATAGCCCTGCAACAACTCCGTGGTGAACTTTCTGATAGGATTTCGTCAGTATCAGATAGAGTTGCCGATATCACTGCTCACATAGAGGCGTATATTGACTTTCCAGAAGAGGATATAGAACCCATGACGCTTCAGCAGATCCAGAGAGACCTCCAGGACTGTATAGACAAACTCACGAGACTGTCTGCATCTTACGAGGAGGGTAGATTCTTCAGAGAGGGTCTTGCTGTGGCAATCGTGGGGAAGCCGAATGTGGGTAAGTCCTCGCTTCTTAATGCACTTTTACAGGAAGACAGGGCAATAGTAACCCATATCCCTGGCACCACGAGAGATCTGATCGAAGAGTACATAAACCTCAATGGCATACCCCTGAGGATAATAGACACTGCGGGCATCAGACAGTCCAAAGACCTTGTGGAGTCAGAAGGTGTGAAAAGGACGCTACAGGCCGTGGAAAGGGCAGATATGGTGTTGGCGGTGTTTGATATGAGTAGTCCCCTGACAGATGAGGACAGAGAGGTGCTTAAAAGGGTGAAAACAGCAAAGTCAATACTCGTTCTCAATAAGACTGACCTGCCCCAGGTGGTCTCTGAAAGGGAATTCCCTGAAAGCCTTCCAAAGGTGAAGATATCAGCCAAGACAGGTGAAGGACTTGATGACCTTAAGAGAAGGATTGAGACAGAGGTTCTTAAAGACAGGGCAGGCACTGAAGGAGTGATGGTGACAAATCTAAGGCATAAGATTGCTATTGACAGGGCCGCAGATTCTCTCAAAAGGGCCAGCTCGTGCCTTGCAGAGAAGATGCCCCTTGAGATAATGGCGATTGAGCTAAGGGAGGCATTGCAGAGTCTCGGTGAGATTACAGGGGCTGTTACTACTGAGGATATACTTAACAGGATCTTTAGTCAGTTCTGTATAGGCAAGTAGGACTGTGCTATAATACACTCATGTTAAAGCCCTTTGATACAACAGGTATAGGCAGTCTTCCCTTCAAAGACTCAGAGGAAGCGGTGGAGTTCTCCATTAACTGTTGCGATATTCCTTTCTGGCCTCAGTTACCAGCCAGGAGTTTTTTAGAACAGATGATACCCCAGTATGCAGAAGGACTTCCTGGACTGGTTCTGGATACACAGAATGAGAGAGTGTTTATAGAGAATCTGACTCAGAACGAACTGAATCGGTTCTATGAGAAGTACTCTGAGGAGCACGATTTCCCCATAAGCAGAGAATCTGCAGAAGGATTCTACAGGTTTGTGAAGGCACTAAAGGGCAAGGGAGCAAGGATTGTTAAAGGCCAGATTACAGGTCCCTTGACCTTTACACTTGGTCTGAAGTTCTCTGATGGCAGGATAATATACTCTGACGAGGAACTTCGGGAGGTCGCCCTTATGCTACTTAAGAGGAAGGTCTCCTGGCAGGCGAAGGTGCTCAAGGAAGTGGCTGAAGAGGTGATCATCTTCATGGACGAGCCGGTGCTTACCGCACTGGGAAGTAGCAGTTACATATCAGTGGCAGAGGAAGAGGTGGTCAGGATGTTAAAAGAGGTGGCAGATGCAATAAAGGCTGAGGGAGCGATTGCAGGGGTGCACTGTTGTGGAAGGGCAGACTGGGGCGTGGTACTTGGTACAGGAGTTGACATCATCAACTTTGATGCCTACTATTACTTTGATTCCATAAAGGCATACTCCCAGAGCGTGATGAACTTTCTCAACTCAGATGGTTACATCGCCTGGGGGATAGTGCCTACCACGGAGGCGATCCTTAATGAGAATGCTGATAGCATACTGTCAAAACTGACGACTGAGATAAAAGAACTCTCTGAGGACATCCCTGAAGAACTCATTATGCAGAGGTCTCTGCTTACACCATCCTGTGGGGCTGCAAGCAGAAGTCCTGAAGAGACAGAGAAGGTCTTTGGAATCCTCAGGAGCGTATCTGAAGCAATGAAAAGATGAGGGGATTTTTAGTTACCTTTGAGGGGATAGAAGGTGCGGGAAAGAGCACGCTGCTTAAGTTAACAGAGGAGTATCTGAGAAAGAGAGGATACAGTGTGTTCAGTACCTTTGAACCGGGTGATACAGAGCTCGGAAGAAGGATAAGGGAGTTGCTTCTTGATCCGTCCAAGGAGGCGCCCTCTGCAGAGGCAGAACTGCTTCTTTATCTGGCAGACAGGGCAGAGCATGTACAGAAAAGACTGATACCTGCACTAAGAGACTACAGGGTGGTTCTCTGCGACAGGTTTTCTGATTCCACCATCGCATACCAGGGCTACGGTAGAGGCCTTGATATTGATACCCTTCTGAGGCTTGACCATTACGCAAGGGAGGGTCTTACGCCTGACCTCACAATTCTACTTGACCTTGATCCTGAAGAAGGGCTTCGTAGAAACGACAGACTTGGTAAAGGTGACAGATTTGAGAGAGAAACCATAGAATTCCACAGAAGGGTAAGGGAGGGTTTTCTACAGATAGCCAATAGAGATCCCCAGAGAGTGAAGGTGATAGATGCTTCACAACCCGTAGAAGAGGTCTTCTCTCTTACAAAGCACTACCTGGAGGTACTGCTCAATGGTTGATGTGGACAGCCATACCCTAAGGGTGCTTGAGTTTGATAAGGTCCTTGAGATGGCTTCAGTGCATGCCCTCACCACAGCAGGCAGAAAGGTGGTACTGCAACTGGGCCCGCTGGGCTCTGCAGATGCATCACTGCAAAGGATGCGGCTTATCAGTGCCTGTAGAAGGCTTAAAAACGAGGGTTTTGACTTCGGGATTGAGTACTTTGATGAACTTGACACGCTTTTCAGAAGACTGAGACCAGAAGAGGCAGTGCTTGAGCCTCTTGAGCTAAGGGGGGTGCTACCCCTGCTCAGGTCAGCCATAAATCTTAGAAGACTCCTTAAAGAGGCACCGGCTACAGAGCTTAATCAGATTCTGGAAAGACTTCATACCCATCCAGAGCTCATGAGAGAGATTGAACGCTCCATAGAACCTGACGGGAGGATTGCGGATGAGGCATCTGCAGAACTGTTTGATATAAGACAGAGGATCCGTGCCTTGGATCGGAGGATAAAATCAGTGCTTGAGAGAATACTCAATGACAAGAGCCTGAGACCTCACATCCAGGACTTCTATATTACTGAGAGGAACGGCAGAAGGGTCATTCCTGTCAAGAGTGATTCAAAGGGGCATATCAGAGGAGTGATACACGATATATCAAACACAGGAGAGACCGTTTTTGTTGAACCCAATGAGACCCTCCAGATGGGTAATGAGCTTGAATCCCTTAAGGCAGAAGAAAGAGTAGAGGAATTCAGAGTGCTAAAAAGGCTTTCTGCCCTGCTGAGGGATGTGTTAAGTGAACTACAGGAGGACTACGAGAGGGTGGTGATGGTTGATATGCTCCAAAGCCTCGCTTCCTTTGCAGAGCAGATGCAGATGATCCCGCCTGAGATAAACCGTTCAGGATACATAAAGATAGTAAAGGGCAGACATCCTCTTCTCTGGAAGAGCCTGAAAGAAGGAGGAAGGCTACAGGAGCTCGTCCCCCTTGATTTTGAACTCCGTAAGCCTTACAGAGGTATGGTGATCACAGGTTCAAATACTGGAGGCAAGACCGTGGCACTGAAGACCGTGGGGGTGCTTCAGTTAATGACCCTTACGGGTATGCACCTGCCCGCAGCAGAGGGCACTACTTTCCCCTTTGTTGAGAGGGTCATTGCTGATATAGGGGATGAACAGTCTATTGAGCAGAGTCTTTCCACCTTCTCAGCCCATGTGATGAGGCTGAAGGAGGTCCTTGAAAGGAGTGATAGTTCAACTCTTGTAATCATTGACGAGCTCGGCACCGGTACCGATCCTGACGAAGGTGGTGCCCTCGGGTGTGCCCTGCTGAACAGACTGGTGCAGAGGGGTGCTCTCGTGGTTGTCTCTACGCATTTGGGCCTTCTTAAGGCATATGCCTATAAGCATCCCCAGTTAATAAACGGTGCTATGCAGATAGAGACAAAGAGGGTGAATGGCAGAACCCTTTTCTGGCCTACCTACAGACTCCAGATCGGAGAACCAGGTCAGTCCTATGCCCTGCATATAGCCGAGAGATTCGGGATGCCAGAAGATCTGATTGAAGAGGCAAAGGAGATGATAAGGGATAAGGCGTCTCTTCTTGAGGAGGTGCTTCAAGAGCTGAGACAGACGCAACAGAGAATTGACAAGAAACTAAGGGCTGTTGAGAAAACCGAAAAAGAACTAAAGCAGTTGAAAGAGAAACTCAATCAGGAGATAGAGAGAATAAAACACTTGAAGTCTAAAATTCTTCAGGAGACCCACAGAAAGGCAGAAGAGATTTTAAGAAGCACTCGGAGGGAGGCTGAAGAACTTCTAAGGAGGATTCGTGCCCAGCAGAGACAGGAGGCTAAGGTTTCACTGAAAGAGTTAGAAAGACGGCTTAGATACCACGCTGACAAGGGAGGGTCCCTGAAGGAGAGATCTCCGAAGAAGGTCTCAAGGCCCAAGATAGGACAGTCCGTATTGATAGGAGGTTTTGGGATTGTGGGTGTTGTGACAGAGGTTATCCCATCCACTGGCAGATGCAGGGTGGATGCTGGGGGAAAGGAGATAGAGGTCTCAATAGACAATCTCTTTGAACCAGAAGCCTCTAAAACAGAAGATGTTGTTTCTATCGCACCAGATACACTCCTCAGGGAGCCTCCATCCTCGGAACTGAATGTTATTGGTATGAGGGTAGAGGACGCTTTGAGGGAGGTGGAGAGGTATCTGAACGATGCAGCCTTGGGAGGGCTTGAGGAGGTGAGGATTATTCATGGAGTTGGTAGTGGAAGACTGAAGGGCGCTATAAGGGAGTATTTAGATAAACATCCTTTAGTTCAGGAATTCAGTGTTGCCTCTGCAGAACAGGGTGGAGAAGGGGTAACAATAGTAAAGATAAAATAATCTATGGGGAAGTGATAGCCCTTTTTAGTGCCAGAGCCAGAGTTGTACGACTAAAAGGCTTCTGAACAAAATCTACTATCCCAGTTTTTAATAATTCTTTAATTTCGTCAAAGCCTTCCTCAGAGTAACCAGAACATAGTATTACCTTTACCTTAGGGTCTATCTCTTTAAGCCTATGGAATACTTCTTTGCCTGACATCCCTGGCATTATCATATCAAGTACTACAACGGATATTTCATCCCTCTTCTGTTCAAATATTTTGATGCCCTCTCTTCCATCCTTTGCAGTCAGTACATTATAGCCAACAGGGGCAAGAAGGTCTTTTGTGAGGCGTAGAATATCCTCTTCATCATCTATTACAAGCACTGTGCCAGAGCCTTTCAGGTCATCTATTTTTATTTCTTTCTCTTCTTCTATCCTGCCTTTGTATACAGGAAAATAGATATTGAATCTGGTTCCTCTTCCTGGCTCAGAGTAGAGATTTATATAACCTCCATGGTTTGTCACAATTGTATGTACAATATAAAGACCGAGGCCGGTTCCAGCTCCTCTTTCCTTGGTCGTAAAGAAGGGATCAAAGATTTTGGTCTGCATCTCTTTCTCAATGCCTCTGCCGGTATCTGAAACGGTTAGTCTTACAAATTCATTCTCTGATGTAATACCTTTTGATACCCCGAACTCCTTCCATGCCTTTGATGTTTCAATACTTAAGACACCTCCTTCGGGCATCGCATCCTTTGCATTGATTGCCAGATTCATTATTACTTGTTGTATCTGGGTAGGATCAGCTTTTATGGGGGGTAACTCCTTATATAATTTTATTTTTATTTCTATCTCCTTGGGTATACTTCTGTAGAGTATATCAAGGGTGTCTTCTACAATCCTGTTCAGATTTACCACCCTTCTTTCAGTTTTTCCCTTTTTGGCTATTGTGAGAATCTTTGAGGCAAGAGAGGCTCCTCTTTCTGCAGACTTCTGTATAATGTCTACAGGTTTATAAAGGGGACTGTCAAGGTCAACCATATCTTTCAAAATTTCGGCATAGCCGAGAATTATACTTAGGATATTATTGAAATCATGGGCAAAACCACCAGCCAGGGTGCCGATGGATTCCATTTTCTGGGCTATCAAAAGTTGTTCATAAAGCTTTTCTTCCTCAGTAATGTCTCGTTGTATTGATACAAAATTGGTTATTTCATTGTCTTCAGAAAAGATAGGAAAAACGACCGCAGAGGTTATGAAGAGATCTCCATTTTTCTTTTTATTAATAAGTTCTCCCTTCCAAGGATTGCCAGAGAGGATAGTGTTCCATAGTTCTTCGTATATATCATCTTCTTGCAAATCACTTTTCAGTAAACTTAGATCTTTACCTATCACCTCGCTGGTGGTATAGCCTGTAAGTGTCTCAAAAGCTTTGTTTACATAAGTGACAGTGCCTTTCTTGTCTGTTATGATGATTATGTCAAAAGCAGAATCAATAATCTTTTTGAATCTCTTTAGTTCTTCTGCCTCATTCACTCTCTGTATAGCCACAGCCACATCAGAGGCGATAGCCATGAGCAGTTCTTCGTCTTCTTCTGTAAAAGTACCTTCCTTTTTATTAGCAAAATACAGGGCTCCAAGAGGTTTTCCATCTCTTGAGAATACTGGATATCCTAAGAAGCTCTTTACAATAGGATGGCCTTCTGGAAATGCTCCACTAAAAGCTGGATGTTCTTGAAGGTTATCTATTCTTACAGGGCTGAGACTCAACTGCATCAGTTTCAAGATACCCTTTCCTGCTGGAAGTCTTCTTATTTTTTCTAATGCCTCCTTTTCATTAAGACCAGATACTCTAAGTTTTTTAAAATAACCCCCTTCATCGTAAAGGGCAAAGGCAGAGTATTCTGCTCCGAGCAGAAGTCTTGCCTTCTCAAGAATGGTATCCATTATTTCATCTATTGTCCAGTCTTTATTAAGGGAGACAGCTATCCTATGGAGTGCATCTGCCTGGAATGTTTTCATCTCTGCAGTTGCAAGGGCATTGTTTATCACCTCAACAAGTTCATCCATCTCTTTAATATCTATTGGAGGTGCACATTCACCTCTGTTAATTTTATTAATAATTGTTTTCAGTGGAATTATCAGATTCCTCCTCAATACACCCATTGTGGAGATGATCATCAGAAGAAGGGCAATTGATAGAATATATATAGTTTCATTTGTTTTTCTTTTCAGTTCTCCTATATTTTTGAACTTTCTCAACATTATTAATTCAAGACCAAGGTTTGGATTGTTTATATAGATGCCTGTTAATTTGTTCTCTACTAAAACATATCCATTTTTTGTAATAGTATAAGAAGAGGGGAAGTCTTTATCTCTCAGGATGATACTATGTCCATGTTTTAATAGATAGGTGTAATCTTCCATTTGAAGAAAAGGCTTTAAGGCATCCAGAAACTCTTGCAATGTATTTGTGCTTTTAAAAACCAATTCCATCTCTTCCTTTTTATGCTGAAGTATGTCCTGTAGGTAGGCCTTGTTAATCTCTTTGGTGATAGTGTTCAGCCTAAAAAGGGCTATTATAAATACAAGTATCATGCTTCCAATAATCGGCAGAACAATTTTTGTATTTATACTTTTTCTTTTCATTGTAAATAATTGCTATATAAAGAAAAGCATAATTATAGAAGCTACAATAGTAATACCCAGCATTGTTGAGAGAAAGGGTTTCAGTCCAGCCTCAGATACAGCATCTAATGTTGTATTTAGTCCTATCGCAGAGAGAGTTATAGTTAAAAAGAGCCTGCTAAGATTAGATAATATATTCATTACATTCTGAGGGATTGTGATTGTATTTGTCATAATTACAAATATAACAAAAAAGAACATAAACCATGGAATAGTTAATCTCTTCTTTTTCATACCTGCCACAGTCATGGCTACTGCAACCATGAACACAAGGGAGGAGATTCTGAGATATTTTAACCTTAATGCCAAGCTAAGACTTTCTTCACCAAACTGTGTTGCTGTTACTTTAACAAGACCGAGCATTGGTAAGGTAGTGCCTGATAGAAATCCAAATTGGAAGGGTTTAAAATCTATTAATGAGGCGAGTGCAGGATAAAATATAGTATAAATGAGGCCTGCTGTCATAACAGATAAAATAGAGATGGATGTTTCCTGTCTTTTTGCCTCTATGGCAGGGGAGGTTACTGCAATTGCTGAAGCACCACATACAGCCATGCCTGTGGACAGAAGTATAGATGTGGTTATGTTTATTTTAAGTAGTCTCGAAATGAGAAAAGTTATTATATACAATCCACAGAATGTATAAAATAGTCCAAACAGTTCAATGCTAGGAGTATAATTCTGGAACTTCAATTGAAATCCATAAAGGGATATACCTAAGGGCAGAAAGATCTTTGTTGTTAACTCAGCCCCCTCTTCAACACTTTCCATATCCTCAAGAAGATTAGAGATAATTATACCAAGTATAATTCCTAATACAAGGGGATCAAAAACTGGACTAATAAAAGACATTGCATAGGAAAGCCCTGCAATTATAAAAGAAAGTAAAATCCCCTTCCCCCTCTTCATTATGGTATTTTAAAATAATAAGAGAGTACAATGCAAACAAATTTTACTATTTTGGTAAATATTGACAAGATACTTCTACATATTTAATAATAATTTTAATTAAGCCGAAGTGGTGGAATTGGTAGACACGCACGCTTGAGGGGCGTGTGGGGACACCCGTGGGGGTTCGAATCCCCCCTTCGGCACCATTTTAAGCCTCTTCATGAAAAAAGCCTTTGTTATAAAAGACATTTCTTGCAAGGTTTGAGTCAGCTATAATGACCATCCGTAGGCAGACAGAAGAGATTGAAAATCGTTTCCTCCATCCCAAAGCAAAAAGAAGTGCTGAAAGCAAGGGAAGAGTTGTTCCGGAAGAGGAGGGTTCTATAAGAACCTGTTTCCAGAGAGACAGGGACAGAATTATACACAGTAAGGCATTCCGGAGATTAAAACACAAGACCCAGGTATTCCTTGCTCCAAAAGGGGATCATTACAGAACGCGACTTACTCATGTGCTTGAGGTTTCCCAAATAGCCCGAACAATTGCAAGGGCTCTTAGGCTTAATGAAGACCTTACAGAGGCAATTGCACTTGGTCATGACCTCGGACACACACCTTTTGGCCATGCTGGTGAGGCCGTGCTAAATAGTATTCATCCAGGGGGGTTTGACCACTATATCCAGAGTTTAAGGGTGGTGGATGTGCTGGAGAAAAAAGGTAAAGGATTGAATCTTACCTATGAGGTGAGAAACGGGATTGTTACCCACTCAAAAGGTAAGGGTAAAATAATACCAGACAATAAAGAACTTCTTGCAGAAACTTTGGAAGGGCAGGTGGTAAGGGTCTCGGATATTATAGCCTATGTCAATCATGATCTTGATGATGCCCTAAGGGCAGGGGTTATAAAGAAGACAGATATACCGCCAGAGGTAATAAACACCCTTGGAGATAATTACTCCAAACGGATAGATACGATGGTAAAGGATGTGATATACTCAACAATGAAGATTGATTATGAACATATTAATATGAGTGAAGAGGTGTCTTCTGTTATTTATCTGCTTAGAGATTTTCTTTTTGAGAGAGTATATGAAAGTGAACAGATAAAAAGGGAGTTTAGGAAGGCGGAGAAGGTTCTGAGAGACCTTTATGAGTATTATCTTGAGCATCCTGAAGAGGTCTTTACAGATCTGCCTGAGAAGATGAGGAGCGATACTCACAGGTTGGTGTGTGATTTTATTGCTGGAATGACTGACAGTTTTGCATTAATGACATACGAGACACTTTTTATGCCACAACAGTGGCAGACATTCTGAAAAAACAGGAGGTAAATAGATGATGAAGAAGGTTCTATTTGGAGCAGCGCTGCTGGTATTAGCTGGCCTTATAATCGGACTTGCCATATCTGTGAAACTCGATTTGAATGAGCCCACTCTTGCAACACAGAGTGATATATCCAGTGAGACTTCAGAATTCCTCACAAGACTTAATACTGCTCTTGCCGAGGTGGCAGAAACAGTAAAGCCCTCGGTAGTTAATATATCCACCACAAAGGTGATCACCTTAAAGGAGCATCCCCTTAGAGACTTCTTTGATGATCCCTTCTTCAGAAAGTTCTTTGGTGATGACTTCTTTTTTGGACCTAAAAGAAAGTATAAATCCACTGCCCTTGGTTCAGGTGTTATTGTTAGAGAGGATGGGTATATCCTTACTAATAACCATGTTATAAAAGATGCAGATGAGATAATAGTAAAATTGATTGACAAAAGAGAATTCAAGGGTAAGGTTATAGGGACTGATCCGAGGACAGACCTTGCTGTTATAAAAATAGATGCCAAGGGATTGCCTGCGATTAAGATAGGTGATTCAGACAAACTCAGGGTGGGAGAGCTTGTAATGGCTATTGGCAATCCTTTCGGTCTTGGTCATACCACCACAATGGGGATAGTGAGTGCTGTAGGTAGATCAAATGTAGGGGTTGCAGATTATGAAGACTTTATACAGACAGATGCAGCAATAAATCCTGGCAACTCAGGTGGTGCCCTTGTGAATATTAAAGGAGAACTTGTTGGTATTAATACTGCTATCTTCTCTACAAGTGGTGGCTACATGGGTATAGGATTTGCGATACCCTCTAATATGGCAAAGATCGTGATGGAAGGTATTATAAAACATGGAAAGGTGATCAGAGGGTGGCTTGGGGTTACCATACAGGATATCACTCCTGAGATTGCTAAGTATTTTGGGGTGAGAGAGCGTGAAGGTGCTATTGTTACCGATGTGGTTAAAGACAGTCCCGCAGATAAAGCAGGCTTCAGACGTGGTGATATTATTATTGAATTTGATCAGAAACATGTAGAAGATACGAGACATCTCAGAAATATGGTGGCAAATACACCTCCTGGTAAAAGAGTGCAGGTGAAGATTGTAAGAGAAGGAAAGGAGAAGATACTAAATGTAGTGCTTGGAGAGTTTCCAGAAAAGATGGCAGCTAAAAAGGGTATTTATGATAATGTGCTTAGAGGAGTACATGTTCAGGCCCTGACCGAGGAACTGCGTGGAAAGCTTAATATTCCAGAGAGGGTGAAAGGTGTTATTGTCACTGAGGTAGAGCCAGATAGTCCTGCATTTGGGATACTAAAGAGGAATGATGTGATACAGGAGATAAATAGAAAATCTATAAATGATATAGAGGATTATGAGGATATAGTATCTACTATTGGCTCTGACGAGAGTATACTTCTGCTTGTTTATAGAGAGGGAGGATACATATATATCACTATTAAACCCTAAGTAGGGGAGAGGTGCATTTAATCTTAAATCTCAGCTTCCTTCAGCAGTTAAAATGGGGAAATGGAGGTATGTAAGAGATACTGGACTGTGGTTCGATGTTTCTTATATCATAAACTTAAAAAGAATAAAACAAATATTCAGATTACACTCATC
This sequence comes from Nitrospirae bacterium JdFR-85, assembly GCA_002011745.1. Classification (GTDB taxonomy): domain Bacteria; phylum Nitrospirota; class Thermodesulfovibrionia; order Thermodesulfovibrionales; family JdFR-85; genus JdFR-85. Next base: position 29,350 of record MTOU01000040.1, read on the forward strand.
CGGATAAGGGAATTATATAAAACTCTATTTATAGCTACTGAAGAGAGAGATGGGAAGTGTTTATAGTGACAAAAAGATGACAGTCCTTATAATAGAAGATGACCCTCAAGTATTAGAGAGTTATTCTGATATTCTTAAGTCCGCTGGTATAAAGGAGCTTATCACCTTAGAAGATGGTAGAAATGCCTTAAAAATTATAGAAGACAATCAGATTGCAACGGTAGTATTAGACCTCTATCTGCCGTATATTTCAGGTACTGCCCTTTTAGAGAGAATTGTTAGTGATTATCCCCACATACCTATAATTGTAGTTACTGCAATAAATGACATAGAAACGGCTGTATCTTGTATGAAAATGGGTGCCTTTGATTATCTTGTTAAACCTATAGACATTAATCGACTGGTCTCTTCTGTAAAAAGGGCACTGGAGTTGTATTCTCTCAGAATGCAGGTAGATTCACTTAAGAGGCACCTCCTTACAGATAAACTGGAGAACGAATCCGCCTTCTCAGAGATTATTACAAGAAGCAAAAAGATGAGAGCAATATTTCATTATATTGAGGCTATTGCTGGTACAAAACAGCCTGTCTTAATAACAGGTGAGACAGGAGTGGGTAAGGAGCTTATTGCAAAGGCGATCCATACACTGAGTGGGAGAAAAGGAGAATTTATAGCAGTTAACGTCTCTGGGCTTGATGATACAATCTTTTCTGATACATTATTTGGCCATAAAAAGGGTGCTTTTACTGGTGCAGAAACCTCACGGGATGGCCTGATCGTGAGAGCCTCTGGAGGAACACTCTTCCTTGATGAGATAGGCGATCTCAGTGAAACCTCGCAGGTTAAGCTTTTGAGACTGTTGCAGGAAGAGAAATTTTACCCTATAGGTTCAGATGTGCCACGACAGGCAGATGTGAGAATAATAGTAGCCACAAATAGGGATATACATAAACTGGTAGAGGAAGGAAAATTCAGAAAAGACCTTTATTATAGGCTATGTACCCATCACATCCATATTCCCCCTCTTAGAGAGAGGATAGAGGATATTCCTCTTCTGTTGGAGTACTTTCTGGAAGAGGCCTCTAAGATCCTTAATAAAAAGAAACCAACCATTCCAGTCCAATTAGAAACCCTTTTATGTACCTACCATTTTCCCGGTAATGTAAGAGAATTGAGGTCAATGGTGTTTGATGCAGTTGCAAGCCACTCAGGTGGCATACTGTCTCTGGAGCCTTTCAAGGCATCCATCCAAAGACATAGAACCTTTGGATATAAATATGAACAAGAAATGCCTACTGAAACTCGTTCAATTAAGGCGATATTTGGGAGATTTCCCACTCTAAAGGAGATGGAAGAACTTCTTATAGACGAGGCATTAAGGCTTGCAGATGGAAATCAGGGAATTGCTGCCTCTATGCTCGGTATCACAAGACAAGCCCTTAACAAAAGACTTCGGAGGAGGAGACAGTAGAAGGGTGCAACTTTTGTTGCATCTGAGACATTTTTTGCATTATCAAAAAACATAGAAATAATAAAGGGTTAAATAATTATCAGGATCAATCTATAAAATTTATTTGCAAGGTTTGTATTCTTTTCCTACCTCAAATTCTTGATTAAACAAGTATATCTAAATGGCATAGAGTTTGCTTTTTTAAATAAAGGAGGGGGCCCCATCCCCGGAGGGAAAGAGATGGGGCCTGTTGAGGAGACCCGATCTCGAGGGGGCGGAGATGGGTCATTTTTATAATAATATATTCCTACCTAAAAAGTAAAGACCTTTTGAAGATTTTTTAGATTCTTAAATTGATTTTTCTGTAGATATTATGATAGCATTATATCAGAATTAGTGGCCATGAATGGCCATATTTAAGAAGGCAAAGATTTAGATAATTTTTAGAAAAGGCCATGAAGGCTGAGCACCAGAAGGTGCAAGCTTCATGGCCTTTTTTGTTTTGGATTTTAACCTGTGAAGGAGTTTTATAAAAATGAATGGTTCGGTATGTAGACGGGCTGCATCTGTTAGTTTTTGGGATGTATATGCAAGATGGTATAGATTATGGTTTGAACATACCCAATATCATGACAGGATAATAGAGTTGCTTATGGAAAGAGTAAGGCCTGGATGGAAAGTGCTGGATATTGGGGCTGGCAATGGTGTTCTCTGTTGGCCGCTATGTGTGGTTGGTTGTGATGTGACAGCCCTTGAACCATCCATAGGAATGAGAAACCTCCTTTATGAAGAGGGTTTTAGAAGGGGTATAGACTGGATAAAAGTAGATGAGAGAAGATGGGAAGATTTTAACTGTTTCAGGAGTGAGGATTATGATCTTGTACTTGCCTGTAACAGTCTTCATTTTACAGAGATAGGTTTTGACAGGGCATTAGACAAACTCTTCAAGATGCAACCAAAAAATATCTTCCTCATTACAGAGAGAGATCCCCGTATCAAGGTTAAACTCTTTCACAGGGGATACAGAATATTGTTCAGCAGATTTTATAGCACTGATAGTTCTTTTGCTTATCACAGTATTGAGGAGTTTCTTGAACATTATGCCTTTAAAAAAGGACGGGGTATTCAATCTCATGAGATACCAGAGTTACTGAAACTTCTCCATTATGAACAGAATCACTACTGGGTAAAGGATACAGCAATAGTTGGTATGTACTGGTGGATAAGAATTCTATAAAAGGAGTGAATATATGGAACTTATGGAAAAGCTTAGAAGACTAATATCTCACTGGCAGGAGCATAATCGGGAGCATGCTGAGAGTTACAGACGCTGGGCTCAGGAGGCAAGCCTGGCTGGGTATCAGGAGATAGCAGAGGTACTTGATAGACTCTACAGAGAGACAATAGAGATTGATGCCCTTTTTGAGGAGGCCTGGAAGGAGGTGGACAGATATGTAATACAACAAAAGAAATGAATTTTGAAATTTTATTAAAAAGAGGGAGGTGTTAATGAGAGCAGTTGTATATCTGGTTATAATAAGCATTCTTATATTCTCATTTGTTTCTGTTTCAAAGGCATCTGATATAGATTCGTTGATAAGACTGCTTGTGAAAAAGGGGATCATTACAGAGGAAGAGGCAGGACAGTTAAAGGAGGAGATATCAAAGGAGAAAGAGGAGGCTAAAGCAGAGGAGAAGTCTGAGTATGACACAAACAAAGGGATATTTCAGGTGTCAGGCGCATTACATGGAGAGTTTAGATGGCAGAAACATGGGGATATTATTGAATCTGATCCTGACTCAACCAGTGATCTATATCTCAGAAGGATTGAGATTGCTGTAGAGGCTACTCTCACAGACTGGGCAAGGGCATCTGCAGTATTCACGTCTGAGTGGATAGGAGATGAGGTTAACCAGTCAGATGAGAAGATTGAGGTTGATGAGGCGGTTCTTACACTGAACAAAGAGGGGTTTCCATTGTATTTGATCATAGGAAAAAGGACGCAGCCTTTTGGAGTGTTTGAGAATCCCCTTATAACAGACCCCATGACACAGGATGCCTATGAGACAAAAGCAGTGGGCCTGACAGTGGGATATAAAGGGCCCGTAGGGCTTGACCTCTCATTGACGGTCTACAAAGATGAGGCTCAGATAAATCATCTTTTTGAGTCAGGCCTGTTTGAGGAGGCACTTCAGAGAGTGGCTACAGATGTATCAGATGATATTGACTCCTTTATCCTCTCTGGAAGTATTTCACCCTTAAAGGATAGATTCACCTTTTCTGTATCTTATATCTCTGAGCCAGGTTGGAGCAGAAGAAATGAGACAGTGAGTATAGGGCTCAACTCCGAGGCGCTTATCCTTGATAGATTTAGGCTCTATGCAGAGTATATGAAGGCATTGCATAGAGAGAAGTATGCAACAGTGGATGAGGAGTACAAGGAAGGGGTGATTTCTCTGGCAGCTTCTTATGGAATGTCTGAATCTCTGGATGTAGCCCTCAGGTATGAGCATTTTGATGATGACAGTATATCTGAAAGGCTTGGGATCTGGACAGTAAGGGATCGTTATAGTGTAGGCACAAAGTATAATTTATACAGAAATGATACAGTAGGGCTGGAGGTGTTTATAGCAGGAGAGTACAGAAGGACAGAGTTTCGGGCTCATGGTGAGATACCAGACAGCAATGATGAGATTTACATAAGGCTTGGTGCAGATTTTTAAGTTTACAAAGGAGGTAAGGAAGATGAGGTATCTTTTCTTTATTACAATCGTTGTGGCTGTATTGTTCTTTACAGGTACTCCCTATGCCCACTTTGGTATGATTATCCCCTCAGATGACATTGTCTCAAAGGAAGACAATAAAAAGATCACCCTTGATGTAAAGTTTATACATCCTTTCGAAGGACACTATATGAATATGGCCAAGCCAAAGGCATTTGGTGTATTTGTTAATGGACAGAAGAAGGACCTCCTGAAGAGTTTGAAAAAGAAGATTGTTAAAGGATTTACTACCTGGCAGGCACATTATAGAATAAAACGTCCTGGAGACCAGATATTTTATGTAGAACCAGCTCCGTACTGGGAACCTGCAGAGGAGACTTTCATAATTCACTACACAAAGGTGGTAGTGAATGCCCTTGGGCTTGAAAAGGGTTGGGATGCTGAGGTTGGGCTGCCTGTGGAGATTATACCTCTTACAAGACCCTACGGCCTATGGGCAGGGAATGTATTTCAAGGAATTGTAAAGGTGAATGGTAAACCTCTGCCTTTTGCAGAGGTTGAGGTGGAGTATTATAACGAAGATGGGAGTGTTAAGCCTCCTGCCGAGCCTTATATCACACAGATTATTAAGGCTGATAGGAATGGTGTATTCACCTATGCTATACCAAGGGCTGGCTGGTGGGGCTTTGCTGCACTTGTTACTGCTCCTTACAAGATTGAACGGAATGGGAAAAAGTATCCTGTAGAGCTTGGTGGAGTGATATGGGTAAAAACAAGGCAGATGAAATGAAAGATTAAGGAGTAAATTATTATGCATATATCTGAAGGTATTCTTTCTGCACCAGTGCTTGTCACTGGTGCAGCCCTTGCTGCAGGAGGTGTAGCCTTAGGGCTTAAAAAAATGGATTATGAAAGGATTCCTGAGGTTGCAGTGCTGTCTTCAGCATTTTTTGTGGCCTCACTTATACATGTACCCTTAGGGCCTTCCAGTGTTCACCTTGTTTTGAATGGTCTTGTAGGGGTGTTACTTGGTTGGATCGCCTTTCCATCTATCTTAGTAGCTTTGACTCTTCAGACTCTTCTTTTTCAGTTTGGAGGTTTTACAGTTCTTGGTGTTAATACATTTAATATGGCTGCTCCTGCAGTAGTATCTTACTATCTCTTTAACTATCTTGTCAGAAGGGGTAATTATACAGTGTCTGCTGGTGCTGCATTCTTGGCTGGAGCCCTTGGTGTGGGAGGAGGTGCAATGCTGATAGCCCTGTGTCTTGTGACCACGGGTGAGGAGTTTATTAGTGTGGCAAAGGTTATACTGCTTGCACACATGCCTGTTATGATTATAGAAGGTCTTATAACCTCCTTTTGTGTGCTTTTTCTTAAAAAGGTTAAACCCGAATTATTGGAGGTGGGAAGATGAAAAGATTCTATTTTCTGTTGGTTGTTATTTTCTGTCTTCTGCCCACATTCTCATATGCCCATAAGGTGAGTGTTTATGGCTATGCTGAAGATGGAAGGGTCTTTGTAGAGGGTTATTTTGTCGATGGCTCAAAGGCCAAGAACTCGATTGTTGAGGTGTTTGATGCAAAGACAGGAGAGAAACTCCTTGAAGGAAAGACAGATGATAAGGGTATGTTCTCTTTTAAAATCCCGAGGCTTACATCTCTTACAGTGGTCTTAACAGCAAGCATGGGTCACAAAAATTATTATACTATCAGTAAAGAGGAGGTGGCTGAAGCAATCGGGGGCGAGACAACAGAGACAGAAAAGACACAGAAACCAGAAATGGAAACGGATACAGAGGAGAAGGTTGTCAAGGCAGAGGAATTAGAGAAAGTAGTAGAGAGGGTTATGGAACGGAAACTTAAACCAATCAAGAATATACTCCTTCAGATACAGGAGTCTCATGCTCGGCCAGGTATAACAGAGATACTCGGTGGTATAGGTTATATAATAGGTCTTATGGGTATAGCATTATACTTTAAGGGCAGGAAATAGTATGCATCTTGAGGAGTTTGCCGAAGGGGATTCTCTGCTTCATAGAATTGACCCGAGGGTCAAGTTTGTCTGTCTCATGCCTTTTATAGGGGTTGTGGCTGTAAGAGACAGTATTAAGGTCGGTATATCTGCTCTTGTGTTTTCTGTGGTTCTTCTGTTGATTGCTAAGGTAGACCTTAAAAAGGCCTTTCGTAGGTTGCTTGTGGTAAACTTATTTGTGGTGCTTTTATGGTTTTTCCTCCCTTTTACTGAAGAAGGCCCTAAGGTGTTTGGAGTTGGTCCTCTGGAAGTGACCTCCACAGGGTTGGTGCATACCCTTGTTATTACCCTGAAAACAAATTCAATTGTGATTGCTACAGTAGCTATTCTTGGAACTTCCCAGATATTTAGTCTTACACATGCACTGAGACATCTCAGGGTGCCTGAGAAGTTGGTAATGCTCTTTTTCTTTTTCTACAGATATATTACTGTGATGCATGAAGAATACTCGAGAATGAGAAGAGCCATGAAGGTGAGAGGGTTTCTGCCTCGTACAGATATCCATACATATAGAACAGTAGCCTATCTTGTGGGTATGCTTCTTGTTAGAAGTTATGATAGGGCAGAGAGGGTTTATCAGGCGATGCTTTGCAGAGGATTCAATGGTAGATTCCCTCTTTATAGACACTTCAGACTCCGAGGCAAGGATCTGGTCTTTGCAGTTATAATATATGGGTTTACCTTTTTTCTGATCTTCTGAAGTTTTATATTTATAAAAGGATGGGTGGTTTTGTCATAGAGATAGAGGATCTTAATTTCTCTTATGATGGAAGGGAAAATATATTCAAAGACCTCAATTTTGTACTAAAAAAAGGAGAGAGGGTGGGGCTTACAGGGCCTAATGGTTCTGGTAAGACCACGCTTTTTTATCTAATAATGGGACTTCTGAAGCCTAACTCTGGTACAATTAAAATTTTTGGTAAAAACAGATACAGAGAGGAAGATTTTAGAGAGGTGAGGAGACGGATAGGTCTTCTCTTTCAGGACAGTGATGATCAACTCTTCTGTCCCACGGTTGAAGAAGATATTGCCTTCGGTCCTTTGAACCTTGGCAAATCATCTTATGAAGTGGAGCAGATTGTGCAACAGATATGTAATGTTCTTGACCTTACACATCTGAGACAGAAGGTGACTTACAGACTCTCAGGTGGTGAAAAGCGACTCGTAGCCCTTGCTACTGTGCTTGCTATGGAGCCTGAGTGTCTTCTGCTCGATGAGCCCACGTCAGGGCTTGATCCTAATGTAAGAGACAAGTTTATAAATTACCTTCAGAAGACCGCAGACACTTATATTCTGATTTCGCATGATATGGAACTTTTAAAGGATTTGACTGACAGGGTTTATATACTTTTAGAGGGTAAGATGCAGGAGGTGGACCCTCAGAGACCTCCTGAGATGCCCTGATGTTTGACCATATGAAAATGTGCCCACAGAAGAAAACCCATTATGAGAGGAAGCCAGAGCACATGGAGGCTATAAAACCTCACTAAGGTTACCCCAGAAACATCAGGACCTCCTCTTATGAGATAAAGGAGATGATTTCCTATCAGGGGTACTGTTGCAACCATAGAGGTGCCAACCTCGGTTGCCCAGTATGCCCTCTGGTCCCATGGAAGAAGATATCCAGTAAATCCTGAAGCAAAGGCCACTACAAGTGTAAGGGTGCCTGTAATCCAGTTCAGCTCTCTTGGAGGTCTGTATGCCCTGTGTACTATTACTCTAAGTGCATGTAAAATAATAAATACAATAAACAGATGTGCTGCCCATTTATGGAGGCTTCTTATAAGCCAGCCCAGCCTCACTTCTTTTGTAAGCCTTAGAGTGCTTTGGAATGCCTCCTGTTCTGAAGGAACATAGTATAGACTAAGTAACATACCTGTGAATAGAAGACATAGAAAAAGGGTGAAGGCAACACCACCAAGGCAGTAGAGATAGGTTATCCTCTCTGGGAGTCTCCTGTGTAGAAATCTACGGTGTGGTTCTTTAATCCCGAATCTGCTGTCTATCCAGTTAAAGAAGCTGTCCATATCTATATCTTCAGACCTATATATGCCTTGGAGTTTTCTATCTTTAAAGGTAGCTTGGTAAGAGGTCTTGGCGGAGGTCCCTCTATAACTCTTCCTTCAATATCATATCTGCCTCCATGGCATGGACAGAGGAATTGCTCTTTCTTTCTATGCCAGCTTACAACACAGCCGAGATGGGTGCATACAGGCGAGATCGCAAAAAGTCTGCCATTATGATTCACAATAAAGGCTTTCATCCTCAAAATCTGCTCTCCACGGGGATATCTGAATACAACTTTTTTTACCCCTCTTCTGGGGAGGTCTTCCTCTTTTAATACTTCAAAGAACTGAACCTTTCTCTTTCTGATTTTTGATGGATAAAGAAACAATAAGGATATAGCGCTTAATACTGAAAAAAGGGTTAAAAAAAAGATTTTTATTATTTTTCCTAAAAAATCTCTTCTATCCAACCTAACTGTTTGAATTTAATAATTCTCTCAGTTCTTTTCCTGCCTTGAAATAGACCACCCTTTTCTCTGGAACATCCACTGATTCTCCCGTCTTCGGATTTCTTGCCTTTCTTGCTTTTCTCTTTTTTAATCTAAAGTTCCCAAATCCTCTCAACTCGACTTTCTCACCTCTGCTCAATGCATCCTTAATGGATTCAAAAAAGGTTTCAACAATAATTTCGGTCTGTTTTAATGTGTAACCATCAAGTTTTTCTGCTACTTTTTCAATCAATTCTGATCTTGTCACTTTTGCCTCCTTATTAATACATTATATATTTGACATTGAGAAAGTTAAACATATCTTTGGTATATTCTAAAGCTGTTTTGCTGGTTAAAAGATCAAAGAATGAGATCTTCCTCTTTTTTGTAATAACATGAGGTTCTCCCTTTATACCAGCAAGTTTTGCTGCCTCCATTATTGCATCTTGGAGGTTGCCGAGATCGTCCACCAGACCAATCTCCTTTGCTTGTCTGCCTGTGAATATTCTACCGTCAGCAATACTCTTGACCTTCTCATAGGGTAATCCCCTTCCCTCTGCTACAGCCTCGATAAACTGCTGATGCACATCATCGAGAACATTCTGAAGAATCTTTCTCTCTTCTTCTCCGATACCCCTGAACACAGAGGCAAGGTCTTTATGTTTTCCACTCTTTATAACCTCTGTTTTTATTCCCACCTTATCTAATAACCCCTTTATATTAGGTATCTCCATTATAACCCCAATAGAACCTGTAATAGTGCCAGGATTGGCATATATCTTGGTGGCTGCAGAGGCTATGTAGTATCCTCCAGAAGCAGCCACTGCACCCATTGATACCACCACGGGTTTGATCTCAGAGAGCTTTTTTACTTCCTCGTATATTTCCTGAGAAGGAGCTACCCCACCTCCTGGACTCTCAATTCTCAAAACTACTGCCTTAACTGAAGAGTCTTTTCTATGTTTCTTCAATTCATCCAATATGGCTATTGAATTGAATATTGGCCCTTCTATTCTTACAAGGGCAACTTTGTCTCCTATAGGCATTCCACTCTTACCAAGAATTGCTAAAAGCAAACTCGATATAAATGCTAAAACTATGAGAATAGACAGTATGATACAGAGTTTACGCATGATAGGTGTTTAGCTTTCCTGTTTATTGTCTAATGAGTAATCCACGGACTTAAGATTCTTCATACTCAGACCTATCTTCTGGTTTTCCAGATCAAGCTTGATGATTCTTGCCATCACCTCATCTCCTTCCTTGTATACTTCTTCAGGTCTTCTGTTTGAAGGTTCTATTTCTGAGGAGTATATCAGTCCTTCTACAAGGTCTTCGATCTCGACAAAGATTCCATACTCAGTAATCCTTAAAACTCTGCATTTTACCTCGTCTCCGAGATGAAATCTTTTTGGAATCTCCTCTTCCCAGGGATTTGGAGTCAGTTGTTTAAGCCCTAAAGACATCCTCTCATTTGCTGGATCCAGGTTTAATATTACCGCCTCAATCTTCTGACCCTTTCTCAATACCTCAGAGGGATGTCTGATATGTTTTGTCCAGCTCAGGTCAGATACATGCAGAAGTGCATCCACCCCTTCTGGCAACTCCACAAAGGCTCCAAAGTCAGTAATGCTTCTTACCCTACCAGTAACCTTCTGGCCCACTTTATATCTCTGAGCCACCAGCTCCCAAGGTTTTGGTTTGAGCTGTTTTATGCCCAGAGATATCCTTCTCTGACGAGTATCCAGATGAAGCACCTTTGCATCTATATAGTCTCCTATCTCTACATAATGAGAGGGATGCTTTGGTCTTGGAGACCATTCGAATTCTGATATATGTATTAATCCCTCTACCCCTTCCTCTAACTCCACAAAGGCTCCATAATCAGTGAGACTGACTACTTTACCACTCACAATCCTTCCCACAGGATATTTGTCTTCAGCACTTAACCAGGGATCTGGCCTCTTCTGTTTATATCCAAGGGTTACCTTCTCTGTCTCTGGATCAAACTTGAGCACCACAACCTCCACCTCTTGTCCTATTCTGAATACATCGGAAGGATGTCTCACCCTGCCCCAAGAGATATCAGAGACATGCAGCAGCCCATCAATCCCGCCGAGGTCTATAAATACACCATAATCTACAATATTCTTAACGATTCCTCTAACCCTTGCTCCTTCTTTGAGATTCTTTATAGTCTCTTTCTTGAGTCGTTCTCTTTCTTCTATGAGATAGTCTTTACGGGATACAATTATATTTGTAAGCTTATTGTTGAATTTTAGCACTTTTACCTTAGCCTTCTGTCCTACAATCTCGTCAGGATTCTTCAGTGGTTTTATATCAGCATGACTGCCTGGCATAAAGCCGAGGACACCCCCAAGATCAACCCTATATCCTCCTTTAATCCTCTCCTTTATTGTAACCTCTACAGGGGTATTCTGGGCTTGGGCATCCTTTAACATGTTTAGTATTTTGATCCTTCTGACCCTTTCTATGGACAGGGAGACTGTGCCGTCAGAGTCTATTCTTGAGAGAAAGACTTCTATCTCATTCCCCTCTTTTAAGAATTCTTTTTCGTCTTCTGAAAATTCATCTATAGGAATAAAGCCCTCTGATTTATAACCAATATCGACCACTACAGTGTCAGGCATGACTGAAATAATTTTGCCTTTAAGGATGGTGCCCTCCTCAATTTCTGGTATTGTTTCTGATATAAGTTTTTCCAACTGTTTCTCTTGCATCTCCATCAGTAACACGACCTCCTCCTAAGGTTTTTTAATCTAATTCAACAACTGGAGCCACTGCACCACCTCGTCAATAATCCAGCTTGGTGTAGAAGCTCCAGCAGTTATGCCCACACTTTTTATTCCATCAAACATCTCTTTTCTCAATTCACTAACCTCCTCTATATGGAGTGTTTTTTTGCCCAAACCTCTACATAAATTAGCCAATTGCTTGGTGTTGGCACTGTTTTTCCCGCCAACCACAATCATAACCTCTACCTTGTTTGCTATCTCTTCTGTTTCCTTCAGCCTCAGTGCAGTAGAATTACATATTGTATTATAAACTTTTAGTTCCTTTACATTCTGTATCAATTTGTCTATAGCTCTCCGCAGAGCCTCAATAGGTTGAGTTGTCTGTACCACAATTCCTACCCGGTCTTTCAGTCTTGGCATGTTGAGATTATTTCCATTTACCACTACGGCATTGTCTCCTGCATAACTTAGAATGCCTTTAACTTCAGGGTGTTCACTGTCGCCAAGTATAATTACCTGATAACCTTCCTGTCTGAGAAGTTTAGCATAATACTGTGCCTTTTTTACAAATGGACACGTTGCATCTATTATCTCTATGTTTCTCTTTTTTAAATCTTCCATTACATGTTCAGGCACCCCATGGGTTCTGATCAAAACAGCATCAGCATCAACAGGGTCTTCCACAGGTTCTACCCCTGCCAGTCTAAGTTTCTCTACTACCTGAGGATTATGTATAATAGGACCGAGAGTGCAGACTTTACGCCCCTTTTTTTGGGCCTCTCCAAAGGCCATATCAACAGCCCTCTTTACACCAAAACAGAATCCTGCCCTTTTAGCAATTACTATCTCCATGCCGCCTCTTCTTTTAATTCCCTAATTCTGTCCATCACCTCTTCAGATATCTTCTCCTGTATCTCTTTGTTTTTTTCTTCTTTATTGTAATAGATAGGTCTTCCGAAGGTCACCCTCACTTTTGCAGGTTTGAAAAACCTTGCCCCTACAGGTAGTGCTCTATCGGTGCCTTCTATTAAGGCAGGTACCACAGGGGCCTTGCTAAGGGCTGCCAGTGCACCTACTCCCTTTTTCCCTTCTCTTATGCTACCATCATGGCTTCTTGTGCCTTCTGGAAAGATGATCACTGCCTTGCCCTGACGGAGGGCCTTTAAAGCCTCTTTCATGGTTGATGGTTTAGGGTTGTCTCTGTCAACAGGCAGAGAGTAGAGCCTTACAAACCAGCCTATTGCTGGATTACTGAAGAGGGAACCCTTGGCTATAAAGAGAGGCCTTTTGTTTATGGATATACCGATTAAAGGAGGGTCAAGATAACTGAGATGGTTGGATGCTATGATTACACCTCCTGAGGAAGGTATATTCTCTGTTCCCCGTTTTTCGTATCGAAAGAAGATTGTATAGAAAACCTTCAGAATACCCTTAAAGATATAGTATAGAATGTCATACAGAAACCTCTTCATAGATGATTTATTATACAATATTTAAGCCTTTCTTGGTTCTTTTAAGAGGATTCTTAAGATAAAAGTATCATGTAAAAGAGCGAGAGTGTGGTAGAATAAAATAGAGGTAAAGGCTATCTTAAAGCCCGTTAGAAAATCATTGGAGGTAAAATATGCGCATATTCTTCCTTATGTTTTTTTCATTTCTATTATTACTAAATAACAGTCTAAGGGCTGAGGTTAATATTGTTAAGTGGGAGAAGGAGCTTGATACCTTCACAGAAAAGGATTTGGCCATGGAATTGGTAAAAAGTTTTGGAGATATCAAAACTATCTCAAAAATTAAAAAGCTGATTAATGAAGGAAAGTATTATAAGGCCATGGAAGTCTTGGGCGAAAGTATAAAGGATAAGATAAGAGATGGAATAATTGATAAGACACCCTTTGGTAAATATAAGACACTATATGAGATAGAAAAAAGGCTTTAAAATACACCGAAGGCAAAATAAAGGTACATTTATATAAGGGTTGTTATCAGATATTACTGGAGTTTAAAAGAGAGTTTAAAGGGGACTTTGAGAGACTTATCAATAACCCAAATGCAAAGGCACCCTTAGAAACACTTAAGGACCTTTTAGATGCTCAGCCTCTGCCCAATATGCCTATGCGTGTATATTGTACTGGATACTTGACCCATCATTTTGGAGTGTCTGAAGATGAGGTGGTGAGGAGATTATTAGATATATACAAAAAGTATGACAGAATTGCCAAGAGAGCACGAGCTAAGATAGATTTTATTGATGGGTTAAAAAGGCAATTATACCGGACGGTTAAGAAGGAAGAGAAGAGTCTTGAATACGATAAGTTTAAAAAAGATATTCATAATTTCAGGTCAGCTATCATTGATCATGAGATTAGAAAGAATCAGTATGATGAGAAGACCTTAAAATTCCTTGAAGACATTTTTTATCCTGATCTGGTAAACACCTTGGATGAAGTACGTAAGTCAAACAATCTTAAAGAGAAAGAGAGAGAAGAAATAGAAAATGAATTAGAGAAATTAGTCAAAAGAACAAAAAGATTATCAGCGAAGTCAAAGAACGGCTATTAAATAGAAGGATTGTTCCATTCCTTGTAGGCAAATCAAAGGAAGAAGCTAAGGATGTTCTTAATAAACGGGGGCTCAAGATGTGGGCTACCCTTGCAACCAGACATAACCCAAGATTCAATACCGGAGCAATACTATCACAAACTCCAGAATGTAGGAAGCGAGGTTAGAAAGGGCACCACCGTTTATGTGAGTATAAACCCTGAACCATCTATTGATATAGAGGCGGTTATGAAAATGGGGGATAAATTTCAGCAACAGCAGTATGATATTGAGACAGCAAAAGGGGAGAAAGAAAAGAGCACAGGGACAGGTAGGCCTGTAACACAACCCGATTCATATGCTGGATATACTGAGGGTCCGAAACATCCTAAGTCTGAAATACCCTCCAGAAGTCCATATTCACCTCCTGAAACAGATTCCCCGGCTCAGAATTGGGTTAAGTGGGCTACGAGATTTCCTTCAACCACTCTCTCAGAAACACCCACTGCATCTAAAACAGAGCCTCGGAACCCAAAACCTTCAAGGGATGTGACATTAAAGATTGAGATTGAGTATTTTGTGCCAAAAGGTTTCTGTAGTGAAACACTTAAAGGTAACGAATGCATAGGTAAGGGTTGGACTGGTAATTATATGGAATTGCATGAAATTACAGTCTTTGACGAAAGAGGGCAAGAGATAGGAAATTATTATCTGGGGAAGAAGAGTGAGAAGGCGAGACTCAACCCTGTACAGGGTGTATGGACTGAAGATATCACCTTCTCAGTGCCTTCAAGCGATATTTTTTATGTAGAGGTCTTTGCTGTACAGTGGAACTTTGCTGATTATTATCCAAAAGACTGGTGTGTTCATCATTTTATTGTGCATAAAGCCTTTACTACTGGACAGTCCTAGCAATTATCCAGGAGTAAAGGTGTCCCTCTAAAAAAAATACAGTTACCGAGGCTGCGAATCTGTTAACTCTAAAGGTTTCCCCAAGGGACAGGTAAAGATTAGAAAATAGGGCTTTTTAACTCGGAATCCCTGTGGCTTGTCACAGGGAGTTTCATTTCCAAAATTTATATCCGGATAAAAGCCTAACCACACTTTGTATAACCACAGTTTCTGCATACAGCACATCCACCTTCGTGTTCCACTACTCCGCCACATTCAGGACAGGCTCCTACAATAGGAGAACTCTCGTAGCCTGGATTTTTTGAACCATTTCCATCCTTCTTTGTCATATAGAGTTCCAGTGCCTTTGCTATAGCATCTGCACAGGATGATATCTTTCCTCCCTTAGCCCATGTATGCTGATGGCAGGATATGCCCTTGAGTTGTTTGATAATCTCCTCTGGTGCAATGTTTGACCTGAGTGCCAAGGATACAAGCCTTCCGATAGCCTCAGACTGGCTTGCAGCACATCCTCCTGCCTTGCCCATGTGGTTGAAGACTTCAAAAGGCAGCCCATGTTCGTCTTCATTTACAGTAACATAGAGGTTCCCACATCCTGTCTTCATCGCCCTTGTAGTCCCTTTTACTACTTCGGGCCTTTCCCTTGGGACAATTCTACCAGGAGGTGTGGTGGGTTGGGTACTCTGGGGTTCTGATTGCTTTTGTGAGGAGCCTTTTTTTAGTACCTGCTCATCCCTTGACCCATCTCTGTAAACAGTAACCCCCTTGCAGCCCAGTTCATAGGCAAGAAGATATACCCTTTCTACATCTTCAGGTGTAGCATGATTTGGGAAATTGACAGTCTTTGAGACCGCATTATCCACATATCTCTGGAAAGCAGCCTGCATTCTTATATGGTCTTCTGGTGTTATATCATGGGCTGTAACAAATATCTTTTTTATCTCTTCAGGTATTTCAGGAATATGACTGATGGAGCCTGTCTCTGATACAGCCTCCATCAACTCTCTTGAATAAAATCCCTTTTCAATAGCAATCTTCTCAAAGTAGGGATTTATCTCAAGAAGTTTGGTCCCTTCAAGCACATTTCTTACAAAACATACTGCAAACAGGGGCTCTATGCCTGAGGAGCAGCCTGCTATTATACTGAGACTGCCTGTGGGAGCAATGGTGGTCACAGTAGCATTCCTCATCTTGGGACCACCTCTGTAGATACTCTTTTCATAATTGGGGAAAACACCTCTTTTTTCTGCCAGTGCCTGAGATGCCTTTCTGCCTTCTTCAAAGATGAACTTCATCACCCTTTCACCAAGCCTTAGTGCTTCCTTGCTGTTGTAAGGGATACCAAGCTGAATAAGCATATCTGCCCATCCCATTACCCCAAGACCAATTTTTCTGTTTGCCTTGGTCATCTCCTCTATCTGTTTTAGGGGATACTTATTTACATCTATTACATTGTCAAGAAAATGTACTGCAAGATGGACCCTTTCTCTTAGGTGTTCCCAATCGATCTCACCATTTCTGACCATTCTTGCAAGATTGATTGAACCGAGATTGCAGGATTCATAGGGTAGAAGTGGCTGTTCTCCACAGGGGTTTGTACTCTCTATCTCACCAATCTCTGGTGTGGGATTTGATTCATTTATCCTATCCAAGAATATGATTCCTGGCTCTCCATTCTGCCAGGCATGTTTCACAATGGTCTTGAAGACTGCTCTGGCCTTCAGGGTTTTAACAATCTTGCCAGTACGTGGATTAATCAAGGCATACTCTCCGTCTTCCTTCACCTTCTTCATAAACTCTTCTGTGAGGGCAACAGAGATGTTAAAGTTTGTGAATCTGTTGTTGTCATCCTTACAGGTGATGAACTCGAGTATATCAGGGTGGTCTACCCTGAGGATGCCCATATTGGCTCCTCTGCGTCTGCCTCCTTGTTTAACTGCCTCTGTTGCTGTATCAAATACTGTCATAAAAGAGACAGGTCCTGAAGAGATGCCCTTTGTAGAGCCTACTACATCTCCCTTAGGTCTTAGTCTTGAGAAGCTAAACCCTGTGCCTCCTCCAGATTTATGAATTATTGCAGCATTCTTTACTGCCTCAAATATTCCTTCCATTGAGTCCTCAACAGGAAGTACGAAACAGGCACTCAGTTGCCCCAGTTCTGTGCCTGCATTCATCATGGTGGGGCTGTTAGGTAGAAAATCGAGAGAGGTCATCAGTTCAAAGAATGCCTCCTCTGTTGCCTCTACCTCGGTATAAGAAGCGCCATAGTTCAGGTCTGCCTGTGCTACTGCTCTGGCAACCCGCCTGAACATCTCTTCAGGTGTCTCCACCACATTGCCATTTTCGTCCTTTTTTAAATACCTCTTCTCAAGCACCTTGAGTGCGTTTTCTGAAAGCCTAAGAACAGATTCTGTCCTCATAATACCCCCCTGGAAAATTGCTATTTTTCTTTTTCAAAATATGATTCATTGGTGTTTCTGTCTATCCTCACTACTTCAGATAAGGCCTTAAAAGTGTCTTCTCTTTCTATAGGACAGTCCTTTGTGCAGAGATAAGGACACTTCAAACAATACAGCCAATCATCTATACCTTTACAGATATTCATACCTATAATTAGTGTATGGGAATATATTAAACCACAATATGTTGTATTTGTCAAGAAAAAAATTTTATTTCACATTTCTGCATAAGTTAAAGGAATTTTCTGTGAAATATATGTGTGGAAAATGTTAAAATTAGTCTCAAAAAGTTATTAGATTTCAGAAAGGGGATATGAATAGGACACATCTGTCTATATTAAAGGTATTAAAGGAACACGAAGGAGAGATTATAGGTTCAAGGGAGATATCCAGGCAACTGAAGAAATACGGGGTTAATCTCTCTGAGAGGACAGTGAGGTATCATCTCAGGATACTTGATGAAAGGGGTCTCACAAAGCCATTTGGTAAAGAAGGCAGGATGATCACTGACAAGGGCAAAGAGGAGTTGAGCAATTCTTTTGTTTCTGAAAGGGTTGGCTTTGTAATAAGCAGGATTGATACCCTGTCGTATCTCACCAATCTTAATCTTAACACCATGAAGGGCAAGGTAATTCTGAATGTCTCCTATATCGAGAAAAAGAATCTAAAGGATGCCCTCAGAGTGATGAGGCCTGTATTCTCTTCAGAGTATGTGATGAGTGACAGGGTGGTTATAATGGATGAAGGACAGAGGATTGGTGATATTGTGGTGCCTCAGTCAATGATAGGCATAGGTACGGTCTGTAGCGTTACAATAAACGGTATCTTTCTGAAGGAGGGGATACCAATTGTGTCTCGATTCGGAGGTGTCCTTGAGGTGGTAGACAAAGCACCCACAAGGTTTGTAGCTCTTATAAGCTATGAAGGCTCATCCCTGGATCCTTTGGAGGTTTTTATCAGGGGTAAGATGACAGATGTAAGAGGATTGCTCAAGAAGAAGAGAGGAAAGATACTTGCCAGTTTTAGAGAGATACCCGTGGTCTGTCACAAAAGTGCAAAAGAACTTTCAAGATATCTGAAACAGAAGGGGATAGGTGGTATCCTGTCTATTGGTGAGCCGAATACCCCTCTTCTTGAGATGCCTGTAGGTATGGACAGGGTGGGGGTGGTGATTGTGGGTGGACTAAATCCCCTTGCAGCTGTTGAGGAGGCTGGCATCCCCACGATGAGCAAGGCGATGTCTACCCTGTATGAATTCTCTGAATTGAGACCTTTCAAAGAGGTCTATAACGAATTAACAAAATAGTTTCCTCTCATGCCTCTGGTAAAAATTGGTTGTAGTGGCTTCATGTATGATCACTGGAGCGGGGTTTTCTATCCTTCAGATTTAAAGAAATCCCAGTGGTTCAAGTTTTACACAGAGGTTTTTGATACAGTGGAGATGAATGTCACCTTCTACCGCCTCCCACCTGAGAGGAGTTTTATTAATTGGTATAAGCTTACTCCAGAGGGATTTGCTTTCTCAATAAAAGGCAGTAGATTTATAACCCATATTAAAAGGCTCAAAGAGCCTGAAGAGCCTCTTAGTAGATTTATGAGCCGTGCAATGTTGCTTAAAGAAAAGCTCTCTGTAGTGTTGTGGCAGTTTCCTCCTCGTATGAAGAGAGATGTAAAAAGACTGGTAAAATTTATTGAACTTCTAAAGCAATACAATGCCAGGGCTGCCTTTGAATTCAGGGACGAGACCTGGATAGTGCCCGAGGTGACAAAACTCTTAGAGGATGCAGGGTTTTGTTACTGTATGGCCGACTGGCCAGAGTTCAACAGAGACCTACCAATCACAGCCAGCTATATTTACATAAGAAGGCATGGTCATGGAGGTAGTTATAATACTTGCTACTCTGAAGAAGAACTCCAGGAAGATGCAAAAAAGATCAAAAGTCTGTTTAAAAGAGGCCTTGATGTGTATATCTATTTCAACAACGATGCCTTTGGTTATGCCCCAAAGAATGCAAGAAGATTGAAGAAGATAATCTTAGGTAGATGAAAAACCAGGTTATAGCTGAGGCATTCAGTAAAATAGCAGACCTTCTTGAGATAAAGGGTGAGAATCCTTTTCGTGTAAGGGCCTACAGACGGGCAGCCCAGATACTGGAGACCCTCAACACTCCTGTGGAGACAATGACTGATGATGAGCTGCTGTCACTGCCAGGGATAGGCAGAGATCTCCTTGGGAAGATCAGAGAGTATGTTAGAGATGGGAGAATTGAAGCCCTTGAGAGGTTAAAAGAGGAGGTGCCTGAGGGGTTGACAGAGCTTCTTGAGATTCCTGGTCTGGGACCAAAGACGATAAAATTAATATATGAGAGGCTTGGAATAACCGATATTGATCAGCTTGAGAAGGCTGCAAGAGATGGGCTTCTCCAGAGGCTTCCGAACATAAGAAAAAAGACTGAAGAGAATATACTAAAGGGAATAGACATTTTCAGAAGGGGCAGGACGAGAAGACCTATTGGGGTTGTTCTTCCAATAGCAGAGTATATACTGGAGAGGATAGCCCAAGTGAAGGGGGTTAAGAGGTGCAGTCTTGCCGGCAGCCTCCGTAGATGGAAGGAAACAGTAAAAGATATAGACATACTGGTGAGTGCAGAGTACCCTGACAGGGTGATGAATACCTTTGTTAAGCTTCCCATTGTGGAGAGGGTTCTCATGAAAGGCCCTACAAAGACATCTGTTTTAGTTAGAGACAGAATCCAGATAGACCTCCGGGCAGTGGATGACAGCTCTTTTGGAGCTGCCCTTCAGTACTTTACAGGCAGTAAGGAGCATAACATAAAACTGAGGGAGATGGCTCTGAGGAAAGGGCTTAAGATAAATGAGTATGGAGTGTTCAATTCTGAGGGCAGGAGACTCGGGGGTGCGACAGAGGAGGAGATATATGAGATATTGGGTCTTCAGTATATTCCGCCTGAGCTGAGGGAAGACCTTGGTGAGGTAGAGGCAGCCCTTCAGGGTAGCCTGCCTGTGCTTGTTGAACCTGAGGATATAAAAGGTGACCTTCACATCCACTCTCTGTACAGCGATGGGAGACATAGCTTAGAAGAGCTCGTTTCTGAGGCAGAAAGACTGGGATATCAATATATAGCCATTACAGACCACTCAGAGGGTCTCGCTGTGGCAGGAGGATTGGGTGAGGAGAGGATAATGGAGCAGATAAAAGAGATAGATGCCTTTAACTCTAAAATAAAAGGGTTCAGGGTCTTTAAAGGGATTGAGGTTAACATAAAGAACGATGGTTCACTGGATCTGCCTGAGAGGGTCTTGAGTAGGCTCGATTTTGTTATTGCTTCAATCCATTCTGGATTTAGACAGTCACCAACACAGCTTACATCAAGGGCCGTTTCAGCCATGAAATCATCCTATGTGGATGTAATTGCACATCCTACAGGCAGACTCCTTGGAGAAAGAGATCCCTATGAGATCAATCTTGATGAGGTGATTCAGTGTGCTGTTGAGACAGCTACCCTTCTTGAGATAAATGCCTTTCCAATGAGGCTTGACCTCAATGATCTGAATGTGAGGAAGGCTAAGGACAGTGGTGCAAGGTTTGTGATCAGCACCGATGCCCATTTTAAGGAGCAGATGGGGTTTATGAGGTATGGGGTTGCTATGGCAAGAAGAGGGTGGCTTCAGAAGGAGGATGTGATAAATACCTTACCGCTCGATGAATTTCAGAAATGGTTGTATTCTAAAAAAAGAAGGGTTTGAGCATTATTTGCCATAGTATTAAACTGAAACTTTTTGTTAAAATATCATGCTAAAAAATTTAAGGGAAGGGAGATCAGCCATGCCTGAAGGTATTAAACTTCTTACTGGTAATGCCAACAGACCACTTGCAGAAGAGATTTCTGCCTATCTTGGTGAGCCTCTAACAGATGCCACTGTTAGTACCTTTAGTGATGGTGAAATAATGGTCCAGATCAATGAGAATGTAAGAGGCACAGATACCTTTGTTATTCAGCCTACCTGTCATCCTGTAAATCATAACATAATGGAACTACTGCTTATTATCGATGCCCTGAGAAGGGCCTCTGCAAGAAGGATAACAGCTGTAATCCCTTATTATGGGTATGGAAGACAGGACAGAAAAGTGCAGCCAAGGGTTCCCATCTCCTCAAAGCTTGTGGCAGACCTTATCGAGACTGCGGGAACCCATAGGGTTCTTACCATGGATCTGCATGCAGGTCAGATACAGGGATTTTTTGATATTCCTGTTGATCACCTTTATGCTACTCCGGTGTTGCTTGAGTATATTAAAGAGCACTATCCTGATGGAGAGCTTGTTGTTGTGTCTCCTGATGCAGGAGGAGTGGAGAGGGCAAGGGCATTTGCAAAGAGATTAGGAGCTGCCCTTGCAATTATAGATAAAAGACGGGAGAAGGCTAATATATCACAGATAATGAATGTTATTGGTGATGTTAAAGGAAAGGTGGCTCTTATCCTTGATGATATGATAGACACTGCTGGTACCATTGTTCAGGCAGCAGAGGTGCTTGCTGAGAAGGGTGCAAAGAAGGTGGCAGCAGCATGTACCCATGCAGTGCTTTCAGGGCCTGCTGTGGATAGGCTGAATAACTCAGTGCTTGAAGAGGTGATAGTTACAAACACCATACCTCTTGACAGCAAGAGGGAAAAATGTAGTAAACTAACTGTTCTGAGTATTGCAAAACTCTTTGCAGAGGCTATAAAAAGGATACATGAGGAGACATCTATAAGTTCGTTATTTGTGTAAAAATGATGTTTCAGTAAGGAGGCAGAGAATGGAAAGGATAACACTTCATGTAGAAAAGAGAGAGGAGCTTGGAAAGGGTGCAGCCAGGTCTCTCCGTAGAAAGGGTTATATCCCTGCTGTTCTTTACAGGGCAGGCAGATCCATGCCCATTAAGCTACGGAAACACGAATTGGTGAAGTTTATAAATTCTACCATGGGTGAGCAGGTGATGATAAGCCTCCAGTTCGAGGATGGTACCACAAAATTGGCCCTAATGAAGGAGTACCAGGTAGATCCTGTAAAAAGAGAACTTCTCCATACAGACTTCTATGAGGTGTCTCTGAAAGAGAAGGTGAGAGTGAGTGTATCTGTGGTATTAGAGGGAGAACCGGTGGGGGTAAAAAAGGAGGGTGGAATTCTGGAATATGGGCTTACCCAGTTAGAAATAGAGTGCCTTCCTGAAAAGATTCCCTCTCATATTGAGGTCGATGTCAGCGGGCTTCATGCAGGTGAATCAATACATGTGGGAGACCTGCAGTTGCCAGAGGGAGTAAGGGTTCTTAATGACCCTAAGGAAGTGTTGGCCACTGTTGTAGTGCCTGTGGTGGAGGAAGAGGTTGTGGAAGAAGAGGAAGAGATGGAAGAGCCTGAGGTTGTGAAAAAGGGCAAGAAGGAAGAGACCGAAGAGGAAGAAAAAGAAGAGTAATCTGTTTTGTGGTTTATTGTTGGTCTTGGGAATCCCGGGGGAAAGTATATCTACACAAGGCATAATTTTGGTTTCAGGGTAGTAGATCGTCTTTCCAAAGAATTTGGTGTAGAGTTCAGGGGCCAGCAGAAGAGTCTTCTTGCAGAATTTCAGTATAAAGGGGAGAAGATTCTTTTATGTAAACCCCTGACATATATGAATCTTAGCGGTTCCGCAGTGTCTGAAGTGCTCAGAAGGAGAGAATTCCTTCTTTCAAATCTGATTGTAATCCATGATGACCTTGATCTGCCCCTTGGTAGGATAAGAATCAAAAAAGGTGGCTCTTCAGGTGGTCATAGGGGTGTTCAATCTATTATTGATTCTCTTGGAAGCCAAGAGTTTATAAGGGTGAGGCTTGGGATAGACAGGCCTGTGGATATTTCTCCAACCGAGTATGTTCTTCAGGAATTCTCACCAGAAGAGGAACCACTGGTAGAGTCTGTAATTAAAGAGGCCTCTCAGGCAATACTTACAATCATATCCGATGGCCTTGAGAAGGCAATGAGCCTTTACAATAGCCGAACTTTGAGTTAGGTTTTAACTCGGAATTCTTTAATTTTTCAATAAAAAGATACCCTGCGGCTTGCCACAAGAAGTTTTATTTTTGTAAGAATGGAATTGAGAATGATATGTCATTTATCCTAATATTGTTTATGAAGATAATTAAGGTAGAAAAAAAAGGAAAACTATATGTGAGGAGTTTAAGATGAGAAATGCTATGGTAGCAGTAGGTGACATTTTGGAATTAAAAGGTTGATACTTAACAACTCACTTGAAACCTTGAGAACAGAATATCTGCCTGACATATATAATGCAATTAGAAGTTCAATTATTGAAGCCCCTTCTGTACCTCTCAGTCATGAGGATATTGTAAGACACGGATATGTTGGACATGCACAATTCAATGATATGGTTATCATATATTCATTAGAAGACCATCCCGATGCACACAGGAATGTAATTAATGCTACTTACCATCTTTTGGCATTGTCTATTTTGTTTCCATATATAAGGTTTAGGATAGGAATTTCTTATGGAGAGTTTTATTATGACAAAGAAAGTAATATTTACATTGGTAAAGCTTTTCTTGAGGCTTTAGAGCTTGCAGAGTATCAGGAGTGGGTAGCTCCTTTGGCATATTCGCAATTATATGAAAGAGATCCTCTAAAAAGCATTATCGTTGAATATAATGTGCCCTTAAAAAAGGGGCCATAGATTCTCATCTCCTTTGTATGTAATCAACTGGACTCGTGCTAATCATGAACCTATTACAAGATAGATGCCCCGTGAATTTCCATTTGCTATCCCATACACCGAGTAATATTTTTCTATTGTCAGGAAAATTGAAAATACCGAATGTTTTCATGCTGAAAAATGCAATTTATGCAAACGCCTTAGAGAAAGACGATATAGAAAATGAGTGGCTGGGTCTGTTAAATAGGCTAACTACCAATAACCCCAAAAAGCCTCTGAACTTGCCCGTGAAGGTCTGCTCCATCCTTACTTTATAAAATAAGCCTCTATTACAGTTGAAAAAGAGGTTCACAGAAAGTTAAGGGCTAAAAAAGGTGCTGTTAATAAAGAAGTTACATGATTAGCTCCTTTTCATCAGATCTATCATCTCATGCTCTTCACTGACTGAGCATCTCAGACTTATTTCTTTTCCAGTTTTTGGTCCACTGATGATGTTAAAAAAAGCTGGGATTGATCTGATAATATGAAATACATGGTTGAGTTTACTCCTCAGGCAGAAAAGGATTTATTTGTGTATTGACAAACCTATGGACATTACCAATGTCTTTTTAACATACAGGCATATCCAATGTGAAGGACAGCATTAAAAGGGTCAACCCTGAACTCCTCAAATGTTATAATAACTTAAATTCTGTTTTTTATTTTGCCTCCCACAGTTTAACAATGAAGGTTTCTGGCCAATTGTAACCTTTTGCATAAAAATTATTTGCTGTGTTAGGATTGAGAAATACTGCGATGAATTTTTTGCTAAGGAGGAACAATGGCATATAAGGATTTGAGGGAGTTTATTGAGGTTCTTGAGAAGAGGGATCTCCTTAAAAGGATAAAGGTTGAGGTTGACCCGGTTCTTGAGATAGCAGAGATAAATGATCGGGTTGTAAAGGCAGGGGGGCCGGCACTGTTTTTTGAGAATCCCAAGGGTTCAAGATTCCCCTGCGTGGTAAACCTCTTTGGTTCCTATGAGAGGATGAGACTTGCTCTTGAGGTTGATGACCTTGATGATATTGGTAAGGAGATACTGGAGTTCTTGGAGCCAGAGATACCTACCAATCTCATCCAGAAACTGAAGGCTCTCCCGAAGCTGAAGAGACTGGCAGACTTTCTACCCAAGTATGTTAAATGGGGTCCCTGTAAGGAGGTGATTATAAAGGATAATCCTTCTCTTGATATTTTTCCTATTCTGAAGACATGGCCGTTGGATGGAGGTAGATTTATAACTCTACCTATGGTCTTCACAAAGGACCCCGAGACCGGAGAGAGAAACTGCGGTATGTACAGGATGCAGGTCTTTGATTCTAAGACTACAGGAATGCACTGGCATATGCATAAAGATGGAGCAAGACACTATCGTAAGGCAGAGCGTCTTGGAAAGAGACTTGAAGTTGCAGTGGCAATAGGGTCAGACCCTGCTGTAATATACTCTGCAACTGCACCACTTCCAGAAGGTGTGGATGAGATGCTCTTTGCTGGTTTTTTGAGGAAGAAGCCTGTGGAGATGGTTAAATGTGAGACTGTTGATCTTGAAGTGCCTGCAAACTCTGAAATAGTACTTGAAGGCTACTGTGAGCCAGGAGAAAGAAGAATAGAGGGTCCCTTTGGAGACCATACAGGTTATTATTCTCTAAAAGACTATTATCCGGTTTTCCATATTACATGCATAACCCATCGTAGGGATGCAATTTATCCTGCTACCATTGTTGGCAAACCACCAATGGAGGACTGTTTTATTGCAAAGGCAACAGAGAGGATATTCCTACCTCTTCTGAAGAAGCAGCTGCCAGAGATAGTGGATATCAATCTTCCAATAGAGGGTGTTTTTCATAACATAGCTATAGTATCCATTGACAAGAGATATCCGGGGCATGCAAGAAAGGTGATGTATGCGCTATGGGGTATGGGACAGATGAGTTTTACCAAGATGATAGTTGTGGTAGACTCCTGGGTGAATGTACAAGACCCTTCAGAGGTGGTTTGGAGAATTGGGAATAATGTGGACCCTAAAAGGGATGTAGTAATACTTGAAGGTCCTCTGGATGTCTTAGAGCATGCTTCAGACATACCAGCCTATGGAGGCAAACTGGGTATAGATGCAACTAAAAAATGGCCTTCAGAAGGTTTTCAGCGGCAGTGGCCTGAGGATATTGAGATGTCCGAAGAGATAAAGAAACTCGTTGACGAGAGATGGAAGGAATATGGGCTGGAGTAAAGCCTCTCTGAGGCTTCACTCACTCAGAAGTATCTTCAGTGCCTTCATTCTACTTGGGTGTTTCAATTTTCTCAGGGCCTTGGCCTCAATCTGACGTACCCTTTCTCTGGTTATTGAGAGATGACGGCCCACTTCTTCTAAGGTATGGTCTCTGTCAACTCCTATACCGAATCTCATTCTTATAACCTTTTCTTCCTTAGGAGTAAGGGTCTTTAGCACCTTCTTTATATGTTCAGACATCTCTGCCCTTTCAGCATCTGAAAAAGGTGAAGGACTGTTTTTATCACTTATAAAATCCTCAAGTTCTGTATCCTCATCTCCCACAGGAGTCTGCAATGCAATAGGGTCCTGTATGGCTCTGAAGACTTCTTCTACTTTTCTTACAGGCACTCCAAGTTTCTTTGCAATCTCTTCATTTGTGGGTTCTCTACCCAGCTCTTGCGTTAGCTCCCTTGAGGCCTTTGTTACACGGTTATAAAACTCCATCATATGTACAGGGACCCTGATGGTCTTGGTCTGGTCAATAAGGGCCCTTGTGATTGCCTGTCTTATCCACCAGGTAGCATAGGTGCTGAATTTGAAACCTTTCTGGTATTTGAATTTATCCACTGCCTTCATGAGCCCAATATTGCCTTCCTGAATCAGGTCAAGTAAGGGCAGACCTCTCCCTACATAGTTTTTTGCAATATTCACCACAAGCCTCAGATTTCTTGTTATTAATTCATTCTTAGCAGCTGTTACAAGTTCCTGAGCCTTAGAGATTCTCTCCCACAGCTGTCTGAACTCATCGATCTTTATCCCGAGGTCTGTCTCTATTCTTTTGTATTCAGCTGATATCTCTTTATAAAGAGCTTCCAGTTCACTAACATCCTCACCTTTCTTTTTCTTCTCTTTTATCTTTTCTCTAAGTCCTTTTAGGCCTCCATATTTTTCTATCTTTTTATCGAGGTTTTGGACGTATTTATTTATTTCTTCTAAGTGTTCCACAGTGAGTCTTATCACCTCATCAGTTCTTTCATCTTCACTGAGAAGTTCTTCTTCGTTCTCGAGACTGGTTTCGAACTTCTTGTAAATAGGTAGTTTTGTAACGATCTCTTTTATTATATTTCTTCCATGTTCAAGATTCTTTGCAAGTTCGGTTTCTTCATCCTTAGTGAGTATTGATATATCACCCATGGAATGGAAATAGGCCTGTACCAGATCCTCTGTCTTCTCGTATTCTTCTACCTCCTCGGGAGCCTCTTCTGTTTCTCTGTAGTTTTCATCAACGACTTTGACTCCCATGTCCTGGAGGAGGTCCATTAGATCCTCCAGTTCATCTGGAGAGAAATACTCTGATGGAAGGGCTTCGTTTAGTTCATCATAAGTAAGAACCCCTCTATTTTTACCCAGGGTTATTATCTCTTCAAATATATCTCTCTCTCTCATATACCTCTCACCTCATCTATAAAAATAGAGGCTACAAACGAGCCTCTTTCTTTGGGTCTCTCATTGATTAAATTATATCCGATTTTTGGTTCTTTGACAAGGGGGAGTGACTGGGGTAGAGGCAAGTCTCACGGTCTATTAGTACTGGTAGGCTAAACGGGTTTCCCCGCTTACACCTCCAGCCTATCGA
>MTOU01000042.1 GCA_002011745.1 Nitrospirae bacterium JdFR-85
CTTCCGTCAGGCTCCACCCAGGCCACGGCCCCTGCCATCTCAGGGGCACTACGGGTCTCATAGGTGCCGTCTCCTCGTGGAGAAAGGATGTACCTCCAGCCTATGGGATGTATGTAGACGAGGGCATTGCCCTGCTGAAGCAGGAAGTGGTTGAGACTTATTGAGGTTCCCCATCCAAAGGGTCCCAGATCTGTGTTCATTGAGCGGTAATACCGCCTTATCTCTACTGGATAGGGGAGGTCAACCACACTGTGAAGATACATCCCTGTAGAAAGGTCCACAGGATCACCACCAGTAGTGAGTGCACCAAATCCATCTCCTCCTCCACCTCCACCGCCACCGCCCCCTCCACCACCAGCACCTCCACCACCACAGCAACCATTGTCACATCCACCACCAGGGCTGTTGTTTCCCTGACCACCACTGTCAACAAATGTGGCCCCGCAGCAGAACTTGGGTATTCCCACTCCGGGGTCGGGTATAATCTGCCTGCCGTCCTCACTCACAGTGCCCCAGCCGAAGACCTTCCACTTATTGGTGTCAGGCCCTGGCTCAGGTGACTCGTCGTAGTACCAGAGTTGTACCCTTGTGCCAGGAGACAGTTTCAGGGTGTTGGGCATCTTCACAGGTATTGGTTCTGAGGGATAACCTCCACCCGGTTTGAAGAAGTAATACATAAAGACCTCGGTTGTGTACACCCCCTCTGGTGGAGGACTCACAGGCAGCCGGTCTGTGGGTATTCTCGTCACAGAAACCCTTTCGTTTGGCTGCCCATCCCAGCCTATAATGGTTACCCCTGCAGGTATGAGCATCTCATAGTCAGGGATATCAGGGTCTGTGACCACGGTATTCTGAGAGGAGTCTATGATTGTATAATATTTTGTGTTTACCTCATGTAGATAAATAGGATAGGGCAGATGATTATCCTGTCCACCTGTAATAATAACAGGCACAGGTAGCCTTGAAGGATAGGTTACTCCGTCACGGCTGGCCGTCTCTCCATCAACCAGAAGGACCTGCTCTCCTACGGGTGGATCAATGAAAAGGAAATTACCTGCCTCATCAGTGAAAGTTACCTGAGTGCCAAGCCTTAGCCTTACGCCTTCTATGGGCATCCCGTCCTTTGATGCCAGTATCTGACCACTCAGGGTGGTAATACCCTCAGGCAGGCCCTCCACCCTGAGGGTGGCCTCTGCCTGAAGCAGGGTGCCTGAGGAGGTGGCAGTACCACGGATGACAACCTCTGCAGGCTGTCCCACAGAGCCGGAAAGCCTCAGGAGGGTGTGCTGCTCCCTTGTGAGATACTCTCTGTCAAGAGAAACCTCAAGACCTACTCCTGTGGTACTTACAGAAAGGTGTACAAGCCCGTTGAATGGTCTCTGACCCCTGTCCTTTATGCTCACCACCACAGTGGCACTGCCTCCAGAAGGAAGCCTCACCAGGGAAGGACTCACCTGGAGCTCAAACTCCTCAGGGGACACCACTGCAAAGGGACTGCTGCTTTCTGTAGAGCCCTTTGAAGTGGTAACCCTTATGGGGCCTGTGGTAGCACCTGCGGGCACGGTAGTCTTTATCTCGGTGGCACCAAGGGCCTGAATCACTGAGGCCACGCCGTTGAACTCCACCCTTACAGGTGGATAATTAAAGTTTCTGCCCGTTATTGTTACCAAGGTGCCTGGCGAACCTTCCCGTGGCGTAAAGTCCTCTATCTGTGGCAGGGGAGGTTTTACAATGAGAAACAGAACATTTGACATCTGCCCGTCAGGATTCCTCACAAGCACGGGATACTTACCCTCTGTCTCCACCATACTGGAAGGCACCGCAGCCTGAAGCTCCTGAGAACTCACAAATGTGCTCAATAGGTCTTCTCCGTTGAGGTTCACCACAGAGTGCTCTTCAAAGTGCTCTCCCCTTACAGTAAGAACAAACCCCTCTATGCCTGCCTCAACCTCTGAAGGGTCTATGGAGTGAATTTGAGGGGGGTAGCCTTTTATCTCAAACATGTAGGGGGCTGATTCTCCTCCCTCAGGTGGTGGATTAAACACTCTGACAGGCACGGTGCCTGGCTCAGAGACCAGTTCTTCCGGTACCTCTGCCCCCAGGGTCTCGTTGTCACGAAAGGTGGTTGGGACATCCTTCTGGTTAAACCTCACCTGAGAGTCCATAATGAATCTTCTGCCTTCCACCCTCAGGCTTACTCCCTCACCAGGTCTCGTTGCTTCAGGTATCAGACGGGTTATCTCCGGCAGAGGGTTGGGTAGCTGAAGCTCCAGAAGCAGAGAGGACCGCCTTAACTTCTTCCTGTGTTCTTTATGCTTATAATTAAATAATTTTGCCTTTACCACTAAAGCAGCACTGTTGCGATAGGGGTCTATGGATACAAGGGGTTTGAGCTTTGGTAATTTACCATGCCTTTCCACGGGTATGGGTATCTCAATCGGTCTGAATCGTAACGACTCCAGATCCACCGCGAGAAGCCCTCTATTTGTAGTCACTAAGGCTATGTGTGTTGAGGGGTTGATGTCAACAGAATAGGAACCTCTGGTTCTGTAAGAACTGAGAATACTGCCACTGTTTATGTCTGCTACCGTTACCCTGTTTTTACCTACCACAGTGGCCCTGTCCAAGGAAGGATCTACTGCTACAGCCCTCGCACTGCCAGCAAGAGGCACCTCTCTTAAAACCTCTCCTGTGTCAAGATTCAACACTACGAGCAGGTACCCATTGTCTTCATTGTCTTCCTCATTGTCTCCTTCTGCTACAAACACTAGTCTTGAGGAGTCACCGTCAACTGCAAGGGTAATGGGTTTGTAGGGAAGGGTAATACTGCTGAGCATGCTTATACTATCAGCAGAAAATACCAGTATCCTTCCAGGACCCTTTATGCCGACGATTATCCTGCCACCTTCTGAATCTACTGCTATGTCAACAGGTTTGCCCCTGAATACAACCCTTCCTACCAGTTCACCCTCTGAAGAGAAGTGGTACAGGATTCCATTTTTGCCCTTTTTGCCTACTACAAACACTTTTTCCTGAGAAGACTCCACTGCAAGGGCGACAGGTGAAGAGTCGAGCCTTATGGTTTTAATAATACGATACTTCAGGATATCAATCTGCTGAAGGGCCTTAATCCTCTTTTTGCTTATAGTCCATACATAAGGTACACCCTTTGCCCTGTCAATGTCTCTTACTGGTTGCTCAAGCCAGAGATGTCCTTTAATTACTACACCTGCGGCGGCTACTGTAGGGAAGAGAAGAGTTAGACAGAGCAAAATCGTTACTGTCTGCTTTAGCTGCCTCATTTTTACTACCTCATACTCACCTTTGCAAGAAACTCTCTCAGAGGAACCTCTCTGCCTGACTCTGTAACATATACCACCTCAGTGGAGTTGCCCATTTTTGATGCCACGCGGACTCTGTCTATCTTTTCTCCATCAAAATACAGGGTGGTCTGCATCGTAAAGGTGGCCTCTGCAGTGAGGATACATTGGTATTCAGTGGAAAGGTTTATGTCTATGGTCACGGAGGAGGAGTCAAAGGTGCCCGTAAGGGTGCCTGTAGCTGTTTCAACTGGTCCGTGCTCAGGAGTGGAGGTGAGTTTTACTACCGTGCCTGTGGGTATCTTTGAGGCGACTATCTTCACAGGCACGGGGTTTTGCGTCCCTAAGGGCAGGGTGACATCAGGGGTGCCGAACCTGCCCGTGGGGTTCTGAGGAACTGCCACACCTGCTACTTCAACGATCCTCAGCTCTGGCACCTCTGCCACGAACACACTGGAAGGACGGCCAGCAATAAATTGGGGTACTGTCTGAGTTGTCATTTGGAGAGAATATGCCTCTATTCTTATTCGACCCTGACCACCATTACCACCAGCATTTTTATAAGGAGCAGAGGCTCCTTTACCTCCCACAGCCTTAATGTTTCCATTTATAATGATCTTGTCAGCTATAAGTCGAATTGCACCTCCACTGCCTCCACCTCCTCCTGAACATAGCATTGCACCTTTCCCACCATTTGCAGTTAGAGTTCCGCTAATTGTAATTGTTGAAGAAGAGGCTATTACAATAGCTCCACCACCTCCGCCGCCTGCTCCACCAACCTGATTATCATTATTCTTACAGCCACCGCCCCCACCTCCACCGGAGCCTCCAGTAATTGGAAGAAGTTTTTCGTTTCCATAAGTTGAACCACCTTTTCCAACATCACCTGTTCCACCAAAAGACTTCAAACCATTATCACCACTGGTTCCAAAGCCACCACCACCCCCTCCTGAACCTATTCCTTGAGATAATACCTTACCACCTTCACCACCACCTGGACCAAGACCATTGCCTCCTGCTGTAAGTGTCGGTCCCCCTGCTCCACCGTCAAACCCTCCAGGGCCACCTTCACCAGGAAACTGATTAACAGCATCAGTACCATCTACACTTATGACGCCCTCTATTATCACATCTCCTGTAGCAAGTATGTATACAGGAGTATTGCGAGAATTTTTCTTAAATGTTACGGTCACACCTGCAGGGATATTTATGGTTGTGAAATTAAAGATCCCATCTTCAGGCACCTGAAGCACTGTGTCCTCTGTAGGGCTGAAAGGACCATCAGCCCCTGTGCTTCCACTATCAAAACCAAAGACTAAAGAAACAGAAATTAAGATTAAAGCTGTTAATAATGAGATCACCCTTCCCATCTTCTACCTCCATTTATTTTATTTTTCTATCTCAATGCATACTCCATCAGATACCACCATGCCTTCAAAGGGCATCTGGACAGAGACTGAATCAGTCAGAATGGATCTTGGAAAACTCATGTCCACACTTACTTGAGATGAGAGAATCTTTGTATTGTTTCTTATAAGAAGTGACATGCCTACAGACACTGGTCCCGAACTCAGATACACCTCTCCCTGAAGTGGCCCTGTTACCCATACAGGCAGCCTCACTCCTCTGATCTTCAAAACTACCGTTGCCTCTTTCAGGGCCACTACCTGAAATATCCCTATACCACCCTGGGGTACGGTCACCTCCTGAGGGACATCAAGTGCCTGAGGTTGAGGATTGGAGATAGTGAATGTCTGGTCCCTGTCAACAGGAGGCTCAATTGAGACCTCTACAGTGGCTGTATCGCCAACCTTCATAAGGAGTCTGTCAGGATTAAACCGTAGAGTTGCCACAGTAAACCCTATGGATGCCTCTCCATAGAAGGTCTTCACATAAAACATGAAATCCCCCAGTGGAGCATCGGAATTTATACTCACCTCTGCAGTAATGGTGTCATCTGTGGATTGGAAACTATGGATATAAATACCAGGATTGTCAGTGTAGAGCTCTTCAAGAGCTAATAGATTCCTTCCGGTTATGGTTATTATTATGAAAGGAGTACCTCTGAAAAGCAGATCAGGACTCAGGGAATCAAGCTCTGGTGGGGCATTACTTGTTTGAACATGCTCTATTGAGATGAGATTACCAACCTCATCATAATGATAAATCGCAGCACTACCATCCTCTTTTATAACCTTCTGTAGCCTTCCCAAGGAATCATAAAGATATCTCCCCTCATCAGCGCAGGCTACCGCCACTATGAGTAATAATGGGAGTATAAAAATAATCAGAAGAAATAACTGAAAAAAGCCTTTTGTTTTTCTTTTTCTGCCTCTTCTCCCCATCTCCGCCTTTATCTTATTTATCAAAAATTAAAAAACAAATCAAATTAAAAATTATTATGGATTTATAAAATACACAAATGCAATCCGGACTGTCATCGCTAAGATATTTTGGGGTATACTATATCTGTGACCAGAAACAACTGGATAAAAAAGACGCTTGTAATCTTAAGTGTAGGTATAGGATTGATTTTTACATCACCTGCTCCCATTTACTCTAAGGAGGGGTTCTATACAGTACAGATTGCTACATATAGTCTATCAAAATACAGTTATGCAGAAAGACTGTTTGAATTCCTTATCAATCAGTTAGAGGATCAGGAAAAGGAATCTTTAAGGATAGAAAAGAGCCAGAAGCACTATATTATAAGGCTGGGAAGATTTAATGACCTTGCCTCTGCAAATAAGGCTCTGAACACAATAAAGGACTTTGTTCCCGACGCCTTTGTCCTGAAGATTGCCAATCCAGAGGAATTTCAGGTGATGAGAATATACATGTCCAAACATGAACAAGAAACCAAAATAATAACTGAAAAACCTTCAGAAAAATTATTTCAGCAGGAAATAAAATCTCAAGTGCCTGAAGTTTATTATACAGTTCAGATAGGGAACTTCCTGAAACTAAAAGAGGCAAAAGACGAACTAAGAAGGATTGCAAAGAGCCTATCAAAGGAGGACAGGGATACCCTACGGATAGAGAAGTCCGGTAGGTACTACACCTTGCGAATAGGAAGATTTAAATCCTACACTGAGGCAAGAGAGTTTTTATCAAGATACAAAGACTCTCTTTTAGGTATTATCGTGGTAGGTTCTACAAAGGAAGAAGAGATTGTCCAGCTTTACGAAAGGGATTCCTTATACAAAAATAAAGAACCTCCCTTAGGGGAAGAATCTGATAGAAAGAGATATTTACTTGAGAGGCTAATCAGAGATGTAGATTCATTGATTGAGGATGAACAATACGGCAAAGCTGCCCAACTTCTGAGAAAAGGACTTTCAGAATGGTCCAACAGTCCTGAACTGTATGCAAGATATGGAGAGGTTCTACTTTATCTCGGATATCCAGACAAGGCATACAAACAGTACAGAAAGGCTATAGAACTGTCACCAGATGTGCCAGAATTCCATACAGGTTTAGGATACAGTCTCCTGAACAGCCATATAAACAAAGCAAAAGAGTCTATTGAGGCATTCAAACGGGCGCTTGAGATTTCACCTGATGACACAAGTGCCCTTGAAGGACTCGGGATTGTATATGTGAGTATTAACAGGACAGACCTGGCTCTACAGATATACAACAGACTGAAGGAACTAGACCGTGAGGCAGCAACAAGGCTCTATGATGTCATAGTAACCGGTATTGACTGGGGCAAACAGGAATAAGGCTTGCAAGGAAGATAGAGAATTACATAAAATAGAGTTAAGATAGTAAGAGAGTTTCATATAAAAGGCTTTGATTTACGGAAATACATCGGGTCTCAAGAAAAGAGAGATACAACTCCTCGAAAGGCTGTACAGAAGACGTATACCTAAGGAGTCTGTCTTTACCACTGAGTTTGTAAAGACCCTTATCAACCTCTCGCTGGATATAAATCGCCAAATAGGGGTGCTTATCAATAGAGCAGGAAAGGTTACCCATGTAATAGTTGGAGACACAGGAGGGCTTTTTATACCTGAGTTAAGTGATTATCCTCTTGGAAGGAAACCCTTAAGAGGTTTAAGGCTTATTCATACCCATCTATACAATGAACCTCTCAGTAAGGATGACCTGACAGATCTTGCCCTTCTGAGATTTGATCTTATAGCTGCAGTGGGTATAAAAAATACCCAGCCTGCAGATGTCTTTATTGCCTATCTTCTGCCTGATGGTGAGAGCAGTACAGTAGAGGTGCTTCCTCCGCTTAAGATACATGAAAACAGATTTCAGTTTACTGATTTTATTGAGGCTCTTGAGGAGCAGATGAAAAGGAGGTATACAATTTCACAGGATGATCCTCGTGAAAGGGCTATACTTATAAGTGTATCAACAAAGCCAAGATACGAAATGGAAGAGTCGCTTCAGGAACTGGAAGAATTGGCTGTATCAGCAGATGTCTTGGTTATAGGGAAGGTTTTGCAGAGACTTAAAGAGATCAATCCCAGGTATCTCATGGGAGTGGGAAAGTTAAAGGAGCTGGTTATTGAAGCAATGAACAAGGGAGCGACCCTTCTGATTTTTGACCAGAATCTTACCCCCTCTCAGATGAGATCGATCACAGAGATGACAGAACTAAAGGTCATTGATAGGACACAACTGATACTGGATATATTTGCACGGAGGGCACACACACGAGATGGAAAGGTACAAGTAGAGCTGGCACAACTGAGATACCGTCTTCCAAGGCTTGTGGGAAAGGGAACAGCAATGAGCCGTCTTGCAGGAGGTATTGGTGGCAGAGGCCCTGGTGAAACAAAACTGGAAGTTGACCGACGCAGGGTAAGAGACAGGATCCATCACTTAGAGAAGGAGTTAGAGAAACTCTCTAAGGCAAGAAAGCAGAGAAAACAGAAGAGACTGGCAAGAAGATTACCTATCGTCTCTATTATCGGATATACAAATGCAGGCAAATCCACTCTGTTGAATAATTTAACCAATAGCAGGATATACACAGAGGAGAAGATGTTTGCTACCCTTGATACCACAAGTAGAAGGCTCCGTTTCCCCCGAGAAAGAGAGATTATAATTACTGATACTGTGGGATTTATCAGAGACCTTCCAAAGGAGCTGATGGCTGCATTCCGTTCCACCCTTGAGGAACTCCAGGATGCAGATCTACTGATACATCTTGTTGATATATCAAATCCAAGATTTGAACAGCATATTGAATCAGTAGAGAGGATCCTTGAAGAGCTAAGCCTGTCAGACAAGCCCCGCATACTTGTCTTCAATAAAATAGACAAACTCTCACCTGAAGAATGCAGGAATATCTGTACCCGGTATGGAGGAATTGGTATCTCTGCCCTTGACAGAGATACTTTCGAACCTCTTCTTCGGGCTATAGAATTTCATCTCTGGAAAGAACAGAGCAAGGAAGTGGCTCTATGTCTCTAATACTTATTACAAATGATGATGGAGTATATTCTGAGGGTATAAAGGTACTTACAGAGGCAATGAGACAGATAGGTGAGGTGGCAGTTGTTGCTCCTGACAGGGAAAGAAGTGCTGTAAGCCATGCCCTAACAATGCATCGTCCCTTAAAAGTAGAAAATATAAAGAAGAATATCTATGCTGTTAATGGTACCCCTACAGACTGTGTGGTAGTTGCTATAGAAAAACTACTCACCGAAAGGCCGTCAGTGCTTGTGTCAGGTATCAACAGAGGAGCGAATCTGGGTGATGATATAGGCTACTCTGGCACTGTTTCAGCAGCAATAGAGGGCACGCTTTTTGGTATTCCATCCATTGCAGTATCTGTAATGTTCAATGATAATGAAAAGATACATTACAATACAGCAGCCTTTTTTGCCCAGAAAATAACCCAGTATGTGCTGAAAGAAGGGCTTCCACCAGATACCCTTCTCAATGTGAATGTACCCAATCTGCCCAGGTCCAGAATAAAAGGCATCAGATTCACAAGACAGGGTAAAAGAACCTATGAGAATGCTATACATGAGACCTATGACCCCTGGGGTAGAAAACACTTCTGGATAGGTGGAGGGACACCCTCTTGGGAGGACAGAGATGATACAGACATCGTTGCTGTAATGAAGGGGTATGTTTCTGTCACCCCCCTACACTTAGATATGACAAACTATGAGGCCCTTGAAATACTCCGTAAAAAATGGAGACAGCTCTGAGAAAAAGTTATGATATCGTGATTGTAGGAGCAGGCCCAGGGGGAATATTTGCTGTCCTGGAATTCCTCAACAGTACAGAAGACCTGAAGATACTTATAGTAGACAAGGGAAAAGACATCTCTGAAAGACAGTGTCCTATGAAAAATAGTGAAGCCTCCTGTACAGCATGTCCTTCCTGCAGTCTACTAAGTGGATGGGGAGGGGCAGGAGCATTCAGTGATGGGAAATTGAGTCTTTCTCCTGATGTGGGTGGCCATCTCACAAAATATATAGACAGAGAGGAAGTAAAGAGGCTTATAGATTATGTGGACGGTATATATATCAAATATGGAGCTCCTGAACATATCTATGGAGAAGATATAGAAGAGATTGAGAAACTAAAGAGAATCACCTCAAAAAATGACCTCCTTCTTGTACATTCAAGAATAAGACATATCGGAACTGACAGATGTAGAGATGTGCTACAGAATATACGTGAGTTCATCAATAACAAGGTAGACCTTCTCTTCGGCACAAAGGTGATGAGGCTGGATATAGAAAAGGGCAAACTTCGAGGTGTAGTGCTCACGGGTGGCAGAAGGGTGAAAGCAAAATATGTGATAGTAGCACCAGGAAGAGAAGGGTCCAGTTGGTTCGAGAGAGAGGCCAAAAGATTAAAACTTACACTGCTTAACAATCCAGTTGATATCGGCTTGAGGGTCGAAGTACCTGCATCCGTGCTTGAACCGCTTACCTCTGTTACATATGAGCCTAAACTTATCTATTATTCAAAAAGGTTTGATGATAAGGTGAGGACCTTCTGTGTGAATCCCCATGGAGAGGTGGTAAAGGAGTATCTGAAAGGAATATGGACTGTGAATGGTCACAGCTATGCAAACAAAAAGACAGAGAATACAAATTTCGCCCTTCTTGTAAGTACCTATTTTACAGAACCCTTTCATGAACCCATCTCTTATGGAAGATATATTGCGAGATTAGCAAATTTCTTAGCAAAGGGTGTGCTTGTCCAGAGACTGGGTGATCTAAGAAGAGGTAGACGTTCCACAGAAGAGAGGATCAAAAAGGGGATCGTTGAACCTACTCTGAAGGATGCCACACCTGGGGACCTCAGTTTTGCCCTACCCTATCGTTACCTTACAGATATACTTGAGATGCTGGAAGCGCTTGACAAGGTCTGTCCTGGAGTAAATTCACGACATACACTTCTTTATGGAATTGAGGTAAAATTCTACTCCATGCAACCAAAGCTGACGAATGAGCTGGAGACAGAAATTGAGAACCTCTTTGCAGTTGGAGATGGGGCTGGTGTAAGCCGAGGGCTCATCCAAGCCTCTGCCTCAGGCGTGATTGCTGCAAGGGCAATACTCCGTAGGCTGTAGTTATCGTTTCATATCTAAGGTTTTACGCTACAAGGCGGGCTTGAATTGCTTTGAATAGACTCCTCAAGCCGTGTGGGTCTTTTTTTCAGACTCTCATGCTCTTCCCTTCTGACTATTACCTCTAAAGAAGGCTTACTACTAAAACAAAAAAGTAAACTTTCCCACATACTTGCCCTTTGTTGCAAAAAAGCTCTGTTATTGGTTAAAATTTAAAATCTTTTAAATTATTATGCTTCTTCATCAACATTTCATAAAGACTGCCAAGAGTTTTAAAGACAAGGTCGCCTTTGTAGACCGTAACACTAACAAAGAAATCACCTATGAAAGGTCCCTAATTGCTTCTTTTATTCTTGCAAAGAGATTCCGGAAACTCAATAAAGGCTTTCTCGGTATAATGCTTCCCACATCAGCAGGGGCTGCTCTTTCTGTAATTGCCACTCTGCTTTCAGGTAGAGTGCCTGTCATGATCAACTACTCCACAGGTGCAAAAAACAATGTTGAATATGCACAGAGGAAGTGTGATTTCAGACATACAATAACTTCAAGGACCCTACTTAAAAGGATCAACTGTCCAGAAATGGAAGGAATGATATTTATTGAGGATATTATGGAATCTATAACCACAAGAGAGAAACTTCAGGCAGCTTTGATAGCAAGGATGCCCACCCCTTATCTTATAAAGAGAGCCAAAAATGCTGAAGAAGATGACAATGTAGTAATCCTCTTTACAAGTGGTAGTGAGAAGGACCCCAAGGCTGTACAACTTACACATAGAAATATCCTCTCTAATATTGAAAGCTTCAGTCAGGTCTTTGAGTTTACTTCAGATGACAGAATGCTCGCCATACTGCCTTATTTTCATGTGTTTGGCTTTACAGTAAATCTGTGGACACCTCTGTATCATGGGATGACAATAATCGCATATGCAAATCCCTTGGATTTCAAAAAGGTAAGTGAAATAATAAAAGAAGAAAAACCCACACTGTTGGTAGGGACACCAAGTTTTCTATGGGGCTATTTAAAGAAGTCTGAAGAGGGTGATTTCAAGAGTGTCCGTATTGCAGTAACAGGAGCAGATAAATGTCCGGATGCCTTGAGAGAGGGTTATTTCAAGAAACACGGAATTATCCTTTATGAGGGATATGGAACCACAGAGACATCGCCAGTAATATCTGTAAATACCCCAGAAGCAAACAGACCCGGAAGTGTTGGCAAGGTGATACCAGGTGTTCAGGTAAAGATAGAAAACTATGAGACAGGACAGGAGTGTGCACCAGGAGAGACAGGAAGGGTCCTTGTAAAAGGCGATTGTGTAATGAAAGGCTATCTTGACGATTTTGAAGAAACCTCAATGAGGATAAGACATGGATGGTATGATACAGGAGACATGGGCTATATTGATGAGGATGGTTTTCTATGGCATGCAGGCAGACTTAAGAGGTTTGTAAAGATAGGAGGTGAGATGGTATCACTGGTAAAGGTTGAGGATGTGCTCCAGAGATGTCTACCAGATGGGGTTGAGTGTTGTGTTGTGGAGGTACCTGACGCAATGAAGGGAGCAAGAATCGTGGCAGCAGTAACATCAAAGATAAATGAAAGAGATATCCTGAAGAGTATGTCAAAGGAGTTGCCCAATATAGCTCTTCCAAAACAGTTTGTTACAGTAGAAGAACTACCCAAAATGGGCAGTGGAAAGATAGATTTCAGGAAAACTACAGAGATAGTACTCAAGTATCTCCATAATAGATAAAAACTATCCTACCATATTATAATGAGGACTTTCAGGATGAACCTCTTCAATAAGACTCCTGTTAAATACTTCATCAACAGATACCTCTCTCTGAATATAGCCGAGGCTCCTTAACCGTTTAGCCATCCTCATACTGCAGGCAATATATTCCTCTGTTAAACTGGCACAGTACTTGGGAGAGATATTCAGGGTATTGTAAACAAAGTCCTCATCAACAACACCTATATACTCTGCTATAAGTCTTGAGACCTCTGTCTTTCGGGTTCTGAGCATTTCAGATGCCCTTTCATGGACAACAAGAAACTCCCTGAGTAATTCTCTACATTGCTGTATTAACTCCTCTTTTACCAGAATACCATAACTTGGATTATGTGGCCAGAGCAGCTCTGGAGGACATAACACTTTTCCATCAGCAAACTCCACAACAGCCTCTGCGAGCGCAGGAGTACCACACACTGCATCAACCTCTCTTCTTACAAATGCCTCAAGCACTTCATCAGCCCAAGGAAGATTTACCACCTCTGCCGAGGAATTAAACCTACTTACCATATCTTTAAGAATCAGGTCATGTATGGAACCTCTGCCAGGAACTCCTACTCTTCTAAACTGTACAAGGATCTCTTTTAGAGAATTCACCTCTGGGAATCCCTTCTTATCTGCTGATGATGCAATTACTGTACCTTCTATGTGACCACCTGCAATACACTTTATTCTTATACCCTTTGCTATTCCAACAATAGCAGGAGGCAATCCAATATATGCCATATTGATCTCTTCCTTCATGAAACCTTCCACAATGGCTGGTCCTGTACCATAAAGTCTCCACTGGAGCTCTGCCTTAAGAGCACCTCTGAGTTCCTCATGGGCCATTATAAGGATGGAGGTGTGATAAAGAGTAGAGAGATGACCAATCCTGAGTTTCATAGATTATATTATAAGTCATTTCTTTAAGTAAAATTTATCAATTTGATAACCTGCCAGCAGTTTTAGTATATTAATCCCTATGGTTAAAACACTGGAGACAATAATGAGAGAACTTCTGCTGAAGAATCTGTTTGGACTTAAGGCACTCACAGAGGGCCCTATGGAAGAGTGTTCACTTGAAGGAATAAATACATCATTTCTGGTTCTACTTTCAGGAAAAGAACATCCTTTTTATAGGAAGGCATACTCTGTATTTCAGAAAGCCAAAGAAGGAGAGCTTAAGGAGTTTGTAGATTTCTATGAACAGGCTGCTGAAATCATAAAAAAAGAAACAGAAGAAGCCCTCAATAAAAACAGAAGGTTCCAAGAAAAAGTTGCAACCTTGTCTAAATGGCTTTCAAAGGATTTATCCTGTGTATCAACCAGAAAGGCTATTGAAAAAATATGGGAACTCTTTTTCCCTGAAGGTACTGGTATCTATGAACATAGAGAGGAGATGATCCAGGCACTGAGACAGAAGAGAAAGGTACGGGTAACTCAACTCAATCACAACCCAATAAGGATGCCTGACAGAGAGATACTGTTCACTTCAAATATACTTCTAACCCTGCCTTCTCCAGAAATTGATATTAAGAAACTGCCTCTTGCTCACACTTTAAAAGACAGGATATACGAAGTTCTCAATGAAGAACAACTTTACTGGTATGACCATCCCGTCCAGATAGGGGTAGAACCTGAGAAAAATGAAATTATTTATGGATTAAGAGGTCTGTCAGAGGCTTTAAGATTTGAAAAAAAACAGGGCACTGTAGAAAAGGATGCAACCCTCTGCTGCCTTCTTTCCGTGTCTGTTACACATAAAGGGTTGCAGAGTATGGCAAGAGAATATATCGAAGGGGAGTTGAACAGGGTTGGTGGAATAGAAGGGCTCGATATTTATGTCTTTACCGAAGCAGACACAGAAAGAATAATTGAGGAGATAATAAATCCAGCCTCTGAAAAGTATATGGGGACCGAAACAGGTGAACAGATGAGAGAGGTCTTTGGTGTTGATGGTGAGTATGGACGCCATTACAGTTTTCTAAAGGCAGTTGCTGCCCTGTGGCAGGTGTTTGTAAACCCTGCTTTAAAGGGGACATTCAAGATAGACCTCGATCAGGTCTTTCCACAGCAAGAGCTTTTTAGATACACCAGGCAGTCTGCCCTTGAACATCTCAAAACACCTTTATGGGGAGCCTATGGAGTGGATAGCAAGGGAGTACCTATAGAGTTAGGAATGATCGCCGGTGCACTGGTGAATCAGAAGGATATTGATAGATCACTCTTTACCCCAGATGTTCCTTTTCCAGAAAAGGAGATAAAGGCTGATGAAGTTCTCTTCTTCAGTACCCTGCCTCAGGCACTGTCTACAGAGGCAGAGATGATGAGTAGATACAACACTGCTGAACTGGATGGAAGAAACAGTTGCATCCAGAGAGTACATGTGACAGGCGGAACAACCGGCATCCTGATAGACTCCCTACGAAAGTACAGACCCTTTACACCTACCTTCATAGGCAGGGCAGAAGACCAGGCATATATTATGAGTATTCTCTATGAAGGTGACAGACACCTGAGGTATCTCCATAAGGACGGCCTTATAATGCGACACGACAAAGAGGCATTTGCTGAAGAGGCGATCAAAGCTGCTAAGGTTGGTAAGATCGTAGGAGACTACCTGAGGATAATATGGTTCTCCTATTATGCAAGGGCACTCCCGTGGTCAACAGAAGAGATAAAAGAATTTCTTAATCCCTTTACAGGTTGTTTCATATCACCTATACCATTCACCATAGCTTACCTACGCCTCTCATTAAAGGTGGCTCGTTTATTTGAAGAAGGCTCTCAAGCAGAGGCAACAGAACTTCTAAATACAGGAAAAAGAAGACTTGGAACAGTAGCAGACAAACTCCTGAAAGAACCCGATTTTGTCTTTAGTAGATATAACAAAGAGAAAGATCTCTGGAACCTTTTTTATAATATCCTTGACAGTATAGAAAAAGCCCTTTCCCGTTCAGACCCCTTTGCA
This sequence comes from Nitrospirae bacterium JdFR-85, assembly GCA_002011745.1. Taxonomy (GTDB): domain Bacteria; phylum Nitrospirota; class Thermodesulfovibrionia; order Thermodesulfovibrionales; family JdFR-85; genus JdFR-85. The sequence continues at coordinate 15,621 of MTOU01000042.1, forward strand.
GAAAAACTACAAGACCGTTTTGAAAGGCTTATTAGAGAATGTCGAGTTAACAGAGAACTCCATTAGAACCCATAGTCTTTTTATATTATTCCACTACTGTCTGGTTAATAGTTGTTTATCAGGTCTCTAATTTTTAAGATTATAATGCCTCAATGAAAGCAAATCAATAAGATAACCCCTTTCCAGTTATCATTTCAGAGAAGATCATTTGTTTAAAGTGAAGTGTATTGTATATAACTTGCTTGTGAGTATAAAATAAAAGTATGAATCTGTCTTCTATAAAAGATGAAGAAATTAGCCTTCTATGGAAAGTATTTGATTCAATGCGAATGCCTGCCTTCTTTGTAACCTCTGATCTGAAGATTGTCTCAGAAAACACTTCTGTTAATCAGAAGCTATCCTTTAGCGAAGATGAATTAGAGGGCACATCTATTACAGAGATTCTGAAGACTTCTCCTCCTTTAACTGCAGGGCTAAGAATAAAATATGCAGTACTTGAAGGAAACTGTCTCCGGAAAGACAGGGAATCCTTTCCTGCCAAGATAACTATCATCTCAATACCCCAAGGCTATATTATAGTGGTTGAAGATATAACCAATATATTGAATATTGCTAAAAGGGCAACACAGAGAAGAAGAGAACTGAATACATACAAGGCACTATCAGAAACCCTTAGTAAAACTACAGAAATTAAGGAGATGATGAGGTCTGTACTTGATACCCTTGTTAACACTCTCCAGATAGATGCAGCATGGGCATATCTGAGGGATGAAGAGACAGGAAATCTCAGTCTATGCTGTGCCAAAGGTATAGATGAGAGAGTATTTGAGGATGCAAAGGCGCTTAAGCCCTATGAATGCTTTATAGGAAAGGTTCTTTCTTCAGAAAAGGCGCTTATTGTAAGAGATGCTCTTGAAGACCCGAGAATAACCCATATAAAGCTCTCAGAGGCCAGACTCAGGAGTATAGCAGGAGTCCCCCTTAGGGTAAAATCGATTGGTAAAGTGGATGACAGAGTGGTAGGTGTTCTTGGAGTAGCAAGCAGAGAAATAAATAGATTCACATCTTTGGATATGCAGTTTCTGACCACTGTGGGAAACCATCTCGGTGTAGCAATAGAGAATGCCCGTCTTATAAAGAGCCTCAAAGAGAAGATGCGCCAGATTGAACTCATTAATGAGATAACTGGAATTGTAAACTCATCTCTAAGTATAGGACATATCTTCAGGATAGTGGTCTCAGAAGTAAAGAAAATGGTTGATTTTGATAGAGCAAGTATCACACTGATTGATGAAAACAGACACTGCCTCAGAATATTTGCCGTGGATACAAAGCTTCCCACTGAACTGAAAAAAGACAGAATAGCACCCTTAGAGGGCACAAGTGCTGGCTGGGTAGCCCTAAATCAGAAACCATGGATAAATAAAGACCTACAGGAAGAGATATACTTTAAATACGACTCTGTCCTTCTGAAGGAGGGGATACGTTCCACAATAAGTCTTCCCCTGTACAAGGATAGGCCCATAGGTTCTTTAAATCTTGACAGCATAAGCCCTGAGAAGTACTCAGAAAAGGACCTTGAGATACTGATGCCTATTGCAAAGCATCTATCTATAGCCCTTGAAAATGCTATGCTCTTTGAAGAGATCTACAGAGAGAAGAGGCAGTGGGAGAAGACATTTGATGCAATCACTGATATGGTCTGGATTGAAGACCTTCAGGGCAGGGTATTGAGGGTAAATAGAACTGTGATAGAGAAGACAGGTAAACCAGAGCTTGCGCTTATACAGAAAGGTTCTGATGAACTCCTCAATCTACTAAAGATAACTCCCCATAGAGAAAGCATTGAAGGGATTTCAGTATCGAAAAAGAGGCTCTACAAGGAGTTGGAAGGACTGGATGGTACAATCTACTACCAATGGTCCTATCCACTGCTTGACAGCAATGGCAGAACATTTGGGGTGGTAAATTATCTCAGAGATGTGACAGAGGAGAAAAAACTTCAGCAGAAACTCCTGATGGCTGACAAACTCGCCTCCCTTGGTACTCTTGTAGCAGGTATAGCTCACGAGATAAATAATCCTCTTGGGATAATAGCCGGTTATGCAGAGGCACTACTGGACAGGGCAAAGGACTCGGAACTAAAGGACAACAGTGAATTCGGTCTCTTTTATGAATATCTTGATACCATAAATAGAGAGATCTTCCGTTGTAAGAGTATCCTTAACAGTCTTCTGAATTTTGCAAGACCTTCAACAGGCACATTCAGAATAGTGGATATAAATGAAGTGATCAGAGAGGTGGTTATACTCATAGAGCACAGGGCAAGAAGACAGAACAAGAGAATAATACTCGATCTCAACAGTAATCTTCCACAAATATCAGCCGACCCAGGTGCCCTTAAACAACTCTTTCTGAATCTGATAATGAATTCTCTTTATTTCACAGAAGAAGATGGAGTTGTGAGAATATCAACATCAGAGGAAGTAGATCTATATGGAAAGCGTTCTCTTTATATAAAGATATCTGATAATGGAAGAGGCATTGACAAAGAAATCTTAGATAGGATATTTGATCCCTTTTTTACTACCAAACCCGTAGGAGAAGGTACAGGGCTTGGGCTTGCTATATGCCATAGGATAGTAACAGAGCATGAGGGCAGTATAGATGTGGAGAGTGCTCCAGAGCAGGGTACAATATTTCATATAAGAGTTCCTGTAAAGAGGACAGGCATCCATTGAACAATATAAAAGTCCTTATAGTTGACGATGAAGAGCCTTTTAGAAGACTTCTGAAGAATGAACTCTCCAGAAAAGGTTTTATTACTGACACTGCTGAAGATGGCAATGTAGCTCTTGATAAAATCACTTCCTCTGATTATGATGTGGTGCTACTGGATATAGTAATGCCAGAGCTGGATGGACTGGAATTCCTGAGAAAACTCCGGCCAGACCCATCTTCACCATCAGTGATCGTTCTTACTGGTAGAGCCACGATTGACACAGCTGTGGAGGCGATGAAACAAGGTGCCTTTGACTATCTTACAAAACCCTACAGACTGGAAGAACTCGTTGTTGTCATAAATAAGGCCTTTGAACAGAGAAAATTAATCAAGGAACATAGATTCCTAAAGGATGAACTTTCAAAAAGGGAACTTCCTGACAGGTTTATTGGTCGAAGCCCTCATATAAAGGAGATCCTTTCCCTCATAGAGAAGATCTCACCTACTGACTCAACTGTTCTGATAGAAGGAGAAAGTGGTACAGGAAAGGAACTCATAGCAAGATATATTTGGCAGTTGAGTAAAAGAAACTCCAAACCCCTTATCGCACTTAATAGCTCCACTTTGTCTGAACATCTTATAGAGAGTGAGCTTTTTGGTCATGAAAAAGGTGCCTTCACAAATGCCTTCCAGGTCAAACATGGACTTGTGGAGATTGCAGATGGTGGAACCCTGTTTCTGGATGAGATTGGAGATATGCCTCTGCAGGTTCAGGCAAAACTGCTAAGATTTCTCGATTCAGGTGAATTCCGACGTGTAGGTAGTAATAAGACACTTATGGCAGATGTCCGGATAATTGCTGCTACAAATAAAACTCTTGAGCTTGAAGTAGAAAGAGGCTCCTTTAGAGAAGACCTTTTCTATAGACTGAATGTGATAAGAATACATATACCTCCTCTGAGAGACAGAAAAGAGGATATTCTGCCACTGGCAGAGTATTTTCTTGAGAAGTATTCAAGAAAGTTATCAAAAAAAGTGCATACCCTACACAGTGTTGTAAAAGAGAGATTTTTGGAATACCACTGGCCTGGGAATGTAAGAGAACTGGAGAATGTGATAGAAAGAGGTGTGATCCTCTGTGATACAGAAGAACTTGGCCCTGAGCATATCTCAATACCTGAGATTCCTCACTCTGCATCAAAAAAGCCTCTGCTGTCCCTGGATGAACTGGAAAGAGAGTATATACTCCAGGTCCTTAAACACACTCAATGGAACCAGACACAGGCGAGCCGGATACTCGGTATAGATAGAAAGACTCTCTATCTGAAACTCAAACGGTATGGATTAAAAAAATAAGTTTCCAGAGCCTGAGCTGGCTCCAGTCAAAATCGATGTAAGTCAGTGTTTAATTTTGTATTAACTTCTTCTTATAATAAAATTCCATGCATGAATGGAAGAATAATATCTATTTTACCCTTGTAAATCCTCGTGAGCCCGGTAATATCGGGGCATCAGCACGGGCGATAAAGAATATGGGATTTAATAACTTAGAACTTATAGACCCTCCAGAGAATTTTATTGAGGGGCATGACTTCTGGCTCGCCTGTCATGCCACTGATTTACTTAAAAATGCCAAGGTTTATAAACACTTAAAGGATGCTTTAAAAGACAAAGCCCTTGTTGTGGGCACATCAAGAAGGAGAGGTAAAAAAAGGGGACTTATACTTCCATTAAAAGAAGCTGTTGAAGAGATTATAAAAACAGCCCAGAACAACAGAGTGGCAATACTTTTTGGAAGGGAAGACAGGGGTCTCACAAATGAAGAGGTACTTGAGTGTGGACTGTTGATCCATATTCCTACATCAGAGGAGGCGCCTTCTCTCAATCTCGCCCAAGCAGTGCTTCTTGTTGCATACGAGCTCGCACAGGGCACACTGAAAACAGAGTCTCCAGAGTTTGCTCCCTACAGTGAGCTAGAATCCCTCTATGGCCACCTCAGAAAGACCTTGAAGCTTCTCGGATACATTCCAAGGGGGGATAAGAATATGGAGGAAAGAATCATGAGAAATCTGAAACATCTGTTTGGAAGGGCGGGCCTTACCCCCTGGGAGGTAAGAATGTTACACGGTATATGTAGTCAGATTGAAAGGGCACTCAGTAATTGTGAAGATAAAGGTCAGACCTGAGGATTTTCAGGTTGAAGAACTCGCCTATCTGCCCCTGTCCCGTGGAGGCCCCTACAGAGTCTATCTCTTAAAAAAATGGGGATGGAATACAGTTGATCTTCTCCGAAGACTCTCAAAGAGCCTTGGTGTCCCCTTTAAAAACTTCTCCTATGGAGGCAAAAAGGACCGCTATGCCCTTACCACACAGTATATCACCATCAAAGACAGGAGAGAATTTAATATAAGGGAGAAGCACTACAGCCTCACGCCTGTTGGCAGTATGTATAGACCTATGGGACCAGACCTTCTCATGGGAAACCGCTTTGATATAACAGTGAGAAAATTAGACAAAGATAAGCTCCAGCATGCAAAAGAATCATTGAAAGAGGTTTCTGGATGGGGATATATAAACTATTTCGACGACCAGAGATTCGGTAGCTTTGCCCCTCTGCAAGGATTTATAGCAGAGAAACTACTGCTTGAAGACTACTATTCTGCCCTTAAGATAATCCTTACTCATATATATCCTGAAGACAAAAAACCTGCCAGGCAGAGGAAAAGACTACTGAAAGCCCATTGGGGAGACTGGCACAGATGTCTTGAGCTTGCAGAAACAGTACTTGAGAAGTATGTGTTCAGAGAACTCTCAAAGTCATCTACTCCAGAGAAGATTATTAAAAAACTGTCCAAAGAAGAAATCTCAATGTATGTGGCAGCCTTCCAGTCATTCCTATGGAATGAGACAGCAAGAAGAATCCTGAGGATATATGAAGACAGCCCGCTCAGATATAAGGGCATTGCAGGAGATTACCTCTTTTACCAAGTGCCTGAGAAAGATGCCTTCCAATATATGAAAACACTCTCCATTCCAGTAGCCTCTGACAGAATGACCTTTGAAGAGGAGTTGAGCAAGAATGTATTTAAAGAAATACTTGAAGAAAGAGGTCTTAATAACATAAATTTTATAATAAAACCCTTAAAATATTCTTTTCCTTCCTTCAGTAGACAGATGGTGGTATTTCCTGAGGAGATAGAATATGAAGACAGGGAGGATAAAGTCTACATAGGATACAGGTGTCTAAGAGTCTGTTTCAGACTTCCAAAGGGCTCCTATGCAACAATGCTTCTTAAGAGAATATTTGCCTTTGAAAGGTCAAAGGTTTAAAACAGTTAACACTATGATATAATAGACGTGATGATTTCAACTCTCAGGGGAAGGCTTATCCAGAAACATGCCAGTGCGATTGTGGTTGAGACAGCAGGAGTGGGGTATGAGGTTTTGGTGCCTTTGAGGATTCTGGGAGAGTTACCTGATGAAGGGAGAGAGGTCTTTTTATATATTCATTCATATATGAGAGAGGGCCTGATAAGCCTTTATGGTTTTCTAAGACAGGATGAAAGAGCTGTCTTCAGAACTCTGCTTAATGTAAGTGGGATAGGTCCCAGGATAGCCCTTAATATACTGTCAGGTGCCACTGTTGAGGATTTCTACAGTGCTGTAGAGAGGGAGGATACCAGTTTTCTAACAAGGCTTCCAGGTATTGGAAAAAAAACTGCACGGAGAATCATCTTTGAACTGAAACAGACCCTTCCATCTGTTGATACCCGAAAAGACTCTCTCTACGAGGATGCCCTCTCTGCCTTGGTGAATCTCGGTTATAAGAAGACAGATGCCAGAGAGGCCCTTGAAAGGGTATACAACAAAGAGGATGATATTGAGAAAATAATAAAAAATGCCTTGAGATACCTGAATAAATAGGCTCAGGAGTATCTCATTATGCTGAGGGAGTATATGTTTGAGGAAGAACAGGCAGTAGAGAAACAACTGAGACCAAGGAGTCTTGAAGAGTTTATTGGTCAGGAACGTCTTAAAGACAACTTAGGAGTATTTATCACTGCTGCAAGAAAGAGGGGGGAAGCACTGGACCACGTCCTCTTTTACGGACCTCCAGGGCTCGGGAAGACCACCTTGGCCCATGTTATATCCCATGAACTGGGGGTCAATATAAAGTCAACCTCAGGACCGATGCTTGAAAGGGCAGGAGACCTTGCTGCAATCTTAACAAATCTGAATGAACATGACATTCTCTTCATAGATGAGATACATAGGCTTCCAAGGACAGTGGAAGAGGTGCTGTATCCTGCGATGGAGGATTACCGGCTTGATATAATAATCGGTCAGGGGCCTAATGCAAGAACCCTTAAAGTGAATCTTCCGAAATTCACCCTTATTGGTGCCACCACCAGGACAGGGCTACTCACCTCACCCCTGAGAGACCGTTTTGGTGTGATAATGAGACTGGAGTACTACAGTGCCGAAGACCTTCTAAAAATTATAAAGAGATCTGCATCAATTATGAAGATACAGATAGATGAAGATGCAGCCTTTGAGATCGCCCGTCGTTCAAGGGGGACACCCCGTATAGCAAACAGACTACTAAGAAGGGTAAGAGATTTTGCCCAGGTGAAGGGAGATGGAACCATAGATATGAAGATTACAAAGATTGCATTGAAAGCACTTGATGTGGATGAAAGAGGGCTCGATGAGATGGACAGGAGGCTACTTAGAACAATAATCGAAAAATATGGAGGAGGTCCTGTAGGAGTAGATACCCTTGCCGCCTCCCTCCGGGAAGACAAGGATACAATAGAGGACGTCTATGAACCCTATCTACTGCAGGAGGGATTCTTAGAAAGGACCCCTCGGGGAAGGCTTGCCACAAAGGCTGCCTATGAACACCTTAATATCACCCTGCCGGAGACTCTTTTCTAAAGGCATCATAAACCTTCAGTAGAACTATAGAGACAAAGGCCATAAAACCTCCAAGGAGAATAAGTCCAAAGATTGGGCCTAAAACAGGCATAGAAACAATTATCAATCTCAGAAAAGAGACAAAAAATGCTATCAGAAGGAGGTTTACAAAAACCAGAAATGTAGCTTTCAGATTCTCCTTAACCATATTTACACTTGTGATAAGAGATGACAAAGCTCCACTGTCTTCTCTCATAATAATAACAAAGGTAAACATGAATAGATACATAACCACAAGTGCTGGGAAAACCATAAGCTCCCGTCCAATTGCTATCAGACCACCTACAATTATTCCTGCCACTGTCAGAGGCCATAGCCTTGAGAATGTCTCCCTGAGCCCTTTTATAAAAGAAACTCTTTCTCCCTTTATTGCATCTGAAGCCATGGATATGGTGACACCCTGTGTTAAGGCATAAACCAGAAAGTTTAACAGAAGGACTCCAAACCCTACTGCAGGTATGTCTTCATCTGTCTGAACACCCTTTACTACAAAAAAGAAGATTATAGTTGATATAAGTAAAGAAGCAAAAATTGATGGAAATATTATTTTCAGATTACCTGTAAGTACCTCAAAACTCCTTTTAAATGTCTCCCCTATCTTCATAAACAAACCTCTCTTAATTATCAATTTGTTCTTGCAATTGCAAAGGCATAAACACTTCTCACCCCTGCGGATTTCAATACCCTTGCACATTCATTCAATGTGGCACCTGTGGTTATCACATCATCTATCAGAAGGACACTTTCAGGAATCCCCTTGTCCTTGAGTACATCAAATGCACCCTTTGGATTCCTGAGCCTTTCTTTTCCTGAAAGAAGACTCTGAGGCAATGTGTCCCTTCTCTTCACAAGCAGACATTCATTAATAGGAATCCCCGCCTTTTCAGACAACCCCTTTCCTATCCACAGACTCTGGTTAAATCCCCTCTTCAGCAGTCTTTCTCTGCTTAGAGGAACAGGTACAATACAGTCCACAGGAGGTATCTCTGGATATACCAGTAGCCTACCAAGTCTTTCTGCCAGTCTGCAGAGACCCTCAAACTTCACTGTATGTATAACCTTCTTCAGAACCCCTTCATACTCACCATACACAAAAACTACATCAAAAAATTGCTGTGTTTTCAAACAGCTAATACACTTTCCCTCATTAATTCCTTGAAGAAGCTTTCCACAGCCTCTACATCTTTTTTTCGGTGAAATACCCTTTAATTTATCCCAGCATCTGGTGCAGAAGGGACTCACTGAGAGACTGTCACTGAGTAGACCACACTCAGGACATCTTGCAGGAAATAGAAAATAAAAGAACCTTCTTAATAGATATCTTGAATTACTTGGAAACATTCTGTCCCTTAGCTTAACAATGTCCCACATTTACCACACTTTGGTCCCATTGATAGCCTGTCTCTTCTTACCCGATTCTTAACAGAACAACTGGGACAAAGGATAATAATGTATTCAGGAGTCTCTTTCTGAAGATTTTCAGCTCCAATCTGTTCTTTTCTTTCATAATCGATTAATTCTTCATATAAAAAATTTTCATAGTTTTTGTCTATCTCTATAAGTTCTACACCCATACCGTTTTTTACAAAGTTGAAAGAAGTCTTAAGAGAGTGTCTCACAATCCCCTTTACATTGGCCACATTCCCATTTGGTAAGTAGAGCTTAATGCTTATCTCTGTACCTGGAACTAAGGCATATCTGGTACGGATAAACAGCCCCCTTTCAGACAGATCAGATGAGATACCTTTATAAGTGGTATCTCCTGCAGTAAACTCTATCTCAACCCTCCTTTTGTATCTCTTATACCTCCTCTTTGACAAAGAATCCCCCCTTACTATTAGAAAATCTCGCGTCTTATTATTATATCCTCCCTGCTTTGACCTGTAGAAATAATATCCACTCTTACACCAAGGGTACTCTCTATTAATGAAATATAGGCCTTTGCATTCTCCGGTAGAGACTCAAACTCTGAGACCCCTGAAGTTGACTCCTTCCATCCTTTCACTTCTTCGTATATGGGTTCACATTCCTGGAGAATATATGCATCCTTGGGAAATTCTTCCAATACCTTACCTCTGTATTTATAACCGAAACATATCCTAATAGGATCGATCCCATCAAGTATATCCAGTTTTGTGATAATAAGTCCAGTCAAGTTATTTACTCTTACAGAGTGCCTAAGTGCCACAAAATCAAGCCATCCACACCTTCTTGGTCTACCTGTAGTTGCCCCATATTCTCCTCCTCTCTCCCGGAGCTGCTGTCCCAGCTCATCCTTTATCTCTGTGGGGAATGGTCCTCCTCCAACCCTTGTTGTATATGCCTTTACAACACCCAGAACCTCGTCTATTCTTGTAGGACCTACGCCTGAACCAGTACATACACCACCAGCCGATGCAGAGGAAGAGGTGACATATGGATAGGTGCCATAGTCAATATCAAGGAGTGTACCCTGTGCACCTTCAAAAAGGACCCTTTTGTCCTCATCCAGTGCCTTGTTCAGAATAATCTCAGTATCATCTATGTAAGAGCCGATTAACTCTGCATAGCCCATATACTCATTATAAATATCCAAGGGATCAAATCTCTCCTCAGAATAAAAATTCTCGAGAATATAATTCACCTCCTTCAGGTTTGTCTCTATCTTTTCTCTTAAAATCTCTGGATAGAGCAGATCCCCTACCCTTATCCCTACACGGGCAAATTTATCCACATATGCAGGACCTATGCCTCTGCCTGTGGTACCAATACGCTTCTTACCCTTTTTAGCCTCTTTGCCCCGTTCAATCGCTATATGATAGGGCATTATCAGATGGGCATTCTTACTGATCCTAAGGTTGGTATCTACCTCGATACCCCGCTGCTTTAACTCATTTATCTCCTTTATCAATGCCTCTGGGTTTATTACAACTCCATTACCAATGATACAGAGTTTGTCTGAATGGAGTATCCCAGAAGGTATCAGATGTAGTATAAATTTCTCATTATTTATAACTACTGTATGGCCTGCATTGTTTCCTCCCTGATATCTAACAACAACATCAGCCTTCTCTGTAAGAGAATCCACAATCTTCCCCTTACCCTCATCTCCCCACTGAGTCCCAACAACTACTACTGCCTTTGCCATTTTACCTCCTTGAGTATCTCATTTATTTTATTAACCAGAGACTCTGGAGAATAACCTGTAGAGATCACCTCAAGCCTATATCCAGTATCTATCTTTATTACTAAGTTATATCCTTCATATTCCGCATACTTAATAGAGTCTCTGAATGGTCTCTTAATAATATCCCTTGCTACATAGAATCCCTTCTCCCTCAATACCTTTGCAAGAGACACTGCAGACCTCTTATCACCAGTAAGATCCACAATATAGACGGATGGCTGAAGAGGGGGCTCTATTCTGGAAAGTTCAACAAGTTGAGCAAGATCAATAGAAAATCCCGTTGCTGAAGAGGCCTGTCCAAACTTCTCCATCACAGTATCATATCTTCCACCAAATCCAAGGGGCTGTTTTAGTTCCCCAACAACCACCTCGAATACTACACCTGTATGATATTCAAAACCCTTGGCCTCTGAAAGATCAAATAAGACTTTGTTATTCACACCATAAATGGAAAGAAACTCACATATTTCCTTCAACTCCCCTACTGCCCTCTTCGCCTTCTCATTCAAAGGTAATCCCAGCACCTCATCAAGAACCTTCTCTTCACCATATAAAAAGAATACCCTTTTCAGTAATTCGGCCTTCTCAGATGTTATAATCCCATCCCTTTGTATTTCTTCTATACCACTAATATTCTTGGACAAAAAAATCTTTTTATATTCGTCAGTAAGGCCAATAACTTCAAGCATTCCTTCAAGAAATTCTGTATGAGACACTATAATCCGATAATCCTTTAAACCCGATACTTCGAGCAGCTCAGAGAGTACTGATATAATCTCTGCATCTGCTTCTGGTCCTTTAACTCCTATCAATTCAGCACCAATCTGATATATCTCCCTCTGTCTTCCTCCATGTTCTTCTTCGTATCTGAAGACATTGAGGCTGTAGCTAAATCTTAAGGGTCTCACATCTTTCAGTGAGGTAGTAGCAATACGCGCTATCTGTGGTGTAATATCTGCTCTCAGGAGCATGATTCTGCCGCTCTGACGGTCAGTCAATTTATAGGCACTCTTCAGTAGGTCCTCAGTCACAGCAGGGGCTACTGTATCGAGATACTCAAAGATAGGAGTCACAATCTCTTTATACCCCCAAGACCTCATCCTCTCTAAGAGTATACTCTCCATGTACCTCTTCCTCTCTGACAGCCCTGGAAGAAGAGTCAGACATCCCCTTGGTGTGGCTGAAAGGGTTTCTAACTGGAAGGCCATCTTAAAGTTTTACCAGTCTTACTGACAGAATATTGGGCAGAGCCTTTATGTCTTCGAGAAGTTCTGCATTTATATCTGAATCAACACTTACCACTGATATAGCCATACCTCCAGGCTTCTCCCTGCCAAAATGCATCCTTGCAATGTTAATATTGTTTTTACCAAGAAGTGTTCCTATATTCCCAATTACCCCTGGACGATCATTGTTATACATGAACAACATTATACCCTCAGGAATTATCTCTACAGGAAACTGGTCAACCCTTACAATCCTTGGATATTTCTTTCCATAAAAGGTGCCATAAACCTCTCTGACTTTTCCATCTGCCTTTATTTTGAGTACAAGCATACTATGATAATCTCCAGCCTCTGGGCTCTTTGTCTCCTTAACCTCTATACCCCTCTCTTTTGCTATGAGCGGGGCATTCACGAAATTCACTGTCTCAGTCAGTATTGGCTCAAGCAGTCCTTTAAGGGCAGCAATGGTAACCGGTTTGGTATTGATCTCTTCAGCCTCTCCCCTGTACTCGACTGTAACCTCTGTAATACCACCCTCATAGACCTGTGCAGTAAACTTTCCAAGCAATTCTGCCAGCTCAATATACGGCATTAACAGAGGCACCTGTTCCGCAGGTATTGACGGAAAATTCACTGCATTTCTTATTGTACCATTTATAAGGTAATCTATCACCTGTTCTGCAATTGCCACAGCAACATTCTCCTGAGCCTCTTTTGTTGAGGCACCCAGATGGGGAGTACATATTACATTGGGTAGCTTTATAAGGCTCAGGTCTTCTGGAGGTTCCTTCTCAAACACATCCAGTGCAGCTGCAGCCACCTTACCTGACTGAAGCGCCTCATACAGATCCTTCTCATTCACAATCCCACCTCTTGCGCAGTTGATAATCCTTACCCCATCCTTCATCTTCTTTATAGAATCCTTATTAATAAGATTTCTCGTCTCTTCTGTAAGAGGTGTATGGATGGTTATAAAATCAGACCTCTCAAAGAGTTCATCAAGAGAGACCTTCTCTACCCCAATCTCTCTCGCCCTTTCATCGCTGAGAAAAGGATCATATCCGATCACATTCATTTCAAGTGCTAAGGCCCTTTTTGCTACTTGAGAACCTATATTACCAAGACCTATTACCCCAAGTGTCTTGTTAAAAAGCTCCACCCCCATAAACTTCTTCTTTTCCCATTTACCTTCCTTCATAGACACTGTAGCCTGGGGGATATTCCTTGCCATTGCGAAAAGCAGAGCAATGGTGTGTTCAGCAGTGGTTATTGTATTACCCCCTGGGGTATTCATTACCACTATCCCCTTCTTCGTGGCAGCCACTTTATCCACATTATCAAGACCTGAACCTGCCCGCCCAATAACCCGCAGGTTTACTGCTGCCTCTATTATATCTGAGGTCACCTTTGTAGCACTCCTTATTATAAGGGCATGATACTCACTAATACATGCCTTCAGTTCCTCAGGAGACATACCTGGCTTTACATCTACATGCAGTCCTGCCTTCTTCATCAGTTCTACACCCTTTGGCGAGATGTTGTCACTGACAAGAACCTTCATCCTTTATCCCTCCCCCATTAAGATCTCTTCTGCTACTGCTACTGCCTTACCCAGTTGCAAAGGATAACCAAGATTCTTCAGGGCCATCTCAACTGCAGTTACAGCCACTATCACATCAAATACATCCGCATAACCAAGATGTGCTATACGGAATATCTTACCTTTTGCCTTACCCTGTCCACCAGCAGCAGTAACTCCATACTTCTCTCTCAGGGTCTTGTATATCTTCTGTCCATCAATACCTTCAGGAGCAACAATTGCTGTAACAGAGTTACTCGGAGATTCCTTTGCAAAAAGCTCAAGTCCAATAGCCTTCATCGATTCTCTTGTGGCATGGGCAAGCTTTTCATGCCTGGCAAAGACATTTTTGAGCCCTTCTTTTTTAAGAAGCTTTATCGCCTCATTCAGACCTATTATAAGAGAGACTGCAGATGTGAAGTTGGTCTGATTATCCTTCTGTTTCTTTCTCTCTTTCAGGAAATCAAAGTAAAACTTTGGACAATTAGACTTCTCTGCCTTCTTCCATGCCTTCTCAGAGACACTCACAAAGGCGAGACCTGGAGGAAGCATCACTCCTTTCTGTGAGCCACCCACCATTACATCTATACCCCACTCATCCGTTTTCAGGTCATGGGCAACCAGTCCACTTATAGCATCCACTATAAACAGGGTGTCCTCATATCTTCCCACTATCTCACCCAGTGTCTTTACATCATGATATACACCTGTAGAGGTCTCTGAGGCCTGAACAAAGACACCTTTTATATCAGGCTCTTTTTTCAATGCATCTTCTACCTGTTCAGGTTTAACAGCATAGCCCCATTCAACCTCTATCTCTCTTACATCAAGTCCGTAGGTTTTGCATATCTCTGTCCATCTCTCACCAAATTTGCCTCCATTCACAGTAAGTACCTTCTCACCCGGTGAGAAGAAGTTATTAACTGCACCAACCATTCCACCTGTGCCAGTACTGCAGAGGATAAGTACATCATTCTCTGTCTGATAAAGCCATTTCAGCCCCTCACGCACCTCTTCAAAGACAGGGATAAAGTCAGGTGCCCTGTGATGGATAATGGGCATCGCCATCTTAAGTAATACTTCTGGTGGTACAGGAGTAGGCCCTGGAGCAAGAAGATATCTTTTTAACATTTACCGTTACCTCCTCTTTGCATTTATCTAAATCTCACTATTATAATAAAAATAATGAAAAAGAATATACTCCTTTCACTATTAATTTTATTTATAGGTTTCCTACTTGGTAGTATTACCTATTATACACTATCAGGTAATTCCCACAGGATAGCGAAATATCAACAGCGTCCACCCCAGATATCCAAAAAGATAGTGGATACCAGCAAGGCCTTCTCAGATATTGTGGAGATCGTTTCTCCGGCAGTTGTGAATATATCTACCACAAGAAGACTCTCTCCTGATGAAAGGGCATTATTCTATGAACCCTTTTATAATCTCCTTGATCCTTTCAGAGAGAAACACAGAAGATGGACAGAAAAATCTCTCGGTTCAGGAGTGATAGTCTCAGATGACGGTTATATAATAACAAATTATCATGTTATTGAGGATTCTGAAGAGATAGTTGTC
The DNA here is from genome assembly GCA_002011745.1 of Nitrospirae bacterium JdFR-85. Classification (GTDB taxonomy): domain Bacteria; phylum Nitrospirota; class Thermodesulfovibrionia; order Thermodesulfovibrionales; family JdFR-85; genus JdFR-85. The sequence continues at coordinate 30,872 of MTOU01000042.1, forward strand.
ACCCTCTATGACAGAAGGAGTTTCAAGGCCAAAATAATTGGAGTAGATCCGAAGACAGACCTGGCCCTTATAAAGATCAGGGCAAAGGGGCTTCCTACTATACCGTGGGGAGACTCTGACAGGCTGAAGGTGGGAGAGTTTGTCCTTGCCATAGGAAATCCTTTTGGTCTAACCCATACTGTTACAATGGGAATAATCAGTGCCCTCGGCAGGGCCAATGTGGGAGTGGCAGACTATGAGGACTTTATACAGACTGATGCACCTATAAATCCTGGTAACTCAGGCGGTCCCTTGGTGAATATTCATGGAGAGATCGTGGGTATAAATACAGCCATATTCTCTCAGAGTGGAGGTTATCAGGGAATCGGCTTTGCTGTGCCAAGCAACATGGTAAAGAAGGTGATGCAACAGCTAAAAGACAAGGGACGAGTAATAAGAGGATGGATAGGAGTTACTATTCAAGACCTTACCCCAGAATTGGCAGAAGAATTTGGTCTTAAGGGTGTATATGGTGCACTTGTAAGCGATGTATTTAAGGGTAGTCCTGCAGACAGAGGAGGCATTCAAAGGGGCGATATTATAGTAGAGATTAATGGAAGAAAAATAAAGAATGTCTCTTCACTCCGAAATCTTGTGTCCCAGTCTAAGGTCGGCTCTACTGTGAAAATCAAGATACTCAGAGGAGGAAGCATCCATATTGCAAAGATAAAAATAGCTGAGATGCCAAGTGAGTTCTCTGAGATACCAGAGCTTCCTGAAGTGCGGGAAGACCTCAATACTCCTCTCAGTGGTATTACTGTAACAGAACTTACACCATCAATTGCAAAACAGATCGGGGTACCTATAAATGAGAAAGGAGTTATAGTACTTGATGTGGAAAAAGGCACGCCTGCAGAAGACGCAGGACTTAAAAAAGGAGATATAATTCAGGAGATTGAAGGGAAAAGGATCATCCGTTATGAAGACTGGAGAGAAGCCTTGGATAGGATTAAGCCGGATGACACTGTGGTGTTATTTATAAATAGGCAGGGGAAAAAGTTCTTTCTTGCCCTAAAACCATAAGGGAAAGGAGGTGAAAAGGGTGCTAATGGTATTAAGGCTTACAATGGTTGGTCTGTTTCTGGTAGGTGGTTATCTTCTTGGTACAAGGTATGGTTCCTCTACTTTAGGTGCATTAACAGGTCTTTTTCTGGGAATTTTGACCCTTTTTGTAGAAAGGTTTCTCCAGAAGATAGTTCTTGGAAGAATTTTTGGGGCATTTTTAGGTTTAATAATAGGCCTGTTATTTGCCAAGGCAATCCTTGTACCACTGAAGCCACTGCTACCAGAAAAGCTGACCATTGTATACTTTGCCCTAAGTGCATTCTTAGGCTACAGTGGAATGCTTATTGGAGCCACGAGAGGAAAAAATCTTACCATCTCTGGAATTGTCCGGATCCTTAGAGGACAGACAATGGAAACAAACCAGAAGATCCTGGACACAAGCGTGATTATCGATGGTAGAATTGCTGACGTCTGTGAAACTGGTTTTATAGAGGGCACTTTGGTGGTACCACAGTTTATACTGAGAGAACTCCAGCACATAGCAGACTCTGCAGACCATCTAAGAAGGGCAAGAGGTAGAAGAGGACTCGATATACTACACAGAATGCAGAAAATGTCCAACATCTCTGTGAAGATTGTGGAAGAAGAACTTCCCCATATTAAAGAGGTGGATTCAAAACTTGTAGCCCTTGCTAAGATACTGGATGCCAAAATTCTTACTAATGACTTTAATCTGAATAAGGTTGCAGAACTGCAGGGTGTTCCTGTACTAAATATCAATGAACTTGCTAATGCTCTGAAGCCGGTGGTTCTGCCAGGGGAGTCTATGAATGTCTTTGTTCTGAAAGAAGGTAAAGAACCAAATCAGGGTGTGGCTTATATGGACGATGGAACAATGGTTGTGGTAGAGAATGGAAGGAAATATATTGGACAGAATATCAATGTAACTGTAACAAGTGTTCTACAGACAACTGCAGGGAGGATGATCTTCACAAGGGTAAAGGAGGAGCTTGAAAAAGAAGAGGTGAGGACAAGAAGATAATGAAACCAGTAGTAGCTGTAGTACCTGCAGCTGGCAAAGGCAAGAGGTTTGGAAGAGAGAAGACATTTATAAGCCTAAAAGGTGAACCACTACTGTACTGGTCATTGCTGGCACTTCAGAATGTGGATGAGGTGGTAGAGATAATTCCCGTAGTTGACGAAGCATGGCTTGAAAAAACGAGAGAGTTGGTCGAAGACAAGGGATTCACCAAAGTAAAAAAGATCGCACCAGGTGGAGCAGAAAGACAAGAGTCGGTTTATAATGGACTAAAACTGATAGAAAAACAGGACTGTCTTGTATTAATACACGATGGAGCAAGACCCCTCGTCTCTGTGGAGCTTATAAAAAGGGTTATATATGCTCTTGATAGAGAAGTTGATGGAGTTGTACCAGCAGTAGCAGTGAAAGATACGATAAAGGAAGTGAAAGACAGAATAGTACTGAGAACACTCAGAAGAGAGGATCTAAGAAGTATACAAACTCCTCAGGTCTTTTTTTATAATACTCTAATTAATGCCTATGGCAAATACTCTGAAGAGTTCTTTACTGACGATGCTACAGTTGTTGAAAAAAACGGTGGTAGAATCAAGACAGTTCCAGGGGACTACAGGAATATAAAGATCACCACTGCAGAAGACCTTATTATTGCAGAAGCGCTACTTAATATGGTAATCATGAATAAGGGCGATGAAATTTAGTATATTTTGAGGAGGAATCTATGCCAGAGTTGAGAAAAGACCCTATAGTAGGCCGATGGGTGATCATCTCTGTTGAGAGAGGAAAGAGACCTTCTGATTTTGCCTCTCCATCTCATAAACGAAAAGTTTCAGGTTTCTGTCCCTTCTGCCCTGGTAACGAATACACCACACCAGAGGAGATATTTGCAGTGAGGCAGAATGGAACTGAACCTAATTCACCAGGATGGTCACTACGGGTAGTACCCAATAAGTTTCCAGCCCTCAGGATAGAGGGAGAACTTGAAAAGACTGCTGAGGGCATATTTGATAAAATGTCAGGTATTGGTGCCCATGAAGTGATAATTGAGACGCCTGATCATCTTGGCTCTCTCTCAAACATACCAAGAAGAGATGTGGAAAATGTTCTATGGGCATACTATTATAGAATAAATGACCTCAAGAGAGACCCAAGACTGAAATATGTTCTTGTATTTAAAAATGAGGGTGAGGCAGCAGGAGCCTCCTTAGAACACACCCATAGTCAGTTAATTGCTCTTCCCATAGTGCCAAAACTCGTAAGGGAAGAAATCAACTCTTCAAGGAAATACTATGATATGAAAGAGAGATGTATATTTTGTGATTTAATCGCTCAAGAACGAGAAGATGCAAGAAGGGTGGTATGCGAGAATGAAAATTATATCGCTATTGCACCATTTGCTCCAAGGGCCCCTTTTGAGACATGGATTCTTCCTAAAAAACATCAGTCAAGCTTCAAACCACCTGATGGGAGTTTCTCTTTGCTCGCAGAAGTTCTACAGAGGGTCCTCAAGCAGCTTGATAAATTACTTGACATACCACCATACAACTATATACTCCATACTTCCCCTTTTACAGATGAAGAAAATGAATACTATCACTGGCATATTGAGATAATGCCAAAGCTGACCAAAATAGCAGGATTTGAGTGGGGAACAGGATTCTATATAAATCCAACTCCACCAGAGGTAGCAGCAAAGTATATGAGAGAAGTAGAAATATAATTTAATGAAAATAGTTCTCGTTTCAGTAGAGGCTGTACCCTATTGTAAGGTCGGCGGACTGGCCGATGTGGTGGGAGCCCTTTTTGAAGAACTCTCCTTAAGAAAAACAGAGGTAATCCTTACCCTACCCTATTATAGAAAAATCATAAAACCCGAAGGCATTTATGATACAGGAATCAGATTTAACCTCCGTATGGGAAATGTATCTTATGATTTTAGTGTATTTAAAAAGGAGAATGTATACTTCTTTGCATCTGAGAAACTCTTTGACAGAGAAGGAATATATGGAGACAGAGAAGGCTATTATGAGGACAATGCCCTGAGGTTTGCATTCTTCTCAAGGGCAGTACTTGAATATTTCAACAAAACAGGTTACCAGCCTGATGTCTTTCATCTACACGATTGGCAGACTTCGTTAATTCCACTGTATATTGAGATTTATTATAAGGACAGCCCTTCATATAAAAAGACCGTAACTGTACTTACTATACATAATGCAGGCTATCAAGGAATTTTCCCATCCTATCTATTAAAAGATCTTGGTATTCCAGAAGGTCTTTTCACACCAGAAGGGATAGAATTCTATGGCAATATAAACTTTCTTAAAGCTGGAATCCTGTACAGTGATATAATAACCACAGTAAGCAGGAGATATGCAGAAGAGATAACAACCCCTGAGTATGGTGGAGGATTAGAAGGTGTATTAAAAAGAAGAACCAATGATTTGTACGGTATCCTTAATGGAATAGACTACAGTAAATGGTCACCTGAAAATGACCCATTAATCTATTCAAAATACAGTTATGATAATCTCAGAGGAAAGGCACTGTGTAAGTATCAATTACTGAAAGAATGTTCCTTAGAGTATGAGAAGGGTAAACCTCTTGTTGCCTATATAGGAAGGCTTGATGCACAAAAAGGTATTGAACTGATTATAGCTGTATTAAAAAAGATTCTTGATTATGGAGTCCCTTTGGTTATCCTTGGAGAAGGGAACCCTTATGATGAGGATTCTCTTATGAAAATAAAAAGGTCAAGGGATAAGAGGCTGTTTCTTAATATAGGATTTAATGATACACTTGCTCATAGGATATATGCAGGTGCAGATATCATAATGATGCCATCAAGATATGAACCTTGTGGGCTTGTACAGATGATTTCTCTCAGATATGGAACTATTCCTGTAGCGAGAAATACAGGAGGACTTTCAGATACAATTCTGGACTATAATCCCTTTACAGGCAAAGGCACAGGTTTCTTATTTGAAGAATACACAACCGGTGCATTCCTTGAGTCTCTAAAAAGGGCTTTCACTGTATATATGAACAGAGGCAGATGGCGGAAAATCATGAGAGCTGCTATGCAGATGGATTTCTCCTGGTCTTCATCAGTATCAGAGTATATCAGAATTTACAAAAAGGCAAAAGACAAGAAAAATGAGCATTCGAGTTAAGCTTTTGGTATTTCTCTTCATGTTTTTGAGCATTGTAGGCCTGTTCAGTTTTGGAAGCCTCCATGTCTTCAACAGGCTTTCTGAAAGTCTTGATCTCCTAAATTCTGCTTCCAATATACATATGAAAAACGAAGAATTAAAGCAGGCAATACTGAATTATTCTAATCTCATAAAGGACTGGGCCTTCACAGGTGACAAAAAATATCTCAGCAGATATGAGAGAACCCTTGCAGAGGTCTACAAGAGCTTTGGCTCCTTAGAAGAACTACTCTCCCATGAGTCTCTCACAAAAGTGGGCAGAGAATTTGAGAAATTAAAAGGCATAGGAGAGAGTATCCTATCCTATGATGAACCAAAGGGGAATCCTGAGGTTTTTTACCTTCTGAGAGATTTTGACTCTGTAGAGGTCGACCTTCTTGCAGCAATCGAGGAACTGGGCACACAATCTATTAACAACCTCTCAAAAGTAAGCAAAGATACAGAGAAACTAAAGCTTCATCTTACAAGTTATTTGAGCATACTTCTGGGAATAACCCTATTCTCTACACTCTTTCTTATCCTTCTGATTACACGTTCTATAAGTCTACCTTTCCGCCAGATCCTTCGCATGACAGACTCTCTAATGTCTGACAAACCTACAGATGCATTTATGGTTATACGAAAGGACGAGTTTGGAATACTGGCAAACAGGTTCTACAAGGTTTATAACAAGCTGAGAAGTTCCGAGGAAGATCTAAAGAGAAAGTTGGCAGAGATAGAGATGCTCTACGAAATCAGTAAAATAGCCAGTACCACCCTTGACCTCCAAGAATCATTACGTTTAATCACCACCACAGTTGCTCAAAAGATGGAAATCGATTACATGGGCATTTATCTATTCAATGTGAATAATCAGAAGTTCTACCTGAATGCCTCAAACAAAAGAGATATATTCAAAGAATCATTCAGTATGTCTCAGGGAGATCTCTGTAGCAGAGTTGTATCCACCCTTAAGATGTGTATAAAAGAGAAACCCTCTGCTGAAGAAATACCCTTTATTAATGAACCAGTCGCCTCTGTAATGCTTATGCCTATTATTAAAGAGGGAACATGTGCTGGAGTGTTGGTCTTTGTCTCAAAAGAATCGGATAGAATAAGTGAATATGAAAGAAATATAGCAAATGTTTTATCTAATACTATAACAACTATTCTAACAAATTCAGAACTATACCATTCTACACTTAAACAGCTAAAGAAGATCAGTGTATTATATGAACTTTCAGAGGCGATCACCACTGTTGTAGAACTTGATGAACTCCTTTATAAAGTAGCAAAAGAGGTTACTGATCTGTTCAATGCAAAAGGATGCGTTATCAGGTTAAAAGAGGATGGAATTCTGAAAGTAAAGGCATCTTTTGGACTACCTGAAGGGTTTGCTGAAAAGATGGAAGTCCGGATTGGGGAAACGATTGCTGGAAAGGTAGCAGAATCAGGTGCCCCTCTGCTTGTAGAAGATGTATCCCAGATGCCTCCCGAGATGAGAGTACCTCTGCTAAAGGTAAAATCTGTAGTCTGTGTCCCAATCAAGATAGGCAATGAGATAATCGGCACCATAGGCCTATATGACAAGATGGATGAAAAAGGCAATCTCGTCTCTTTTGATTATGATGATATGACCACTGCTGAAGGGATCGCCTATATCACATCCTTGGCCATTGAGAAGGCAAGGCTGTTTGAACAACATGTAAAGAAAGAGAAGGAGGCATTAGAGGCGAAAAAGAGACTTGATCTGCTTTTTGAGACTGTCCAGACAGGTATTGTAAGTCTTGACAGAGAGTATAGAATCCTCTCCTATAACAACTATATCCGTGAATTTTTACATCTTGAGGATGAAGATATTACAGGCAAAAATGCATTAAATATATTCCATGAAAAAGGAGGAATCTGCCCTCATTGTGTTGCAAAACTTACCTTTGAGACAGGAGATATGAACATTATAACACAATCAAAGGGGGCAAACTATGCAGAGCTTAGCTCTTATCCAGTAAGAGACGAAGAGGGAAACGTAATCGAAGCTGTTGTACTAATTCGTGATATAACTGATAGAGTCCTGTACCAGGAAGAGATACTCTCTTTATATAAAGAAGTGGCCCAGACCAAAGATTATCTTGAGAGTTTGATTGACAACTCTGCTGATGCAATAGTCACCACTGATCTGAATGGTATTGTCAAATCCTGGAATAAAGGTGCGGAGAGGATATATGGCTTCACAGAGGATGAGGTAAAGGGGAAGTTTCTACCCTTTATACCTGACTTTCTCCTTGAAACAGAGATGCAGTACATTGAAAGGATTAAAAAAGGGGAAACCATAAAGGATATAGAAACTCTAAGAAAACGCAAGGATGGCACCATAATAGAGGTGAGTCTTACCCTGTCTCCAATAAAGGATGCCTCAGGTGAGGTTATCGGCATAAGCGGTATATCGAGGGATATTTCTGAGAAGAAGAGAGTGGAGAAAGAGCTTGTAAGAAGAAATCAGGAACTCTCAAGACTATTCTTTATAAGCTCTGCAATGAGAGGAACCCTTGAGCTGGATCGCCTTCTCAGAATGGTCCTGACTGCTGTAACCATGAGTGATGGCCTTGGGTTTAACAGGGCTCTGCTGTTTCTTGTAGATGAGGAGAGGAATGTACTTAAAGGACAGATGGGGGTTGGACCATCATCTGCTGAGGAGGCATGGCAGATATGGCAACAACTTTCTCTGGAGAAGAAGACCCTACCAGAGATTATGAAAGAGATAGAGGAGAGCCCTCTCAGAAAAGACTCCTTTCTCGACAGGCTCTGTACAGGGATCGAGATTGATCTTACAAATGGAAACAGGGCCATGATAAAGGCTGTAAAAGAGAAAAAGAGTATTATTGTACATGACGCAAAGAACAATCCTATTGCAGATCCTGAAATAATTCAACAACTGGGTTCAGAGACATATGCTATTGTACCCCTTATAGTAAGAGACAGGGTAATAGGAGTAATATGGGTGGATAACTATTTCAATAGAAAGCCTATCACAGAGGAAGATATGAGATTCCTCACAGGTTTTTCCAACCAAGTGGCTTCTGCTATTGAGAGTGCAAGACTCTTTGAACAGGTTAAACTTGCAGAGGCAGAGCTGGAGAATATCTTTGAATCTATATCAGATCTCCTTTATATAACCACCGAGGATTATACTATACGAAATATAAACAAAGCTGTGGTGGAGAAGGTTGGTCTTTCCAAGGATGAGATTATAGGTAGGAAGTGCTATGAAGTATTCCACGGAATGGACAAACCCTATGAGCAGTGTCCGCATCATAAGACTGTAGAAACCAAAAGGGCCCATATTGAGGAGTTTGAAGACCCTTACAGAGGTGGCACCTTCCTTACATCAACCTCTCCACTTTTTGATTCATCAGGTAAATTTCTCGGCACAGTCCATATAGTCAGAGATATCTCAGAACTAAAAAAACTCCGTGAGAAACTTGCCCAGGCAGAAAGGATGGCCGCTCTTGGAGAAGTAGCAGCAAAAGTAGCCCATGAGATCAGAAATCCTCTTGTATCTATTGGAGGATTCTCAAGGAGGCTGGAGAAAAAACTGGATGGAAAACTGAAAGAGTATGCCTCTATAATTACAAGAGAAGTGAACAGGTTAGAGGTAATTCTAAAAGAGATCCTGAGCTTTGTTAAAGAAGCAAGAATACACAGGCAAGAAGTTGATGTCGCCAGTATAATAAATGATATAATTTCACTGTACTCTCAAGAGATAAAACAGAAGGGTATTAATGTTGAGATAGAAACCACAGAGGTATTGAAGATAAATGTAGATCCAAACAGAATAAAGGAGGCCCTTATCAATATAATAAGCAATGCAATACAGGCACTTGATAAAGAAGGCAGACTTTGTATCAAAACTTATAAAACTGCTGATTATGGAGTAATAGAGATCAGTGACAATGGTCCTGGAATCAAAGATAATGACCTACCCTATATATTCGATCCTTTCTTTACCACAAAGATAGAAGGTACAGGACTTGGGCTTGCAATAACTCACAGAATTGTGGAAGAACACAATGGTAAAATAGAGGTAGAAAGCCACGAGGGTGAAGGCACGACCTTCAAGGTCTATCTCCCTTTGATAACCACATAAAAAAACAAGGGGGTACATATGAAGATACTGGTTGTAGACGATGATCCAGCCATAAGGCTCCTTTATAAGGAAGAACTGGAAGATGAGGGATATGAAGTAATTGTTGCTTCTTCAGGAGAGGAGGCATTAAAACTATTTGATGAGGAGAATCCTGACCTCGTAACACTTGATATCCTTATGCCTGATATGGATGGGATTCAGGTCTTGAGGAAGATGAAAGAAAAAAAGCCACGAGTGCCTATCATCATGTCCACTGCCTATGACTACAGAGATGACTTTGCGGTCTGGGCATCAGAGGCATATGTGGTTAAATCTTCAGATACAACAGAACTGAAAAATACAATCAAAAAGCTTCTCAGCAAGCAATCATGACCTTTGAGGCAAAGGTTCCCCTATATGGAGGATATACCTTAAGCAGAGCTGAAGGTGTGGTCTTTCTCCAAGGTACTATACCAGGAGAGATTGTAGAGGCGGAAGTAATCCAAAAAAGGAAGGACTACTCTGTAGCTATTGTCACAAATGTATTGGAGCCTTCACCAGACAGAGTAGAACCTTTATGTAGTGTCTATGGTATCTGTGGAGGATGCCATTACCAGCATATCTCCTATCAGAGACAGTTGAAGATAAAAGAAGAAGTACTCCTTGACTGTCTAAGGAGAATTGGCAAGCTTGAGATTTCACTGGATGCTCCACTGTATGATAGACCCTTCCATTATAGAAAAAGGGTGCAATTGAAAGTATCTAAGGATGGGAAGATAGGGTTTTATCGTCCCCTTTCACATGAAGTTATAGAATTTAAAGAATGTCTGTTACTGGAACCAGAGCTCAATTATACAATTAAAAGGTTAAAAGAGATTGGGGTCTCAAAGGGGGTAAGAGAGATATATCTGAGTTCAGGTGATATAATAGTTGCCTCTATAAGAGGTGATGATTTTAAAGTAGAAGATGTTATTGGCTGTCTCAAAGAGGCAGGGATAGGTGGATTAAGCATCAATGGTCAGCTCTTATACGGTGAAAAAAGGACATGTCTTCATCTGAATGAGTATCTATATTTTGTGTCTCCCGAAACCTTTTTCCAAAGCAACTGGTCACTGAACAGGTCTCTCACCTCAATGATTACTAAATTTGTTTTAAATATTAAGCCTTTAAGGATAGTAGATTTTTATGCAGGTGGTGGAAATTTTTCAATACCTGTAGCCGGTTATGTAAAGGATGTTCTTGCTGTGGAGGAGAATCCTCTAAGCTGTGAAGATGGCATCTTCAATTGTGAGGCAAACTCTATCAAAAATGTAAGATTCTATAATAAAAAGACAGAAGACTTTAGAGAGGCAAAAAAGACCGATCTCTTAATAGTAGACCCCCCACGTATAGGAATAAGTAAAAAGACCCTGGATAAAATCAAGAACTTAGCACCTTCGTGGATAGTGTATCTCTCTTGTAATCCTTCAACATTTGCAAGGGATCTGAGCAGACTACAGGAACTGTACCAGATTGAATCAATAAGACTTGTGGATATGTTCTGCCAGACATATCATATAGAAGCACTGGGTATACTAAAAAGAAAGGAAGAAGGTCAGCCAAAGAAAGCTTAAGAAGATGTATAGGGAGATAGTTCTTACAGAAGACCATATATGTGGGGAGATACATAGATTGCTATTCAAACTGCCTAAGGAGAGGTACCAGACAGTAGGAGAAGGTATTCATAGAGCAATATTTCATCATGCAGACAACAATACCGATAGAATACACCTTGTAGGAGGATGGGAATGGATGCTTCATATAGCTCTGTGGAAGAAAGACATTCCTTCTGAAGCTGAAGTATTCTATTTTCTAAGGAATCTCGGGTTGGAGGAAGATTTCTTTATCCCTTTCAGAGGCACAGGTATAGAGCCTATATTTCATAGTCTTTACTATGGGAAGAGGCTTGATATTCTTAGGAGAGTATGTCATTATGCCAAAAAAAAGGCTGAAGAGAGTGTAAAAAGAAACATTATCAGATTTGACTGTCATATGGTGGCAAAGGATACAGGACAGATAATAGCAAGCAGTCTCTGAAGGTGTTAATACCACCCTCGTTGAGGGAGAAGGGAGGTTATAAAATGCTTAAACTCGGAGTACTTGCATCAGGCAGGGGTTCAAATTTTCAAGCCATAATTGACTCTATTGAATCAGGATATCTGGATGCAGAAGTGGCTGTGTTGATTACTGACAATCCTGATGCCTATGCAATAAAAAGGGCCGAAAAACACGGGATACCTCACCTGGTTATGCTACCCAAGGAGCATCCCTCAAAGGATGCCTATTATGAAGCAATAGCCCAAGAGCTTAAGAAGAGAGAGGTTGAATTGGTTATACTCGCAGGATTTATGAGAGTGGTAAAGAAACCTCTAATAGATGCCTATCCTATGAGAATAATGAATATCCACCCAGCACTGCTTCCATCCTTCCCTGGACTTCATGGCCAGAGGCAGGCTGTAGAGTATGGTGTAAAGGTTTCAGGCTGTACAGTCCATTTTGTGGATGAAGGGGTTGACACAGGACCTATTATAATTCAAGCAGCCGTTCCAGTGTATGACGATGATACTGAAGAGTCTTTGTCTGAAAGGATACTTCGTCAGGAACACAGGATATTTCCCTATGCCATAAAACTCTTTGCAGAAGGCAGACTCTCGGTAGAAGGTAGAGTTGTTAGAATAGAAGGACATAAAAAAGAAGACTTCTTCTTTACAAATCCACCCTTAGAGTGAGAAAAAGAAAACAACAAGAGGGTTTTAGACAGACTACATCCAAAGTCTGTGCAGCTATATTCAATATCCTGAAAGAAAGAGTCCATAATGTAGTATTCCTTGACCTTTATGCAGGAGAAGGAACAGTTGGTTTAGAGGCTTTAAGAAAAGGAGCAAAAGAGGCAATATTTGTAGAAAACAATCCTCAGAGGTGTGAGGCTATCAGAAAAAAGGCAGAAAAATACAGATTTCTGAGTAGGAGTAAGATTTACTGTATGGATGTATATAGATTCATATTAAAGACAAAAAAGATCAACATGAAATTTGATATTGTCTTCCTTGACCCTCCATACCAATCCGACGAGGCAATGAAGGTCCTACATCTGTTTGATGAAAGAATTCTTAAAGGAGATTCGCTGGTTATTGTAGAACACTTCTTTAAGATACCTCTTCCTGAGAAGATAGGAGTCCTCCGTCTGAGCAAAAAATATACATATGGAGACACTATCCTGAGTCTTTATATTCTGAATCTGTAAAAGAACGTTGGTATAAATATTGCAATTCTAAATCTACAGATGGAGGAGAAAGTTCTTTTCATTGGAAATAAAAAGGCATTAGAACTCTACGGGAATATTAAGTTAAAAACCTCACGAGTCAAGAAGTGCCTTTTTAGTGAAGCTCTCTCAAATATCAGAGACACAGAAATAGATATTATTGTGCTTGACTGTGGGTTCAGAACAAGAGAAGGTATAGAACTACTAAAAAGAATCAAGTTACTTTCACCAAGCACAATAGTAATCTTTGTCTCTGAGGCAAGTATAAAGAATACCATCTTGGAGGCATTCAGAGCAGGAGCTCGAGAATATCTCACAACTCCTGTAGACATAAATAGATTAAAAGAAGTGATAGAAAATTTCATTGATATAAAAAAGACTACCAGAGAAAGACGGGTACCTTACTTTCTTGAACATGACGATACAGTATTAACACATGTTCCTTCAGATAGTATCTCCAAAGCAATAAAATACATAGAGTTAAACCTCTCGGAAGATCTCTCTCTTTCAGTACTCTCCCGCATAGCAAATCTCAGCAAATATCATTTCTGCAGGCTTTTCAAAAAAAAGACAGGTCTTACCCCTATGAAGTTTGTATCAAAGAAGAGAATTGAAAGGGCAAAAGAACTCCTACAAAGAGAGGATATTACTATATCTACGATAGCCTTTGAGGTAGGATTTAACGATATAGGCCACTTTGTAAAAAAGTTTAAGGCCTATACAGGACTTACCCCCACCTCTTATAGAAAACTATTCCAAAAAGACTAAATCATCTTATGAGTGTGTGATTTTTCACATTATGCGTGATATAGCACATACAGAGCATTCTTATTAAGCAATTTTTCCCAAACTCTAAAACTAAAATTTGATAAATCTGTTATAATAAAAATTATGAAAAATGTCATAATTACAGGTGTAACACTGCTCAGTGTGGGAGCACTGCTGTTAGGCTCTTATGTTCTGGTAGAAGATCTATCAAAGGAAGACACTATTTACAAAGAAGTGGTTTCAGTAGAAGATATATTAAAGGAAGAGTTCAACTGTGAAGCCGTTATACCTGTAGTTTATAAAAATTTACCTTCTCTGAAGAACCTTCCAGTGGAAACAAGAAAAGAGGTATTTATAAGAGCACTACTTCCATCTATTCTTATTGCAGAAGACAAGATAAAAAAGGAAAGAGAGAAAGTCTTGGAGATTCTGGACAAATTTAAAAAGGAGAAGATTATAACCAAGAAAGATCTTTCATTTCTCAATATGGTTTTAAAGAAATATAAAACCACCAGTACCGATGAGCTCTTGGCACGCATGAATGTGAATCCACCGAGTGTCGTTCTGGCACAAGCGGCTATCGAGAGTGGATGGGGCACATCCAGATTCTTTGAAGAAGGAAACAATATCTTTGGAATTTGGACATTTAAGGACAGAGGAATTCAGGCAGCATCCTCAGAAGCCAGGTTAAGAAAATACGATACAATACTGGATGCAGTGGAAGACTACCTTTACAATCTAAATGTAGGATGGGCATATAAGAGATACAGGTTAATCAGGCTATCCACTTCTGATCCTATTATGTTGATTAACTATCTTGATAACTATTCCATCCTCGGGAAGGAATATGTGAGAAGACTTAATGAGGTGATAAAAACAAATCACCTCGAAAAATATGATGCCTGTCGTCTATTAGACACCAATAGAAAACCTTACTGGAGTTTTAACTAATAAAAAGCCTTTTTCAGAAATCCTCTGGGCAGAGATGAAGAGAAAATTTATCATATACCTATTCTTTCTATGTCTTTTCCTATCCCTTCCTGTCTCCACAATAGGCTCAGAGTGGGAATGTATAAAAAAAGGAGCTCATGCTACAGTGCTACTGTATCACAAGTTCGGTGAATCCAGTTCTCCAAGCACATCAATCCCTGTAGATACCTTCGAGAATCAATTAGCCTATTTGAAGGACAACAACTACAATGTAATCTCACTTGACAGACTTGTAGAACTCATAAGAAAACATCGTCCAATACCACCTAAAACTGTAGTGATTACCATTGACGATGGTTACCGTTCAGTTTATACCAAGGCCTTTCCTTTACTCAAAAAATACGGATTCCCTTTCACAGTATTCCTCTACATGGAAGCAACAGACAGGTATCCTGATTATATGACAAAGGAGCAGCTTCTTGATATGGCAGAGTATGAAGGAGTAACCTTTGGTAATCACTCATACTCCCACCAAAGGTTCGGAAGAATGAAGAACAGAATGCTTAGAGAAAAGCTATCAGAAGACTTAGACAAGAGTGAGAAGAGATTCAATAAAATTCTTGGCCATAATCCCCTCTACTATGCCTATCCCTATGGAGAATATAACATAGCCTATGTTAAAACAATTAAAAAGAGAGGATACAATGCTGCCTTTACACAAGACCCCTTTACAGCAGGCTGTTTCTCAGATCCCTATCTCATTCCGAGAGTACCTCTTGTGGGGTCGTGGAGTAGTATTGAGAAATTGAAAGCCTTCCTTGATAGGGAACCTCTGCCAGTAAAAGGATTCAAACCTGCATTTGGGCTTTTGAGTGAAAACCCTCTAAGGAGGATATATTTCCAGGTGGAATTTATAGAAAACTATAAAAACTTCAGGATATATGTAACAGAACACGGATGGTTTAATCCTGTAGTGAATAGAAAAAAAGGAATAGTTTATATAGATAGAGTCCTTCTTCTTCAGAAAGACATTAATAGAATAGCCCTTCGGGCTGTGAATAAAACTACCGGCAGGAAGGCGTTTTTCTTTTATATGGTTATTAAGGAGTTTTAGTTCTTCTTGTCTGTATCCTCACCTTCTTCCTTCTTTGTATCACCAATAGTCACATCCCTGACAAAGTCAGGACATCTTATATTTCTGCCAGAAAGGGAAAATTTTTTTTGACAGGTAGCCCTCCAGGCGCATACAGCACAGACCTCGGGTATCTCCTTGCTCATTTACACCTCCTTCTTAAATAGTAGCTCAACACAGAGGATATATTACCCTCAATTGAGGGCTTGGAGTTTAGTATGAACAACCAATCCCGGAGTGAAAACAACTCTGCCTTTATTCTATAAAGCTCACCTTCAAAAATGCTTTCTTTTATCGCATCTTCAAAAAAAGGCACTATCTTGTCCTTCATCCTGAGATGGGTATCCACAAGAAATATTGCCATATCAGGACAGAGGTCTTCAACCCTTCTCAAGAAGGCATCAATATCTCTGTCATATATCTGTCTTGGAGGAGAGGACTTGATCTCAACATATAAAATCCCACCATCCAGTTTAGCAAGCACATCGTAATCTCCGCCCACGCTTCTGCCTCTAAATCTCACATTCCACATACTCTCCATCTGAAACTCTCTTTTGAGAACCTCTGATATAAACCACTCTAAGGTCTCACCAAAGCTTATTAATCCTTCTTTCTGAAGGCGATACTTCTTCCTTTCTTTAACAAGAAGTCCTATCTGCAGGAGATATTCAGTATACTCTGCTGTAACTTCAGAAGTTGCGTATCTTGTCACATCTTTTAGTCCAAAACCCTCTCTCTGTTTAATCACATCCCGAAGGTATAATCTGAAAGCATACCTCTTCATCATCTCATAAAAAGAGTCAATAAATCTGTCCTCAGGCAGAAGCAGGTTCTCTATGGATTCTTTTTTAAAGATAGTAAACCCTCTCCTTTTCAACAGTACTTCCAGAGAGGGGGTAAGCTCATTCAGTCTCCTTCTCAGATAACTCAATTGAAATTTGAGATCATCATTATTTTTTATATCTTCATGCATATCTAAAAGTATATAATAATTATGAGATGAACTTAAACAGTCTCATCCAACAGGTTAAACTCAACTGCAATATCTCAGATGCAAAATACTGGGGATACTATTCCATCTGCGGCATGTTACTCCGCCTCAGACACCTCTACCGGGTGGAACACTCTCTTAAGCCCTGGGAGAGTATTCCCACAGAGGATATTACTAAATGGATCTCAGAAAGGGAGGCCCTTTGGGAAACCCTGCAGGACAAACCTCTTCAACCTATAAGGATTGAGGATAATATTTTCGATCCCTTCAGTTTTGAGGAGATTAATAACATTATTGAAAAAGAAGGGCTTGTCTATGGAGGAGGATTCGGGATGTTTAACAAGCCCACCTTCTTTCTTGCAAAAATTGAAGAGCTGAAAGAGGTGTATGACTACAAAGTCTACTATGCCGAGAGGGAACTATGCCGTGATATGTCTTATTCAGCCGCTATGGTGCAGGGTAGATGTATCTATATAAGGTTTGATCCTCTGTTGATCATGCTGTGGGAAAAACTGCTGGAGATGAGAGCAGGAAGGTCTTCAACACACCTGAAAGAGGCATTTGAGGCATTCGGAGTCTATCTCAACGCAGGACAAGAGCAGGAACTGTACAAGAAGCTGGAGAAACTATGCAGAGAACTGTCACCTCTTCTGCTATTTCACGAAATAGGAGAGGTCTATGAGGATGAATCAATAGAACAATGGCTGAGTATTCTGCAGAAAGCTAAAAACAGGGAGCAGGAACTGTATCTAAGAGCAATAAAAGACATTATGGCTGATACATCAGAACTTGGGCCTCTGAAATTTATAGTTGAAGAAAGGGATATCCGTCTGCTCCATTTCTATATAGCCCTGCTTGACAGAGAAAGAAGGGAACTCTTCCCCGAAATACTCACCTCTTATACTCTGTTCAGAGAAAACAGAAACTGGCAACTAATAGAGGATGCAAGAAAAAAGGGATATGAAAGGGCAAAGGAACTTTATAGAAAGATAATCAGTGTTGCACCAGAAGGGATAGAGAAGATAATTACTAAAGAGCTTTCCTCTAAACAATATTAATAACCTCTGCGGAGTTGCCTCATTTTCTCTCTTGCCTGTTCCATAAAAGCCTCCATCTGTAATTGGGTAGTGGTTGATGCCGTTCCATCAAAGGGAATACTTATACAGGGAACTCCATATTTTTCGGATATACCTCTCATGATGGCGGTTACTATTGTGCCTGGCATACAACCAAAGGGCATTGCATTCACGATCCCTACTGCTCCCCGTTCAATCATATCAATAGATTTCCCTATACTCAGGATAGCCTCTCCTTCAAAAGACTCATGCATGTACTCTGATGCCTTCCGAAGAATCTCCTTTGTAGTAGGCTCATGAAGCCTCCTTATAACACTCTCAAAAGGTGCTTCATACCTTTTTGCTACTCTGTTCTGATAAAATTGCTTCAGTAAGAACTGGAGTGTTGCTCTTATGTCCCTCTTTTTCAGCGCCTTCTTAAGAGACATGTAGTTTATATAATAAAGCCACTCATCAACAGGCGACAGATACACCTCTGCACCCAATGCCTCAAGCCTCCGCACAAGATCCTCGTTCGAGAATCTGTTTGACCTTACAAATATCTCTCCCACTATTCCTATAAGAGGCTTCTGCTCATCAGTCTTCTCTATCCTGGAGAAATCCCTTGCCATACTGCTCACCAGCTCATCAATTGTCCCATTCTGTGATGCAAGGGCATCCCTGAGCTTCTGTACATACTCTCTGTACAACTCCTCTGTGACTCCCTTCTCCCTCTCATAAGGCCTTGTCTCATGCAGACACTTAAGCAGAAGGTCATACAGAACCACTCCCTGCCATGCCCGTTTTATAAAATCATTCCCCACAATACCGAGGTCTTTATAAAGGGTTACATCCTGTACAGGAGAAAACACAGGCACATCCGATATGCCTACCTTCTTAAGCACCATTCTTTGAAAGAGATTATACTGTCCAAACCTGCATGGACCGGTGCCTGAAGGCATGAAAAAGGCCGACCTCTCGGGTACAAAGTCAGCAGACAGTGCCTTCTTCAACATATCACCCGTTGTTACTGCACAGGGAAAGCACTCTTTACCAGAGACATACCTTCTTCCCAGGTCAAGGGCATCCTCAGAACTTTCAGGAAGCACCTCTGCAGGAATACCACAGTAACGGAATGCCGCCTCAATAGCATAGGCGTGGTCACACATATGGGGTATAAAAATGGTCCTCTTGTTCTTTGAGTCCTTTATCACGGTGTTTATTCTCTTTGGCAGAGGAACCCTCTTTTCTACAAGTTTTCCAGCTTTGATCTGTGCCTGAATGCTGTCAAGAAAGGCCTCACAGCGGGTTATAACACCCGCATCTGCACTATGCTCATCTATCTCTATATGGAGATAGGGCCTACCAGCCAGTTCTGTCTCAAAATACTTCTCTATGAAGGAATCAGGTCCACAGGAGAAATTCCCTATGTATATTGGATAGAGGTTTTTGTATTTTTTGATGGTCCTTGCTGCCTTCAGTATCCTCTGGCCAGATCGCCAGTACATATCCGGCCAGTCTTCATAAATATCCTCTTCATCAGGCAGAAAGTCCATGGGAACAGAAGGGACATTCAGTGTGGCAAGCTTCTTTGGTATTTCAAGATTCACGCCCATATCAAAGGCATTGTAAGCCCTGCCCACTATAACTACTGCAGTGGTATTCAGGTCTGCAAGAAACTCTTTACCCTTCTGTTTTATTTTAGTATAGAAGTCCTGTTGAGCCTCCTCAGCCTTCTGCATGGCTCTTTTGAGTTCAGAGTCCTTAACCCCAAGAGGACCAAACACCCTCTTAAGCTCTTGATACATGTATTTGTCACCCTCTTTCAGTTTCACCACAGGGGCAATCACCTCTGCATCCTTAAAGGCCACCCTCACCTGATAGGGAAAGCTCTGTGTATAAGGACAGGCATGGCCCTTCTCATAGGGGTCCTCAGGCTGTATCATATTAACAAAGCTCGGGATAAGGAGCCTCTTTATACCTGCCTCAAGGAGGTACCTCACATGGCCATGGGCGACCTTCACAGGAAAACAACTCTCTGCAAGTACTGTCTCCACACCAAGGGTCACAATATGCCTGTTTGTCCGGGGAGACACAACAAGGTCAAAACCGAGCTCCTGAACAAGAGTACTCCAGTATGGCAGAAACTCATGAAAGAAGAAAACATAAGGGATCCCTATGGGACCTCTCTTGGAATAAGAGGTATCTCGTTTTTTGAGCCACTGTCTGTGTGATTCCCAGAGGGCCTCTTCACGGAATGCAAAAAGATCGGGAAGGTCTGATTTAACTCTTCTCCGGATATCATACTTCTCACACCTGCCTCCATAGAACAAGAACTCTTTCTCACCTTCTATTTTTACCTTGTTTATCTCACACAGGTTTTCGCATCCTTTACATTGAAATGAAGACTGCTCATAGGGCCTGTCTGCAAGCTCAAATCCCTTGAACCGGCTCTTATCTCCGGACCTGTTCTTCATGTAATCCCTTGCAATCAAGGCCATTCCTATAGCACCTGTTACATCATGGTGTGGCGGTACAGTAATCTTCTTACCAAGAAACTTTTCAAAGGCAGCCACAACAGCCTTATTAAAGGCTGTACCTCCTTGAAAGAATATATATTCACCGATTCTTCTGCCTGAAACCACCCTGTTTATATAGTTCTCTACAATTGAGTATGCAAGCCCTGCCAGTAGGTCATCCCTCTTTGCCCCTTTCTGTAGATTCGCCATAAGAGAGTTTTCCATAAAAACCGTGCACCTTTCACCCAGTCTGCAAGGACTCTTTGAATGGAAGGCATACTGGGCAAACTCATCCTTTATAGATATATCCAGTTTTTCAGCCTGTTCTTCAAGAAAACTTCCTGTGCCAGCAGCGCATGCCTTGTTCATCTCAAAGTCCACTATAACACCCTCTCGTAGACTGATGTATTTTGAATCCTGACCACCTATCTCAAAAATTGTATCAACCTTTGGATCAATAAAGATTGCTGCTGTTGCCTGAGCAGTAATCTCATTCTTCACAATATCAGCACCAACAAAGTCAGCAATCATGTATCTGCCTGAGCCTGTTGTCCCTACACCCATAATCTCCACCTTATCCCCTATCTCAGCGCCTATCTCTCTAAGACCCTGACGGACAGCCTCTATAGGCCTGCCTGCAGTCATTAAATAACGTTTCGCAAGAAGTCTGCCTTCTTCATCAATAACAGCCAGATTGGTGCTTATAGAGCCTATATCAATCCCGAGGTATGCCTTGGTCTTTACTGTAACCTCTGTTAAGGGGAAGGTGGTATCCTTGCGGCTGAGATGCCTTTCTATAAAATCGTCTCCTTCCCCAATCAGTGGCCTGAGTGTACCATCAGAAAGGGTTTGAGTATTCAGAGAAGTCCTGAGCCTGTCAATATCAAGCCTTCTGTATAGCCCCTCCTCTTTGGCCTTAAGGACCGCACCTATTGCACACAACATCTCAGGATGCTCTGGAATAACCAGCTCATCTAAACCAAAGACCTCCCTGAATGCCCTAACCATCCCTTTATTAAGGGCAACACCACCCATAAATGCCACCTTAGGAGGAATCGGTCTCCCCCTCACTATCGTGCCCTTGAAGTTTCTTGCAACAGCAAAACAGAGCCCTGCTACAATATCCTCCACAGGAGTAGCTATCTGTTGGAGATGAATCATATCAGACTTTGCAAAGACACTACATCTACCCGCAATCCTGGGAGGATTCTCTGACCTGAGAGCCATCTCTGCGAACTCCTCAATGCTCAGCCTCAGTCTCTCTGCCTGTTGATCTAAGAAACTACCCGTGCCTGCAGCACAGACCGAGTTCAGCGAAAAATCCTTGATAGCACCACCCTCAAGTATCAGGAGCTTTGAATCCTCCCCTCCCATCTCAATCACTGTGCTTACCTCAGGATAAAGCCTTTCAGTAGCCTTCTGAAGTGCTATTAGTTCATTAATATGGGGGGCATCCAAAACAGAGGCTATGGTCTTCCCTGTAGTTCCTGTAAAAGAGACAAAAGGCTCTGGAAAATTTTTTGAAACCTCTCTTAGTATCTCAAAGGCTGTCTCAAGAGGATGTCCATGGTGCCGGCGATAGAGTGTCTGGATTAATTGACCCTTCTCATTTATGAGAACGAGTTTTATACTTACTGAACCTCCATCTACTCCTGCAAATACTCTATCACCCATCTATCCTCCCAGTATTCTAACAATACAAACATCCTCTACACTCTTATATTAAATAAATATTACAATCAGATAATTATAAGAATCAAGCTCTCAGATATCTCCCAAATCCCTAAAAACAACGGTAATGTAAAATCTTCTGTGTAAAATTGAAATTCAAAGAAAAGAGGGTGTATCCTCCATATAATTTATAGGTTTTAAAACTTTAAGGAAGGAGGAATA
>MTOU01000043.1 GCA_002011745.1 Nitrospirae bacterium JdFR-85
TATTCCTCCTTCCTTAAAGTTTTAAAACCTATAAATTATATGGAGGATACACCCTCTTTTCTTTGAATTTCAATTTTACACAGAAGATTTTACATTACCCAATTCAGCAGAATATGTTAACCCAGAAGCCACTTATTCAGACTGACGTCTCAACACCTCTCTGTTATATATAGAAATCACATCTCCCCTTCTGAGCATACCTATCACCTTTTTCGGGTTCTTTTCATCAACCACTGGGATCTCCTCTATATCCATCTCAGCGAAGTGATGCAGTGCCTTTACAAGGTCATCATCTGGTTTCAGCACTAGAACATCCTCTGTAGCCAACTCTCCTACCTTAACAATCTCCTTTATATACTCCTCAAACAGGACCTTCCTAACATCCTGCAATGAGATAATACCTACCATTTCTCCCTTGGAATTTACCACAGGATAGTAAAATCCTCCTCCTCCCTCAATTACCAGTTCAACGAACTCCTTTAGATTCACCTTATCACGAACAGTAATAAAGTCTCTCCTCATCACATCCTTCACCTTTATCGAACTCAGGATTGATACCTCTCTACCTGCGTGTATATTAATACCCTTTCTTGCAAGTTCATATGTATCAATAGAGTCTCTGAATAGTCTGTGTGCCACAAATGTGCCTATGGTGGTGGCAAACATTATAGGAATTATTATCTTATAGTTGCCTGTCATCTCAAATAACAGGAACATCCCTGTAAGAGGTGCATGGGTGACTGCTGCAAGAAAGGCACCTACCCCTACCATAGCATAAGCACCTGGTGAAGCAGTGTAGGCAGGAAACAACAGATGCACCAATGCCCCAAAGGCACCACCTATCATCGCACCAATAAACAGAGCTGGAGCAAATACACCTCCTGCCCCTCCTGAACCGAGGGTTACAGAGGTGGCAAATATCTTAAGAAATGCAAGAACGAACATCAACTTAAAGACCATTTCTCCCCTTAAAGCCTCCTCAATATATTCATAACCATCACCCAGCACTTGAGGGAAAAATATTCCTACCATCCCGATCATGAATGCACCCACTACGGGTTTAAGATGTTCATTTATCTTCAGATTATCAAAATATTCTTTTGCCCGATAAAACACCTTTATATAAAGTACAGCCAGTGGCCCTACTACAAGACCAAGAAAGAGATAAAAAGGAGTTTCTGCGAGACCCTGAAGGGTATATTCTGGAACAGAGAATACAGGGGTTGAGCCATAGTAAACTCTTGAAATTGCTGTTGCCATACCTGCTGACACAACAATCGCACCAAAAGAAGTGAGTTCAAAGTTTCCAAGTAGAACAATCTCTGTAGCAAACATCACCCCTGCTATAGGCGCATTGAAGGTGGCAGATATACCTCCTGCAGCACCTGCTGCAATCAACAGTTTCATCCTGTTACCAGAGACATTAAAGACCTGTCCTACTAAGGAACCTATTCCACCTCCTATCTGAGCAATGGGACCCTCCACTCCTGCAGAACCTCCTGAGCCTATAGTCAGTGAAGGGGCGATGATTTTCAGGATTATCGTCCTTAATCGGATTATACCGTCTCTGAGGTTCACCTTCTCAAGAAATCCGGGGAATCCATACCCCTTCACCTCTCCCGGGAATCTGTAAGACAAAGGAATTAACAATAGAGCACCTGTAACTGGCAGCAGGGGAGTAAGTATCCTATAAAATCCTCCCTTGTAAATACCGAGAAGTTCACTGCCTCCATCAAGAATCATACTTTTACAGAACTCAAGGACAGAACGAAATAGCATATTGGCTCCTCCGCTGAGAAGCCCAATAAGAAATGCCATTACAATAAGAGAGGTATGAGGTCCGAGCCGAAAGGAAAACTTGAGATGTGTGAGTCGTTCTATATATCTCTTCACTTTTGCTGTATAAATTCCTTCAGAAAGTCTTTGAATTTATTAATTGCCTTTGCTCTATGACTTATGGTGTTCTTTATTTCTGGTCCTAATTCTGCAAATGTTTTATCATACCCCTCAGGCACAAATACAGGGTCATATCCAAACCCTGAACTGCCTGAAGGAGTATCTGTTATAGAACCTCTCACCTCTCCTTCAAAAAAGTGTGGTTTGCTATCCATTACAAAACATAAAACAGAAATGAATCTTGCAGTTCTCTGCTCCTTGGGTACATCTCTCATCATCTCGAGAAGTTTTCTTATATTATCTTGATCTGAGGCATTCTCTCCTGCAAATCTTGCAGAGTATATCCCTGGAGCTCCTTCAAGGGCATCAACCTCAAGTCCAGAGTCCTCAGCAAGCACTGGCATGGAAGATATATTAAAAAAGGTCATAGCCTTCTTGAGAGCATTTTCATGAAAGGTGTTCCCATCCTCTACTACATCAGGCACCTCTCCCAAGAAATCCACACCCACAAACTCAACAGGCAGATCCCCGAACATTGCATTCATCTCACGAATCTTACCTTTATTTTTAGTAGCTAAAAGTATCTTCACCTATACTTTCCTTCTGAATTTTGATTAATTCCCTGATCCCCTTTTCTGCCAGTGAAAGGAGATCTTGAAGTGTCTCCTTAGTGAAGGGAATACCTTCAGCAGTACCCTGGACTTCCACAAACCTTCCCTCATCCGTCATAACTACATTCATATCAACCTCTGCCTGGAAGTCTTCCTCATAACAGAGGTCTAACATAAGCTCTCCATTCACCACTCCCACACTCACTGCTGCAACCATGCTTCTGACAGGATTGTTTTCAATTATACCATTCCTTATAGCATACCTCATAGCCTCAACAAGAGCTACATAGGCACCTGTTATTGATGCAGTCCTTGTTCCTCCATCAGCCTGAATCACATCACAGTCTATCCAGACAGTCCTTTCTCCCAACTTGTCAAGATCAACAACAGAACGGAGACTCCTTCCGATCAACCGTTGTATCTCGTGTGTGCGTCCACCTATGCGGCCTGCAACTGACTCACGGATACTTCTGGTGCTGGTAGCCCTAGGAAGCATCCCGTACTCTGCAGTGATCCAGCCCCTGCCAGTATCCTTAAGAAAGGGGGGTACCTTCTCTTCAATAGATGCTGTACAGATAACCTTTGTCTGCCCCACTTCAATGAGTACCGAACCTTCAGCAGTTGTTATATAACCCTTTGTTATCTTAACAGGTCTCAGTTCATCATTCTTTCTTCCGTCCTTTCTCATTACACCTCCTCTTTATTTCTCAATATAACTGAAGGACTAACAGGTAGTTCTATCTTTTTAATCCATTCTAAAGGGCTTCCAAGAAATCTTTCCCCAAGGTGTCTGAATCTCTCTGGTGAATCAGTAACATAGAATCTTCTATAAGGATTGGGATTTTCTCTTCTTAGAAGTCCCTTCTCCTCTAACAGATATTTTGAAACCCTCGCAGTCTCTACAGCAGAGTCTATGAGGGCTACCCTGTCTCCCATAATACTGTTTATTGTGTTCTTCAGCAGGGGATAGTGGGTACAGCCAAGCACTAAGGTGTCTATCCCTGTGTCACGCAGTCCTTTAAGATATTCCTTTACCACCAGAGTAGCTATCTTTCCCTCTGTCCATCCCTCTTCTACAAGAGGAACAAACAAGGGACAGGCCTTTGCAAACACCTCTGCATGAGGAGCAAGGGTCTTTATCTCCCGGTAATAGGCACTGCTCTGTACAGTCGCCTCTGTGCCTATTACACCTATCTTCATGTTTCTTGATGTCTTCACTGCAGCCTCTGCACCTGGTTTTATAACGCCAACAACAGGAACATCGGCTATCTCAGCTACATGATTAAGCCCTACAGCACTAACAGTGTTACACGCCACTATAATCATCTTGATATCAAGGGTAAGCAAAAACTCCGTATTCTCAATTGCATATCTTATTACTGTCTCTTCTGAACGAATCCCATAAGGAACCCTTGCAGTGTCTCCAAGATATACAATATCCTCAAAGGGCATCTGCTTTGCTACCTCTTTCAGAACAGTAAGTCCACCTATTCCTGAATCAAAGATTCCTATTGGTCTTGAAGCGTCCTTCATCAGTAATATATATCCTCTGATACAACTCTCTTTAAAGGTTGATTTATAAGAAAATGTCCACCCAGTGTCTCTACCTCACGATTATTGATAAGAATAACCACATCATTTATATTGAGATTACTAATCATTGTATCAAAGAGACTCCTTAGAAACATGTACTCATCCAGTATATCTGCCCTGAAACGGCTCCTTAGTGTTTTATTAAAATTCAGATAGAGAATTCCATCAGAGGAGAGAAAGATATTTAGAATCTTTGTCCCCTCTGGCATAACCCCTGTATCCATCTCAGTGGATATCTCAATATACTCCTTTACCAAAACTTCAGCCAGCTTTATCTGTGAGAACACACCAGGCAATCTCTTCTCAAATATCTCTATCTTTCCCCCGATTGGATAAAATATCTTGATATAGGTGTAACCTTCTGTGGGTTCCTCTTTAGAAACCACTTCTGTTGTCTGTCTCTTTTCTTGGGTATAATAAAAATAAAAGACTCCTATTGCTGTACCCAACAGCACAACCAGAAGAGCTATTATTAATAATCTATGAACCTTCATAATCCTGAATCCCCTTTCTTATAGCCTCTGCAAGCCTTCTTATGTTCTTATGGTTGTACTCAAAGAAGTCCCCACTGGGCAGTTCTATCAGAATTGCAGGAGAGTCTACATAGGAAAGCAGAGGCAATAGCACGTCTTTATAATATACATTTAGATTCAATTCTTTTCTTAAACGCTCACCTAAGAATCTTGCTATCTCCATACTTTTGTCTGAATATCTGTACTGGGAAGAACTCAGTAGATACAGATTCTTGTCTTTAAAATGCCTTTTTGAGACTGTGTAAATGGAGATATAATTTGACATACCCATATGTATTGAAAGCAAAAGACCTGCATTCTTCTTTCTAATATAGAAGATTCTGTCCATAATCCCCATGTATCTATCATCTGTTCTGGTCAAATATACCTTTCTGCCAGAAAGGAGTCTTTTTAACTTACGTGCTACTTTAAGAACAATCTTCTTCTCAGCAAATGTAGGGCTGAATATTCCTATATCCGTACCTCCATGTCCCGGATCAATAACAATTCTTTTTATTCGCTCTTTGACTTCAGCTTGAAAAGGCCTTTCTTCAATAGGCTTAGGAGGTGTCTCAGGGAGCCTCCCATACAGATATGCATCAATAACAAGCCTTGGAGGAGACTTGAGTCTTAGAACCTTTACCCATTTCAGATTTTTGATGTTGAGATAAAGACCTTTCCCTTTTTTTGAAAACTCAAAGGCGGTGATACCCTTTGGGACATCCTTCAATACAAAGTCTCCAGGGAATTCTATTTTTATGAGACTGTAGGAAGATCGTACCTTTGCCTTGTCAACATATCTCTCTGTCTCTGTCTGTAGCACGATTCTGATTGTCTCCTCCTGATGGCTGTATCGGAGTATAATATCCTCTGAAAAGACATCCTCTACAGCAAGCAGAAGAAAGACTGCAACAAACCAATAAAACAATAGGGTATTTTTCTCCATAATTTTCATCTTTTTAATAATCCTTAAAGATTTACTAAATATACATACTCCTTTACTCTATAAGCAAGAGAAAAATATACTGTTGTTTATTCTAAAATAAAACTATGAATTATGAAAAACTCCTTTATGAATCCAGAAAATGTGTGCTCTGTGGCAGTTGCAAGACAGACTGTCCTACCTATGAGCTGAAGCATTCAGAGGCATTTGGCCCCAGAGGCAGGATGAGACTGCTTTATGCTTTAATCACTAAGGAGATACCTCCAACAAAGGGACTATATGAAAGACTGTATAGCTGTCTTCTCTGTGGTGCCTGTAAAAGGAGATGCCCTGCTGAAGTGGATATACCTCTGGCTTTTTTCCTTGGCAGGCAGGAGTTAAACAGACAAACCCATATAGGAAGATTTATGAGAATACTAACAAGGGTCTCCCTGTCTCATCCCAAAAGCCTATACAGGGTCTTCCGTTCTTTGTATCCTCTCCTAAAAAGACGTTTAACAGAAATGAGATTGATACCTGAAGGGTTTGAATTTATGCCGATGTATTCCAGAAAGGTGATTAAACCTTCCAATGAAGTAAAAACCAGAGGTAGAATAGCCCTTTTTGTAGGATGTTCAGTAAGATATCTTCAACCATATATAGCAGATGCTTTTGCAAGGGTATGTACAGGAATGGGCTACGAGGTAGTGGCTCCAGGAGGGGAGGTATGCTGCGGAGCACCCCTGCTGAATAGTGGGATGATTAAACTTGCAGAGAGCTTTGCAGAAAAAAATCTGCAGACATACAAAAGACTTGAGGTACAAAGTGTGGTGTCTGTCTGTCCTACCTGTGTTGTCACTCTTGGTGATACATACAGAAAACTCTTTGGTGAGGGCATGGAGGTTATTGATTCAGTGAGTTTTCTCTACCACCTGCTGTCTGAAATGCCTGGATTTCAGATCGAGGGTTCTGCTGTCTTCCATGATCCCTGCCATGCATTGTATGGCCTGATGCAGAAGGATACTCCAAGGGAGCTACTTGGACGTGTTGGACTTAAATTAAAGGAGATTCCTGAAGGATGCTGTGGTTTAGCTGGTACATTCTCACTCAGTTTTAGAGGGCTATCAGAAACCTTACTTGAGAAAAAGAAAAATGCATTCTCAGATACCGGTGCGGAGTTGCTTATAACCTCATGTCCTGGTTGTCTTTTTCAGTTATCAAAGATTATCTCTTCAGAGAGAGTATTTCATATCGTTGAAATATTTGAGGAGGCACTGGTCAGGAATGAACAACCTGGACAGTAGAGACAACAGAAAGCTTAGAGCAGCAATTGTGGTATCAACTCTACTTATTCTCGCCGTGTTATTTTTTAATATATTTCAGGAACAGATAACCACAAACCTGGGTGGTTATATCAAAAGAAGAATATACTTTGAGAGAGTGATTAAAAAGAGCGGCCTCTCTCTTCATAAGGCTAAATATTGGAGGCGATTGAAACAGTAGAGTTATAATATCAATATGAGTAAGAAGGTAAAGTGTGAGCTCTGTCCTACTGAGTGCGTGCTTGAGAATTATCAGGTGGGAGGGTGTAAGGTACGGATTAATAAAGATGGGATACTTTATAGTCTGGTATACGGGAATCCCTGTGCTGTTGCTATTGACCCCATTGAGAAAAAACCCTTTTATCATGTTGTACCAGGGGGAAGGGCATTCTCAGTAGCCACTGCTGGTTGTGTTTTGGGCTGTAAGTTCTGTCAGAACTGGCAGATATCCCAAGCAAGACCTGAAGAGACCAGAAACTATTATTTACCACCTGAAGACCTCGTAAGACAGGCGCTGTTTTACGGGTGTGAGACTGTGGCATATACCTATACCGAACCAACTGTGTTTTATGAATACATGTATGATACTGCTGTGTTGGGAAGGAAGTTTGGGCTACTGAATACAGTTCATACCTGTGGCTATATAAACAGGAGACCCCTTGTTGAGTTGCTCAAGTATATTGATGCTATGGCAGTTGATTTAAAGGCATTCACTGAAGATTTTTATGCGAGGCTGTGTGGGGGAAGGCTAAAACCGGTACTCGAGACGATTGAGGTTGTTCGACAGGAGGGAGTCTGGCTTGAGATAATAAATCTGATCATTCCCGGACAGAATGACAGCCCCGAACAGATTCGACAGATGTGTCGCTGGATAGTAAAGACCGTTGGGGCTGATGTGCCTCTTCATTTCTCAAGATTCTTCCCTTATTACAAGATGAAGAATCTTCCTCCCACTCCCTATAAGAGCCTCTGGAGGGCAAGGGAGATTGCCCTTGAGGAAGGAATGAAGTTCGTATATATAGGGAATATAAGAACAGAGGCAGAAAACACCTTCTGCCCTACCTGTAAGAGACTGCTTATAGAAAGAAGAGGATATCTGATAATACAGAATCATATCAAAAAGAGCAGGTGTCCTTTCTGTGAGACCTTGATTCCAGGAGTATGGGAGGCATGAAGTGAACAGGAGAGAATTTCTGGGCTTTTTTCTGATTGGTGGTCTTTTTGGATGGCTGAAAAAGAGGTTTTTAAAAAAGAAGCCTCAGAGAGTTGCACTCTTCTGGAAGAGACAGGACCCTTGATGAGGGTTCTGATCTGTCTCTTCCTCCTCTCAATCCTATTTCAAGGAGGCTGTAAAGAACGGGTTAAACCTCCTTCTGTAGCAGGTGCCTTTTATCCATCCGACCCAGATACCCTTGATCAGATGGTTACAGAGTTTATTCAATCTGCAGAGAAGGTCAATGTAAAAGGAAGATTATATGCACTGCTCTGTCCTCATGCCGGTTATCAATTCTCAGGCTCTGTGGCAGGCTACTGTTATAGACAGATTAAGGACAGAGCTTTCAGGACTGTAATTCTTATCGGTCCAAGTCACTACTCCTCCTTCAAGGGTGTGTCGGTCTATGCTGAAGGGAGTCTGCTCACGCCACTTGGGAAGGTAAAAATAGATAAAGCAGTGGCAAAGAGGCTGTTGAACAGAGAGGCTGATATCCGCTTCTTTCCAGAGGCATTTGAGAGGGAACACTCCTTAGAGGTACAACTACCTTTCTTACAGAAGTCTCTGAAGAACTTTAAAGTGGTGCCTCTTCTGATCGGGATCCCTACCAAAAGGTCCTATGAGTACCTTGTGGCAAAACTTACAGAACTCCTCAGGGAGGATGAGAAGACGCTCATAATTGTAAGCTCTGATCTGTCTCATTACCACGATTATGAGACTGCAAAGGCGATGGACCACAGAGTAATAGATGTTATAGAGAGGATGGCACTTGAAGAACTACAGAGCCTTCTTGTCTCTGGCAGAGTGGAGATGTGTGGTGCCTATCCAATGATTTATGCCATGGGAGTACTGAGAATGGTTGGGGCAACAAATGGAGTCCTGTTTCGGTATGCAAACTCTGGAGATGTAACTGGAAACAGACAGAGGGTGGTAGGTTACGCTGCATTAGGAATATTCAGGACGCCTCTTACAGAGACTCAAAAGAGGCTTCTTCTGGATATAGCAAAAAGGGCTATAATCACATATGTGAAGGAAAGAAGAAAACCCCAGATAGAAGTGAATGACCCAAGGCTGAGAGCGAATGGTGCCACCTTTGTTACTATCAAGACCAGAGACGGCAGACTCCGTGGATGTATAGGAAACATCGTGCCTCATATGCCTCTTTACAGATCTGTTGTTGTGAATGCAATAAATGCCGCCAGTAGTGATCCGAGGTTCCCACCTATGAGACCCGAGGAGCTTGAAGAGATGGAGGTTGAGGTGACGGTACTCTCTCCTTTGCAACCTCTAAGGGATGTAGATGATATAAAGATAGGAAGAGATGGTCTGTACATTGTGAAGGAAGGACATTCTGGTCTATTACTGCCTCAGGTGGCATCAGAGTTCAACTGGGACAGAGATACCTTCCTCAGGGCACTCTGCCAGAAGGCGGGTCTGCCACCTGATGCATGGAAAGAGGCGAGACTTTACAAGTTTAGTGTAGATATAATTAAATAAAGGAGGCTTTCTTGACTGAATTCTCATATAGGCCCTTTGAGAAACTGAAGGAACTGCTTAAGGAGTTACAGACTCAGGAAACCTCTCCACCCATCCCTAAGGAGAGCCACACAGATGAGGAACTCCTCTTCCTGGAGGCAATGGCAGATGTGAGAGAGATAAAGGAGTTCAGGGAACTGCCCTATAGACCCCCAAGAGTGACTCCCAGAAGGAGAAGGGAGACAGATGAAGAGACATTACAGGTTTTAAGAGACATTGTTGAGGGCAAAAGAAGAATAGACCTTTCAAAGACACAGGAGTATATTGAATGGGTAAATCCTGAATATTCTGATTCTCTACCAGAAAGGCTTCACCATGGACTTGTCTCTGTACAGGATTTTATCGATCTGCATGGATACACTTTAAAAGAGGCTCGACCCCTGGTAGAAGAGTTCCTCAGAGAGGCGGTCAGAAAGGGCTACAGATGTGTGAAGATAATCCACGGCAGAGGACTCCGTTCCACCAAGGGTCCTGTACTGAAGAATGCTGTTACCACATGGCTTCAAAAGGACTTCCGCAAATGGGTAATTGCCTATGCCACTGCCAGGGCATCTGATGGTGGTCTTGGTGCCACCTATATACTTCTGAAATACTGATCTAATCCATATCTGCAGGAGTAACCACTGCCATCACAACAAGCCTCTCACCGTGAGATGCCTTAAACCCATGGGGAACCATAGGCTCACAGAGTATGGCTGTCTTCTCATCTGCCACAATCTCTTCATCTCCAACAACAAAGGTGCCTTTGCCCTGTACACAATACATAAGCAGCCTAAGAGGAGCCTTATGAGGTTTCAATTCCTGTCCAGGCTCAAGACATATAAGAGCAACTCTCATTTCTGAAGTCTCTGCAATCATCTGCCGGCTGATACTCTCTGAAGAAAAATTGATCAGTTTCTTCAAGTCAAGCACTTCTGGCATACAAACCTCCCCTTTTTAAATTTAATCCCATTATTAATTATATCTCCTGTTTCTTACATATACTATGACTTATCTCATATGTTAGAGTTTTTTATCCTCGATGAAACAGCCATCCTTTTCAAAAGAAAAGGGATATCTCTTCTGAATTATTCTTTAGATTTTATAAGCTGCTCTACTACCCCTTAAATTCAGAGCAAATGGCGATCTTGAGGTTTCACTCACCGAGGTCTATCTCAGGATACTTCTTCATGAACTCAATCCATATAGGCAGGGCTGCCCTTGCACCTGTCTGTTTATTTCCTATTGTGGTATGGTCATCCCTTCCAACCCAGACTCCTACAACCAGCTTTTCATCAAATCCCACAAACCATGCATCTGTGTAGTCATCTGTAGTACCTGTCTTACCATACACATCCCTTTTAAGTATTCTGGAGGCCCTCCTTCCTGTGCCTTCAGTAATGACTGACCGTAGCACATCCCTTATCTCATCAACCAGTGCATCATCTATTACCTTTTCAGACTCTGGAAAATGTTCCTCAAGTGTGATACCGTCTCCATTGATAATCTGCTCGATATAAAGAGGAGTTAGTCTATATCCCTTTGCAAGAGCAGCATATGCATAGACAAGCTCAAACAGTGTCACCTCTGAGGCACCAATTGCAGTAGAAAGATATGGATGGATCTTGCTTCTTATTCCCAGTTCTTTGGCAGTCTTTATTACCTCATCCAATCCTATCATATCTGCAAGACAGACAGTTGCGGAGTTTAAGCTATGGGCGAGAGCTTCTCTAAGGGTTACCTCTCCGTTGTATATCTTCTCATAGTTTCTCGGTGTCCAGACATCCTTTCTGTCAGCAGTGGGATAGCCTATCTCGATATCCATAATTGTATCTTCAGGAATAAGGCCTTTCTTGAATGCGGTCAGATATACAAAAGGCTTAAATGCAGAACCGGGTTGTCTTAATGCTTGTACTGTTCTGTTGAACTGTGTCTGCCAGAAGTCTGTTCCCCCTACCATGGCAACAATCTTTCCTGTATCTATATCTATGGCAAGCAGTGCTGCCTGCACCCCGGGTTTTACAACCTTGCTGAGCCTCTGAACACCGTCTCTCACTGCCTCTTCTGCAATGTCCTGCAATCTCATATCCAGAGTAGTATAGATACTGAATCCGTCTGTATAGAGTCTACCAGGATATCTATCCTCAAGCTCTCCCCTGATGAACTCCACAAAGTAAGGGGCATCATACTTTCTCCTGTTTGGTTTTTGTGGAAGTGGTTCAGAGACTGCCTCTTCATACTCCTCTTCAGTTATGAATCCAAGAGTGAGCATCTTCTTAAGTACAATATTTCTCCTTTTAAGTGCCCTTTCAGGATGTGAAAAAGGATTGTAGTAGGAGGGTGCCTTTGGAAGGGCTGCAATCAGGGCAGCCTCTGCAATATCGAGATCAGTCACAGATTTGTTAAAGTATGTTCTTGCAGCAGCCTCAATTCCATATGCCTGATTACCAAAATATGCCTGGTTCAGATACAGTCCCAGTATCTCGTCTTTTGTGTATCTCTTCTCAATCTGAAGTGCCAGTATAGCCTCTTTTACCTTTCTGGATATACTCTTCTCCGGCTTCAGAAACAGTAGCTTCGCAAGTTGTTGGGTTATGGTGCTTCCACCCTGAACTATTCTGCCTGCAAGTATATCTCTATAAAGGGCCCTCAAGATGGCAATAAAATCTATCCCATGGTGTCTATAAAATCTCTCGTCTTCTATGGCAATAAATGCCTCTTTGACATGCTCGGGGATTCTATAATAAGGTACAAACTCCCTCCGTTCTATATAAAACTCTGCCATTAAGGTGCCATCTGAAGAGTATACCTTTGATGCCTCAAAAGGCCTATATGTTTCCAGAGATTCGATACTTGGCAGGTCAGCTACCTTCCAAAACAATACCCCCCACAGGATACCAACAATAATCCCAAATATACCCACAATGAGTAGTCTTTTGTACCACATCTATACATTATAAACCAGATTAACTAATGAGGGAAATTTGGCTATAATTCAGGGGTGTCATTTGACGGAGTTCAATGAGGTATGCCCATAAAGATGATTTAACTGTGATCAAATGGCAAATTAGAGATAAACTAATTGTAATGTAGCCTACAAACAGGCTTTTATGTTATATTAACATTTATATCTTACTGCCTTGATTTTCAAGGCAAATTTTTAAAAAGAGTCTCAAAAAGGTGTATGGTATGAAGGAGGCTTTTCACGAAATTTTTACATTTAATCGTATTAATCGTTTACCACCCTATGTATTTGCGATTGTGAATCACCTTAAGTACGAGGCACGCAGACAGGGAGAGGACATTATTGACCTCGGAATGGGTAACCCAGATCTGCCCACGCCAGAGCACATTGTTGCCAAGCTCTGCGAAGCAGCAAAGAATCCTAAGAATCACAGGTACTCGGCCTCAAGGGGTATTACACAGTTAAGAATGGCGATATGTGAGTGGTACAAGAGAAGGTTTGATGTGGAGCTTGACCCTGAAACCGAAGCGGTGGTGACAATAGGCTCCAAAGAAGGGTTAAGCCATTTGGTGCTTGCCATTGTGGAACCAGGAGACGTGGCACTTACTCCTACTCCGGCATATCCCATCCATCCATACAGTGTAATTATAGCGGGTGGAGAGGTGAGGAGTGTACCTATAGGCCCTGATATTGATTTTATGGAAGAGCTTGAGATGGCATACAAAAACACATGGCCAAGGCCAAAACTGCTGATCATAAACTTTCCCCATAATCCTACAACAGAGGTGGTGGACCTTGAGTTCTTTAGAAAGATAGTTGACTTTGCAAAGGAGAATGGCCTTATTGTGATCCATGACTTCGCCTATGCAGACCTCGTATTTGACGGGTTCAAGGCTCCCAGCTTTCTTCAGATTCCGGGGGCAAAGGATGTGGGAGTGGAGTTCTTCTCCATGACAAAGAGCTACTCAATGGCCGGCTGGAGAGTGGGGTTCTGTGTAGGCAACAGAGAACTCATAGGTGCCCTTACAAAAATAAAGAGCTACCTTGACTATGGCATGTTTCAGCCTATCCAGATAGCCAGTATAGTAGCCCTGAGAGGAGACCAGGCCTGTGTGGAACAGATCAGAAAGACCTACGAGAGCCGCAGGAATACCCTCTGCAGAGGACTTAACAGAATTGGCTGGAAGGTTACTCCTCCAAAGGCAACAATGTTTGTATGGGCAAAGATACCTGAACCGTATGTGAAGATGGGCTCCCTTGAGTTCTCAAAGTTTCTACTGAAAGAGGCAAAGGTTGCTGTATCCCCAGGCATAGGATTCGGTGAAGGCGGGGATGAGTATGTGAGATTTGCCCTCGTGGAGAACGAACACAGGATTAAACAGGCTATCAGAGGAATAAGGAGGCTATTCCGTTGACAATAAATGTGGGTATTATAGGATTCGGGACGGTAGGTTCTGGAACTGCAAGGATTCTGATTGAAAACAGAGAGCTAATTAAAGACAAAACCGATATCACAATCAATCTTAAAAAGATTGCAGACATCGATATCGAAAGGGACAGAGGTATCAGTATCCCTCGTAGTATCCTCACCACTAATGCAGAAGATATCCTTAATGACCCTGATATTCATGTTGTGGTAGAACTCATTGGAGGAATACATCCTGCAAAGGAGTTTATACTGGAGGCTATAGACAGGGGTAAACATGTGGTCACTGCAAACAAGGCACTCCTTGCCACCGAAGGTGCCGAGATATTCAGAAGGGCGGATGAAAAGGGTGTGCTGGTAGGTTTTGAGGCAGCAGTAGCAGGTGGCATACCAATAATAAAGGTGATAAGGGAAGCCTTGGTAGGAAACAGAATACTATCAATTTATGGGATCATAAACGGCACTTCCAACTACATACTCACAAAGATGACCGATGAAGGCATGGATTTTAAAGAGGCACTGAAAAAGGCTCAGGAGCATGGATACGCTGAGGCTGACCCTACTTTTGATATAGAGGGTATTGATTCTGCACACAAACTGACGCTGCTTGCATCCCTGGCCTTTGGGATTCCTCTTTCTTATGAAAGCATCTATGTGGAAGGTATCTCTGAAATAGCCTCTCAAGATATAGAGTTCGCCAAGGAACTGGGATACAAAATCAAACTGCTTGCCATTGCCAAGAGGGTTGACTCAGAGGTAGAGCTGAGAGTACACCCTACAATGATTCCGGAGAGTTATCTGATCTCAAAGGTGGATGGGGTGCTGAATGCTGTCTATGTGGTGGGTGATGCTGTAGGAGAGACACTGTACTACGGCAGAGGAGCTGGAGATATGCCTACAGGAAGTGCTGTGGTCTCAGACATAGTTGACATCTCTACAAGGATTGTAGGCAGATGCACCCCCTTGAGTGAATACATTGGAAGGCAGAAAGAGATAAGAATAAGGCCTGTACGAGAGATAGAAAGCATGTACTATTTCAGGTTTTCTGCCATAGACAGACCTGGTGTGCTCTCAAAGATCTCTGGTATCCTTGGCAAACATCAGATAAGTATCGCATCTGTAATACAGAAGGGAAGAAGGGTTGGAGAGGCTGTACCTCTGGTGCTTTTGACCCATAAGGCAAAAGAGGCAGATGTCCAGAAGGCCCTCTTGGAGATCAATCAACTGGATGTGGTAACAGGCAAGACAGCCTTAATAAGGGTAGAAGGTCAAGAGGACTAACAGGATTTGTCCTTTCTATATAATAAAGGTTATAATGTAATTTTAGGAGGCGCTATGGAGAATATAAGAGCAGATAAAAAGATCAATATAAAGGGGCTTGTCTGTCCCTACACATTTGTGAAATCCAAACTTGCAATAGAGGAGATGGAGGTAGGGGAGGTGCTGGAGATACTGCTGGATTATCCAGAAGCTTCAAGGAGTATCCCAAAATCAATGGAAGAACATGGACATACAGTTTTAAAGGTAGAAAAGATAAACGATAAAGACTGGATAATCCTTATAAGAAAGGAGCATGACTGATGGAATTCACAGATGAACAGATACATAGATACAGTCGTCATATAATTCTGCCAGAGGTGGGCGGAAAAGGACAAAAGAAGATACTTCAGGCGAAGGTTCTTATAGTGGGTGCAGGAGGGCTCGGCTGTCCAGTGGGTTATTATCTTGCAGCAGCAGGAGTTGGTACCCTCGGTATAGTGGACAGTGACACCATAGAACTGAGCAACCTCCAGCGTCAGATAGCCCATAACACTGAAAGATTGGGGATGCCAAAGGCTGACTCAGCAAAGATGACCTTTGAGGCCCTCAATCCTGATGTGACTGTGATTCCTATAAAGGAGAGGCTAACCAAGGATAATATCCTGGATATAATCAATGATTACGATATCGTGGTTGATGGCAGTGACAACTTCCCCACAAGATATCTTGTAAATGATGCCTGCGTCTTGTCTGGTAAACCCCTTGTAAGTGGTGCCATTTTGAGATTTGAGGGGCAGGTGACCACTATAATTCCGAAACAGGGTCACTGTTATAGGTGTCTCTTTGAAGAGCCACCTCCGCCTGGTCTTGTTCCCTCCTGTCAAGAGGCAGGAGTTATGGGTGCACTGCCAGGAGTAATAGGGGCACTACAGGCGATGGAAGTATTGAAACTTATACTTGACAGAGGAGAACCCCTTAAAAATAGCCTCCTTATCTATAATGCCCTTAACACCTCCTTCAGAAAAGTAAAAGTACCAAGGAGGCTCGATTGTCCTGTATGTGGTGAAAACCCAACCATTACAGAACTGCAGGACTACGAGGCAGAGTACTGTCAGATAAGATTTTAAAGGAGGGTGGAATGACAGAGATAACCAAGGCCCTTCTGCCTGCTGCAGGGCTTGGAACGAGATTTTTACCTGCTACCAAAGCATCTCCAAAGGAGATGTTACCTATAGTAGATAAACCAATGATCCAATATGCTGTTGAAGAGGCAGCAGCCTGTGGTATAAATGAATTCATTGTGATAACAGGAAGACACAAAAGGACCCTTGAAGATCACTTTGATACAGTGTATGAACTGGAAGAGAATCTGAAACAGAAGGGTAAGAAGAAACTACTTGAGGAGATCAACAGACTGAGTCATCTAAACTTCGCCTATATAAGACAGGGCAGACCCTTAGGGCTGGGTCATGCAATATTAAGGGCACAACCCTTTGTGAAGGATGAACCTTTTGCAGTACTTCTCAGCGATGATATTATTGATCCAGAAGAGAAGCTTCTGAGCAATATGATAAAATTCTATAAGGAGCTGGACTGTCCCATTGTTGCCCTTGAAGAGGTCCCAAAGGAAGAAGTATACCGTTATGGTGTAATTGCAGGTGAGATGGAAGAGGATGGAGTATACAGAATTACAGACCTTGTAGAAAAACCTTCCCCTGAAGAGGCTCCAAGCAATCTCGCAATTATTGGCAGATATATTCTCACCCCTGACATCTTCAGAGTACTGGAAAAGATGCGTCCAGGCAAGGGTGGAGAATACCAGCTTACTGATGCACTGAAGGGGCTACTTAAGAAAAGGACAATATATGGATATGTGTTCAAAGGTAAGAGATACGATGCTGGAGACAAGTTCGGTTTTCTACAGGCTACTGTGGAGCTGGCACTAAAGAGTTCTCCTGTAGCAGATAAGTTTCGGAAATATCTCCTTGAGATAGCAGACAGAATAAAGAAAGATTCAAAATAAGCAGTTCAGATGATACTTAGTAGAACAACCTTTCTTCTTAAGACTGAAACAACAAGGGATTATCCTCCTGTTGATATATACGAAACAGACGACAGTATAATCTTTATGTTTGACCTTCCTGGCATCAATCATGAGGAACTTATTATTAAGGTGTGTGATAATCAGCTATTTATATGGGGCACAAAAGAACAGACTGCGGCAAGGGTCGAAAGGTATCTCTGCATGGAAAGAGAGATGGGAGGCTTTTTCAGGTCAATATCTATACCCCAGAGTGTTGACCCAGCAGGGGCAAAGGCATTATATTCAGATGGGGTTTTAAAGGTGGTTTTCCCAAAGGCAAAAGAGAAGGTGTTTAAAATCAAAGTGAAAAAGGAGTAGAAATGGTAGAGTATGTGAAGGACGAACAGCAGATCGAGATACCTGATACCATTCCAGTGCTGCCTGTAAGGGATATTGTTATCTTCCCTTACATGATAATCCCGCTTTTTGTGGGCAGAGAGATGTCAATAAATGCTATTGACAGGGCTATTAATTCTAATAGGCTGATACTGCTTCTCACGCAAAAGGATATGAGCATAGAGAACCCAACACCTGAGGACCTCTACAAA
Source organism: Nitrospirae bacterium JdFR-85 (assembly GCA_002011745.1). Classification (GTDB taxonomy): domain Bacteria; phylum Nitrospirota; class Thermodesulfovibrionia; order Thermodesulfovibrionales; family JdFR-85; genus JdFR-85. The sequence goes on from MTOU01000043.1 coordinate 17,867, forward strand.
GTTGGTACTGTAGGTATGATAATGAGGATGCTGAAGCTACCTGATGGCAGAGTGAAGATACTTGTACAGGGCATAACAAAGGCAAAAGTGCATGAGATAAGGATAAAAAACAACCACTTTGAGGCAACCATTGAGAAGATAGAGGATAGAAAGCCTGCAGAGCTGACCATAGAAGTGGAGGCACTGATTAGAACAGTAAAGGAACAGCTTGACAGGGCAGTCTCTCTGGGGAAGACCATTCTGCCAGACATCATGGTGGTGATAGAAAACCTTGAGGACCCTGGAAGGCTCGCTGACCTGGTAGCATCCAATCTGGGCCTTAAAACAGAAGTGGCTCAAGAACTCTTAGAGATCCCGGATGCTGTTCAGAGACTGAGAAAGGTGAGCGAGGTGTTGAACAGAGAGATAGAACTGCTTCAGGTGCAACAGAAGATACAGTCTGAGGCAAGGGGAGAGATAGACAAGACCCAGAGGGAGTACTTCTTAAGAGAACAATTGAAGGCAATACAGAGGGAGCTTGGAGAAATAGACGAAAGAACAGAGGAGATCAATGAATTCAAGAAGAAGATAGAAGAGGCGAAGATGCCGGAGAAGGTCCGTAAGGAGGCAGAAAAACAACTCAAACGCCTTGAGAAGATGCATCCCGACAGTGCTGAGGCAGCCACTGTAAGGACCTATCTTGACTGGCTTGTAGAACTTCCATGGAGCAAGTCAACAAAGGACAATCTCAACATCAAAAAGGCAAAAAAGGTACTTGATGAGGACCACTATAACTTAGAGAAGGTGAAGGAGAGGATACTTGAGTATTTGAGTGTTAGGAAACTGAAGACAAAGATGAAGGGGCCCATACTCTGTTTTATAGGTCCACCAGGGGTGGGCAAAACCTCTCTGGGCCGTTCTATCGCAAGGAGCCTTGGCAGAGAATTTGTTAGGATGTCCCTTGGTGGCATGAGGGACGAGGCCGAAATAAGGGGGCACAGGAGAACCTATGTAGGAGCCATGCCCGGAAGGATAATTCAGGGTATAAAACAGGCTGGGACCAATAATCCTGTCTTTATGCTTGATGAGATTGACAAGATCGGTATGGACTTCAGAGGTGACCCTTCATCTGCACTCCTCGAAGTGCTGGACCCTGAACAGAACAACGCCTTTGTTGACCACTACCTTGGAGTTCCCTTTGACCTTAGCAATGTGATGTTCATCACCACAGGTAACATCGTTGATACAATACCCGGACCTTTGAGGGACAGAATGGAGATCATCTATCTGAGTGGTTATACAGAGGAAGAAAAGCTCGGCATAGCAAAGAACTATCTACTACCCAAGCAGCTTGAGGAACACGGAATAAATGAGAAGATACTGCAGGTCACAGACTCTGCGCTGAAACTGATAATAAGTCAGTACACTAGGGAGGCAGGGGTAAGGAATCTGGAACGCGAGATCGCCAATCTCTGTCGTAAGGTGGCGAGGAAGGTTGCAGAGGGCAAGAAAAAGAAGAGGTTTGTGATAACAAGCCGTAATCTCCATAAATACCTCGGTGCTCCGAAGTATCTGCCTGAGGAGGAGATGAAAGAAGATGAGATAGGGGTTGCCACAGGGCTTGCCTGGACAGAGGCGGGTGGTGAGATCATCTATGTAGAGGCAACCACAATGAAGGGCCGCGGGAACCTCACGCTGACAGGTCAACTGGGTGATGTGATGAAAGAATCTGCACAGGCGGCATTGAGTTACATCCGTTCCAGGGCAAAAAGGCTGGGTATAAACGAAGATGTCTTCTCAAAGACGGACATCCATATCCATGTCCCAGCAGGTGCTATCCCGAAAGACGGACCTTCAGCAGGAATAACCATGGCTGTAGCAATCGCCTCAACATTAACAGGCAGGCCAGTAGACAAAAAAGTGGCCATGACCGGAGAGGTAACACTCCGTGGAAGAGTACTCCCGATTGGAGGATTGAAAGAAAAAATACTTGCTGCAAAGAGAATGGGAATAAGGAAGGTTATTATTCCGAAAAGGAATGAAAAGGACCTTGAGGATATACCAAAGTATGTAAAAAAGGACATGGAGTTTATCTTTGTGGAGAAGATGGATGAGGTACTTAAGGTAGCTTTGAAGCCAGCAAAGACCACCAAAAAGAAGAAAGTCTCCCGAAAGTAATGAATCCCCGATCCCTTCGGCAGACCGGTGAACTGAGACTCCTTGAACTGCTGAGGGATAGATTTCCACCTGAGAAGGAGTCAATTATTATTGGTATTGGGGATGATGCAGCCTGCCTGAGGCCCCCAGATGAGAATCTTCTCATTACTACAGATACCATGACTGAAGAGATTCACTTCTCAATGAGGTATTTCACCGCCTATCAGGTGGGTTATAAACTGGTTGTATCCAATGTGAGTGACATTTATGCAATGAACGGAGAACCTCTCTGGGCAGTAGTCAATATTACACTGCCTATGGACTGGGACCTGGAGAGATTTGAAGAGCTTTTGGAAGGCATCCAAGATGCATCTCAGAAATACGGGGTCAGCATTGTAGGAGGTGACCTCTCAACCTCGATCTCAAAAGCTACATTCAGCATGAGTATCGTGGGCACATCGAAAGAAGAGATTGTCAGAAGAGATGGTGCCCGTACTGGTGACAGACTCTTTGTTACAGGACCTTTGGGAGAGGCATCAATGGGTCATGAGTTACTGAAGAGGATAAACAGACCTATAAGGATAGAAGCCTCAGAGAGGCTGAAACTTCAGATTAGTTGGGACCTGATTGAGCCTCTTCTGAGAAGGTTTCTTATGCCAGAGCTTGTAAATCCCTCAGTATTTGCTATGAAAAAAAATGCAATGATAGATATAAGCGATGGACTCTATATTGACCTCTACAGACTATGTACTGAAAGCAATGTGGGAGCAAGGATATACGAGGAGAGACTTCCTGTAACAGAGCAGATGCGGAGGGTTTCAGAAGAGTTCGGAATTGACCTTTACAGGAGTGTTACCTCGGCAGGAGAGGACTATCAATATCTGATAGCCTCCTCTGATACCCCCCCAGAAGGGCTTTACTACATTGGTGATATTGTAGATGAGGGGTTCTCAATTATAAAAAGCACTGGAGAAACAGAGGAGATCACCCCAGAGGGTTATCAGCACTTTGCCGATTCGTGAAAGGATAAGAATGCTAATTACTGTAAATGATTCTCCAAGGAGGGTCTCCCTCTCCTTTGCCATAGGTGTCTTTATCGGTATTTCACCATTTTTGGGACTGCATACCCTAATGGCATTGGCCGTAGCATCTATGTTCAGATTGAATAGATTGGTTACACTCTCAGGGGCATATATCACAAATCCCTGGACACTGGTGCCTATTTACACCTTTTGTACATGGATTGGTGCCAAACTGATGGGATACAGGGGACTACTTAAGGGCCTCGATTTCCATAGAATCAATATTCTGAATATATTCTCTACTTTCAAAAATCTTCTCTTGCCTTTCTTCATAGGTACCCTGCTGGTAGCAACAATCGCAGCAGTAATTACATATGTAGTACTTTTTAAACTCTTAACCCGAATAAAAGCATAAAATATTTTTATGCTTGTATTTAACACTTGAAATAAAATCTTCTTTTTGATATTTTGTAGGAAGGAGGGGAAAGAATCTTATTTTAATCAAGATTTCAAAAGGAAAGAGGATTAAAGCGCTATTTTAAGCACAGGGAATGAGAGGAGGTGATATTTTTGGCCTAAATATTGATTAAACTTTTTAAAATGCCATAAGGAGGGAAAGAGAATGGAAGAGAATATTTTGAAAGAAATACTCTCGACGCTCGAATCAATAAAAATCCAATTAGAAGTAGGCTCTATCAGTGGAATATCTTTAAGAGGGCCTGTAGCTGATCCACCTCCGGGTATAATCTCACCACGCGGCGTTATAGCTGATCCACTTCTTCCAGTGCGTGGACCTGTTGCAGATCCTGCTCCATGGTATCTTTTAGATAAAGCAAAATTGGCTAAGCTTAAAGTTCATCAAATAGAAACAGCAATTATGGAGCTGGAAAGACAAATTGAATTTCTTAAATTAGAACGTGACTTGTTGAAAGAGGAATATAAACTCAAAAAAAGATAATTTAAATTTGTAAGGAGTTTAGAGGCTTTGAAGCCTCTAAACTCCTATATGTGATATAGGATGGAAAAGGCTGATATTTTGCTGGTAGGTTATGAAGAATGGGAAAACCTCGGATTACGGTCAATTGCTGCTTTTTTATTGAAAAATCACATAAATGCAAAAATCTTCTCTTGTGATAAAGGATCAAAAGAGTCTCTTCTTGCTACTATCAAACAAGAAAAACCTCTCATTGTCGGCTTCTCTTTAATCTTTCAACGAATGCTCTATGAATTTGCTGAGTTGATCGAGTATCTTCGTAAAAAGGGTGTGACCACCCATTTCACAATGGGAGGCCATTTTCCAAGTATAGAAGCTCAAAAGACATTAAAAACAATTCCAGGGTTGAATTCAGTAATCCGTGGTGAAGGGGAAGAAACTCTTTTGGAGCTATTTCATCACATTGCCCAACCTAAGCACTGGAGCAAAATTAAAGGATTGGTTTACCGCATAAACGGAAAAATCAAGACAAATCCACCCAGACCTTTAATAAAAAATCTGGATAATCTCCCTTATCCACTTAGAGACAAACATGTTATAACCCATCGAGGACTGGGAATTTGCTCAATTTTAGCCAGTCGAGGCTGCTATTATAACTGTAGTTTTTGTAGTATCCAGAAATTCTATAGTGATTCACCAGGACCCAAAAGACGTGCTCGATCTCCTGGCAATGTGGTTAAAGAAATGAAACAACTCTTCCATGAACATAATGTTCGCATTTTTATCTTTGAAGATGATGATTTTGCCATGAAAGCTCCTGCACATCAGAAGTGGCTTGAGGAGTTTATTCTTCAATTGAAAAAAAGCAGAATCTCTGATCAGATTATCTGGAGAGTCTCCTGTAGAGCAGACGAAATTAATCCTGAGATACTCAAAAAAATGATAGATGTAGGACTGATGAGTGTATACATTGGTATTGAGTCGGGGAATAATGAAGGATTAAAAGTTTATAATAAACGCTATACTATAGATACTGTTTACAGAGCTCTTGACATCCTTCATAATTTAAATCTTCCATACGAATTTGGATTCATGCTTCTGAACCCTTACAGCACCTTTACCACAATAAAAAAAGACATCGAATTCCTAAAAAAGATAGGCGAAAATGGACAGGCTGTATGTCATTTTACAAAAATGGTGCCTTATGCAGGAACACCTATTGCCGAAAAACTCAAAAAAGAAAGAAGACTTAAAGGCACTTTAGCCTTTCCTGATTATACTTATATAGACTCCAGAATAGAATTACTACAAGTATTTCTTACAGAAGCCTTTCATTTCAGAAATTTTGATAATAATGGACTGGTTGAAAAATTAAGATATGCTAAATTTGATTCTATTGTATTAAATAAATTTTTCTCTCATAAATATGATACAAAAGCTTATGCTAAAGCTATTCAAGATTTAATTCGTAAAAGCAATGAGGTCTGTTTAGAAAATATGAGCTTAGGAGTAATTTTTATGGAACAAAGGAGTGAAAAAGATATCTTAGACAATTGGCATTATGTGTCCTATTTAATAGAAAAAGAAAAATACATGGATTTTTATATTAATTCAAATCTCGATTGGTTAATGAAATGCTTTCTCTAAGAATCATTTTAGTCTTACATTCAATATAATCCTATCACCTCAATACTTGTTAGAAATATCCCTTCTTGTTTATCCTTAAATAAAGAAAATTTAATTTCAGGAGGAAAGATGCAAAAGGTGGATTATATTGTCACTGGTGAGTATGTTCTCACAATGGAAGAGGATTCACAACCAATCCAGAATGGAGCAGTTGTTGTAAAAGACGGAAGGATAGTGGAGGTAGGTAAGGCTGAGGAGATAAATAAAAGTTACGCTCCAGAAAAAATCATTGGCGGAGATGCAAAGGTAGTGCTTCCTTCCTTTGTCAACACCCATACCCATGCTGCTATGGTCTATTTCAGGGGGATTGCTGATGACCTGCCACTGAAGGTATGGCTTGAAGAACATATCTGGCCTCAGGAGGCACGATGGCTCAGCCCTGAGTTCATCCGCGATGCAACCGAGCTGGCCTGTTTAGAAATGCTCAAGGCAGGTATCACTGTCTACAATGATATGTACTTTTTTGAGGACTCCTCAGCAGAGGTACTCAAAAGGGTAGGAATGAGAGGAGTACTCGGAGCAGGAATCCTCGACTTTCCCACTGCACAGGCAAAAACCCCGGATGAGTATTTCAGAAAGGCAGAGGAGTTCATACAACGGTGGCATGGGGATGAACTGGTTGTCCCTTCAGTAGCCCCTCATGCACCTTACACATGCAGTCCTGAAACCTACCAGAGGGCGCTAAGCCTTGCAGAAAAATACGACCTCGTGGTACATACCCACTTGGCAGAGACAGAATGGGAGGTGAATGAGATCAGAAACCGGTATGGAAGAACACCCGTGGAGCATCTTGAGAATCACGGACTTCTACAGTCAAGGGTGGTTGCAGCCCACTGTGTGTGGCTTGCTGATGAGGAGATTGAGATACTTGCCAGAAGAGGCGTTAAGGTCTCCCACTGTGTGGAGAGTAATCTTAAGCTCGCCTCTGGTATATCACCTGTGGTGAAGATGCTCAAGGCTGGCGTAAAATTGACCTTTGGTACAGACAGTGCTGCAAGCAACAATGACCTGGACATCCTAAGTGAGGTCTCCATTGCCGCCAAACTGCACAAAACAGTCTCTGGAGACCCCACAGCCTTGGATGCGAAAACAGCCCTTCTTATGGCAACAAAATGGGGTGCCGAGGCACTTGGGCTTGGTAACAGAATCGGGACCTTGACCGTTGGGAAAGAGGCAGACCTGATAGTGATTGACCTCCGTAAACCCCATCTGTCTCCCATTTATAACATCTACTCTCATATCGTGTATGCAGCAAAGTCTTCTGATATAGATACTGTGATGGTCAGAGGGAAGGTTCTTGTAAATGGTAGAAAGGCTGTCACCATTGATGAAGAGACTGTTCTCAAAAGGGCAGCCTCCTGGAAAGAAAAGATCGTGGGATAAATGCTAAAAGACAAAAAACTCTATCCTCTTGACAAAGGCTCCTCCTGTATCACATGGTTATGGATTGGTACATGGAGTATGGGAGGAGAGGGCTTTGGTCCCCACGACGAGAGGCTTTCGGCAGAAGTGCTAAAAGAGGCTATTCAGAATGGGCTGACCCACTTCGACACAGCAGGCTTTTATGCCCATGGACGCTCTGAGACACTCTTAAGCAGGTTTATTCGCAAAAAAAGAAACTCTCTCTTTATTTCCACAAAAGGTGGCCTTTTTTGGAAAGGCAGGAAGGTCTTACGGGACGCAAGGCCCGAGGCCCTCAGGGCTCAGCTTGTGGAGAGTTTGCAGAGACTCAGGACAGAGTACATAGACCTCTACCAGCTCCACTGGCCTGACCCCAATGTCCCTATAAGAGAAAGCATTGATGCGCTGAAAAGACTGAAAGAAGAAGGACTCATAAGATACTGGGGGGTAGGGAATCTCACGGTTAAACAGATCAGAAAGGAGCTTTCAGAAGAGAGAAATATCCCTCATCAGGTCCATTTCAATCCGATCCATAGGGATTTTGGTGTACTTGAAGCAGGCAGGCTCACATGTATAAACTGTATTGTCTCTCCTTTAGAACAGGGGCTTCTGAGTAACTCCCTCGTCAGCCGAGGTGTGTCTGCTCTGACAAAGAGGGACCACAGAAGGAGAAATCCTTACTTCCATAAAACCGAGGTATTACAGTGGATAAAGAGACTAAAAGAACTTTCAGAAAAAACAGGATTCTCCTTGGTCCATGCAGTTTTGCTCTGGATAGGCTCCAGAGAGGCAGTCAACGCAATAGTGCCGGGTCCAAGAAGACCTGAACAACTAAGAGAGCTGCTTGAGTTTTTAAGGCTTGTTAAAACACTCTCCTTGGAGTCTGACGACAGTACAAACTCCATCTTTTCTGAAACAGGGGTAAAGGAAGTGGTACCAGAGAGGATGTGGAATCATATCTGTAAAGGACCAGAGGGGTCGCTGTCTGATTTTTAATGAAACACCCTCTCTTAAGATGATAGAATATCTGCTGTATGAAACTTTTTGGTTACACAGGCATATCCCTCTTTGTTGATCTATCCTCAGGCCAGATACAGGAGTTCAAGACACCACCAGAGCTATGTGAGGGCTTTCTTGGAGGAAGAGGCTTTGGTGTTGCCCTGTTGAAAGACTATATCAGACACTCACCTTATGACGAAGAGATGCCCATTGTGTTCGCCTCAGGTCCCCTTGTAGGCACCCCGGCACCCACCTCTGGCAGAGGTTCTATAATATCACGCTCTCCTCTCACAGGTACGGTCTTTGACTGCTCTGTGGGCGGCAGGTTTTTCACAGAACTGAAAAAGGCAGGATATGACCTCTGCGTGATAAGAGGAAAGTCCAAAGACTGGATCTACATAGATATTGAAAACAGAAGTGTTCGACTCAGGGATGCCTCAGCCCTGTCTGGAATGAATACTGATGAAGTGCTGAGGGCACTAAGTGGTGGAGGCTCTCTTGCAAGTATTGGTAGAGCAGGAGAAAGACTTGTTAGGTATGCCTCTATAATAATAGATGGCCATTATGCTGCAGGCCGGGGAGGTCTTGGGGCCGTAATGGGAGCAAAGAGAGTTAAGGCGATAAGGGTTAAGGGCAATAAAAGGATAAAGATCCAGAACCGCCAACTTCTCAATGAGGCAAAAACAGAGATCATGAGATTGTTGAGGGCATCACCTGCGGTCTTTGGCGAGTTTGGGCTGAACAAGTACGGAACTGCTGCCTTGGTTGACCTGATCCATGCAAGAAGACTTGAGCCTACTGCTAATTTCAGAGAGAGCTTCTTCCATGGATCAGGTAAATACTCAGGATACAGGTTAAAGGAACTCTACAAAACCAGAAAGACAGGCTGCCGAGGTTGTCCCATCCTCTGCAAAAAAAGAGGCCAGAAAGGAGAGGTCATTCCAGAGTATGAAACGGTTTCCCACTTTGGTGCCTTAAATCTCAATGAGGATATACACTCTATTGTAGAGGCAAACAGATTATGCAATGAGTATGGACTTGACACCATAAGCACAGCCGCAACAATAGCCTGTTATAGTGAATACATAGGAAGACCCCTTAAGTCAGAGGAGATTGTTGAGCTTGTGAAGGCAATTGGTGAAAGAGGTGATATTGGAGATGACCTTGCAGAAGGTTCCAGGAGGTTTGCAGACTCCGTGGGCATGCCTCATATAAGCATGACCGTAAAGGGGCTTGAACTGCCTGCCTATGATCCGAGAGGAGCATATGGTATGGCTCTGGCTTATGCAACCTCAAATCGTGGAGGCTGCCACCTGAGGGCATATCCAATCAGTTATGAGATACTGAGAAAACCAGTATATGTAGACAGATTCTCCTTTGAGGGCAAGGCAAGGATGGTGAAGATATCAGAGGATATGAATGCCGTGGTAGACTCCCTTACTGCCTGTAAGTTCACCTTTTTTGCCACCACCCTTGAGGAGTATGCCAAGGCATTGAATGCTGTAACAGGCATGGACCATAATGTCCAGTCACTCTTAAGCATCGGAGAGAGAATATGGCTTTTGGAAAGATACCTGAATCAACTCAATGGATTCTCGGCAGAAGATGACACCTTACCAGAGAGGTTTTTCCAGGAGAAAGGATACTCCAACGGGCGTATTACCGTTACACCCATTGATAGAGAGGCCTTTCAGGAGACTCTGAAGAGATACTACCGGGTAAGAGGATATTCAGAAAATGGTCTGATAGAGGGGGCACTTCTGGAGCGTCTACTCTCCGATCTTGGGAAGTACGCCCCTTTTGAGGGCATCCCTGTATATTAGAATGAATATCACAACCGAAAGGACCAGATAAACAGTATTAAGCCCAAACGCCTTGACAAGCTCTAATAGAGGAAACCCCTTCCCCTCTATCAATGCCCTCATCCCTTCAAACACATGTGACGAAGGCACAAAGAAGGCGACTTTCTTCAGCATAGGCGGAAGCACCTCAACCGGATAAAACACCGCAGATACAGGCATGAATAAAAAGGCCACTGCCCAGGCAAGCACCTCTGCCTCCTGTCCAAACCTCAGTATGAGTCCCATTGTCACTATCCCAACTGCCCATCCCATCACAACGAGATTCACCACAAGTGGCAGAAGTGCCATGCCCAGTCTGAATATACTGAAGGAGTAAAACATCCCTGCAAGGGCTGACATAACCACAAAGGAGATGATCACCTTGAGGAGGCTAACCATTATAAGACCGCTCAGGTATTCCGAGATCCTGAGAGGTGAGACAAATATATTCACAAGGTTTCTCGCCCACATATCCTCAAGAAAGGAGACGGTTATACCCTGCTGAGCCCTGAAGAGTATGTCCCAGAGAATAAGAGCCCCTAAGAAGAAGGCCACAAACTTCGGAAGACCAGTGGTTGACTTCTGCAGATAGAGTGTTACAAATCCCCAGAGCAGTATATCCAGTGTGGGCCAGTAAAAAACCTCCAATGCCCTTGGGAAGCTTCTTCTGTAAAGGTACAGTTGTCTCAGAAATACTGCCCAGATTCTTCTTCCACTCATCTGCCGAGCACCTTGAAGAACAGCTCTTCCAGACTTTCCACCCCATGGGTCCTTAAAAGCTCCTCTGAAGGACCCTCAGCAAGCACTCTTCCCTCATGCAGAAAAAGCACCCTATCTGAAACCTCCTCCATCTCCTTCAGGTTGTGGGAGGTGTACAGCACTGATATACCAGAGTCATTCCGAAGCCTGCAGAGAAGCCTTCTCGTTTTGGCAGCAATCTCTGGATCAAGCCCTGCTGTTGGCTCGTCAAGCAGAAGAAGCTCCGGGTGATTTATCATCGCCTTCGCAAGCACCAGTCTCATCATCTGGCCAGTGGAGAGCCTTCTTGCTGGGATGTCTCTGAGGCTGAGTAGATCAAACATTTGCATCACCTCTTCCACCCTCCTCTGGGGTGAGTCCACTTCGTAGAGATGGGCATATACCATGAGGTTCTCTCTCACAGTAAGAGAGTATGGAAGAGAGATATAACTTGAAGCAAAGTTAACCCTCTGCAGAATCTCTGTTCTGTGGCATCTGAGCTCTTTTCCAAAGACCTCAATCCTTCCCTCTGTTGGTTCTATTAGACCGAGGATGCAGTGAATCAGGGTAGTCTTGCCAGCACCATTAGGCCCGAGCACACCGAGTATCTCGCCTCTTTTGAGACAGAAGGATACCCCTCTTAGAGCCACTGTCTTGCCGAATACCTTCTTAAGGCCTTCAACCTTGAGAAGTGGCATACCCAATGAGTCTTTTAGAGGGTCCCCTTTGTAGAGGGAACACCTTTTGAGACCACCTCAACAGCCTCTTTTAAGGCCCTACCGAAGGCCTTGAACACGGCCTCGTAGATGTGATGTAGGTCTCTTCCGTAAGGAACATTTATGTGGAGATTCATCATTGCATGGGTGCTCAGAGACCTGAAGAAGTCCTCAAAGAGGCTTACAGGCAGGTCTCTCAAGCTACCCTCACGCTTTCTTATCTTGTAGACAAGATAGGCCCTCCCACTGAGGTCAATCACCACCTCTGCAAGGCTCTCGTCCATGGGTATCTTTGCAAACCCATATCTTCTTATTCCCTTCTTATCCGCAAGTGCATCCTTTATAGCCTCTCCGAGACAGATTCCTATATCTTCTATAAGATGATGATAATCAACCTCAATATCTCCTCTCGCCCTAAGTTTTAGGTCATAGCCTCCGTGATAGGCCATCAAGGTGAGCATATGATCAAGAAAGGGCAGGGTTGTATCCACATCAACAATGCCGTTTCCGTCAATATTAAGTTCCAGTCTTATATCTGTCTCTCTGGTCTTCCTCTCAACCTTCGCCTTTCTCGCTCTTTTTCTCATCTCGTACCCTCCTGTTTCATGGACTAAATCGCAAAACTAAAGAATTATAACAGTTCTGAAATACTCCTGAGTAGAGATATCTCAGAATTAAAGTAAAGTATATTTGACAGAATAGCTTCACAAAAATAAAAAAGGCCTTGGAGGCAGTGCCTCCAAGGCCACAGACTCATTTCTTCAGGAAACCTCCACCTTTATCTCCTTCGGTTTTGCCTCTTCCTTTTTGGGAAGCACTATCTCCAGTATCCCATTCTTATAGGTGGCTCTTGCCTTCTCACTGTCAACCTCAATAGGCAGCGGCACCGTCCTTGAGAATGTGCCATACCTGATCTCTGCCACATAGTAGTCCTCTTCCTTCACCTCTTCCGCCTTCTTTAATTCACCTTTGATGGTAAGGTTGTTCTCAGTAATGGTGAGGTCAATATCCTGCTTGTCCACACCGGGTATTTCCACCCTCAGAATTAGCTCATTCTTTCTGTCGTAAAGTTCTATATTCGGCACAATAACACCCTCTTCTGTGGGTCTCCCCCACCATCTTCTTCTGTGCCTCAAAGGTTCAAAGAACTCTTCAAATAGTCTCTCCATATCTCTGCGCATCTCCTCCAGTTCCTTCATTGGAGACCATCTTATGATGGACATACCTGACACCTCCTTCTACTTCCATAATGATGGACCCAAGGCCCTTTATCTTATGCAGCATATGCTGCCTCCATCACTTTTTCAAACACAATCTTACCGTCTCTGTAATCAACCTCCACAGTATCACCCTCCTTGAAACTACCTTCAAGGAGGTACTTTGCAAGCGGATTCAGTATCTCCTTCTGTATCACCCTTCTCAGAGGTCTCGCACCATAAACAGGATCATACCCGAGGTCTGCCAGATACTCCTTTGCTGCATCTGTAAGCACAATATCTATCTTCTTCTGTTTCAGGTATTTCTTCATTCTATCCACCTGTATACCTACAATCTCCTTCATGAGGTCCTTTGTGAGAGGGTTAAAGATTATAATCTCATCAATCCTGTTCAGAAACTCAGGTCTGAAGAACTTCTTCAGGTCTTCCATTATCCTGTTTTTCAGTTCGTTCTCTGTATCATCTCCCCAGTATGCCTTTGGAGTCTTCTGTCTCTGCTCAAGCATCTCCTGGATATGGACACTACCAATGTTTGAGGTCATAATGACCACTGTGTTACGGAAGTCAACAGTCCTTCCTTTACCATCCGTAAGCCTTCCATCATCAAGCAGTTGCAGTAGCACATTGAAGACCTCAGGATGGGCCTTCTCAATCTCATCAAACAGTATCACTGAATAGGGTCTTCTTCTTACAGCCTCAGTAAGCTGACCACCCTCTTCATATCCCACATACCCTGGAGGAGCACCAATAAGCCTTGAGACGGTGTGTCTCTCCTGATACTCAGACATATCTATCCTGATTAAGGCGTTCTCATCATCAAAGAGAAACTCCGCAAGTGCCTTTGCAAGCTCTGTCTTACCTACTCCAGTAGGTCCTAAAAATATGAAGGAACCAATCGGTCTGTTGGGGTCCTGGATTCCTGCCCTCGCCCTTCTTACTGCATCCGAGACCGCTTGTATCGCCTCATCCTGGCCAACAACCCTCATCTTCAGTCTCTCTTCCATCTTAAGGAGTTTCTCTGTCTCACCCTCGAGCATCTTACTTACAGGTATGCCGGTCCACTTTGAGACCACCTCTGCAATGTCCTCCTCATCAACCTCCTCCTTGAGCAATCTTCTACGGTACTTAAACTCCTCGAGTCTCTTGTTCGCCTGATCAAGCTCCTTCTGGAGCTCAATCAGCCTTCCGTATTTGAGTTCTGCTGCGCGGTTCAGGTCACCTTCACGTTCTGCTTTCTGTGCCTCTATCTTTGTCTGCTCAATCTGTTCTTTCAGTTCTCTTATCTTCTGTATAATCTCCTTCTCTGCAAGCCACTGTGCCCTTAGAGCAGAACGCTTCTCTTCCAGTTCTGCTATCTCTTTCTGGAGTTTCTCCAGCTTCTCCTTTGCGTCAGGGGAATCCTCTTTCATCACTGCCTGTTTTTCTATCTCCAGTTGGCGGAGTTTTCTTTCAATCTCATCCAGCTCTACTGGCATGCTGTCTATCTCCATACGAAGTTTTGCTGCAGCCTCATCTATAAGATCAATAGCCTTGTCTGGCAGGAATCTGTCAGTTATGTACCGATGCGATAGCACAGCCGCTGCCACCAGTGCGGAATCCTTTATCTTTACTCCATGATGGACCTCGTAACGTTCCTTCAGACCCCTAAGTATAGAGATTGTGTCTTCCACAGAGGGCTCTCCCACATACACAGGCTGAAACCTCCTTTCAAGGGCAGGGTCTTTTTCTATATGTTTTCTATACTCATCCACTGTAGTAGCACCAATACAACGGAGTTCCCCTCTTGCAAGAGCAGGTTTCAGCATGTTTGAGGCATCAATAGCACCCTCTGCAGCACCTGCACCCACCAGTGTGTGAAGCTCGTCAATAAACAGTATTATCCTGCCCTCTGCCTGTTCAATCTCTTTAAGAATCGCCTTTAATCTCTCCTCAAACTCACCTCTGTATTTGGAACCTGCTACAAGTGCTCCAAGATCAAGGGCGATAAGCCTCTTGTCCTTCAGAGGTTCAGGCACATCTCCTGCAACTATTCTCTGTGCAAGCCCTTCCACAATAGCTGTTTTACCGACTCCTGGGTCACCTATAAGCACGGGATTGTTCTTTGTTCTCCTTGCCAGCACCTGCATCACCCTTCTGATCTCCTCATCCCTGCCTATAACAGGATCAAGTTTTCCTTTTCTGGCAAGCTCGGTTAAGTCTCTGGCATACCTCTTAAGTGCCTGATACTTGTCCTCTGGATTCGGGTCTGTCACCCTTTGTGCACCTCTTATCTCACTCATTATCTGCAGAACACTCTGTTCTGTCACATTGTACCTGTTAAGCACATCTGCTGCTGGGCCACCCTCTTTCAGTATCCCGATAAGCAGATGCTCTGTGCTTACATACTCATCCTTCAGATGTTCTGCCTGTCTGAAGGCTTCTTCAAACACCCTCTTAAGTCGTGCAGACACATATATCTGACCCAGAGGGGTTGCTCCCATCACCTTTGGAAATTTATTTATTTCTGCCTCAATATCCGCCTTCAGCATGTTAAGGTCAAACCTGAATCGCTGAAGTATCTGTACCACTATCCCTTCATCATCCTGCAGTAGCGCGAGCAGAAGGTGTTCAGGCTGTAGCTCCTGATTACCCTTCTGGTCTGCTATCCTCTGGGCCTCCTGCACGGCCTCCTGTGACTTTATGGTAAGTTTATCCATTCTCATAGCTTACACCTCCTTTCATAAAAATTATTCCTCGGACAGAATTCTCCTCAGTCTTTCCTGAAAGTCCCTTCTCAGCTCCTCCTCAAGACAGTTCAGCATCGCCTCTGCTTCCCGCTGCAGGGCTATAAGCCTCTCTCTCATCCTGAGTATAATATCCACACCTGCCTTGTTCACCCCGAGCTCTCTTGTCAGCTCCAGTATCAGGTGCAGTCTTTCTATGTCCTCCTCTGAATATAGCCTCTGATTACCCACTCTCTGGGGTTTTATAAGACCCTCCCTTTCATACAGTCTGAGGGTCTGGGGATGGACCCCCAACATCTCTGCTACAACACTGATCATATAAAGCGGTCTTTTTTTATCTCTCGTTACCATCTCCTGTTAGCCAACCTTTCTCGTGGATTCTCTCTATACATTCTTTCAAGGGATTTTATCATCTCTTTCTCTGACTCAGTGAGGTCCTTTGGAACCACTATCTTCACAATCACATACTGGTCGCCCCTTCTGCCTGTTTTAGGAGAGACAAAACCTTTACCTTTGAGCCTGAACTTCTGCCCACTCTGGGTGCCAGGCGGAATCCTCATCATTGCCATACCATCGATTGTTGGCACCTCGATTTTTGCTCCGAGCACAGCCTCAGGCACTGTAATAGGCACCTCCACATATATATCATCTCCTTCTCTCCTGAACACTGGATGAGGCAGCACCTCAATCTCTATATAGAGATCTCCAGGTGGACCACCTCCTCTGCCAGCCTCACCCATTCCCTTCACCTTCACCCTTGAACCAGTGTCAGCACCTGGAGGAATTCTTACCTTCAGGGTCTCTGTCTTGAGGATACTGCCTGTACCTCGGCAGGCCGAGCAGACCCTTACTGCCTTCTGGCCTGCTCCCCCACAATCAGGACAGGTCTGAGTAATGCTGAAGAAGGCCTTTCTCTGGCTCACCCTTCCAGTGCCTCCACATTTACGACAACTCTCATAACTTTCTGCCCCTCTTCCACCACATCTGCTACAGGTCACACTATGTGAGACTGTAACAGGCCTTGTAACCCCTTTGAATGCCTCCTCTAACGTAAGAGTAACCTTTGTAATAAGGTCAGCTCCTTTTAAAGGGGCCTCCCTGAATGCAGTCCTTCCACCAAAGATATCTGAGAAGAAATCTCCGAAACCGAAATCAAAGGCACTGGAGAAGTCAAAATCTTTAAATGTCTCAAAGCCTGCACCAGAGGTGAATGCCTGATGCCCGAGCCTGTCATACTCCTCACGTCTTTTGGGATCACCCAGAACACTATAGGCTTCATTTATCTCCTTGAACTTCTGTTCAGCCTCTTTATTGCCAGGATTAAGATCAGGGTGGTATTTACGCGCAAGACGCCTGTATGCCTTCTTTATCTCATCCTGAGAGGCATCTCTCGAAACACCAAGTATCTCATAGTAATCTTTCACGCCTGTTGCCACTGTAGCCCCTCCCTCTTTTTTATTACATAAATATTATATCACTTGATAAAACTTTTGTCAAGTTTCTTTATAAAGATAATATCTTATATCTTTAGCAATTATATTTTCTAAAAGGCTTCTAAAAGCTCAAAACATCCGAATCCCTGTGGATTCTTCCCACCAAGACCTGCCTCATAGGCGAGTTTCAGCAACTCTGGATTGCCACTCAGTCTGTAGTGCCCCATCCATCCTTTAATAATAAACCCTTTGTAAACAACTATCTTCTCATCATGTCTTCTTACTCTGAGAGGCTCGATCCGGAAGTCATCAGAACACGGAGCCCTTCCATAGGCTGCGTGGTATTTCTTGAGAATATTTTTCTTTAAAAGGAAACTGAACTCCTCCTCAAAAGGACTATAGTAGTATGTCTTCTTACTACCGTCGGCCTTAGAAAGTGTGCTGTAGATGGTCACTGGAGATAGCATTTTTATGGTTATGCTTCTGTCTATTAAAGGAGCAAAATGGACATTCACTGCTTCAAGATATGCATTCTCTTCGCCAAAGTGGACTTCTCCCATCCTTACAAGGTTTTCTGCCAGTGAACAAAGTATATCTTCTTTTGGAGATGAGACTACCAGTTTAAAAGGAGAAAACACTTCTATATACCCATCTCTGATTCTTGTCTTGCCCAGTATTCTTGAGAATGTGAACAACTTAAATGACCTTTTCTCAAATCTGTAGCCCCTTTCATGGACAAACTCCGCAAGCTCCTTTTCCAGATTATCATAGATTATTCCTTGAATAATCTGGTTATAGTTGATGGGAATTCTTAATACCCCCTCTTTAAAAAATCTGAAAGTAAGCCTCATTATTACTCCCTCTCTTTCATATTATACCAAAGTTTATTTTCTCTTTTACTTCAATTTTATCTCTTGCCCCGGGTCTACGATATCTCTCTTTTATCTGTACTTTCCAGTATTTTTTATATTCTTTAAATTTCTGCCAACACCTATCCAGTTCAGCAATCTTTCTTCCTAATCAGAGCCCTATCAACCAATCCCGTATCTCCTTCTCAAAATATCTCTTTATATCTCTTTTCTACTTGCGAAGGGAACAGGAAGGGCTCTTTATCAACAAGCATCCTTCTTGAACAGAGCACTCTGCCAGCAGGACTCAAAGGTGCTTTGTTAAGAATTATTTGTAATCTCAGTGTAGATGCTCATGTAATTAAGTTTCTATGGTTCTCTAACATACAGAGCAAGGTCAATGTCCGAAAGGGGTGATACCTTCTCTTTTTCACTCCACCAAAGAGATTTAGGCAAAGATAATTTGAGGATGTGTACCAAAACTTTGAAAACCTTTCTTCAGCTCTCTCTGGCAGTCTCTTGAATCTAACATGTTATACCATATCAGCCTCTAAGATACTTACCTAATCGTTGACAGGAGAAACTATTTTATGCTATACAAACAGAGGGGGCAAGCAATAAATGAAGTTCAGGATCAAAAAAAGGAGGGAAGAAGGTTTTAACATTCCTGTATCTTTCAATGAAATAATCCAATCTTTTTGTTTCAACAAACGAGTCTCTAAATTCTTTACATTGTCAAAGTTGCTGATAATTTTCAGGCTACAAAGAGCGTCTTTTCTATCTGGCTATCTAAATTTCTTCTTAAGGGGCTTTACCAAAGGCTGGATGGACAGATACAGATTAACCGGTGCACCCGAACTCCTCCGCTTAGCCTACGACGCCGTCCTCGGCTCCAAAAACTCACAGGGGTTTGGGTGTTTTGAGGTGGTGAGGAGGTGAGGGGATTTTAATATGAACTGGAAACTAAAGTTAAAGGCCCTTCTTCATGACCCGCCTCATAAACAGTGGGTCATGTTTTCTGAAGAAGGGCACCAGATAAAACCTGTTAAGGCTATCCACCAGAGAGACAAACACCAGTGGCACCAGATTGTGGCAGAGCATTTTCTGAATTATATCCTTGCCAACGAGTGCGTAGCAGACGAACAAATAACACGGGCAGACACCCTAGCTTCCGCCTTGAGCAGAACAATAGTCTCGCCACAGATGGAAAAAGATTTGAAAGACAAATTTGAAAGAGACTCTGTAGTAAGACTTGAAGAGGCTAAATTTATTGACATTTTTTCTCTTAAAGAAACCATACTGGATTTACCTGTTCACGAAGATGTAGAAGAAATCTTTCAAAAACTTTCAAAGGTTACTTTTAAAAATCCTGAAGACAGGGCAAAGTTTTTCTTTTTCCTTCTATGGCGTTTTTATCCTGAACTGTTTCCATGGATTAAGAGCCATCCTGCAGACAGCAGAGCCCCCAATCATTCCATCTATGATCATTTAGTTCAGACATCCGCAATTGTCTCTGCCCTGCCGGAGCCAGCATTCTTGCTTTATACAATAGGACCTGTTCAGTCTTTCATCTCAAAAGCAAAAAAGACTCAGGATCTGTGGGCAGGTTCCTATATGCTTTCCTGGCTGATATGGGAGAGCATGAAACCAGTGATTGAACAGCTCGGACCGGACACAATTGTTTTTCCAAATCTTTTTGGTCAGCCATTGATGGACAAGTGGTTAAAAAAGTTAGAGTTTGGGGGGCAGACTTTTGAGGAGATATTAAATGCCCTGTCTCTACAACCCTTATTCAACGATGCAGAAGACAATCTCACCATAGCTAATCTGCCAAATAGATTTCTGGCAATTGTTAACTACCAGGGTGGTGATAAAAAGATAGCAAAGGAATGTGAACAAAGGTGCAAGAGTAGTCTCGCTGAACTGGCTAAAAAGACTGCAGAAAAATTATGCGACAAGACGAATACTCACGAGCTTATGAATAGCATCAGAAACCAGATTTTTATACACTTGGAAAATTACTTTAGGGTTTACTGGGCCATACTGCCATGGTCTAATATGGGAGAAGTTAATGATCTATCCCCGATCTTTAATGACTACAAAAAACTCGTTGGAGAAACGGAGCTTTACGAGATCATAAGGCTGATAACAGAATTCTCCTACTATAGACCAACTAATGTAGGTAGTGCTTATTCATTGCTTCTGGAATTAATAGAGAAACTACTGGGGGCAAGAAAGAGCAGCAAGGATTTTAACCCCATCTATGAGGAGGGCGATAAGTGCACCCTCTGTGGAGAGTTTAACCAGTTGTGGCTACAGGATTCAGGTCCTGAGTGGATTAACCCACAAAAAAGAAAGCAAAACAGTAATCTCTGGAATAGTGTCTTTCCATTTGTTAAAGAAGGGGAAAGGCTTTGTGGTGTCTGTTTAACAAAAAGATTATTCCCTGAAATTATAAAAGACGAATTAGCTCTCACAGCAAAAGTCAAATTCCCCTCTACGGCTGAGATGGCGAGTATTGGTGAAAAAAGAAAAATGTCCAGTGAAGTAAAGGAAAGATTTAAAAAGACATTTGAGAAATTTGAAACAACACTAAAGTCCAAAAACTCGGGCAAAAGCCTCCCTGAAACGGAATCCGTTCCTGCAATAAAGGATTTTGATATTGACGGTCAGTTTTTGATGAAAAACTCATACAGAGAGGACTACTTCAAGAAGGAGTACAGCCTGGATGTCAAAGAAGAAGACTTTAAAGAGATACTCCAGTTCTTGCAGGAAAACAAAATAAATCCCTTAGCCTATTATGCCATCCTCCAGATGGACGGAGACAACATGGGAAGATGGCTTAAGGGTGAATTCAATCCAGAAATCAAAAGATTAATTCACCCAAAGGCAACCAATGCGTTGCTTGCTTATGCGACGGAAGAAGAAAAAGAAAGACTGTACAATATACTTTGTTCTTCACACCCGAACTCCCCATCCCTTCATCAGGCTTTCAGCAGAAGACTTTCTGAGTTTGCACTTGAACATGTAAGAAGGCTCGTTGAAGAAAAGTATTACGGAAGGCTGGTATATGCAGGTGGAGACGACATACTGGCATTGCTTCCCATTGAAGGAGCTCTTGGATGTGCCTATGACCTTCAGAGGAGTTTTCAGGAGGTTATAAGTCCAAAGGCAACCATGAGTGCAGGTATTCTGATAGTGCATTATAAATATCCACTTTACCTGGCTCTGAAAGAAGTAGCAGATACAGAGAAAATGGCAAAGAATTATTTTGAAAAAGATGCATTCTGTCTAAGGATATTAACCCATTCTGGTCATATCAGGCAGACAGGTGGGAAGTGGAGTTTAATTCCATTTATAGAAGAACTCATTTGCAAATTCAAAAATAGAAAAATTTCATCTCGTTTTCCTTATCAATTCTTAGAGACAATTGAAAGGCTTTTATTGCCTGAACGCAGAGAGGACAGAAGAAGAATTAAGCCTTCAGATGAGATATTTGAAGTGATAAAAACTGAACTCCAGAGAATTTATGATAGAAAGATTAAAGAAGAAAGTGAAAAGGAATTTTTAGAGAAAATACTTAAATGCTACCTAAACTATGAGTTTTCTTATGATGACTTTGCAAACATCTTTATATCTGCAAAGTTTATGGCAGACGAGATGAGAGCACTATGAAGGTAATATATCAGGTTGATAAGGTAAATGCTCAGGAGATCAAATTCTGCATTCAGGATAAGTACTACACCTATCCCCTTTCATCTTTTGCTTTAAAAGAGCATCTGGAAAAAAATGGAATAAAGGTAATATTGATTCATCCTGCAAGTATGATTTTTGACAAGAATGTTTACGAAATAGCAAATCTACCAAATGAGACAAAAAAATATATCAAAACAATAGTGAGTGAAGATGACAAAAGAGAAAGTTACTTTAGAAATCCTCATGGAATGTTTGAAATACACCCTTTTAAAGAGTTATATGACGATATATTTCCTATTCATTCAATAGGTGAATTTGAGGGCATTAAATTTGAAGGTGATTATGATGATATTGTGCTTGAAATATTTATACACCTTTGTGGGAACTACATAGAATCTCCCTTCAAAGAACTTTACATAGATATCTCAACTGGTCATAACATCTATATTTCTGCCCTGCTTGAAGCAGCAAGGCATTTTGCAGTGTTTTCCTCACTTATAAACTGGTATGATAAAGGCAAAATACCGGCAATATTTGTGTCTTTCTCTGATCCAATAATTGGTTCTCCTTTACCTGAGTATAAAATTTACTGGTATAAGTTAAAATTTAAGTCCTTCTTCTCATCCCCCATCAAGTACAATGTTGATTTCAGAAAAGGAGAACCCCTTTTGGCAAAAAGACTTGCGGAAAAAAATAAAGAGTTAAAAGCAAAGATTCAGGAATATTTTGAAAACTTTGCAATAATCTTTTCTTCTATTAAGAACAACATCCCCCTGGGTATCTACCATTTTGGATATCACAACCATGAGGATGCTCTGTCTTTTCTCCAAGAAGTGCTAAGCCTCTTAAGGGGCAAACTTTATCAAAATTTTCGCATCTCTCCTAAACTGGAAAAAGAGGGATGGTTAAAACTATTTTTGTCTCTTGGGTTTTATTTGGGAATTATTGAAGTTTTAGAGCACTACGGGATTAAAAAATATGAAATTCAGGAAGGCATCTCTCTGGATAAAATAAAAAATGTATTTGGAGCAAGCAACAAATCTATTTATAAGATTTTTGACCTGAATCTAAATATTGAATGGCTTGGCAAAGAATTGTGGAACTATATGGAGGGTAAAGAAAAGTTGATTAACAAAGTACATGAAAAGTGGTGTCTTTTAAAAAACTATCTCAGTGGTATTACTGATGAGTTTAACAAGAGAAACTTTCTTGCCCATTGTGGCTTTGAAAGAAATATTACGGAAACAAGAAGAAACGATGGGAAAATCTACATGAGATGGTGGACCAAAGAAGAGACCAAGATAAAAAGATACCTGCTTGAGGAGGTTTAAGTTGATCTTGAGATTTACCATAAAGCCATACGATGTGCTATTCTTCGGCTCTGGAAAACCATTCAACCTTGGCGATGTGGCAGTATCAATTTTCCCTCCATTTCCACATACCCTTGCAGGAGCCATTTCCTCCCGAATTACCATAAATAATCCCCTAAAAAGAATATTCGGTCCTTTTCTATTTAACCAGAAGGAAAGCAAACTCTACTTTCCAAAGCCAGCGGATATATATGGTGAAAGAAAAAGTAAATCTTCAAATAAGATATTTACTCTTACACCTCTGAAGGAAGATCTACACATCTTCAATCATGAAAATACAAACATGCCTGAGGGAATAAATGAACTTACAGTATTTTACGGAAAGGAAGATGTAGAGTCTTTTGTAGGTTATATTTCTCAGAAAGGACTCTCGGACTGGTTAAAAGGCAAAAGTATTGATCCTTCAGAAATAAAAAAGAACGAAGATATTTTTGGATATGAAAATAGGCTGGGGATTTTTCAGAATACTGATACTCACACAGTCACTCAAGAAAATGGACTTTATAGAATAGAGATGGTAAGACTTAAGGATGAATGGAAACTTCTATGTTGGGTTGAGTTTTCAGATGTGGTAGATAAAGATAAAGTAATGACAGCTTTCAAATCAAACCCTAAGGTTCTTAAACTTGGTGGTGAAATGAAGACAGCACAGTATGACCTTGAGGAAGACGAAAGCATATTAAATCTATTTGAAAAGATTGAACCTAAAAAAGGTGAGATTGTAAAGTTACTCTACTTAACTCCTGGAGTATATAATGATTTCATTCCTGACATAAAAGGGCTTAGAGTTAAGAGTATTATAACCACCGGACATATAAATATGGGACTTCACTCTCCTCAAAAATTAGGCAAATACAGAGTAATGAAAAAATCGCTACCTCCTGGGACAGTTATATATTGTGAAGTAGAAGATGCAAGCCAGGCCATGCAAGTATGGCTCAATCCATCTCACGGAGACAACGATTTTATAGGCTCTAATTTAATAGTTTACGGGAGGCCATGAGATGAAGGAATTCCACATAATAAGCACGGGCAACTCACTTATAACAAATGCTCAAAAGGCTGGGACTTGTGATCCAAGTAGAAAGATAGCAGAAGAACAATACTGGAAGGCGTTACTTGACAATCCAGGCGAATTGGAAAAATTATATGGTTTTCTGAAATCTGACCCTAAAAAAATCTCGGCTGAATTAAACACATTTTTAAGAGTTGTTAACACCAAAAATTCAGAAGTAGAGGTTTATCTTTTTGGAACTAAGACATCTTCCAATGAATTAGCAAGGCGAATTATTGAAAGATTTTTAAAGGAAGAGGGTTTTAAAATCTACACTCCTTATGAAGTGAGCGGTTATTTCTGGGAGAAGACAAGATTTGATGAAAAATATGCAAGAGATGAGTTTCAAAAAGGGATATCTGAACTCCTTGACAGGCTTATCTATCTTGCAAAGAAAAAGAAGGAAGAAGGGTTCAAGGTGTATTTCAATCCAACCGGAGGGCTGAAAGCCCATGTTATGGCCTGTGCCCTTGCAGGATTTTTGACCAATACAGAAGTCTATTACATGAATGAGGAATTTGCTAATGTGGTCTTTTTACCCCCTCTTCTGTATTTGCCAAAGGGCAAAGAACTTGAAGTGCTTGAAATTATTTTTGATAAAAGCCAGTTGTCTGGGGCGAGTTTTGAGGAATTAAAGGAAAGTTATGCTGAAGAAATTAGCAGACTTGAAATTTACGGATTGATTGATGTTGAGCGAGATGAGATAAAAAGAGAGGTCAAAGTAAGGATAACAAATAAGGGGATTTTGTTATTCCGTGAGTTAAAGGGGGATAATAAATGAGTATAAATTTGGTCTATAGACAAACTTATACATTCTCAATTATAACTCCAATTATAATGTCAGGAGCAGATAGATATGGTTTAGAGTTTAGGACTCAATCTGTTAATGGAATATTACGATGGTGGTATAGGTTCTGGAAAGCCATTGAGGTTAAAAATTTGGAAGAGTTAAAACAAAAAGAAGGTAAGATGTGGGGAACGCAAGAAAGAGCAAAAGAGTTTAGACTAAAAATTACCCGGATACCAGACAATGTAATAGAGGCTTTTTTAAGAATGAACGATAGAAGTAATCCTAATATTAAAAGAAGAGCATTTTCCACAGGAGAATTCCAGATTATTTTTGAATCAATTACAGGCATCAAAAATGAGAAAGATTTCATCAATACACTCTATTTTTTATCACTTTTTGGTGGCATTGGTGCGAGATGGCGAAGGGGGTTCGGCAGTGTTATGTGGAACGAAATAAATCTATCCACAAATACTCTTGAAGAAATAGAAGAGGTTATCAGATCTAAACTGAACTCAAATTTACAAATTCAACCTTCAGGTGATGGCAGCTTTGATAAATTTATGAATTTAAGAACTACAACTATTTATTTGATTAAACCGAAAAATAATTTCTGGAGTGATTGGCAAAGTGCAATGGATGATTTAAGAGAGAACTTTTACCGGAAATTAAAGGAAGTCTTAGAAGTAAAGTCTATTGGCTCTATAAAGCCAAGAAAGCCAAGTCCATTAGTAATTCAGATCAAGAAGATTAAAAATAATAAATTTTTGGGAATACTTTTGGTATATCAAAATTGGGAATATTATCAAGACATTTTGGACTTTATAGATAGAACTGATTTTGAATTCGAAATAAGAAAATTGAATTTTATTAAGGAGGCAAGGCATGTTTGAAGAAAAGGCCATATTGAGTTTTTATGCAGAAACTCCAATACACATGGGAGCAGGACAGGCTGTGTCTTATGTGGATCTGCCAGTTCAAAGAGAAAGGATTACAGGGTTTCCGACTTTATGGTCATCAGGGATTAAAGGGGTAATTAGAGAACTTGCAGAAAGGCTCTGGAATAACAATGGTAAAGTAGAGGTAATCTTTGGCCCCAGAGAGGAGTCTCAGGAATACGCCTCTTGCATTTCAATTACAGACGCAAAGATTTTGCTTTACCCCGTTCGCTCTGTAAGAGGCGTTTTTGCCTGGATAACCTGCCCCTTTGTGTTAAGGAGGTGTAAAGATGATCTGAAAAGTGTAGGGATTAAGTTTGTTAAAAACAATGAAGAAATTCAAGTCCCAGAACCTTCTGGAGATGATAAAGTAGTGGTTACATCTTCTCAGAGTGTGCTTGGAATAGATAGCGATACTGTGGGTTTAGAAGAGTTTATCCTTAATGTGGATGCAAACAAAGATGCAAAGGATTTGGCTGAATTTATCATACAATTTTTACCTCAGAATGAGCTGAGCAACTCACTTCCTCAAAGAATTGCTATTGTCTCTGACGATGTATTTAAAGATTTAGTAAATTACGCAGTGGAGGTAAGAACAAGGATAAAGATTGACCAGACAACTGGAACGGTTCAAGAAGGGGCGCTATTTACGGAAGAGTTAATACCTTCTGAAAGTATTTTTTATTCACTTTTATTTATAGCAAATCCATACTTAGGCATTCAAAATGATATTTATAAAAAACTTATAGAAGCCAAACAAAACTCTAAATCCTTTGAGCAAGGAATTAATAGTTTATCTGAAGATGAAAAGAAAGTAATAGGAAAAATAAATCTGGTCGAGAAAGCCTATAAAAGAAACTACTTTACTGCTGAAGAAATTAAAGATTGTTTAAAGTTTATTGATGGTAATCTCCTTCAACTCGGTGGTGATGAAACTACTGGAAAAGGATTTATGAGAGTGAGATTTTATGAAAAATCTCAAACCTAATCTGGAGGTCCACAATGATAAGAACAATCAAACAAGAAAGAGCCAAGTTCTGTTTGGCATGTGTAAAGAGAATAAAACTTGCAACAATTGGAAAATGGCAGGAAAATCTAAATGGAGAGTTTTATGAAGTAAAAATTGATTCTTTAGAGAAGTTAAAAGATTTTTATAATAAATCTCAAAAAATTGGTGGTATCTGGGTTGGGTTTATGGATTTTTTTATTTCTCAAATTCTAAAAAATAAAAAAAGTCTCTTAGAAAAACTTCTAAAAGACGCTTTAAATGATCAGGAAAAGAACGAATTAAGCACTTTGGTACTAAATAAACTTTTGTTTGCCGATTTTATCAAAGAGTATGGTAGTCATGCCAAACGGTTACCTCAAATGATAGTTTCAAACGGATTGATTTCCACACTTGCTTTTTACAAAGCAAAGAGTAAAGAGAGAAGGCAGATTTATAACGACTTAACTGAATTAATGGAGTTATTATTTAGACCATATAAAGAATGGAAAATAAAAAATCCAGAGAAAGGTTTAATTGAATTTTTAATTGAAGGTGATGCAAATATTTTACGCCTTGCTACTATAGAAACACTCGCGCTCGCAGAATGGCTTAAAAGAATTGTAGAGATGGAGATAAAAACAGGAGGTACTTTAGATGAAGCGTAAAAAGACTCAGAGAAGAGCAAGACAATCTTATTCTTATAGAATTGATTATACATTACGATTTGGTGGAAATTCATTCTTTTTTACAAGCGACAATGTTAGTGATGAGAAAGAATCCAAAGTTAATGAAAAATTTTATAAAACAATAACAGACGCAACCTTTAAGATGCCTTTAGATAATCTTGCTCTTTTCATGACAAAATATATTCCAATAATAGAAGCTAAATTAATAGACTTAAAGAAAGAGAAAGAAAAAGTTTTATTTTCAATTGATGAGAAATCTATCAGTGCAGAATCAATAAAACCATTCCTGAGCGGATTTATTCAAAAATCTTTTAAAATAAATAATAATATATTACAACTGGTAAATCAAAGAGTTAAAGATACAATAAATGTTTTAACAAAAAATGGATATATATCTTTATACCAAAATATTGGATTAAATCTCATTACCCAATCCCGTCTTGTAGTCGGTCTTGGTGCGGTTCATCCTCTTGAAATATCTCTCGCCCTACATCATATATTTGGGGTCCCTTACATTCCTGGTTCTGCCTTAAAAGGTGTAAGCAGGATGGTGGCATTCTGGAAGATAGCAAAAGAAAAGGGACTCCTTGAAGATACTTCTGGCAGGGAGGATAAGATCAAATCTTTACAAAATAGATTTTATGGGAGTTTGGTTAAAGATGACGAGATAGTCTTAAAATACCAGATTCTTTTTGGTGCTCAAAACTTTAAAGGACTTCTTTTGTTTCTTGATGCCTATCCAGAAGTGCCCCAGGATGGAAGCCTCTTTGACCTTGATGTTATGAATATCCATTATCCAAAGTACTATTCAGGCAACGAGCCTCCAGGGGACTGGCAGAACCCAAATCCTATTTTCTTTTTGACAATAAAAGAAGGGATTAATTTCAATTTTCATGTTTTGTTTGACCAGTACAGATACACTCAACTATCCCACGATTACAGAGAACTGATTAATCAGAGTCAACTCGTTTCTGAAGTTAAAGAGATTCTGGAGTATGCACTAAAAGAGTTCGGCATAGGTGCAAAAACAAGGTTGGGATACGGATTGTTTGAATAATGAATTTGAATAACGAAATTAGAAATATTTCCGAAATATTTCTTTTGTAGAAGTTCGTATAGACAAGAGATTAAACTAAACTAATCAAATGCTCACGGCACTAAGGAGAATAGAGGGCGTTGGAGTTTTGATAACAACAGGACTGAGGTGAATGTAAGGGAGGCATGACAAAGGATACATCATGACAGACTGCAAGTCTTTTTATAGGAAATTCTTGAACATTGATACTCCCTATGAAATGCAGGAGAACCTTTGGCAAATACTGCAAGAAGGAAGGTTTCCTGTACTCCTTAAAGCACCTACTGGTAGCGGAAAAACAGAGGCTATTGTGGCTCCTTTTCTCAGTCAGTTTACAGAAAACAGGTTTATAATTGCTCCAAGGTTGATTTATGTGCTTCCAATGAGAGTGCTCGTGAATTCAGTTGCAGAAAGAATAAGAAAGTATTGCAATAGAATTTCTCCAAATATCACAGTCAGGGCCCAACACGGTGATGCCCCTGGGAGCCCATTTTTTATCAGCGATATAGTGGTAACCACTTTGGACCAGTTTGTCTATGGTTTTGCCCGCTCAAGCAGAGAGGCAGGACACCATATTGACCTTCCAGCAGGTGCAATAGCATCGTCTTTAGTTGTATTTGATGAGGCACACATGTACAGGGATGAGTTTACCTTTTCAGTTATGCGCGCGACAATGGAGATATTGAATGAAAGCAGAGTCCCCTTTGTAGTGATGACAGCCACAGCTCCAGAGAGGCTTGAAAAGAGTCTATTTGAAAACATAAAAGAATATAAAAAGATATACGACAACTCCGTGGTCTCAGGTAAAGTTACATGGAGCATAGCAGAGACACCTCTTTATATAGACGATGAACTTCTTGAAAAGATAAAATCAAAAAGGACTCTTATCGTAGCAAATCAGGTTAAAAGGGCACAGAGACTCTACGAAGAGATAAAGACGATGCTGGACTTTGAAGAGTCTCGTATAGTGCTGCTTCATTCAAGGTTTACAAGAGAAGACCGAGACAGGCACGAACACAGAGCAATCTCTATGCTTCCGCATAAAGAAAACGAAAAGCTCGTTGTGCCCAAAGATGCAGGCATTGTGGTTTCTACTCAGGTTCTTGAGGCAGGGGTGGACCTTTCAGCAGAACTGCTACTTACAGAGATGGCACCGGCAGATGCCCTTGTCCAGAGAGTGGGAAGGTGTGCAAGATACCCTGAGCAGGAGGCTGAGGTGATAATATTTCCTCCAGAAGAAGACAAAGGATACAGACCCTACAGAAGAGAGCATGTTGAAATGACAATGAAGTGGTTGATGGAGCATCCTGAGTTTGACTTCAGAGACTTTGACGAAGTATGCACATTTGTAAATGAGACACTTGATTATAGGGCAAACGATTATGAGGCCACTGATACCCTGATCGACCTGTTTGAATGTGTCCTGTATGCTGACCAGAAGCCACAGAACATCCAGGTCAGAGATGGCAAGCCTGTTACGATTTTGGTAGTTGAACCAGCACTGGACGAAAAGAAGAAACGCCAGAAGAAAGAGGAGCAGATTCTTAAAGGGGTTTACGAAATCTACAAGAACGGCAAGAAGATAAGCGACTACTCTTTTGAAGTAGACATTAAGACTGCATGGGGATGGTTTAAAAATAGGCTTATACAATACGAACTGCAATGGAGATATGATGAGAAAGAAAATAAGTATACTCCTAACATCATAAACCTTTTTGAGAAAGGCTCATCCAGCCCTTCTGAGGAAGATACTCGTATAGGACCTTTTAGAACTTACATCCTTGAAAAAGTCTATTATGACTCATTAACAGGGGTGAAGAATGACGAATCAATTTTTATATAGTGCTCCCGAAGAGCCATACACCCTTCACATTGAGCGGTGTATGGAAAAGTTTGAGGTTATATATCCAGTATTTGCAGAGACCTTAAAGCGAGTGTTTGCAATTGCAAAAAGTGAAAAGATAAAAGAATACTTGCAACAGATGATCCTCTTTCACGACCTTGGCAAACTGACACAGAAGTGGCAAAACAACTTAGGCAGAGGGAAACTTCCCTCTCATGCGCCTGTTGGTGCTTGCTATTTGTGGAAGAGTATGCCAGTAGTGTCTGATTTAAAGGAAGCCATTGTTTTTGCAGTATCAATACACCATACAGACAGTGGACTGTTGGGAAGCAACATAGAAAAGCCCGATGTGCAAGCCATACTTGACGGTATAGTGGAACATTCAGGAGAAATAATCTGGGACAAAAAAGTCAAAGACCTTTCCACAACCTATTTCCCTGCTCCTGCAGAAACATTAAGTGTATACGACCTAAAAGATATGGCAAGAGGTCTAAGGCTCTGGTCAAAAGGAGAAAGCATCCTTAAGCAGCACAGAAGAAGACTTCAGGCAACCCTTGTCCATCATATACTGAAACTCTGCGACATCTCGGCGGCCATTGAAAGAAAGGAGTTTAAAGAAAGCGATGATTACTTTAGTGGTTGGAGAATGGTCAAAGACATAAAGGAATATGTTGATAATTTAAACAAGAGGTTAGAGACATGAGTATTACTCTTTATACACCCGCCACAGGTTTTCCTGACCTTGAGGCAAAGATTGCCTATGGACTGGCAAGAGTGGGGATAGAGGCTTATGGGGTTGATAAATTAAAACTAAAAAACATGAATGGATTTTTCCAGATAATCATAAACGGAGATATTGAAACAATTAACAAAACATTTAATCTATTATGTCAACGAATTTTATCGTCAACTTATATCCCTTTCAGCACCCCTGGAATTGCAGGAAGGAGTGCTGAGGGGATGAAAGTTACCCTTAATGATAAATTGGATTTAACTGCTTATAGGTCTTTGACAGCTATTTCTTTAAATAAAAGTTCAGAAACGGTATGTAGACATCCATCAAAAGATAAACTTGGAAATGTAATTGGCTTTGCTACCTCTACTTCTTATCATCACTCAAGAGATGCCCTTGATATTTCTATCCAACAAAATATTCCCCGAAGACCTACTAACCCTAAAAAAATCTGCAAAATATGTGGATTGCTTTCGTTGCTCGGATTATGGTACATATCGTTTATTTTTAACATTGGTAATATAGAAGTTATGATTGTTCCTATACCTAAAAGAGAATTGACTGGTACTGACTTGCAAAGTATATTTTCTCTACAGCATCAAATTAGGAAAGAGTGGATTAATAAAAACTTTCCTCAAAAAGTTCTTCCATTAATACTTTTGTCTCAGATTCCTTCTTCAGCAGATATTTTAAATGGTTTTGATTTATTTATTGCTTTACTTAGTCGTCAACAGGGTTATCATGTTGATGGCTTGTATCAGATTCCTGTGGACAATTATTTAAACTTTCTACGAAAAACACCGTACAATTCAGCCACAGTAGAGATTTTACTAAATAAAGAAGCCTACAATAGTCTGGAAGAGTTAAATAAGATAATTTTCTATCAAAACACCAATACACTGACACAATTTGCTCGCTATTATACTCAAGAAACATCTGGAGATACCTATACAACCCTTCTGTATCCAGCAACAGCAAGGTATCTTTTAAAGGAGGTGGCCATGATAAAGCCAGAAATTATTGAAAATCCAGCACTGGAAAGTCTGGCAAGAACTTTGAGATACTTTATAAGGGAACGAAAATACAGTTATGCCGATGATTTAAGAAATGCACGAAAAGACTCCAGAGATTTTGAAGAAACAATTGCCAAGATGTTAAGAGAGGCGGAACTAAGAAGAGTACAACAAGAACAAGAGAGAAAAAGTGGCAAAAATATAGAAAACTGGGTTCATATACCTAACATGGAAGATATCAAAACTGTCTTTTCTCTTGCAGAAAGAGACTTTGAAGGTACAAAATTGGCGTTAATTATTCTTGCATTTTCATTTCCAACAAAAAAGGAGGCACAAGATGAGGTATAAAGAAAGGATAGAAATAAATCCTGAGATTTTGGTTGGAAAGCCAATTATAAAAGGGACACGAATCTCGGTAGAGTTTATTTTAGAACTCCTTGCTTCAGGCTGGAGTGAAGAGGAAATACTTAAAAACTATCCTCAACTCCAAAAAGAGGACATTCTTGCTGCTATTGAATATTCACTTGAAATCTTAAAAGAAGAAAGAGTATTTGCAATATGAGATTCTTGGCAAACGAAAATATTCCTTTAAAGGTTATTAACGAATTAAAAGACAACGGTTACGATATTTTGAGAGTTGATGAATTAAAAAGAGGAATGTCTGATGTAGAAGTTTTAGAGTTAGCCACGAAAGAAGAAAGAGTTCTTATTACTTTTGATAAAGACTTTGGAGAAATTGCTGTCAAAACTAAAAGAGCTATAAATGGAATTATTCTTTTGAGAATGAGACCTGAATCTGCTGATTTTATAAAACACCGACTATTGTCTTTACTTAAAGAAACTCAGCAATTTCAAAATAAACTCATCATTCTTGCAGAAGATAGATTCAGAGAAAGAACTTTAAAATAGGAGGTGAATGATGCTTAAATTCATGAGTTTAGCTGTGAAGTTACAACTTAATGTTCATGACCTTAATAACGAAACCGGCGCAGGCAATGTTACTGACATAAGGATTATGGAATTTCTTGACGAGAACGGAAATAAAAAAGAGGCTCCAGCAGTGTCTGGTAGGATGCTAAAGCACTGGCATTATGAAGCAATGAGAGCATTGATAAACAATGGGAGTTACAGCTTACCACTTTGTGCTGGTTGTAAAACAGGAGAACCTATAAGACCAGGAGAGGTTACCAATGGACAACTCAAACAGGTCCCTAAACCTGAACAACAGATTTTGTCCTCATGTTGTATATGTGATATTCATGGCTATCTTATAGCACAAGCAGCTAAACAAGAAGGGGAAGGTGGAATATCTTCAAGAAGGACTTCTCGTGCAATGTTTTCGTGGCTGATGCCAGTATTAGGGTCTGAAACTGCCCAAAAACAGGTAGTTCACACCAGAGTTTCTCAACAGGAAGAGATTGCAGAAGGTGAAGGGGCAGCACAAATGATATTCAACAAGTCTTATGCTTCTGGTGTATATGCCTTTGTTTCAGCGCTGGACATAGACAGAATATCCCTTGTAGAGCTAAACCTTGGGAGTTCAAGTTCTTATGCAGTTGGGGATGACAACGGCAGAAAAGACCGCATCAAGGCGGCTATAGAGGCATATCGTTATATGCTTTCTGGCCAGATGGGAGCTTCTCTTTCTCATGCACTGCCTCACTGTAGTCCGCTTGAGGTGCTTGTATTGTATTCAGAAGGAGGCCCTCTACCCTTTCCAGTATCTCCTATGTACTCTGATTATATAAAGAAAACCAAAGGTTTAATGCCAGAGCATGCAAAGGTCCTTTACTGGGGGAAAGATACACCAGAGGCTATTAGTGAAGAAGAAAAGAGAAATACCATATCAGATATTTTTAATGAACTTTTGAGTAAAATTTAAAAATTGGTTTAAAATGCAGGCTGTAGTTGTTAACTTAAGGCTCAACTCTCTCTATTCTATCAGGCTACCATTTACATGGCAGTCTGCCCTTACATATCCAATTCTACCTCCCTCCTCTGTTATAGGAATGCTTGCAAATGCTTTACAGAGATATAAAAATAAAAAACATCCCTTTGAATATCTAAAAGAATTAGAACCAGAGATAGAATGGGCTGGTTCAAGACTTCTAGGACCATGTGTGATAAAAAGTTATATTACCTCTGCAATTACTAAGTGGGAAGACCGTCTGGGAGGAAAATTCACCAATGCACTGGGTAGACAGTTTGCATTTACGAGACAGATACAGGCAGTGGCTGTCTTCAGAGATAAAGTTCCTGAGGGTTTAGTAGAAGCATTAGTGTCTGTACCTCTTACATGCGGAGACAGTGAGTCTTTAGCATCGGTAGAAGAAAAGCCTGTAATAAGGGAGGCCATTAAAGAAGTACTTACTGAAGACAGAACAATTGAGACTCCTTTCCCTGCACCATTTGAGTTAGAAGGCACTTCAGGTAACGGAAGAATATATCTCATGCATGAAAGGTGTCTTCCACAAGGCAAAAACTTTCCTTTGTTTTCCTTTATTTGTCCAATGAAAGAGAAAAATGGGACAATTGAGCCAGATATACTTAAGGTTAAATGCCAAAAGGGCAGAAGTATAATTAGTATTGACGAGATTGGAAAAGTTATATTGAGGGAATAAATCAATTGACACTTTAAAGAGCCTTATAAATTTATAAGGCTGGAGTGAAGAGGAAATACTTAAAAACTATCCTCAACTCCAAAAAGAAGACATAGAGGCTGCTATTGAGTATTCACTGATTTCAAAACAAACTGGAGGCAGACATGAAAAAAAATCAAAAATGGATAGTTAAACACTTTGAGGAACTGGTTGACAAATATGGAGGCAAGTATATAGCTGTAGCAAATGAAAAAGTTGCCTCCGTTTGAGATTTCTGAGCAGAAGTAGAAAAGAAACCAAAGGGTCATTATCCTAAAAAGAAGGTCTCTGCTATGCCTGTTCCAGAGAAGGAGGCATTGAGTTTGATATTTTTAGAGAAATGCAAGAGAAAGACTTAAAAATAGTGCAGAAATTTAAGGAACTTGTTTTAAA
>MTOU01000003.1 GCA_002011745.1 Nitrospirae bacterium JdFR-85
GGGTATTGAAGAATGATGAGATAACGAGGGATATACCTGTGATAGTGGTATCAGTGCTTGAGGACAAACAGAGGGCATTGATGTTGGGAGCAAGTGATTATATAACAAAACCTGTGGATGAAAGGGAGTTATTTGAGAAGATAAGGAGAGTAATGGGAGAGAGGACAGAGAGACGCAGAAAGGTGGTGATGATAATAGATGGTGATAGTGAGACTATGGTACGTTTAGCAGAGGCTATGAGAGAGAAGGAGTTTGAAGTAATAGAGAGTAGAGGGGATAGAGAAGAGATAGAAGATGGGCTTAAAAAGTCACCTGATCTTATTTTAGTGGATGTGGATATATTGGAGAGCTTTAAGGAGTTGCTTGAAAAAGAGGAGATAAGACAACGGTTGATTAATACGAGATTTGTATATATGATAAAAGGAGGCAGAGAAAATGTGGAGTAATGCAAGTTTATGCTAATATAAAAAGTTATGAAAGAACTATCTATTGATCTGCTCAGAGATATTGGTGCTCAACTTAGAGGAATACTTCCTCAGATGAGATTTGCCCATGATGCAGGTAGAGTCCTCAAAAGAGGAGCTTCTGGAGATAAGACCTTTCAGATAGACAAAATAGCGGAAGAGACGGTTTTCTCAATGCTTGAGAGTTTAGAGATTCCCCTTACTCTTGTGTCTGAGGAGATGGGAGTTATTGAAATAAAAGGAGGGGGTGAGACAGTTCTTATTGATCCAATTGATGGAAGCAAGAATGCGGTCTCGGGTATACCTTTATTCTGTACTTCCATTGCAGTTAGTGAATCTGAAAGGCTGAAAGACCTAAGACTTGCCTATATTCTTAATATATTGACCGGAGATGAGTATTGGGCTGTAAGAGGTGAGGGGAGCTATCTGAATGGTGATCCCATCAGTACAGATCCTTCTACGGATATAAAGGTGGTCCTGTATGAGACGCAGGCTCCAGGAAGAGATATCCAAAGGATACTTCCCCTTCTGGCACTTTCAAACAGGACCCGCTGTTTTGGTTCTACAGCCCTTGACCTCTGCTTTGTTGCAATGGGTGCAGCCAGTGTATATATAAATCCTGCTCCTACAAGGAGTTTTGACTTTGCAGCAGGAGTGCTGATAGTCAAGGAGGCAGGTGGAGTGGTAACATCTCCTGCGGGAGAGGAGGTTTCGGAGATGGAGCTGTCTATGAAGAAGACATCGCCTCTTCTTGTCTCTGCGAATATTGATATCCACAAAAAGGCCCTCCAGGTGCTGAAAGGATAGATGTCAGAAAGGGATATTATCAAAGAGTTGCGTATCCTGAACAGAAATCTTGAGAAACTGCTAAAGCATTTGGTGCCCCAAATAGACCCTTCAGTATTTGAGCAGTTCAAAGCCTTTAAGGCAGAAAATCTTTCTGGAAAACTTATCCTAAGAGGCATATCCTATGTGGACCCCATTAGGCTACATGAACTAAAGGGTATCGATAGAGTTATTGAGAGGGCAAAGAAGAATACAGAGATGTTCCTTAAGGGACTGCCTTTTAATGACATGCTAATATATGGTCCGAGAGGCACAGGAAAGTCATCAGTAATTAAAGCACTGTTTAATGAGTACTCAGATAAAGGGTTGAGAATTGTGGAGATGTCTCAAGAGGCGATGCTCTGTCTGGATGAGTTGATAGAGCTTGTAAGAGACAGAAAGGAAAAGTTCATACTCTTCTGTGATGATCTGTCCTTTGAGAGACCTGATAGACAATACCTATCCCTTAAAGGTTTGCTTGAAGGTGCTCTTGTAGCAAGACCACATAATCTGGCTGTCTATGCCACTTCAAACAGGAGACACCTTATTGTGGAGAGAGTGTCCGATAATCTTCCTATGGAGAAGAATGGCGAACTACATCCTTCTGACTCCCTTGAGGAAAAGGTCTCCCTTAGTGACAGATTTGGCCTCAGACTGTATACAGGCCATTTTGGTATGGAAACCTATCTCGAGATTGTAGAAAACTATGTGGGGCAGAGGGGATTGAGGATAGATTGCAATATTTTGAGACAGAGGGCACTTCAATGGGCCCACGAACATGGAAGCTTCTCTGGCAGAACAGCCCGCCAGTTTGTGGATGCCCTTGAGGGAGAGCTGTCTCTATGATACTTGGGCCTTTGCTGCTTGGCATTGTACAGGGTTTAACAGAATTTATTCCTGTAAGTAGCACTGCACATCTTATTATTATCCCTTATTTCTTAGGATGGTCAGGCACAATTGACACTCTCGAGTTTGATGTGGCCCTTCACGGAGGTACCCTTTTGGCGCTCCTTATCAGTTTCAGAAAAGAATGGTTATCAATACTAAGGGGAAACAGAAACCTTCTTCTGGCCCTGGGTGTGGGTACTGCTCCGGCTGCAGTTGCTGGTCTTACCATGGAAGAAGTTGTGGAATCAACTCTGAGGAATCCCTGGATAATTGCCAGCTCTCTTGTGATTATTAGTATATTTATGTTACTGGCAGAGAGGGTTAGAACTAATAGAGACTTTGGGAGTATTACTGTAAAGGATGCCTTTATTATAGGAATTGCACAGGCAGTGGCACTTGTACCTGGGGTGTCAAGATCAGGTATAACTATATCTGCAGGGCTTCTTAGAAGGATAGATAGGGTATCTGCAGCAAGGTATTCCTTTGTGCTCTCCATGCCTGTAGTAGCTGGTGCAGTGGTGCTTGAAGGTACAGATATATTAAAAGCCCCTGGAGAGTTTGATTATTGGCAGGTCTTAATAGGTTTTTTTACATCCTTTGTTTCCGGCCTTTTATGTATAAGGTTTTTACTGTGGTTTTTTCAGAGATTCTCTCTGAAAGTGTTTGTTTACTATAGGTTCGCCCTTGCTGGTATAATATTATTGTTATTATGGATTCAAGGTTAAAGAGAATCAAGGAAGAGATAGTAGGTGTCTTCTTCACCCTTTTCAGTGTGTATGTGGCAATCACTCTTGTAAGTTACTACAAATGGGACCCTTCCTTTTTTACTGAGAGTGCTGGTCCTGTTAAAAACTATGGAGGTGTGGTCGGTTCCTATCTCTCAGACACATTGATAAGTATTTTCGGCTATATGGCCTATCTTGTGCCTTTGTTCTTAGGAGTTTTTGGTATAAAACGTCTTCTTGGAAAACAGAGGCGAAGGGAGTTTCTGATAGGAGTATTGCTGTTGATGTTATCTGTACCAATACTTCTTTCTCTACTTTCCTATACCCTGCACTGGAAGAGCACTCTGGTGCCTCCAGGTGGTCTTATTGGAGAGGTCTCTTCAAAAACCCTTGTCAGGTTCTTCTCGGTGCCTGGTGCTTATATATTTGTCCTCTCTCTCTTCTTCTCTTCCCTGGTTATAATCAGTCCTCTGTCTGCAAGGGAATTTCTCACAAAAATATCTGAGATGAGAAGTAAAAAAGAGACTCCAAGACCAACCCTTTCTACAGAAAAAGATGAGCCCAGGATAAAATACCTCAAAGAGACCCAGAGGACTGAGGAGGGACCGGCAGTAGAGGCACCTCAGCAGAGTGGTCCATACAGACTACCCTCAATAGAGCTTCTACATACCTATCAGAAAGTGCCTGGCCCATCCAAAGAAGAACTTCTTGAAAGGGCCGAACTTTTGGAGGAAAAGCTGGCAGATTTTAATGTGACAGGTAAGGTGACCCAGGTACATCCTGGCCCTGTGGTGACCATGTATGAGTTTGAACCTTCACCAGGCATAAAGATCAGCAAGGTTACCTCACTCGCCCATGACCTTGGCAGAGCCCTTGGAGGGCTGAGTGTGAGAATTGCAACTATACCAGGCAAAACCCAGCTTGGTATAGAGGTGCCAAATCGCCAGAGAGGAATAGTATATCTGAAAGAGATCATAGGTTCTGAAGTGTTCAGAAAGAGCACATCTCTGCTTACTCTCGCCCTTGGTAAGGATATCTATGGGAGGGCAGTAGTGGCTGACCTCTCAAAGATGCCCCATTTACTTGTTGCAGGCACCACCGGATCAGGCAAAAGTGTACTTATCAACTCCCTTGTTATGAGTATTCTCTACAAGGCCTCTCCTGAGCAGGTAAAGATGCTGATGATAGACCCTAAACTCTTGGAACTGTCCAGATATGATGGGATAGCTCACCTTATAACCCCTGTTATTACCAATCCAAAGGATGCCACTGTGGCGCTCAAGAAGATGGTTCTTGAGATGGAACGGAGATACAGGTTAATTGCTGAGAAAGGGGCGAGGAATATAGAAAACTACAACCGTCAGGTGCCGGACGAGGAGAGAATACCCTATATGGTAGTGATAATTGATGAGCTTGCTGATCTGATGTTCACGGCCTCAAAGGAGGTTGAGAACTCTATAGTCAGACTCGCCCAGATGGCTCGTGCCTCAGGCATACATTTAATAGTTGCCACACAGAGACCCTCTGTGGATGTGATAACAGGAATAATAAAAGCGAACTTTCCCACAAGAATAGCCTTTCAGGTGACCTCCAAGGTAGACTCACGTACTATTATAGATGTACAAGGTGCTGAGCAGTTGATAGGGATGGGAGATATGCTTCTTATGATGCCTGGAGCAAGGCTCCGGAGGCTTCATGGTGCCTATGTGTCCGAGGATGAGGTAAGGGCTGTTGTTGAGTTTATAAAGACACAGGCAGAGCCGGACTATACTCTCTTTGAATCCATCGAGTCTGAAGCAGAGATTGAAACTGAGCTTGACAGAGAAGAAAGAGACGAACTTTACCAGAGAGTGATAGAGTATGCAGAATCAGTGGGTGAGATCTCTATTTCTTCTATACAGAGACGATTCAAGATCGGTTACAACAGGGCAGCCCGGATAATGCAGATGCTGGAGGAGGATGGCCTTGTAGGACCTCCCAAAGGTGCGGGCAAACCGAGAGATTTCATAGGCAGATCCTAACTATAAATTTTTTTTAATTTCCTATAAACAGCCGTAAATAGACTTGACTTCTTAATTACGTTAATGTTATTACTTATAGGCTTTTTAAACCTGAGAGTTTAGTTCTCCATTTCTGGAGAAAGGATTTACGACTGATTTCTGGCAGAAGGAGGTCCAATGGCACTTTTAACATTTAAAGGCGGTGTCCATCCTCCAGAGCATAAGGAACTTTCAAACAGGATTCCCATTCGTGATGCCACTGTTCCTAAACAGGTTGTTATTCCACTGCAGCAGCATATTGGAGCTCCTACCAAGTGTCTTGTTGAGATAGGACAGGAGGTAAAAAAGGGAGAGGTTATAGGAGAGCCAACAGGTTTTGTATCAGCCCCTGTTCATGCCTCTGTTTCTGGTAAGGTGGTTGCGATAAAGGATGTGCCTAATGCGATGGGGAGAATGGTTCCATCTGTAATTATTGAGAATGATGGAAAAGAGGAGTGGACACAACTTGAAGATCATCCCGATTATATGAAACTTTCCCCTGAGAAACTAAGGGAGAAGATTCAGAAGGCAGGAATTGTAGGTATGGGTGGTGCAGCATTTCCTACCCATGTGAAGCTGTCTCCTCCTAAAGAGAAGCCGATTGATATTGTGATCATCAATGGTGCAGAATGTGAGCCCTATCTTACGGCAGATCATAGGGTGATGGTAGAGAATCCTAAGGAGGTAATTGAAGGATTAAAAATAATAATGAAGATCCTTGGAGTACAGAAAGGCTATGTAGGTATAGAGAATAACAAGCCTGATGCCATAGAGAAGATGAAAGAGGCTGCCTCTGGAGAACCGAATATAGAGGTGGTGGCATTGCAGGTGAAATACCCCCAAGGTGCAGAGAAGATGCTTATAAAGGCTATTACAGACAGAGAGGTGCCTGCAGGAGGACTGCCCATGGATGTGGGTGTAGTGGTTCAGAATGTGGGTACGGCCTTTGCCATTTATGAAGCATGCCGTTATGGGAAGCCATTGATAGAGAGAGTGGTGACTGTTACAGGTCTTGGAGTAAGTTCTCCAGGAAACCTGAGGGCAAGGATAGGGACACCTGTAGGAGACCTGATAAATGAGTGTGGTGGGTTTAGTAATGGACCTATGAAGGTTATTCTTGGAGGCCCTATGATGGGATTTGCCCAGTTTACCCTTGATGTGCCTGTAACAAAGGGGACATCAGGTGTGCTGGTTCTTAGTGAGAAAGAGTATGTGCCTTCTGAAAAATATGGTCCCTGTATCCGTTGTGGCAGATGTATAGATGTTTGCCCCATGGGGCTCATGCCCTCAATGTTGAGTATCCTTTCAGAGAAGGAGTTTTTTGAGGATACGAAGGAGTACAATCTTTTTGATTGCTTTGAATGTGGTACCTGTACATATGTATGTCCATCGAAGAGGCCGATTGTACAGTTGATCAGACTTGCAAAGTCCCTTGTAAAGAGATAATTAAATAATATTTTTTAAGGAGTGGTAGGATGGCGGTTGCAAAGAAACAGCAGGAACTTGTTGTAACAGTATCTCCACACATAAGAAGTGAGGAGACAGTTTCAAAAATAATGTGGACTGTCTCTATCAGTCTTATGCCTGCCTTTATTATGGGGGTTTACTATTTTGGACCAAAGGCTCTTTTAGTGACGGCCCTCTGTATTGTTAGTGCTCTCTTCAGTGAATGGTTGGTTGAAAAGATGGCGGGTAGAGAAATAACAATCTCTGATGGGAGTGCCTTTTTGACAGGACTTCTGCTTGGTATGAATATGCCGGCATCGGCCCCATTTTATATTCCTCTAATTAGTTCATTTGTGGCAGTAGCTATTACAAAACAGCTCTTTGGAGGTCTTGGTTACAATATCTTCAATCCTGCCCTTGTGGGAAGGGCCTTTGCACTTATTACATGGCCCCGTGCTATGACTACATGGATAGAGCCTACAGCAGCATTTGTGGGGATGGATGCTAAGACAACAGCCACTCCTCTCGGGATCCTGAAGGAAGAAGGTATGCACAAGCTTCTTGAGGTGTTTGGTGACAAGATGAGCCTTTATACCCAGCTTCTTGTAGGACATAAGGCTGGCTCCCTTGGTGAGGTCTCTGTGATAGCGATATTAATTGGTGCAGCCTTTCTCCTTTATAAGAGATATATTACATGGCATATCCCTGTATCTTATCTTGCCACAGTGGCGGTGATTGCCTGGGTGTTTGGTGGCAAGGAGGGTCTT
The DNA here is from genome assembly GCA_002011745.1 of Nitrospirae bacterium JdFR-85. Classification (GTDB taxonomy): domain Bacteria; phylum Nitrospirota; class Thermodesulfovibrionia; order Thermodesulfovibrionales; family JdFR-85; genus JdFR-85. The sequence continues at coordinate 7,155 of MTOU01000003.1, forward strand.
TTTACAGGAGATCCTCTTGTGCATCTTCTCAGCGGTGGTCTTATGCTTGGTGCCTGGTATATGGCTACTGACTATGTGACCTGCCCTTCAGTAAGAAAAGGACAGATTGTTTTCGGAATAGGTTGTGGTTTTCTCACCATGCTTATAAGGTTAAAGGCAGGTTATCCTGAAGGTGTTATGTTCGCAATACTGCTTATGAACTGTTTTACTCCCCTGATTGATAGAAATCTCAAGTCAAAGGTGTTTGGTGCAAGAAAGGAGGCTGGAAAATGACCTTTAAGGATATACTGAAAATAACATTTAATCTGGTTGTCCTTTACCTTGCTGGAGGATTGCTTCTTGCTGCTGTGTATGCAAAGACCTCTCCGATTATATACAAAAACAATGAATTAGAAAAGGCCCGGGCCCTTAAAGAGATGATGCCTGAGGCAGATGAGATATGTTATATCTTTGAGTTTACAGATGAAAGACTTAACAAGCTCAGAGACAAGGGTGTGCCAGAGGAGATAATCAATAAACTCAAAGAACTACAGAATGAGAAGATGATAAAAGGAAAGGAAGAGTTCTTTAAGACTCTGGAAGAAATGCTTGGTGCTGAGGCCGTAGAGAATTATAAATCGTTGCTATTTAAGACACTGAAGGCAAATGATTGGTATCCTCATGGAAAGCATGCAGAGTACTTCATAACAAAGAAGGATGGACAGGTGATAGGCTATATTGTTCAGACTTTTGGTAAGGGATACTCAAGTTATATAAACATTCTATTCTCAGTAGATACTGGTTTTATTGTCCAGAAGATAGAGATACTGCACCATGCAGAGACTCCAGGACTTGGAGATGAGATTGAACTTGACTGGTTTAAGAATCAGTTCAAGGGTAAGGATATTGAACATCTGAAGGTGGACAAAACAGGTACTAAAAAGGAGTATATACAGGCTATCACAGGAGCAACCATATCCACAAGGGCTGTCTCTGAGGATGGTATAAAAAATGGTATTTTATTCTTACAAAAAGCTTTGAAAGGAGAGGTGGAACATGGAAGTGCCTGAAGAAAAGATCAGTTATCTCCAACTAATAAAGAATGGAGTTTTTAAAGAAAATACCATATTTAGATTGGTTATTAGTCTCTGTCCCTCTATTGCAGTGACAACGAGTATTAAAAACGGATTCCTGCTCGGTATTGCAGTGCTCTTTGTTCAGACCATGGTTAATACCACTGTAGGACTTTTACGTAATTTCATCCATCCGAGAATAAGGATTCCTATATTTATGTTGATTATCTCAGGTTGGGTGAGTGTTGTGGATATGCTTATGGCTGCATATGCAAGGGAGACATATAAAGAGATTGGACTATATATTCAGATAATTGTTGCCTTTGCATCAATTCTTGCAAGGGCAGAGATGTTTGCAAGTAAACACAGGGTTGATTATTCCTTCTTTGATGGTTTTGGTTCAGGTCTTGGCTTCTTAATCGCCCTTGTGATAATAAGTTTCTTTAGAGAACTTCTTGGTAAAGGTACTCTCTTAGGATATTCTATTGTTCATGCAAAGCCGTTGTTAATCATGGTAATGCCTACAGGAGGATTCTTGGTAGTGGGGCTTTTGATGGGATTCTTCAACTGGATTGATATGAGGTTTTATGGGGGCAAAGGTGCAGGTGGTGCAGGTGGTCACTGATAATTTCACTGATGTTAAAGATTATTTAATAATAAATGGAGGCGGGGTATGAGCAGTGAGTTTACTAAGCTCTTTGAGTTATTTATAGCAGCTTCAATAATCAACAATTTTGTATTTACTCGATTCCTTGGATTATGTATCTTCTTTGGTGTGTCAAAAAAGATGGAGACAGCTATAGGTATGAGCATAACCTTCACATCTGTTATGGTTATTGCTGCGGCCTTAAGCTGGGTTGTTTATCAGTATGTGATGATTCCCCTTGAGATTACATTCCTGAAGATTGTTATATTTATTGGTATAGTTGCGGCCTTTGTCCAGGCATCAGACACAATAATGAGAAAAGTAAGTCCAGGGCTTTACTATAAACTCGGTGTCTACCTTGCGTTGATATCCACGAACTGTATAATTATAGCAGTGCCTCTTATAAATGCAGGTGAGAAGTATAACTTTCTGGAGAGTCTCTCCTTTGGACTCGGTTCAGGTATTGGATTTGCACTTGCTCTGATTATTATGGCAAGTATCCGTGAGAAGATGGAGCTTGCTAATGTACCAAGGCCTTTCAGGGGGATGCCTATTGCTTGGATAACAACAGCACTTATAGCACTTGCATTTACAGGTTTCTCTGGTATAATAACTCTATAAAGAGGGACGTGGTCCCGGAAGAATAGTAACACCTGGAGGTTAATGCTATGGATTTGAAGAATATTATAGAGATACTAAATTTTATAAGTGGATTTGATTTAGGGGGACTGATAAATCATATACCTCTGCCAAAGATAGGTGTTGGAGGCGGGATCGAGGCAAGAGAGACGGTTGATATTATGCAGACCCTCAAGTTTACTTTTGTGTTTGTATTAGGTACAGGTGCAGTCTTTGGACTGGGACTTGCTTTTGCTGCGAAGAAGTTTTCAGTGAAAAGAGACCCACGGATAGACCAAGTTAGGGAGTATCTTGCAGGAGCCCATTGTGGTGCCTGTGGATTTCCAGGATGTGAACAATATGCAGAGGCTGTGGTATTGAATCCAGATGTGGCTCCGAACCTCTGTACCCCAGGTGGTGAGAGGGCAGCAAAAATAGTGGCTTTGATAACAGGTAAAGAGCCTGTGGTTGCAGAGCCTAAGTTTTCAAGGATAATGTGTCAGGGAGACTGGGACAGGGCAGTTAGGAGATTCAAGTATGAGGGTGTTCATGATTGTCGTGCAGCAGTACTTGCAGGTGGCGGAGACAAGGCATGTATATACGGATGTCTCGGTTATGGCACCTGTGTTAGAGCCTGTCCCTTTGATGCAATCCATATGAATGAACATAATCTGCCTGTAGTAGATGTGAGCAAATGTACAGGATGCAGAAAGTGTGAAGCTGCCTGTCCCAAAAAAGTTATTGAGGTTCTGCCTGGTAGCAAAGCGGTACTTGTTGCCTGCCATAGCAAAGACAGGGGGGCTGATACAAGAAAGAACTGTCAGGTGGGTTGTATTGCCTGTGGTGCCTGTGTAAAGGTCTGCCCCTTTGATGCTCCAAGTATTGATAATTATGTCTCAAAGATAGACCTTGAAAAGTGTCGTGTCTGTGGTCTCTGTGTTACAAAGTGTCCAACTAAGGCGATAGTGGATCATATGCCTACAAGGCCCAAGGCATTTGTGATTGAGGACAAGTGTATAGGCTGTAACATTTGTATGAAGATCTGTCCTGTAAATGCTGCCTATGGAGAGATGAAGAAGGTTCATACAATCAATCAAGAGAGATGTATTGGTTGCGGGCTCTGTACTGCTAAGTGTCCGACACAGGCCATAGATGGTACCTTTAATGCAAAGGAGGTCTTTGAGAAGGCTGCTAAGAAGAAGATCAAAAAGGCAGCTTAGGAGAGAGGTTTTTAAGGACACTCTCCTATGCGTCTGCCTGTGAGATAGTTTGTCATTTTCATCTTGCCCTGCGAAGGGTCATTTATTGTTGTCTCTATAATGCCCTCAAAGGTAGTACCTCTGTATGTTACTTTACCCTTGCTTATTACTGTGCCTTTACTGCTTTCGCATTTCATAGTCCAGTAGAATGTGTTTCCCTTGGTATTACTCTGGATTAGCTGACACTCGTTGTCTTCAGTTTTTTGAGGCACCATATTATCTTTGGTAATACATTGGGTATGCGTCATTGGTGGCATCTGCATAGGCATTCCTGTCATCTCCATCCGTGTGGTAATCTCCCATAGTCCCTCCTTCATATCTACCCCTGCAAGGGTGTCTGTTGTCCATAAAAGAGCTATAATGAATGCTGAAATGAGTCCAATCTTTTTATACATGACCGCCTCCTTCAGTAGATAGTCTATCCTCATTATACTTTTAAAACCCCTGTATGTCAACAGATTTTATATTCTCATTGTTGGTTGTTGACTTTAGAAGGGGGTTTATGATAATAATATTGAGTAGTCTTCTTTTGGAGAGTGGAGGTCTATATCTTTGAATATTCTTTTAAGAATTATAAACCAATTTAGACAGAGGGGTGAGTACTACTACTATCGTGGTAAATACAGAGAACTGAGAAAAGAGGTAGATAGATTAAAGAATTATTTTTATCATAAAATTGCTGTAATGGAGAAGGAGACAGATACAAAGCTCAGGCATCTTGAATCAAGGATTAAAGAGCTGGAGGCATACAAGCAGAAGGCAGAGATTGCAATAAAGATGCTTGAGACCTTGGAGCCTGATAATCGTAAGAACTGACTGCGGGCGTAGCTCAGCTGGTAGAGCACAACCTTGCCAAGGTTGGGGTCGCGGGTTCGAATCCCGTCGCCCGCTCCATAGATTTTATGTTAAAATAAACTTACTCTCTTTGGCGGCGTACCCAAGTGGCTAAGGGAGAGGTCTGCAAAACCTTTATTCGCCGGTTCGAATCCGGCCGCCGCCTCCAGAAGATGTGATACCACCCTGCATGTCTCGCCTTAGACTGAATATAAAGGGAAGGGTTCAGGGAGTTGGATTTAGGCCTTTTGTCTTCAACCTCGCCAAAAGACTCAATCTAAATGGCTATGTAAAGAACACCTCAAAGGGTGTTGTTATTGAGATCGAGGGAGGAAGAACAGAGGAATTTGTAGAGCTTCTTCAGACATCTCCTCCGCCTCTGTCCAGAATAGAGGAAATTCAGAAAGAGGTTCTGGAGGATGTAGGCTTCAGTGAGTTCAAGATACTCAGTAGCGAGGATGAGGGAAGCTTTACCCATGTAAGCCCTGATGTCTCTATCTGTGAAGATTGTAGAAGGGAGTTGATGACCCCTTCTGATAGGAGATACCTTTATCCCTTTATAAACTGTACAAACTGTGGTCCAAGATACTCTATTACACTCAGACTCCCTTACGATCGTCCAAATACCACAATGGCACCTTTCAGAATGTGTCCTCGGTGCAATGAAGAGTATCACAATCCTGAGGACAGAAGATTTCATGCACAGCCAAATGCCTGTCCCATGTGTGGTCCCTCACTTAGACTCATTGTAAATTCTCCTGGGTTTGATAAGTTTAAAAACCTGTCTCCCTTAGAGGCTGTTATAAGGATTTTGAAAAATGGGGGAATTGTTGCTATAAAGGGCCTTGGTGGATTTCATATTGCCTGTAATGCAGAGGACAGAAGAGCGGTTGTAGCCCTTAGACATAGAAAAGGCAGAGGCAATAAGCCCTTTGCTCTCATGGCACCTGACATTGAGACTATAGAGAGATACTGTTATATTGAGCCAGAGGAGAGGAGACTGCTACTTTCAGAACAGAAGCCTATTGTCCTTTTGAGAAAAAGAAGTCCTCTTCTGCCCGATGAGATAGCTCCCCAGAACAGGTATCTGGGATTTATGCTGCCATATACACCTCTTCATTATCTCCTCTTCTGTCATCCTATTGAGGAAGACAGAAGAAATTTCTCTGTTCTTGTGATGACAAGTGGCAATCTCTCTGAGGAACCAATAATTCATAAAGACGAGGATGCTCTGAAGAGGCTTTCACACATTGTGGATGCCTTTCTTCTTCATAATAGGGAGATATTCATGAGAGTGGATGACTCAGTGGTTACATCAGAATTTTTTATCAGGAGAGCAAGGGGATATGTGCCTGAGCCGGTAAAGCTTCCTACAGATACAGGGGAGTTTCTCGGAGTGGGTGCTGATCTTAAGAATACATTTACACTCACCAAGGAAGGGTATGCCATAGTTAGTCAGCATATTGGGGATATGGATAACTATGAAACACTTCAGTTCTTTGAAGAGGTTCTGGATAATCTATCAGGCCTTTACAGAATCACTCCAGAGGCGATTGGAGCAGACCTGCATCCTGACTACTATAGCCGTAGATGGGCAGACAGGCAAGGGCTTCCAGTCTTTTATTTTCAGCACCACTATGCCCATGTAGCCTCTGTGATGGCAGAACATAATCTGACTGAAAAGGTTATTGGAGTTGTTTTTGATGGTACAGGTTATGGAACAGATGGAACTATTTGGGGCGGTGAGTTTATAGTGGCAGACTTGGAAGGCTTCCAGAGAAAGGGTCATTTAAGGTGTATGCCTCTTCCTGGTGGTGAAGCCTCTATTAGAGAGCCTTGGAGGACGGGGCTCTCTCTGTTAAGAGAGACCTTTGGAGAGAATACCGAGGCCTGGATAGAAAAGCTGGGAATAACAAAGAGGGTGCCTGTGGAGAGGATATCCAAGATTTTGAAAGTGATAGAGAACCCTCAACTCTCTCCTCTAAGTTCAGGTTGCGGAAGGCTCTTTGATGCAGTAGCCTCTCTGATGGGGGTTAAGGATATTAATACTTTTGAGGCAGAGGCCCCAATGGCACTTGAGGCACTTGTGGTTGAAGGTGTCACCAGCTTCTATCCTTTTGATATAATTGAGGAGGAGGTCTTTATAGTGGATTACAGGCCCTTAATAACCAGCCTTGTTGAAGACCTTATCAAGGAGGAGCCCCTTAGTTCTGTGGCAACAAAGTTTCATAATTCAGTGGTAGAGATGGTTGCTGAGGTAACAGAGAGGCTTTCTGAGTCTACAGGTCTTAAAACAGTTATTCTCTCTGGAGGAGTGTTTCAGAATCTTTATCTAATCAGAAGAGTGGTTCAGAGACTTAAACAAAGAGGCTACAGAGTGTTTTATAACAGGATGCTGCCTCCAAATGATGCATGTATATCTCTGGGTCAGGTGTATCTACTTGCATGGAGGCATTCATGACAGTGACTGAAGAGACAAGGTTGTTTCTTGATGCTATTAAGAGACTCACAGAGAAGATAGGCAGACCAGTGAAGCTGATGGAGGTTTGTGGAACCCATACTGTCTCAATTTTCCGTAATGGTATAAGAGCCCTTCTACCTCAAGAGATAGTGCTTTTGAGTGGTCCAGGCTGTCCTGTGTGTGTTACTCCTATTGAAGATGTAGATAGGGCAGTGGCTCTATCCCTGAATGGTGAGGTGATACTTACTACATTTGGGGATATGATGAGAGTGCCTGGTTCAAAATGGTCCCTTTACCATGCCCGTTCAGAGGGAGCAGATATAAGGGTGATCTATTCTCCAATGGACTGCTTAGATATATGTAGAGAGAATCCAGACAAAAAGGTGGTCTTCTTCGGAACGGGTTTTGAGACCACTTCACCCTCTGTTGCGGCAACACTGCTTGAGGCTGAACATAAAGGTGTGGAAAACTTTTATCTTTACAGTTGTCATAAACTGGTTCCTCCTGCGATCAGGGCATTGCTTCTTGATCCAGAGACAGATATAGACGGATTTATACTGCCAGGGCATGTGAGTACTATTATAGGCTCAAAGCCCTATGAGTTTATCTCAGAGGAGTTCCATAGACCTGCTGTTATCACTGGTTTTGACGGGAGAGATATTATACAGGGGATACTGATGCTTCTTTTGCAGATCCAGAGGCATGAGGCAGCAGTGGAGGTCCAGTATACCAAGGCTGTGAGACCTGAGGGTAATACAAAAGCAGTAAAACTTATGGAAGAGGTCTTTCAGGTGGTGGATACTTACTGGAGAGGAATAGGTTTGATTCCTAACAGTGGACTTGAACTGAGAAATGAGTTTAGTCATAGAAATATAAAGAAAACAGTAAAGGTTGATATAGAGCCTGCAGAGGAACCCAGGGCATGTCGTTGTGGAGAGGTTTTGAAGGGCAAGAAGATGCCGCCTGAGTGTCCCCTCTTTGCAAAGACCTGTACTCCTGAAAGTCCTGTGGGTGCCTGTATGGTGAGTACAGAGGGCAGTTGTGCTGCCTATTACAGGTATGGGTCATCTTTTCGAAGAGAGTAGGTTTATCTTGTGGGCTACACAGGCAGCTCCAAAACCATTGTCTATGTTCACGACCACCACAGAAGGTACACAGGAGTTGAGCATTGAAAACAGGGCAGTAAGTCCTCCAAATGATGTGCCATAACCACTGGATGTGGGTACCCCAATCACAACCTTGTCTGTAAAGGAGGCCACCACTGTTGGCAGTGCTCCTTCCATTCCAGCTACTGCAATCAAGACATTTGCCCTTTGAAGCAGTCCCATGTAGTTCACAAGTCGGTGGATACCTGCTACTCCTACATCATAAATGGTTTCTACATTGCTGCCCAGAAACTGGGCAGTAACTGCTGCCTCTTCAGCTACTCTTATATCTGAGGTTCCTGCTGTAACTACAACAATTAGCCCAGTACGATTTTTATTGCCACCAGCCACAATTGTACCAGAACGTCTGTAGAATTTTGCCTCCTCTATGGCAAGGGCATCATAGATCTGTCTGTTTGCTCTTGTGATTAATACCTGCCCACTCTTCTCATAGATCCTCTGTGCTATATTCACAACATCTTCAATTTCCTTGTCCTTTGCGAAGACCACCTCTGGTATTCCCTGTCTGAGATGTCTGTGATGGTCAATATGAGAGTTATGGATTTTCTCAAAGGGCAGCTTTTTTATTATGTTAATTGTGTCCCTTAATGATATGTCGCCGTTTTGTAGTTTTTTTAGGAGGGCTTTTAGTGACTCCTCATCCATAGTTAGATGACCTTTTATTCTTTACTACAAGCCATGCTACTGGTATGATTTCAGTCTCCTCCCTCCGGTCATTCTCAACAGGCTGTGAGGACTTTCTCCGATCTATTATGAACTTCATATTAGAGAAAGAGGGACAGACAGAAAAGAGGTTTGGATTAAAGATTAGATATCTCTCCACATCACAGTTAGGACAGAAATCCTTCTGAGAGGAGTCTGCGGTGTAAGTAGTAAGTCCACATTTGGGACAGGTATAAATCATTCTACCCTCCTGAAAAAAGAATGTCTATTATTAAACAAAATAGATTTTAAAAATGTCAATTACAATTTGTATTTAATTTCTGCCTCTGATTTTCTCAGGTAAAGGGGTACAAGTCTCTCAGGGTCTGAAAATTCACCTCTTTCTGCCTTCTGTAATCCACACAGGGCAACCATTGAACCCATAGGATGATTCAAAGGTTCGGGTCTGAAGAATGCCTTCTTACCGAGGTAATTTATTATTACATCTCTGTAAAGCAAGGCACCAGAGCCAAAGAAAACAGTCTCTCCCTTTATGGCTGATAGAATCTCCTCAGCAGGTGCTACACTTTCAGGAACTATTTTTATGAGTTTATTATTGTTCTGTTTAAAGACTGCTCCATATACCTCTTTTTTACGGGCATCTAATAATGGGCATATAAGCTTATCGGTAGGCAGCATCATAGATGCGAATGCTTCTAAGGTAGAGACTGCTACTACAGGTTTGCCTGAAGCAAAAGAAAGTCCTTTTACTGTGCTTAACCCTACCCTGAGACCAGTAAATGAACCAGGCCCTATAGAGATAGTAAAAAAATCCAGATCTTCAATACTGATTGAGGCACTGGAGAGCAGAAAGTCCACTGTTTCAAGTAGCTTCTCAGAGTGTCTTCTGTGTGTTCCAAGCCGTGCCTCTCCAATCAGTCCCTCATTGGAACTGTAGACACATACACATCCTACCTCTGTGGCTGTATCAATGGCAAGGGTCAACATTAAAAAACATTATAACAATCTATATCTCTTTATTTCCTCATAACTGAACACAGGCCCGTCTGTACAGATATACTTTTCCGAGGCATAACAATGGCCGCATTTGCCCACTCCACACTTCATATGGGCTTCAAGAGTGGTAATAATATTTGATAGAGGCATTCCAAAGCGGTAAAGATCAAGCATCGATGCATTTATCATTACTGGAGGTCCACATATATAGGCTACTGCTCTCTTAAAATCTACATCTATATGATGCCACAGGGTTGTTACCACTCCTATATTTGCTGTCCATCCATCTTCTGGACTGTCTACAGTAAGAACCACCTTTATTCCTTCTTTTTCCCATTGGGTAAATTCTTCTCGGTATAATAATTGAGAGGGAGTCTTAGCTCCATACAGGAGACTGATGTGTCTCACTTTTTTACGATGCTTTATCAACCAATGGATAGCTGCTCTCAAGGGTGCCAAACCGATTCCTCCTGCTATGAGTATTACATCTCTGTTTATCGAAAGCTCCATAGGGAAGGCCCTTCCATAAGGTCCTCTAAACCATAATTCGTCACCCTCTTTAAGTCTGTGTATTGCATTGGTTACAAAACCTACTTTCCTGATGGACAGTTCCAAAATCTCTGGTTTCTCAGGTAGAGAGCATACTGATATAGGCACTTCTCCATATCCCCATACTGAGACCATAAAAAACTGGCCAACACCGTAGCTTAGAGGTTTTTCTGAGCGGATACGATAAAAATTCACATCCTCTGTCAAGGGAACTATACTCTCAATTCGTCCCTTAATAGGCAGGTATATATTATTCTTTCTGTTCGATGATCTTCTCTTCATTGTCTGCCAATGCCTTTATCTTTATTGCCACAGTTGCCATATCAATCTTTGCTGGACAGACAATAGTGCACCTGCCACAGCCAACACAACCAAAGCTCCCTATCACCTCAGGGTAATGAACCAGTTTATGATAATACCATCTCTTGGTTCTCATTACCATTCTTTCATTAGGTAGAACCCCGCCTGCCAATCGGGTGAATCCCTTAAAAAGGCAGGCATCCCATATTCTTGCCCTTTCTATCTCATCACCAAAGACCCTGTCAATCACTGTGAAGCAGGTACAGAGGGGACATTCGTAAACACATCCACCACACTCAAAACATCTCGTAGCAACCTTCTCCCAGAAAGTGTCTCTCACCTTTCCTGTAATAATCATTGAGCGAACCCTCTCAAGACTTATTCTCTTCTGAAATCTTGCCATTGCACTCAATTGAACCTCAAACTGATCATCGTAATCTGTCCTTGTAGGCTTACTAAATATAAAGGAATATGCCTTTATGGCTCTTATGCCCTGCTTGGAAGCAGCTTGGACAAGGTATCTCTCACCCAGGTCTGTTAACTGGATATCATAGTCTTCTCGTAGATAGGGTCCTGTGCCTATGCCTGCGCAGAAGCATGTTGGTTCAGGATTATTGCATACAATTGATATGAGCAGTGTATTTGCTCGTCTATTACTGTAGAAGGGGTCTTCAAATCTGTCAAGGAAAAATCTGTCAAGCAGTCTCACAGCAGAAACATCACAGGACCTTACACCGAAGACCACCCTTTTTCTCTTAATTGAAAGTTCTTCAACTTTGCTGTCTCTCTTGTTGAAGAGCTTTTCGTACTGTGGAAATAAGAATTCTTTTGGACCCGGAATGAGTGCAGGTAGATCAAGAAAAATTTCATGTATTCTCTCTATGGATTCAAATACAATATCACCTCCTGGCTTTCTCAGGGGCCCAATAAGATCTGCCTCCTTTCTCAGTTGTCTCAGCCAGTATGATAGATGATTCTTATCAAGTATCCATTCTGAACTCATCTTGTCCTGAAAGCCTTAATCTCTGTTTTAAGGATTTTCTCAGTTTCTTCCGGTTCTATTTTAACAGCAGAGACCTTGTACTCTGGTATCTTCACTTCAGGATCAAGAGCGGCACTTGTGAGGATATTTGCAGCAGCCTCGCGGAAGTGAAAAGGCACGAATACGATGCCCTTAGGAACACGTTCTGTAACAATAGCCATAAGGGTGATACTACCCCTACGTGAGCTTATTTTTACCCTTGAACGGTCTCTGATCTCAAGGGCCTCTGCATCCTCAGGATTTATCTCTACAAACGGCTCTGGTTCCTCCCTCTCAAGTACAGTGGTCCTTCTGCACATTGTGCCTGTATGATAATGGAAGTAGGTTCTTCCTGTGGTGAGGATTAAGGGGTAATTATCATCAGGCATCTCCTCGGGCAGTTTGAAGTCCACAGTGAGAAAGGTTCCAAGTCCTCTTGCGAATTTCTTTCTGTGCAGATATGGGGTGCCTGGATGTTTCCGGTCAGGACATGGCCATTGAAGTCCATAGCCTTCTTCAAGGCGATAATGAAGTATCCCTCCATAGGAGGGGGTAAGGAGTGCTATCTCTTCCATTATCTCATATGTATCTCTATATTGCATGGGGTATCCCATTGCAGTGGACAGTTCTGTAATTATCTGCCAGTCTGCTTTGGCATCACCTGGAGGTGGAATAGCCTTTCTTATTAGTTGTACACGTCTTTCAGTGTTTGTAAAAGTGCCGTTTTTCTCAGCAAATGATGCTGCAGGAAATACCACATCTGCAAATTCTATGGTCTCATTGGGAAAAATATCTTGAACAATAAGAAACTGAAGTTTTTCAAAGGCCTTTACTACCTGATTTAGGTCAGGATCAGACAAGAGGGGATTCTCTCCCATTATGTACATTGCCTTAAGTTTCCCATCAAGTATAGCTTCTGTCATTTCAACAACTGTTAGGCCTGGTTTTTCAGGCAGTCTCCTCCGCCATGCCCTTTCAAACTTCTGGCGCGCCTTAGGGTCAGTAACCTTCTGATATCCGGTATAGACATTGGGAAGCACTCCCATATCACAGGCGCCCTGGACATTATTTTGACCTCTCAAAGGATTCAGACCTGACATGGGAAGCCCTATATGTCCTGTGAGCATGACTAAGTTTGCCAATGCCTTTACATTGTCAACACCTGTGATATGTTGAGTAATACCCATTGCATAAAAGAGCATTGATCTTTTTTCTGCGGCATAAACCCTAGCGACTTTTCTAATATCAGAAGCAGGTACTCCTGTGAGCTTCTCTACTCTGTCTGGAGTAAACTCCCTTAGTCTGTTTTCAAAGATCTCGAGGTTTTCTGTTCTTCTCATTACAAACTCTCTATCTACCAGTCTTTCTCCAAGAATCACATTCATTATGCCCATCAGAAGGGCAACATCTGTTCCACTTCTGTGTCTGAGATGTATACTTGCAAATTCTGCAATCTTTGTTTTTCGAGGATCTGCAACTATAAGAGTCGCTCCCTTGTCAACTGCCTCAAGCATATGCATTGCGATCATAGGATGCTGTTCTGTGGTGTTTGAGCCGATAACGAATATCACACGTGCATCCCTTATCTCAGATATGGAGTTGGTCATTGCACCAGAGCCAAAAGCAGCGGCAAGTCCTCCCACTGTAGAAGAATGGCATAACCTTGCACAGTGATCAATGTTGTTCGTTCCTAACACAGCCCTTGTAAATTTCATTATTAGATAATTTTCTTCATTGGTACACTTTGCAGAGCCAAGCACTCCAATGGAGTCATTACCATAGAGAGAGATTATCTCCTGTAATCTTCTTGCAGTATACTCCAGAGCTTCTTCCCATGTTGCCTCTTTTAGGGTGCCGTTTTTTCTTATAAGAGGAGTCCTTAACCTGTCAGGATGCTGGATGAACTCATAACAGTTCCAGCCTTTTATACATAAGGTGCCGCGGTTGACAGGATGGTTTCTGCTTGGTGAGACACCAATAATCCTGCCTTCTTCCACATGCAGATAAAGACCACAACCACAGCCACAATAGGGACATACTGTCAGAACCTTTAACATGATGTTTTAATTATAACTCTTTTTAAATAATTAATTGACAAAGTTTTGGAAATCCTTTAAAATCAAGTTTGGGAGTGGATGGGGCTCTGGTGTCCCCCCTGGACTTCAAATCCAGTGTTCCCTGCCACAAGCGGGGAAGGTGGGTTCGATTCCCACACACTCCCGCCAATTATAATATTTGAAGATAGAATTCTGGGTTCAGAAGTTTATTGTAGTTCTATTTGAGGAAAGGATTAAACGATAAAACAAAAAGAAAGGAAATGTTTAAAAGATGTTAAGGGTTGGTATAGGGTATGACAGTCATAGGCTCATGGAAGGTAGAACACTTATTATTGGTGCAGTAGAAATTCCCTTTGAGAAGGGATTGGCTGGCCATTCTGATGGTGATGTCTTGATACATGCCATAATAGATTCTCTCCTCGGTGCTACAGGAAAGGAAGACATTGGTGTCCATTTCCCTGATACTGATCAGACCTGGAAGGATGCCGCCTCTTTGGAACTGTTGAGATATATTCTCAGAATGCTCAGGTCAGAGGGCTGGGATATACTTAATGTAGATTGTGTTCTGATTGCTGAAAGGCCTAAGTTGAGACCTTTTATATCACAAATGGTTGAGAAACTACAGGGAGTGGGGCTAAAGAGAATAAATATTAAGGCAAAAACAAACGAAGGGATGGGATTCATAGGCAGAGGTGAAGGCATCGCTGCAATAGCAGTATCTCTTATCTCCAGACAGGCAGATATTTAACCTTTGATAATGAGATTTGAAGTTCTCACAATATTCCCTAATATTATAAAGGCTTATTTATCTGAAGGTATTCTGAAGAGGGCTATTGAGAGGGGTGTGTTTGAGGTGGATATTATAAACATCAGGGATTTCACTACAGATAAACATAGACAGGTGGATGATTATCCTTATGGTGGTGGCGCAGGCATGGTTATGAAGCCCGAACCTATCTTCAGAGCTATGGATCACCTTAAAAGAGACGGAAAAAAAAGATATGTGTTGCTACTGTCTCCTTCAGGAAGGGTATTTAATCAGGCCTTGGCAGAGGAGTACGCAGAAAGGTTTGAATGTCTTACCCTTATATCGGGCAGATATGAAGGGGTGGATGAAAGGGTCAAGACCATAGTGGATGATGAAGTATCCATTGGGGATTATGTGCTCACTGGCGGAGAACTGCCTGCTTTGGTTATAATAGATGCTGTTGCAAGACTGTTGCCTGGCACGGTTGGGGATATGATGTCTGTATCAGAGGAGTCTTTTACATCAGGTATTCTTGAGTATCCTCAATATACAAGGCCGGCAGAGTTTAGAGGATTGAAGGTGCCTGAGGTTTTATTAAGTGGTAACCATGAGGAGATAAGAAGATGGCGAAGAAAGGAGGCATTAAGAAAGACTTTAAATAGAAGGCCAGATTTACTGGAGAAAATAAAACTGTCTGATGAAGATCTTAGATTAATACAGGAGATAAGGGAGGAGGAAAATGGACCTGATCAGAGCAGTAGAAGAGACATATCTGAGGGAGATACCTGAGTTCTCAATAGGGGATACCATAAGGGTTTATGTGAGAGTTGTTGAAGGTGACAAGGAGAGAATACAGCCCTTTGAGGGTGTGGTGATTGCAAGAAGAGGCAGTGGTATTAAGGAGACAATAATGGTGAGAAAGGTCTCCTATGGTATAGGAGTAGAGAGGATATTTCCACTACACTCACCAGTTATTGAGAAGATCGAGGTTATAAGAAGAGGTGATGTACGCAGGGCGAAACTCTATTATCTGAGACATAAGAAAGGCAAGGCAGCAAAGGTCAAAGAGAAGGATATTTTCAGAAAAAGTGAATAGACTTTTTGAGTTTGACCGTAAATTAAGATCAAGGGGCTTCAGGATAATTGCAGGAGTGGATGAGGCTGGCAGAGGTTGTCTGGCTGGTCCTGTAGTAGCTGCATCTGTGATTCTACCCGATGATGTCCAGATTGAAGGTGTAAGAGACTCAAAGAAGCTCAGTTCTCAGAAGAGAGAGAAGGTATTTAAAGAACTCCGAAGCAAGGCACTCTCAATAGGGATTGGTATTGTTGGGCCTTCAGAGATTGACAGGAGTAATATATACAAAGCAACCGTTGAGGCGATGCTTCTTAGTCTTATGAGGTTGAGGATAAATCCTGATCTTGTTGTTATTGATGCAATGAGACTGCCTGTACAGGTGAGCCAGCTTTCACTTCTTAAAGCAGATGACCAGAGTGCCTCTGTAGCAGCAGCATCCATAATTGCCAAGGTGGTCAGGGACAGGATTATGAAGGCCCTTCATAGGAGGTATCCATGGTATGGATTCAACAGACATAAGGGATATGCCACAAGGGAACATATCAGGATGTTAAGACAGATTGGTCCAAGTCCTGTACATAGACATACCTTTTCGCCACTCAGAGAACTCCCTCTTTTCGGAGATTAAAATTTAGATGAGTTTAGAAGAGAGAGAAAGATTAATAAGGCTGATTAAAGAGAGGTCTTTCTTATACAGTGAGAAGGAAGAGTTTCTGCTTTCCTCAGGTGCGCGCAGTAGATACTACTTTGATATGAAGAAGACTACTTATTCTCCAGAGGGTCAGTATCTGATAGGAAGGCTCTTTTATGAAAAGATAAAAGAGCTTGGTCTTTATTCCCGTCATATTGGAGGTCTCACCCTTGGTGCAGACCCTATAGCTACTGCAGTAGCCCGATATTCATATGATATGGCAGACCCTATAGAGGCCTTTGTTATCAGAAAGGAGCCAAAGAGACATGGAGTAATGAGACAGATTGAAGGGTATATAAATCCTGGTGATAAAGTGATTATAGTAGAGGATGTAGTTACCACAGGAGGTTCTACGTTGAAGGCCATTGATGTGGCTTTAAGCCATGGACTTGAGATAGAGGCAATAATTGTATTGCTGGACAGGTGTGAATTAAATGGTAGGGAAAATATAGAAAGAAAGGGATTCCCTTTTTATAGTATTTTTACAATAAAGGATATTATTGATTAATGTGTCTAACTTACACTATGTTGTGGCAAAATAGATACACTTTTGTTAGTAAAAAACTGATTTTTTGCCAGATAAAAACTGGTCTATTTTTTGCTATTATTTTTGCTTCAGCAGGTTATGAAAGATAATTTAGTTGTTTAGTATTATTTAAACTGTTTAGGATTATTAAGAGACAACTAAAAAAGAGTTGAAAATATAAATGTGTTTGGGTATAATAATGCACAAAGTTTTTGGAAAGAAGGAGATGGTTTGTTTTATACATTAATTTTGTGAAGGAGATTAAATAGTTAAAGGGGGTGATAGAAGAGTTTGTAGGCAAAATAGGGTTCTGTATAATAAAGGTAATTCATTTAAACCCTGTCTTACAGGGTCGAATGCTAACCTGAAGGAGGGTTAGAGAGTGAAAAAGTATTTAGCAATAATCGTAGGTGTTCTTTTAGTAGTAGCAATGGCTGCCACTGTTTATGCTGAGATCACAATAGGTGGTGATGCAAGGGTAAGAGGCGTATTGAAGAGGAATTTTGACTTTGTTGATGCTGCTGATGATGTAGGTGATGCTGATTATTGGGATCAGAGGGTAAGGATTAAGCTTACTGCCAAGGTTGCAGGAAATGCTGAGGTGAGAACCAGGTTTACCCTTATTGAGGGTGTATGGGGTAAAGATGGAGATCATCCATTTGATGGTGTGAATGGAAATGTAAGATTTGATAATGATGATTATGCCTATCTACATGTACCAGTCGGTGGTGTCACAATTGATGTAGGTCGTCAGCTTGCAAACTGGGGTAACAAATTCCTTATCTGGGCTACAGGCAAGAACCGTCTTAAGGTTACTTACAAGGCAGGAAGTGTAAAGGTTGGAGGTTTTATAGATAAGAATGTAGAGAACAAGGCATCAACAAGTACGGCTGATGATCCAGGTGATAGGGATGACTATGGTGCCTTTATAGTTAACAACTTTGGTGCTTTCAAGGCAGGTCTGCTTGGTGTATACTTCATCGATGATGATCAGCCTTCTGATAAGGATACAGGCGTGATTCTTGATGTGTTCTTTACAGGTAAGGTTGGCAATCTCGGAGTTGCAGGAGAGCTTGCATACAAGGGTGGTGACAAGTTCGAGAACAACGATGACCCTCAGCACGGTGGCTTCATAGCAATCTCAAGCAGTATGGATGCCCTTACAATAGCTGGTGCAGTTGCTTATGCCAGCAATGGTTATGAGGCAAATAAGTACTTCACTCCAACACTCTTCTTCGGTACATCCCAGCCTACTGCACTGATGAACTTCAGCTCTGTGGTTGATGAGACCACATATGCTGCTCTGCTCGGTGTTAACTACAAGGTCTCCAGTGCTCTCGGCGTAATGGGTAAGATCGCCTATGCAGACCTGAATGGTATGGGTGTGAATGGAGATGGAAGCATTGTAGAGATTGATGCTGGTTTGAAATACAAGATCTCCAAGAACACAACCTACAGCATAGACTTTGCATATGGAATTCCTAATGATCTGTCTGTAGAGGATGATGCTCCAATCGCTCTTGCCCACAAGCTCGAGATCAAGTTCTAAGGAATTTGTAGGATAGAAGTCTTAAAAAGGCGGGTTCTGTGAGAGGACCCGCCTTTTTTATGTCTAAAGGAGGGGTTTTGAAAATATGCATATAGGTATTATAGGTACAGGTTATGTAGGACTGGTTACTGGAGCATGTTTTTCAGAATTTGGTGTCTTTGTAACCTGTGTTGACAGAGATGAGAAGAAGATATCCCAGTTAAAGAAAGGGATTGTCCCCTTTTATGAACCTGGGCTTGAGGAACTTGTGAGGAGGAATCTTCGGGAGGGTAGACTCCATTTCAGCACAAAAATAAAAGATGCTGTAGAGTCTTCATTGGCTGTATTTATTGCGGTAGGGACACCTCCAAGGGGTGATGGTTCTGCAGACCTGAAATATATTAAGGAGGTTTCAAAAGAGATAGCAAAATATATGGACAGCTACAAGGTGATAGTAACAAAGAGTACAGTTCCTGTTGGCACTGGTAAAAAGATAAAAGACTGGATCAGTAAAAATCTTAAGAAGGATATAGAGTTTGATATAGCATCAAATCCCGAATTCCTGCGAGAAGGCTCTGCAATTGAGGACTTTATGAGACCTGACAGGGTTGTAATTGGTGCAGAGAGTCCTCAGGCAGTGGCTATATTAAAGGACCTTTACAGGCCTCTTTATCTCATTGAGACCCCTTTTGTGATAACCAATATTGAGACTGCGGAACTCATAAAGTATGCCTCTAACTCCTTTCTTGCAACCAAGATCTCCTTTATTAATGAGATGGCCCTTCTATGTGATAAGATAGGAGCGGATGTGCATGTGGTGGCAAAGGCGATGGGGCTTGACAGGAGAATCGGTCCCAAGTTTCTTCATCCTGGCCCTGGATATGGTGGTTCATGTTTTCCGAAAGACACAAGAGCATTGATTAGCATCGGAGAATCCCTTGGGGTAGAACTGAAGATAGTAAGTGCTGTTGTACAGGTGAACGAGAGGCAGAAGAGGACAATGGTCGAGAGGATAAGATCTGTTATGGGTACTCTGAAAGGAAGAAAGGTTGCCATACTGGGGCTCTCTTTCAAACCCAATACAAATGATATCAGAGAGGCTCCTTCTATGTATATAATTGGAGAGTTGCTTAAAGAGGGTGCAAAACTCTATGCATGTGATCCTGTTGCAACAGAGGATATGAAGGCAGTGTATCCAAAGGTGAAATATACCAAGGATGTATATAAGGCTGTGAAGGATGCAGAAGCAGTGGTTCTGGTTACAGAATGGAATCAGTTTAGAAATATGGATCTTAGAAGAGTTAAAACCTTAATGAAAAAACCCAACTTTTTTGACCTGAGAAATGTATATGAACCAGAGAGAATGGCCTCTCTGGGATTCAATTACTACTGTGTGGGGCGTAACTTAAAGATGCTTTAATTCATCCTCTTCTTCCTCTGATTTCCCTTTTAAGGTCTTTTCAAGATAATCCTTTGCCAAGTCCTTTCCTGCAAGACCGAAAGCAAGCGCAAGAGCAAAAACCATGCCGCCAAAAATTAGACTGAAGGCTATAATTACTGTATCCTTGCCAATACCGAGCTGTTCAAGTGCCATTGTGACAGTAAGAACAATTATGCCAGTTTTGACTGTTTTGCTCAATAGCCTTGAGAATTTTATACCTGCATTAACCGAGGCTATAAGTACCGCTCTTGCGAAGAAATTACTGAGTATGTAACCAATTGTTATTAAGAATGCTGCTACAAAGAGATTGGGTAAATATAGAAAGAACTGTTGAAGGAGATTTTCTACTGCAGGTATTCTCAATGCATACAGTGCCATGATTATAAAATTGATCAATACAAGCCAGAAGAATATTCTCCCAATCAAGTTGGAAGGGGTATCTTTGACCCCTCCTTTCTGGAGAGCCTCTGTAAGACCAACTCTATGGCAGAATCTATCTGTATTAAGCAATTGGAGCAGTTTTGTAAGAGCCTTTTTGATTATCCATCCCACAGCAATACCAAGGGCAAGGATTATCAAAGAACTCAGTAGATTAGGCATGAAGTCTACAAGCCTCTGAAAGAAGTCTCTTAATGGCTCAGTTATTATTTTATTAAATACCCCTTTCATAATCTCCTCCTTTATTCTTCTTCCTCTTCAAACCATCTGTCAAGTAAATAATCCTTCTCTTTCTCAAATGCTAAGCACAGGTCATCCAGCCGTTTCTCTACCTCATCAGCATTACTCTCCCAGGTTTCTATAATAAAAGATGCTACTTTCCCAAGATAAAGTGGTGTAAGTGACTTAATAATATGTTCAGGGCTCATGAGTTTCCGATGATAGGCGACTGCAAAGCTGTATATGATCTCTGCCCATACATCATCTGGGAAACGAAATTTATCAGTGGATAGTTCTTCAAAGGTCTGTAGAAACCACATCAACTCTCCAGGCAAAAATGATTCATAAAGCTGTGAGAGTTCTTTCACTCCAAGCCTGAACTTATGGAGCATTCCCTCAAGATTTACTTTTATAGGTTCAAGACCAACAGTATAAACAAAGCCAAAAGTAGGCACAGGTTCAGAACCCTTTATATTTCTCCAGACATGCTGATACTCATCCATTAGGCTGAATGTGGCTCCTACAACCTGGTGTAGCATTACAGACAGATCAGAACCAGGGTCCTTAGGGTCATGTATCTTTGCACCGAGAAATGCCTGACAGACCTTGAATCCATTGGCAACAGCAGTTGTGGTCATCCAGATGTCTATCCCATAACGTGCTACATCCGTATTCCATACATCTTTAGTAAGATAAAAAGAGGCAAGTTTTCCTGAGAAACCAAAATCTCCACCTATTGGTTGCCGAATTCTTTTTCCATAAAGTGCCCTTGTGAGGGGATAGACAATGGTGTTTGTTATGGTACCGTCGTATTTATGTCTATGATAATAAGGGGCAACATAGTCATAATCTGCATCGAGTATGGGTCTCAAAAGCAACTCAATCCACTCAGGTGTGATGCTTCTGAGGTCAGAGTCCACCACTGCACAGGCCTTTGCATTAAGGGCCTTTGCTATCTCAAAGATTGTTCTGAAGGCGCTCCCCTTGCCAGGAATGCCCTCGTAGGGTGTGACAATCTTATAAAAATTTCCCACTCTGTGTTGAACAAGAATTGAATTAAGGTCAATAGAAGTCTGCTTTACAATCTCCATTGTTCCATCTGTAGAGCCACCATCAGAGTTTACAAGCAGAGAGCGCATCTGGGGAAAGTACTTGGTCAGACCTGCCTGAACAGCCCTCACCACATGACCAATTGTCCTGGCATTGTTGTAACTGGGGATGCCTACAAGCAGGTCTACCTCTTTTATCTCTTTGATCTTTTGTTGAACTTCTTTTCTTAGAAGGACAGTCTGTTCAGGCATAGATATTAAGTATTATACCAGAAAGTAATCCTCTTTTTGATATAATCCTTTCATGAAACAGAGATACAACTTTCTTCTTATAAATCCCTGGATATATGATTTTGCAGCAGTGAATATGTGGGCAAGGCCTATGGGGCTTCTGAAGGTGGCAGAGTTTCTTTCTTCTTACAATGTTACGCTTTACTTTATAGACTGTCTTGACAGCTTTCGTATAAAAAGATTCAATATGGGTAAGTATCCAAAAGAGCCTTTGCCAGCGCCTCCAATACTAAAAGGGATAAAGAGAAGGTATGGAAGGTATGGAATCTCAGAGCATGAGTTCCTTAAAAAGATTAAAGAAATACCTTCTCCTTATGTAGTGCTTGTGACAGGTATAATGACTTACTGGTATCCAGGAGTAAAAAGAGTGATCCAGTTGTGTAAAGAGGTCCACCCCGATGTGCCTTTAATACTTGGTGGCATATATCCCACTTTAATGAGCACTCATGCAGAGGTAGAGACAGGAGCTGACTTCATCTACACTGGAAGAGTTGACACAAAACTACTGGCCATGCTTGAGTCAATAGGGATAAAACTGGAGAAAGCTACAGAAAAAAGGCCTTATTACAGACTGGGTTTTTATAAAAGGATGGGCTATGCTCCACTGCTCACATCCGAGGGCTGCCCCTTCAGGTGTAGTTATTGTGCTTCAGGGATCCTGTGGAGGGAGTTCAGACAGAGGCCGGTAGAGGAGGTGCTCAGGGAAATAGAGGAACTTGTAGAGATTGGTGTAAGAGACTTTGCCTTTTATGATGATGCGCTTCTGTACAGAAGAGAGGAGCATATAAAACCTCTACTGAAGGGGTTAAGGAAGATATTACAGAGACTTCCCTCCCATAGAAGACCAAGGTTTCATACTCCGAATGGTCTTCATGCCAGGTATCTTGATTCTGAGATAGCCCATCTTATGCGAGAGACAGGGTTTAAGACCATAAGGATGGGGCTTGAGACGGTGAATCCAGAAAGGCAGCGTATAATCGGTGGAAAAGTATATAATGAGGAACTAAGACAATCAGTAGCATATCTGAAGGAGGCAGGTTTCAAAAAAGAGGAGATCGGGGTGTATCTGATGTATGGATTGCCTGGACAGCATCTGGAAGAAGTGTGGGAGGGTGTAAAGTTTATTATGAGACTTGGTGTAAGGGTGTATCTTGCTGAGTACTCTCCAATACCAGGTACAGAGGACTGGAGAATGTTGGTTGACAAGGGAGTAATAAAGGAGGACATTGACCCTCTTTTGACGAACAACACCGTCTTTTCACTCCTTTTTTCAGGTTACAGTGAAGAGGACATAAAGAGACTGAAGGACTTTGTCCTGGAATACAACCGTGCTGATTAAGAAAGCATCTGTCTTACTTCTTCAGTATACTCACCTTTACTGCTGTAGACAATCAGTGGATGTTCCAGCCTTAGTTCAATACCTCCATTTTTTACTGCCTCCACAAGAACCATTGTGGCATTCCTGTGAAGTAAGGGATATATGGGCCTTATCCGTTTTGGTTCAAGCCTCTGGTTCCTCATGAGAGAGACGAGTTCTCCCATTCTCTGGGCATGATAGATGATATAGAAATAGCCCCTATTTTTAAGTATAGATGAGCAGACACAGAGTAGTTCTTCAAGAGTGAGTGTAAGCTCATGTCTTGCAAGGGCTCTTTCATCATAAGGACTGACTGCTCCTGTGCCTGAAGCCCTAAAAGGTGGATTTGTAACCACCATATCATATCTCTCTCTATGTTCGCCCTGTATATCCCTGATGTCTCTTCTGAATGCCTCTACTCTTTTGTCCAGTCCATTTAGGGTTATATTGGTTTTACAAAGTTCGTAGAGGCTGTCTTGGATCTCGTAGAGGTGGACAGTGGTCCATGGAAAGGATTTTGCTATGATGAGCCCTATTACTCCGGAGCCGGCTCCAAGATCGGCTATTAGCTTTATTCTTTTATGAACCTTTACAAATCTTGCAAGCAGAATAGCATCAAGAGAAAATCTGTATCCTTTTTTCCTTTGGTAAAGTTTGATATTACAAATGCTGTCAAGTGTAAGATCATCCATCCTTTTTTGCAAGTCTGATTCCTTCTTTTGAGAGTCTGTCGGCTTCAGTGTTTACATCTCTTGGGATATGTTGTATCTCGCTGCTGGAGAACTTCTGAAGCAGTGAGAGGGTCTTTCTGTAAAGGGGCTGAAGTCTCTCATTTTTTACCTTGTAAAGACCCTTTAGCTGTTTTACCACGAGTTCTGAATCAAGCATCACCTTTACTCTTTGAGCCCCCATGCTGAGGGCCATCTCTAAAGCCTTTATAAGTGCGGTGTACTCTGCTACATTATTGGTGGTAATACCAATATGCTCAGAGAGGGTAGCCTTTTTGTTGTCCATCACCACAACAACACCAATTCCTGCAGGGCCGGGATTACCACTGGATGCACCATCTGCATACACGATAGCAGTTTTGCTGATAGAATGGCTATCTTTTGGCATTAATTCTTGCGATAAAGGAATCTACCACACTGGGGACAGGTGAAGAGCTCTTCTCTGATTTTCAGTTCTACATAAAGCTGTGGAGGTATACTCATATAACATCCCTGACAGACCTCATCCTTTGCCTCGGCCACTGCTACACCATTGCCCTTCTCAAGGAGATTCATATAGATGGAGTACACTTCTTTATCGAGATTACTTATAATGGAGTTTCTCTTCTTGAGCAAATCAGATACCTCTTTTTCAAGTAGTGCCTTCCTGTCTTCTATCTCCTTCTGTTGCTTGGTTATCTTTTCTTTCTCATTCTGGATCTCACTCTGGATCTGTTTCATATTTCTGTTGAGTTCGTCTGCTTTTTCCATAAGATAGAGAATATCATCCTCAATGAGGTATTTCTTCTTTTCAGCCCTTTCTATCTCTTTAATATGTGCCTGATACTCTTCATTTGTCTTTATCTCAGAGGTCCTCGCCTTTAGCTTTTCAATCTTATCAATGGCTTCTTGAAGCTCTATCTCTTTCTGTCTCCGCTTTTTTTCTATAGCCTCTGCCTTTGTTTTTACCTCTCTGAATCGTTCTTCAACTGAAGAGATAGCCCTTTCGAGTTTTTTAAGTTCAGAAGGGATAGCCTCTATCTCCCGCCTTTTCTGGATGATTAGAGAATCAATCTCCTGAAGAGCTATAAGGTGGGTGAGGGTCTGATTCATTTCTGTATTAACTCCGGCACCTTTCTTTCAATACTCAACCTTATCCTACACTCCATTCACTTTGTAGCATCTACACCTGAAACCAGAATAGACACCTTATGGTGGGCCCACCAGGACTCGAACCTGGGACCAACCGGTTATGAGCCGGTAGCTCTAACCAGCTGAGCTATGGGCCCTTCTCAAATAACTATTTTATAAAAAATTCAATCACTATGGCAAGTTATTACTTGTTCTGTTGTCTTTTAATCTGCTTCAGGCGGGCTTGAGCCTTAACTGCTGTGTTGGTTCCAGGAGCCAGTTTTATAACCCAGCGGTACCCCTTTTCTGCCTCTTCAATGTCTCCTAGGTGGAGCTTTGCCTCTGAGTAAATATATAGAAAGTAGGGGTTATCAATTTTTCCTGTTTCTATAAATCTACGGATACGATGATAATGTATCTCAATTATCCTTTTCCACATTTTCTTGGAATAATAATATGTACTAAGAAGACTCTCTATTCTATTTCTCACAGAAGAAGATGGATACTTCATTATGAACTCCTTGTATGTTCTCTCTGCCCTGTCCAGTTGAGGAGGTTTGTAGTCCCTGAGATAGAGGATTATGAGGTAGACATAACTCTCCTCTGTAAGAGGAGATTGAGGATACTCTTTTATTATCTTCTGGTACAAGGCCTCTATCTTTTTTATACTTTCAGGAGTAAGAGGCCCTTTCTCTCTGATTTCAAGAACCTTTTTGAACACTTCAAGAGATGCCTTCCTCTGTTCCTCAAGAGATAAGGTCATTTTTGTTGTGTCCTCTACAGTGGTGGTCTTCCTCTCTGTGGGAGTCTCAGGAGTACCCTGCCTTGAAACAGAAGGTAGGCATCCTGTGAGGATTATAACAAAGAGATATATCAGATATTTTTCTCTCATGAGTTCTTTAATCTTAACACTATTATTTAGATAGAGTCTTAAGTGCCTGTATGGCCCTTTTGTATCCAAGATCTGCAGCCTTTCTGAAGTCCTCCATCGCCTTATCATGGAGTCCCTGACTCAGGTACCCTAATCCCCGATGATAGTATGCCTTACCAAAATCAGGTTTCAACTTTATTGCTCTGTTCAGGGTTTCAATTGCTTTCTGGTAGTTGCCAAGTTTACCATAGGCAATACCAAGATTGTAATAATATATCCCTTCTTCAGGATGGAGTTTTATTACCTTCTGGAGGATCTCAATAGCCTGCTGGTGAAATCCCAGTTTTCCATATGCTATGGCAAGATTGTTATAATTGTCAGGGTTTCTTGGGTTCAATTCAATCGCTTTTTTGAGATAAAAGATTGCTTTTTTATACTGTCCAGTCTTTCCATAGGCCACTCCCAGGTTTGTATAAGCCATTGCTACATCCGGATATCTCTTGAGTTCTGTATACCATAAAGTAAAAGGGTCATGCCAGATGCTTGTCTGTTTCACAGTAAGAAATGCTAAGGTGAATATTATAGTCAGTGCTAAAACCCTTGCCCCTAAAACAAGAGATTCTTTCCAGAAGGGGCTGCCTTTCAAGATATGAGATGCTCCAAGTCCTATAAGAAGGAAAGGTCCAAGGGATGGGAGATAGGTGTATCTGTCTGCTGCTGACTGGACACCCACCTGTATAATACCAAGCACAGGTAGTAGCGTTATCAGATAGTAAGCCCAAAGGATGAGAAGCCATTTTATGTTTCTCTTCCATAATAGAACACAGAGAGTTGTTATACCAATGACTATCAGAAGAGAGCCTCCGAACTCAAGGGAAAGAAAGGATACATTTTGGGGATAAGGGTATACAGGGCTTAACCCCATGGGTAAGAGCATTTTGTAGAGGTAGAAGACAATGCCTCTTGTAGCAACAAGTAGTCTTGTTGTAAATGGGTGGGCCTCAAGGGGCAAAAGGCCACCTCCTGCCTCTTGGGCGATAATGGTAACAACAGAAGATGCACCACTTAAAAGTACAAAGGGGAGTTTTTCGGAAAACTCTCTTCTTATGTTAAACCTCTTCAGAGGATAGATGTCAAGAAGAATCAATACCACTGGTAGACTCACAGCCATTGGTTTGCTCAGAAGAGCAAGTATGAAGCAGAAGAGACTTAATAGGTAGTATTTTTTCTGGTGTTTCTCTGTATACTCCAGATACCATAAGAGTGTGGATATATAGAAAAATCCACATAAGAGGTCTTTCCTTTCAGAGACCCAGACTACTGATTCGACCCGTAGAGGATGGATCCCGAAAAGCAGTCCTGTTAATACAGCAACCAGAATATAGTTTGTCTTTCCAGAGAGTGTCTTTTTCTTGTAGGTGAGGAGTCTGTAAATGAGTAGCACTATAAGCAGGGTGTTGATTGAATGGATAATTATACTTGTCAAATGATGTCCTAAGGGGTTTAAACCCCATATAGCATAGTCTATGGCATGAGAAAGCCATGTGAGAGGATGATAGTTTGAGGCATGGAAGGTGGTGAACATCCATTTGAGAGATTCCAGATTCAGCTTTGTGATATTTGGATTCTCGTATATATATTGACCATCATCCCAGTTTACAAAGCCGTTCTGCAAGGCAGGCAAAAAGACCACAAAGGTTATGGCTGCCACAGCAGCCGCTGCAAAGGGAAGGATTCTTTTGTTCACTAAGCCAGTAAAGTCTTCTTTTTTCATTGTGCCTTTAGTTTTGCTCCTTCAGGGTCAAAAAGTCTCGATCTTATAATACCCCACTTGTGGAATCTGTATTTTAGGGAAGTGGCAAGAACCCCTATACCATATTTTACACTCTCTACAAAACCTACTGTGGAAGCATCCTCAAAATACCTTGCAGGACAGGATATTTCCCCAATGGAGAAGTTGAAATAACATGCCTGGGCAAGCATCTGATTATCAAAGACAAAGCCATCCGAGTTCTCATGAAGAGGCAGCGTTTCGAGAACCTTTCTTGAGAATGCCCTGTATCCTGTATGGTATTCTGAGAGTTTCTTGCCAAGCAAAAGATTCTGAATACATGTGAGCACCCTATTGGAAATATATTTATATAGAGGCATCCCACCCTTTAGGGCACCTTCTGAGAGTACCCTTGAGCCTAAGACAACATCATACTGCCCAATAGCTATCAATGAGGCCATAGCCACTATGAGTTTTGGGGTATATTGATAATCAGGGTGTAACATAACCACCACATCAGCACCCAGTTTTAGGGCCTCCATGTAACAGGTCTTCTGATTTGCTCCATATCCTCTGTTCTGCCGATGTACCACTGTTCTTATGTTCAACTCTTTTGCAATCTCCACGGTACGATCAGAACTGGCATCATCCACAAGAATTATATCATCCACATACTCATGGGGTATCTCCTCATAAGTTTTTCGCAGTGTCTTTTCTGCATTATATGCAGGCATTACTACAACTACTTTCTTGCCATGAATCATTTGACAGCCTCACCTGTTTTTATAGCATATATCTCTATTGTGCCACCTTTACGTAGGAGAGATTCAACTGCTGACATAAGGAGGGCTAAGGGTATGAGGGGAGGTGTTATACATGCTGTTGAAAGAAACTGTAATAATAGCTTTGGTTTTGGACTCCCTGAGATGAGGTTCCTTCGTATGGACTTAGATTTGAGTATATTATACAGAAAATTATGCTCAAAACCCAGGATATTCAGAAAACTCTGAAGATATCCAAAAGGATTGAACTCAAAACTGAAGTGTCGGACCTTTACAACCCTGAATAATTCTTTCTCTAATAATATCCTGAGGCTTTTGAGAGAGAAGTGATAAAGATGATAGGGTATGTCAAGATGAAACCAGTATCTTCCAAATGTCCTTGCCTGTAGGCTGTCAAAATTAGGCACTGCTATTGCAAGAAGTCCCCCTGGTTTAAGAAGCTTATAACATTCTTTTATAGTAACAAATGGTTCTGATATATGTTCGAGTACATGCCAGAGTGTAATCACATCCATAGATTCTTTTTCAAATCCTGCGTTTCTGATATCTCCGGTTCTTATATCAAGACCGAGTATGTCTCGGGCATGGTAGGCTGTCTCATCATTTAACTCTAAACCGTAAGTCTTCCATCCATTGTCTCTTAGCATTGCAAGAAATACGCCTCTTCCACAACCTATATCCAATATCTGTCCCTTGGGTATAAATTTTTTGATTCTTCTTTTTCTTTTTTCTCTGAAATGCCTAAGTACCTTTTCTACAGGACCTACAAATCTTGAATGGTTATCTCTGTATATTTCCGAGGAGTATAGCTTCTCGAGTAGTTGATGCTCTGGTGCAGGTTCTGTTATCCCCAGCCCACATTCTCTGCATCTGTAAATTCTATAATATAAGCCCTCAAATGAAAGTTTCTCTATAAAGGGGCTTTGATTCATTGGAGTGTCACATATGGGACATCTATCCCACAGGTGGTTTATATTATCTGCGTTCTTCTTCATCTGAGTATTTATAAAATAATACCATAAATCCCTTAACTAAATATAAAAGGGGTTTGGAGAGATAGCAGATTGGAACCCAATTATGAGATAAATAGGTCTGCTTCCCTTGAGAGTTTCTGTATCTCAACAAGAAATTTCTCTCTATCAAGTTTTGTTCCCTTTAGTGTCGAGAGTTCTGAAGATATAATCTCCTCTGAGGCTGAATTATTGGCAATTCTATCTGAAGAGGCTATCAGTCTTAACATGCCATAATACTTTTCTGAGTCTTCAGGAGCATGATGGAATCTTATTGTAGTCTTTATTACATCCGAGAATTTCCATTTTTCAGCAAGAAGGGCACCTACCTCTGCATGGAAGTCTTTTAATATTTCGTTTAGGGCTTCATCAGAAATCCTATAATGGTTTATGTTTTCTAAGAGAACTGTTTTGCCAATATCATGTAACAGTCCACACACAAATGCCTCTTCAGGGTCTTCTGCACAATAAGGAGCAAGTGCACGTGCAATAAAGGCTGTTGTCAGGGAGTGTTTTAAGATATTTTTAATCTTATTCACATTGTGTGGACTTATACCACTTAAGGCATGTACTGTTGCAACACTGATAAGGGACTTTAACCCTATGTATAAAACAGCCTGATGAAGAGAGGTGATTCTACCATGTTTTGCATAATAGGCACTGTTGACAATCTTCAGGATCTTTGAGGTTAAGATCTGGTCAGCCATTATAATCTTGACAATCTCATTAGTTGAGGTATCATCCCTTTCTAAAGCCTTGTTAAGTTTCATAACTATGTCAGGCACTGGTGGCAGATCTACTCTACCAGCGGATATATCATCTGAGATTTTCTTAATAATCCTTTTTTCATTAATAGGGATACTCTTTTTAGACTCATCAAAAAGTTTTAAGGATTGAAGTAGTATAAATGATATATTTAACTTGACCGGTCCATTTATTACATTCGGGGGAACGGAATCTACAAACTCAAAAATGCCTCCCTCCCATCTTAATGTATCAAGGAAGGCAGCCTCTACCATCTCTTTTAGGATTGTCTCGAGGGTTTTGAGATCAATCAGGCCTTCGGATATGAGATAACCTGTAAAGGGAATACCAAGATGTCTGCTCTTCTGAAGCGCCTTTTTGAGTGTATTGGAATCAACCAGTTTTTTCTTGAGAATACACTCTCCAACCCGTTCTTCTTTTTTATTGGATGATACAAAGATAATCTTTCCATCCTGTAAATAAAATCTTTTTTTTATATTTCCATCTGTGATGGTGAGAGTGCCTGTTTTGTTGCTTATCTCAATCCATTGCAGTATATCAGAAAGAGGCATTAATGTGAGATTGCCTTTTATGTAAGCCATAAAATCTTCCTTTCTAAATCTGCTTTCTGATTTTTACTATCGGATAATTCCTTTCTACTCTTTAGTCAATATCAGAAGTTATGACCTTTCTGAATTATGGTAAAATATTTTCAATTTTAAGGGTATATGCTTGTAAAGATTTATCATAAATTTCTTCTGTTCTGGCTTCTCCTTTTAGTGTTTCTCAGTTATGCGAACAGGGTAGATGATCTTGATCTCTGGTGGCACCTGAAGAGTGGAGAACTGATCTATAAGAACCTCAGCATCCCAGAAGAGGACCCTTTCTCATTCACATACTCTTTGCCTGCAGAGGTAAGCAGACTCGGAATAGATGAGGTTCCTTCTGAAGAGCGTCCCTCTGAAGAGGCTAACTGGTTCTGGGCTACCAGTCTTAAGAGAAACTGGCTTTCACAGGTTCTCTTCTATCTGACTTATCTTGGTGGAGGATTCATAGGTTTGGGTATTCTGAAATCCTTACTTTTTATGTCAGCTTATATGGTTCTTTATCTCACTATGCTCAGAAGAGGCGCAGACCATGCAGTAGCATTTATTGTGCTCTGTCTTGTCGCCTATATAGGACATCATTTCAATTACACAAGACCCCAGCTGTTCTCTTACCTTCTACTTCCAACCACCCTGTACTGCCTCTATGACCTTAGGAGAGGAGGTAGATTTATTTATATTCTTCCTTTAGTGACGCTCCTTTGGGCCAATCTTCACGGAGGGTATATACTCGGATTAACAATTATGGGGAGTTTTACTTTTGTAGAAGCTCTTAAATATTTGATTGAAACTAAGACTCCTTTTTCTATTGGCTCTACAATAGAGAGAGACCAGCTCAGGAAACTTATTATCATAGTGATTCTTTCTATAATAATCACACTTCTTAACCCAAACACCTATCTCACCTTTTTATTTCCATGGTATCAGCAACAGAGTCTTTTCAGGAGTATAGAGGAATACCATAGACCCATGCTCTATGAATATCACTCTTACTGGTTCATGCTCTCTGCAGTGATAATTATGGTTCTGGTACTCTCAGTAACGAGGCGTATGGACCTTACAGAACTGTTGATCTTAACAGTTGTGATCATACCATCTCTGAAGAGCAATAAGTATATAATATATTTTGCCCTTGTATCTGGGGTCTTTTTGTCCTATGCCCTTAGTAGTGTAATCCAGAATTTTAAGTGCTGGATATCAGAGAGGTTAACCCTGTTCAGGAGAGATTTCAGTATTCCAGTGGCAGTGGTACTTTCATTGGTAATGGTTGCTGTCTCAGCTAAGACAGTCTCTACAGGTGTACTCCGTTTTGATACAAGACAGTGGATGTATCCTACAGGAGCAGTGGCATTTATAAAGGATGTGAGACCTCAGGGGAGGATGTTCAACCTTTATAACTGGGGAGGATACCTGATATGGGAGCTTTATCCTGAATACAGAGTATTCATATATGGTAGAACTCTGAATGAGACTGCCTTCTTCCATTATCATCAGATACTCAAGGCAACTAAGGGACATGGTGTTGAGAGAGCGCTCTGGAGGAGACTGTTGGATGCGTATAAAATCAATTTTATTGTTACACCTGCTGTGAGCACTTCAGGTTATGTATTCCCCCTTGTTGACAGAATATCCTTAGACAGTGAGTGGAAACCTGTGTTTGCAGATGGTAAGGCCCTTGTGTTTGTAAGAAATCGGCCAGAAAATAAGGACCTTATAGAGAGATATGAGATCCCCTTAGATAGGATATATGACGAGATAATAGCCGAGTGTGAAAGGGGTATAGAAAAGTATCCTGCCACATGGGGGTATTATGAAACCTTAGGATATGCCTATATGAAGAAACATAGGCTAAAGGATGCCTTAAAGATGTTTGAGAAGTATCTAAGCATGAATCCATATAATCAGAAGGTGAGATACACCTATGAACTTCTAAGGAGATATCTCTCTCAATCTTGAGAGTTCCAGAATACTAAAATGGTCTACTCTTGCAATCTCAAGCTTTTTGTATATCTTCATTACAGCTCTTTCCCTAAGAGGGACAGAGCTCAAAAGAGAGATAACCTTTTTATCATGAGGAGCAAAAAAGAATGGTAACTCTATGGGTGGAATATGAAAATGGTACCAATTAAGGAGTAGATGGGTCACACCAAATTCACTATGAAGCCTTCTTAGGGCCTCTAAATCATCAGACAGGTATGCATCAATCACTGCAGAGGCCCTCTTACGCATCTGGAGAGTGTATCCTGTATGGAACGCCTGGTAGGTTTCATATCCTACAAGGATTCTTCTTCTGCTGAGCAGAGGGATTGTATCCACATCCTGTGGCCATCCTGCTATGAGTGCCTTCTTAGGAATATGGTTTCTTATATAGAGAAATAGATCTTTATTGCCTTCTTCACTGTAGAGGCCTCTGCCTGGGAAGGTTCTGTCAATTAGAAAGACTATAAGGATTAGAAACACCAGGATAGCACCTAATATGGTTGAGTCTATCTTTTTTATAGTAGGAATTCTGACAAATACTGTCTTGGAGACTTCATAAAGGCCTATAATAAACCCTGTATGAAGTAGAATCGGCAGTATATAGAGGAGTACACGTTGGGGAAGATGTAGATATGAGTATGCCAGACAGGCGAGCTCATAGGCTAAAGAGGCACTTAAAAAGAAAACAAGAATCCAAACCTGTCTCTTTCTGAGCATCCATAATATCCAGCCAAAGGATCCTAAAAGAATCAGTGAAGCTTTAATAACTATGTTAGCTCTGACAATCCCGCTTCCTGTAAAGGCTCTTTTAACAGAATGAATAATCTGCTCTGCAAGAGAAGGGAAGGGCGGTCTATCCTCAGGTCCATATCTGCCTTCAGGACCTGTCTCTGGATACAGGTGCATATTGCTCCATGTAATCCTTTCTCCATACTGGCTCGAGACAAAAAATATCTTTGGCACTACAGCAGCCCCAACCATAGTTACGATTAGTATCAAGATCAGAAAACGTTTTCTTGTTGTAAGTGGTAGAGATTTAGAAAAAAGAAGAAAGAGAAAGAATGTGA
This sequence comes from Nitrospirae bacterium JdFR-85, assembly GCA_002011745.1. Classification (GTDB taxonomy): domain Bacteria; phylum Nitrospirota; class Thermodesulfovibrionia; order Thermodesulfovibrionales; family JdFR-85; genus JdFR-85. The sequence continues at coordinate 40,808 of MTOU01000003.1, forward strand.
TACCACAGGGAAGCAGAGGCGGTGGATAAAAAAGTGCCTGAAAAAGGAGCATGAGAGCCATGAGTCTTATGTCTCTTCTCAGTAGTCCCCATAGAAACCCTGCTACCAGTGGATAGGAGAATGCCCTTGGCAGCCCTCCTGCTATACGGTCAAGATATATATATGAGCAGAAGGCTGCAAGAAGGCATAGTAGTCCTGTGATAGAGTCTCCCAAGGTCTTTCCAATAAGAAAAAGAAAAAGTAGTAGTAGAATAAAGAGTACTTCCTGTAGATATCTGGAAAACTCTAAGGGATCCCAGATATATCCAGCAATGCTATAAAGTAAAGAGAATCCTAAGGGTATATTGGTGTCGAGATAATAATTGGCTATGTAGTCATCTTTGAAAACTGGTGTGCCTTCTTCACGATAAAATTCGAATATCTGCTGTCTCTGGTCATCATTTATAACCCATGGATTATGGACTATTTTGTGATGTTTTATCAGTGGAGGCCCCAGAGCAGCAATAAAAACAAGGAGGAGTATAAAAAAAACAAGATTGTATAGCTCTTTTTGAGAAGACATTTCTCTGGGTTTCATGGAATCAATTAGAGAAGCTATACCTTAAATTCCTCGGATGCCTTTTTTGCCTCTTTTACAAGGGCATAAATTTTTTCATAGTCGAGATGCTCTTTCTCTTCTGTTAAGAGGGAATCGAGTTTTTCAATTGGTTCTTTAATATTTTTGACCTTCTGGCCCAGCATCTCAAGAGTAGTATTTATGGCATTTGCAAGATCATGAACCTCATCTCCCTTTCTCAACACAAACCTAACTGTAAGGTCTCCACTTCCAACCTTTTCTTTAAGGTCTCTCTCAATTCTGTATAAAGGGCCTGCAATTCTGTGTGGGAAGAATATGCCTATGGCCAGAGCAGCAATAAGTGCTATAAACAGGGAGCCAACTACTGCAGGCAGAAGATAGTCAAGAAAGTTCTTTGCCTGGATATGAAACTGACGATATGTGGAGGCGATTTCTCTGTTGCTGTAAATATAAAATATGATTCCCATCAATCCTACACTCACGGAGATGATGAGGAGTATCTTCAACAGGAGTCTGACCTGCATCTGTCTCTTTACAGAGAAGTTTATCCGTTTTCTTCTGTTTTTATTTACTCTCATCTGTCCTACCTCCTTAAGAATTATAAGCAATTTAAAGGTGTTTTCAATATATCTTCAGGTTGTTTTATTTAGTATAAATCGATTCGTCATGACACTTGAGACAAAGGTCTTTCCTGAAATCAAACCGTGCCAGAAAGGGTTTGTCACTACCATGAGGGGAATGACAGGTGGCACAGGTTATTATACCATCCTCAATTGTGAACATATCTTCAGCTATTCTTACATTCTCCTCTGTTGCTTTTACACCAATAGGATGCGAGACTGTAAAGGTATGGCAGTTTTCACATGCCTCAATAGTAGCATATCTACCCAGGGTAAAGTGACGAACAACCTCTTCGGGTTTTTCTTCTCTTTCAGAAAAAGAGATATAACAATAAGAGGGGATATTGGCCTCTATCCACAGAAATATTCCTTCTCTTCCTTCTATCCTAAAAAATTCTGCCTTTTTAAGTGCCGGTTTAACTGTAATATCCAGGTCTGTCTCTTTTCCCGCTTTTTCCTTGGATGTGTCAATGATAATTTCTGATGATTCTACTCTATTGCCAAAGAGGTCCTCTGAAATGGCCTTACATATATATATGTTTTTATAACTGAGGCCCGAGACTTTGATCCTGTGTGTCCAAGAATAAATCTCAGAATCTTCAATCCTAACAGGAGATTCTTCTGAATCTTTTTTGTGACATTCTACCGAAGTGGTGGCAGGTGTGTCTGTTTCCCAAAAAAGGGTAACACTCATAAAGACCCCTCTTTTGATCTCTTCAGGTAAAACCTCTGAAAGGCTTTTTAAAGGCTTGAATCTATTGCTGTAGTCTTTTGCTTTTGAAGGGATAACTTTGAGTATGAACGGCTCTGACTGATTGTTGTCTTCGTTAGAGAGGATCAGCTCTGCTTTATAAGTCTTGTCTTTTTCGAGATTCTCGATATGTAGGATAAAATTGTTAAGTGGTGTAGAGGTCTCAAGCAGAATCTTGGGAGGCAGAGCCTCAGAGGTCTCTTCTTCTACATGGCATACCTTACAGTCAGCCAGCACTATAGAATGTATGTATGGACTATTTGATGCCTTATCATATACATCTTTATGACATTCTATACATTCACTTTTGCCTGATTCATCAGGTGCTTTAGAGGAAACAGGTGAAGAGATAAGAATGCTTAATATTATAATAGCTGTTGCAAGAATCCCTAAAGATCTCATTCACAAATCCCTTAGGCAAAGGTATGCTCAGCCATGATACTTTGTAGCTAAGCTAATTTTATACTTCGGTTTTATTTTATCAAAACTTTAAAAAGTTTTCCACAACTTTGATTTTTTAGGGCTTTATATGTTATGTTCATATTATGAACAATTCACAGAAATCTGATACAGAGGAGTATAGGGCTTTACAGATCCTTGACGAGCTTTCAAATAATAACTCTCTTACTCAGAGAGAACTGAGCAAGCGGCTTGGAATTGCCTTGGGACTTGTGAATTCATATATAAAGAACCTGATAAAAAAGGGTTATATAACAGTAAAATCCATACCCCCTAAGCGATATGTCTACTATCTTACACCAAAGGGTTTTACAGAAAAGACCCGCCTTACATATCGTCTTTTACAGGATTATACAAGAATATATCGTGAAGCAAGGGCTAATCTCAAAAAACTATTTCAAGAAATCCAGTCCGAGGGTACAAGAAGGGTTGTCTTTGCTGGTGCAGATGAGGTGGCTGAAATAGCATATATTACCCTTCAGGAGACTAAGCTTGAACTGGTAGGAGTAATGGATGATTCACAAATAGGTAAGGAATTCTTTGCCTTTAAGGTACATCCACTTAAGAACCTTCTGCAGACAGAATATGATGTGGTGATTATAGCCTCCTATCTTAAGCGAGGCCAACTCTATGAAGCCCTTAAAGAGTTGGGGATAGAGGAGAAGAAGATAAAGAGTATTTTTGTACAATGAAACTTTTAGAAAAGACAGAGACAGTCTTTGCTGCTACATCTCATACCAGAGAGATTTTAATAGGGTCTGGCTGGTCTTTCATGTTTAAAGTCCTTGCCTTAGGACTTGGATATATATCTACTTTAATAATATCAAACTTCTTTGGTGCCAGGGTGGTAGGGCTCTTTAATCTCTCTGCAACTGTTGTGACTATTGTGGTAATGTTTTGTCTAATGGGGTTTCCCACATCCATTTTAAGATTTGTTGGAGAGTATCAAGGTGACAGGGCTATTATTAGTATATTAGTACGTATGATATTGATAAGTATTTTCACATCTTTTCCTTTTCTGATTGTAGGCTTTATCTTTGCAGATGAGATATCTATCCATGCCTTTCACGATGAAAGACTAAAGGATTTCTTAAGGGTAATGTTTGTAGGTATTCCATTTGTAGTTGTTACAAATATACTGATTGAGTTCATACGGGGACTGAGGCTTATTAGAGTTTCTGAGACACTTAGGAATTCTAATGTGTTATTTAGTCTTCCAGCTATAGTAATATTAGTTTTTCTATTGAAGTTCAATGATCTTACGCCTGCTGTAGCATACCTTTTTGCCTCAATAGCAGTTTTTACCATAGCTGTCTTTTATGTGCAAAAAACGGTTAAAAAATTGGAGTTTTATAAAAATACAGCCATTCAATATAAAAAAATAATAAAAGTCTCTCTTCCAATGTTGATGACTGCTTCCATGTTTCTGATCACAGGTTCTGTTGATAAGCTCATGCTTGGATACTTCATGGGGCCTAAGGAAGTAGGTATCTATTCAGTGGCCTTCAGGGTGGCTGCACTGACGAGTATGATCCTGATGGCCATTAATACCATTGTGGCACCAAAGATGGCAGAACTTTACTGGGCTAAGAGATACAATGAACTGAAAAATATGGTGAGATTTTCTGCTAAGTTAATCTTTTTCTTATCCTTTCCGATACTTCTCTGCTTTATTATCTTTGCAAAGCCTATACTTTCACTTTTTGGACAGGAATTTGTTGCAGGGAAATGGGTATTGATAACTATTAGTGCAGGAGAGTTTATTAACGCTACCACTGGTCCAGTAGGATATTTTCTTGATATGACCGGTCTTCAGGTAGTACGTCGTAACCTGGTTTTCTTGTATATGCTTATGAATGTTTCCTTGAATTATATTCTTATTCCTGAGTATGGCTACAATGGTGCGGCTGTGGCTACAGCATTTACGCAAGGACTTTTTAATATAGCGGCTCTTATTTATGTATGGGTGAAAAGAGGGATTTTTACTGGCTACATTCCTTTTGTTAGATTTGGTCAAGGAGATGTGCAATGAGACAGCAACTTCCAGATTTTTTGATTGTAGGTGCAGCTAAAAGCGGGACGACATCTTTGGCAAATTATTTATCTGAACATCCTAATATATTTATCCCTAATGTGAAAGAACTACATTTTTTTGCATTTGCCAATGATTCTCCTAAGTTTAGTACTCCTCATATATTAGGTCCTGTTCTTATTACCACTTTATCTGAGTATCTAAGTTTCTTCTCTTCTGCTCCTATAAATGCAGTTTTAGGAGAAGCTTCAGTGTCTTATCTTTACCAAAGATTATACAAGAGAGTAATTTCTAATATAAAAAAATATCATTCAAGATGGAAAGAAATAAAAATTATTATTATTCTTAGAGAACCAGTTGAAAGGGCATTTTCACATTATGTAACACGACTTAATGATTTAGAAAGATTACCATTTAAAGAAGCTGTTTGGGCATGGCAAGAAAGAGAGAAAAAAGGATGGACTATAGCATATGATTACTTAGGATTAAGCTTTTATTATGAACCAGTAAAGGCATATGTTGAGACTTTTGATTATGTAAAAGTCTATCTTTATGAAGATTTACAAGAAAGACCTTTGTGGTTAGTAAAAGATATTTTTAAATTTCTTGAAGTAGATAGTGATTTTATTCCTCAAAATCTGGGAAAGAAATATAATGTTTCATTTGCAAATAAAAGTGATTTGCATCATATGTTATATAAACTTTATTGTACAGGTATAAAATATAATCCCTTAAAGCCTGCTATGAAAAGAATATCCGAGCAGACAAAAGAAAAAATTCATATGTGGATAAAGAAACAACTTTTTGTTAAACCACAACTTGATAAGGAAGTAAGAGAATCTTTAAAAGAAGTTTTCAGAGAAGACATTCTTAAACTCCAGGATCTTATAAAAAGAGACCTCTCACATTGGTTAAAATGAAAGGAGACAGTATGGGAAGACTTAAGAACTGTAAGATTATTCAATTGCCAAAGATAACAGACAGAAGAGGCAATATTACATTCATTGAGAATAATAGACACATTCCTTTTGAAATCAAAAGGGTCTATTATCTTTATGATGTTCCCGGAGGAGAGAGCAGAGGCGGTCATGCTCATAAGCAGCTTCATCAATTTATAATTGCAGCCAGTGGTAGTTTTGATGTTGTGCTTGACGACGGCTTTGAAAGAAAGCGGTTTCATCTAAATAGATCCTATTATGGTCTCTACCTCTGTCCTATGGTATGGAGGGAGTTAGATAATTTCTCTACAGGTGCTGTATGTTTAGTACTTGCTTCAGAATTTTATGATGAAAAGGACTATATTAGAGATTATAGTGAATTTAAAAGGTTGGTAAAAGGAGAAAAATAGAATGAAAGGCGTATTTATTCATCCAAAGGCTATAGTAGAATCTCAGGATGTTGGAGAAGGAACAAAAATATGGGCTTTTGCTCATGTTCTTAAGCATGCCAAGATAGGAAAGAACTGTAATATATGTGACCATACTTTTATCGAGAATGATGTGATTATAGGAGATAATGTTACTATTAAAAATGGGGTTTATTTGTGGGATGGAATAAGGATTGAAGATAATGTTTTTATAGGCCCAAATGCAACTTTTACAAATGATATTCGTCCAAGAAGTAAGGTATATCCAGAACAGTTCCTCAAAACCCTTGTAAGGATAGGGGCAAGTATAGGGGCAAATGCTACTGTTCTTTGTGGGATTACCATAGGTAAATGGGCAATGGTGGGAGCAGGGAGTGTGGTGACCAAGGATGTGCCAGACTATGCATTAGTATATGGAGTACCTGCAGAGGTTATAAATTATGTATGTGAATGTGGTAAGGACTTGGAATTCAAAAATGATATAGCAGAGTGTGAGTGCGGAAAGGTGTTTAAAATCATAAATAAGTCTGTAGTGAGAAAAAAATGATTGAATTTGTAAGAATTAAAGATGAATTGATAGAAATAGAAAAGGCTATTCAAGGAGTTATAAAAAGAGGATGGTTTATCTTAGGTGAGGAAGTAGAAAACTTTGAAAGAGAATTTGCTCACTATCTGGGTGTAAAATATGCAGTCTCTGTTAATTCTGGCTCAGATGCCCTTTATCTTGCAGTCAAGGCTCTTGGGATCGGTCCTGGCGATGAAGTAATAACGGTGGCACATACTTTTATATCAACAGTAGATGCAATAACAAGAAATGGGGCTACGCCCGTGTTTGTGGATATTGAGCCAGACACATACTGTATAGATGTTACTCAGATAGAAGAAAAGATTACAGACAGAACAAAGGCTATAATACCTGTTCATCTTTATGGCCATCCAGCAGATATGGACCCTATAATGGAGATTGCAAAAAGATACAATCTTTATGTTATAGAGGATGCCTGCCAGGCCCATGGTGCTGAATACAAAGGTAAAAAAGTGGGCAGTGTTGGCCATTTAGGATGTTTCAGTTTTTATCCTGTAAAGAATCTCGGTGCTTATGGCGATGGAGGAATGGTAGTTACTAATAATGAAGAATTAGCAGAAAGGATCAAAATGTTGCGCAATTACGGTCAGAAGAAAAAGTATTTTCATGAGTTCATAGGAATCAATAGCCGCTTAGATGAGATCCAGGCTGCGGTATTGAGAGTAAAACTGAAGTATTTAGATGAATGGAACAACAAAAGGCGAGAAATTGCAACTTTGTATAACAGAGCACTTAAAAGATTAAATGTGGTTACTCCTGTAGAACGGGATTATGCAAAACATGTGTATCATCTGTATGTGATAAGACATGAAAATAGGGATAAACTTCAGAGATATCTTCTTGAGAGAGGTATCCAAACCCAGATTCATTACCCTGTACCCGTGCATAAACAGAAGGCATATTTAGAAAGACATTTACAAATAAAATTGACTGTAACTGAAAGAATATGTGGAGAAATAGTTTCTTTACCTATATATCCTTGGATAAATTTAGAAGATGTGAGAGTTGTTATTGATACTATAAATAGCTTTTTAAGTCAGACAAAGGTGTAAAAAAATGCATCAGTATGAATATACACCTTTGGTAAGCATTATAATTCCTGCTTATAATCACGAAAAATATATTGAAGAGGCAATTAAAAGTGTGGGGACAGACTTATCGGAGTATTGAGATGATAGTTATTGATGATGGTTCTATAGACAGAACACCTGAAATATTAGCAAGATTACAAAAAGCTTCGCCTTTTGAATTCAAATTTATTAGACAAAGGAATTTAGGACCCTCAAAGACTTTAAATAAAGGTATCCGTCTCGCTCAAGGTGAGCTTGTATCTTTTTTAGCTTCTGACGATTTTTACTCAAAGGATAAAATAGAGAAGCAGGTAGAATGTTTTAGAAGGAATTCCAGACTGAAGATTGTTGTAGCAAATGGAAGGCAGTATAAGGATGGAAAAACATTAAAAAGAATTCATTCAGAGAGAACTATTAGAATTCTTAATTCAGATAAAAATACCATTTTGAGATATTTATATACTGAAAGCACATCTTTTTTTTGTCAGACTGCCTTATATAGAAAAGATTTTCTTTTTAAGGTCGGTCTTTTTGATGAAGAAGTTTTAGCAGATGATTGGGTTTTAAATATAAGAATATTTCAGAATATAAAAGATGAGAGTGAATATGCATACCTTGACGAGGATGTTGTCTATTATCGTCAACATGAATCCAATTTCATGGAGATATAGAAAGACATAATATGCTGAAGTTACAAGTCATTGAGAAATATTGTCCTCAAAAGTATAGAAAAGAGGCAGAAGGAAATATTTACTATGAAATTGCTAAATCATATATTATACATGATAAGTTTTTACAATCTATGAAATTTTTTTTAAAAAGCAATATTAATAATTTTTGTTTAAAAAGATTATTTGAGTATTCAGTGATTATTTTATACAAAATTAAGAAGTTGACAATAGATAGAACTAAATGAATAATGCTACCTAAAGTTTCCATAATGATTCCCACATACAATCAGAGCAGATACATATCTGATGCTATTGAGAGTGCGTTAGCTCAGGATTATTCTAATAT